>JBDTUZ010000021.1:0-95082 GCA_040007435.1 Ginsengibacter sp. | reverse complement strand
TTCGGCTACTTTATTAATATTTAAACCCAAAAAATAAAGGTTAATGCAAAGAGGCTTCGGAATTCTTTTACTATTGTTTAGCTGTAACTTATGTGTGGCGCAATCAGATTCGATACAGGCACGCATCGTTCTTATCGGAGACGCTGGCGAATTGAACTTTGGTCGTGAACCAGTTGTAGATGCCGCAAGGGACCTGATCCCTATGGATGAAAAAACCACTGTGATTTACCTTGGCGATAACCTCTATAACTATGGCCTGCCCGATCCAATAATGCCGGATTACAAAACCCTGAAATCTATACTCGATTCCCAAATAAATATTGCCAACGGCACCAAAGCCAAAGTTTTATTTATACCGGGCAACCATGACTGGTCTAATGACGCGGCGAACGGTCTTGAAGTTGTGAAACGACAGGGAGATTTTGTAAATGCCCATAATAATGACGACGTTTATTTTTATCCCACAGATGGATGCCCCGGGCCCGTAGAACACAGAGTAAATGACAATGTTGTAATTATTATGTACGACAGCCAGTGGTTTATAAGAAAGCCAGGTACAAAGCCCGGTATTGAATCTGACTGTGTCAATAAAACGGAAGACCAATTTTACACTGAGCTTGGAGATATGCTTAACAGAAATTCTGATAAGTTGGTAATACTTGCAGGCCATCATACCCTGAAAAGCTATGGCATTCACGGAGGTTTTTTTAAATTGAAGCAATACATATTTCCATTGACTGATATAAAGCCGAACTTATATATCCCCCTGCCCGTTATCGGCAGTATCTACCCAATTGTCAGGAGAACTTTTGGAACGCCCGAAGACCTGCACTATCCTGCTTATGAGAATATGAGCACCAAAATTCAGGAGGAAGTAAAAAAATTTCCCAATGTAATTTTTGTTGGGGGCCACGAGCATACGTTGCAGCTCATTAAAGACAGCAGCTATTTTTATGTTGTAAGCGGTGCCGGATCTAAACATACACGAGTATCGCATGGCAGGGGGACTTTGTTTGATACATCTTCATTAGGGTTTGCTGTTCTTGAAATTTCAAAAAATAAAAATGTACGTGCAGATTTTTATTCGGTAAACGAGGATACCGTAACACACCCTTTTTCAAAAACAATTCTAAATTTTTCTTCTATTACAAAAGATTCCACGGATGGGCGCCTTACTAAAATTCCGGAGTCGGTTCCTATAATGCATTTTGAAGACAGTGTTACCGTAGCAATTGATACAAGTTTTCAGGAAGCTTCGGGGGTACACAAATTTGTAGGAGGTACAAATTACCGTCGGGAATGGGCAACTCCCGTTCACCTGAAAGTCTTTGATATAAATACCGAAAACGGTGGTTATACTATTAAAAATCTTGGCGGCGGAAAACAAACCAAGTCATTAAAATTAATAAATAAGGATAGCAGTCTATGGACATTACGCACAGTAAACAAAGACCCTTCCGGTGTAATTGCAGAACAGCTACGCACAAGCGTGCCAGCCAAAATGTTAATCGATCTTATTTCGGCTGAACATCCTTATGGCGCACTTATAGTTCCAACGCTTGCGAAAGCCGCGGGTATAGACCACGCTGTTCCGAAATATTATTTTGTACCAGATGATCCGGCTTTTGGGTTGTACCGGAAAGATTTTGCGAATAAAGTTTGCTTGCTGGAAGTGCAAAACCCCATTAAATACAAGGACGAAGGCACAAAGAGCACTTCAACCATTGTTGACCGTGTAACTGATGACAGCAAATACCATGTAGACCAGCAGGCTGTATTAAACGCCCGTCTCCTGGATATAGTAATAGGCGATTGGGACCGCCACTTCGATCAATGGAAATGGGGAACAAATGATACCGGCGTTGGCAAATTATACTACCCGGTTCCCAGGGACAGGGACGAAGCTTTTTTTAATTCAAACGGATTATTTATGCAGCTGGCCAGCATAGCTGCATTGCCCTACCTGCAGGGCTTTAAAAAATATTACACAAATATTAAATGGTTTAACTGGACCCAAAGGTATTTCGATAGATTTTTTATGAATAACCTGGATAAAGACGCATGGCGAAAAACCATTAAGGAATTCCAGGCTAATGTAAGCGATACGGTTATAAGCCAGTCATTAAAAAATCTTCCGCCGGAAATCTATAAGATCGATGAACGGACAATTGCCACAAAGCTTAAAAGCCGCCGGGATCATCTCTTGCGGGCAGGGCTAAAATATTATGACTTTATTTCTAAAGAAGTTAATGTTGTAGGAAGTAACAAAGGCGAATATTTTAAAGTATTCAACTCAGGAGACAACCTTGAAGTAAAAGTTTATAAAAGAAATAAGAAATCGGATTCTTCAAGCGTGATGTTTGACAGGGTTTTTAAAAGATCTTCCACTAAATATGTAAATCTTTTTGGGCTAAGCGGCAACGATATTTTTGAAATCGATTCAACAGCCAATTCCAAAATCAGGTTAAGAATTATAGGAGGCAGAGATAACGATACATTTAATATAAGCGGAAATGTACGAAATACCGTTTATGATTTTCTTCCCGAAAAAAATTACATCGTAAGGAAGAGCAGAACAAAGAACCAAATCTCATCGAATGTGCAGGTAAATAATTATGATCCGACAGGCTTTAATTATGATAGCTACCGGCTTCCATTATTGAGCGTTGGATTTAATGAAGAGGATAAACTAATTGCAGGAATCGGCTACTCACTCAAAACATACCGTTTCAGGAAAGAACCATACTCCACCTATCAAAAGATAACCTCGCTGTTTGATTTTAAAACCTCCGCATATCAAATAAATTACGATGGAGAATTCAATCAGCGGCTCGGCAAGTATGACCTTGTTGCCAATGGTAAATTATACAACACAGTATTGGACAATTTTTACGGAATCGGAAACGAAACTAAAAAAGATAGATCCAGAAGTACAACTTTTTATAACGTGAGGTATAATTATTTATCTGCGGACCTTTTGGTAAGAAAACGAATACATAATTTATTGGAGTTTAATATCGGGCCTACTGTTTATCACTACTGGAATCATTACTCTGACAACGCGGGTAAAGTACTTGGCCGTCCTGGTTTTGCAGGATTAGATTCGGTAAATATATTTTCTAAAAAAACCTATGTGGGCGCCAAAACGCAATTAAAAGTGCACAATCTAAATGATGATCTTATGCCAACCCGTGGTGTTTATTGGACAACTGAACTATCGTCGATGTATGGCACAAATGGAGTAAGCCATCACATATCAAAGTTGACAACTGACATGATAGTCTATGCCAGTCTAAATGATCCGACCAATCTCGTGGGAGTGATACGGTTGGGATACGGACATATAATTAATACAAAATACGAATACTTTCAGGCATTAACTCTGGGGTCAAATAATTACCTGAGGGGATTTACAAAAGACAGGTTTGCCGGGCGGTCCCTTATTTATTTTTCGCTCGAGGGGCGCCTTAAATTGTTTGATTCAAAATCATACCTTTTCCCCGGACCGGTTGGACTCATCGGGTTTAATGATATTGGAAGAGTATGGTCGCAACATACAGAAGTTTCTCACAAATGGCATGACGGTTTTGGCGGTGGCTTTTACTATTCACCTTATAAATTTGCAATTGTTTCCGGTACTATTGCTTTTTCAGGCGAGGGAAGTCTGTTTAATTTTTCTATGGGTACAAAATTTAATATAACTTACTAAACATGGATTATCACAAACTGTATAAAAGAATTGAGGAATACGTAAAAGGTTTATTTGAGCAAATGCATGCTCCGGCACTTGCATTTCATAATCTTGATCACACGGAAACCGTTGTAAAACGTACCCTGGAAATTGCAGGCCATTATAAAGTAACTGAAGATGAAATGCTCATTCTTTTTACTGCCGCGTGGTTTCACGATACGGGGCATTTATTTACCGAGCCATCCAAGCATGAAAAAATGAGTTGCGAGATCATGAGAAAATTCATGAAAGAGCAGGTAGAAGATGAAAAAATAATAGAGCAGGTTGAGGAATGCATTATGGCAACAAAGTTTCCAAGAAATCCAAAAAACTTACTGCAGCAAATAATTTGTGATGCCGATACTTATCACCTCGGCACCAAGGATTTTAAGAATACCAATAAGCGGGCATTTGAAGAGAGATCGTTAAGAGGCGGCGATAAGGATGTGGAGAAGTTTAATCAGGACACCATAGAAATGCTGGAAACGCACCAATTTTATACCAATTATGCTAAGGAGCTATTGAATGAGCGAAAAGCAAAAAACATGAAAAAATTAACTAAAAAAATTGTCAAAGCTGAAAGTGAAGACCAAGGGTCGGTCGGCACTTTATCCGGATTGGAAAAAGATAAAAGCGGCCTTATGAGTAAGGGCATACAAACCATGCTGCGGCTTACTTCGGAAAATCATTTAAAGCTTAGTGATATGGCCGATCATAAGGCCAACATACTTATATCAGTAAATGCAATTATTATTTCTGTGATCCTGGGTGTGCTTCTTCGCAAATTGCAGGAGGAACCTTACCTGACCATACCAACCGTCATATTCTTAATATCCGCTGTTACTACAATCATCATATCCATACTGGCCACAAGGCCGAAGATTAGTGAAGGAACTTTTACGCCGGAAGATATTGCGCAGAAGAAAACAAATCTTTTATTTTTCGGAAATTTTCATAAGGCCACTTATGAACAATATAATTCCGCTATGCGCGAATTGATGCTCGATACGGATTATCTATATGGCTCGCTTATTAAAGACATTTATTTTCTTGGCGTGGTCCTTGGAAGAAAGTACAGGCTTATACGCATTGCTTACAATATATTTATGATTGGCATTATTGTGTCGGTTATTGCATTTGCCATCGCCGCGTATCTCAATAATGGCGAGTCCGTTGGCACGGTAATTAATGGTGGGGGATCGCCTTTATAAATTCGCATTTCTTTATGACAATCTTTAACATGGACCTTAGCTGGCTTGGTTTCAACTTGCGGGTTTTACAGGAAGCTGCCGATCCGGATGTACCTCTCTTTGAAAGATTAAAATTTCTCGCAATCTTCTCTTCCAATCTTGATGAATTTTTCAGGGTTCGGTATCCGGGAGTTGTAGCACTTTCTATTTTAAACAAAAAAACTTTGAAAGCCATTCATGGCACAGAGGAAAACATCGCTGAAAAAATTCAGGATGAAATAAAAAAACAGCTTAATTATTTTGGCTCAATACTTCATGAAGAAATTTTACCGCTGCTGAAAAAAGAGGGCATTATTTTTTATTACAATATGCCTGTCAGGGAAGAGCATTTCCCGGAAATAAGAGAAATTTTTCTTTCACACGTTCTTTCGTTTATTCAGCCAATATATCTTGATGGCAAACCGGAAAATGGTTTCATTCCTGAAAACAATCATCTCTATTTCGTAATAACTCTTGAGGATGAAAACGGGGACGGCACTTTAAAACAGGCTATCGTAAATATTCCGTCAGAAAAAATGAAAAGGTTTTTTACACTTACTCCCCTTGATGGAAATGAGTATGTTATTTTTCTCGACGACATAGTACGGGAGAATCTTGTATATCTTTTTCCTAGGCTTCACATCCTGGGCGTTTATAGCATAAAGGTTAACCGCGACGCAGAGCTTTATCTTTCTGATGAATTTAGCGGCGATCTTTTGACAAAAATTGAAGGCCAGCTTAAGAAAAGAGATTTTGGGTTGCCTTCCCGTTTCTTATATGAAGCGGGAATGCCTGCAAATCTGCAAATGTTTCTTGCCGCAGCTTTTAATGTAACATCCGAAGATATGTTTGCCGGAGGCAGGTATCACAACCTAAGCGATCTTATAAAATTTCCCACCTTCGACAAAAAACTAACCTATCAAAAAAGGACATCTCTTTCCTCATCACATGTTTTAAATAGCGGTGATATTTTCAATGTTCTGTTGAACGACGACATTCTCCTGCACATACCGTATCAATCGTACAACCCGGTACTTTCTTTTTTTAACCAGGCTGCGATAGATGCAGAGGTGACAGATATATTTATTACCCTTTATAGAGTTGCGGAAGAGTCACACATCATAAATGCCCTTATTAGCGCAGCAAAGAATGGGAAAAATGTTACGGCCTTTATTGAAATAAAAGCCCGCTTCGATGAAGCCAATAATATTAAATGGAGTAAAATTATGAAGGATGCAGGCGTTAAAATTATTTACAGCCTCCCAGATATAAAAGTACATTCCAAGATAGCACTGGCTAGAAAAAAAACAGCAACAGGGAAGCAATCTTTTGCCATAGTGAGCACCGGTAATTTTAATGAAATAACTGCCCAGTTTTATACAGATCATGTATTGATGACTACTGACGAAGCGATATGTAAAGAACTTCTGAGGCTTTTTAAATTTCTGCAACTCAAAAAATTACCGGACAAAAAAACGGATCTCAAATTCAAGGATTTGCTGGTGGCGCAATTCAATATGGTGGATGAACTCGAAAGATTGATAAATAAAGAAATTGAAAAAGCAAAACGCGGCGAAGCCGCGTTAATAAGGATAAAGGTAAATAACCTTGAAGAGCCGTTATTCATTGGGCTTCTTTACAAAGCATCACAAGCTGGCGTAAAAATTGATCTTATAGTAAGAAGTATTTGCTGCCTCGTGCCGGGTCTGCCGGGCGAGAGTGAAAATATAACCGTAAAGCGCCTTGTGGACAGATACCTTGAACATCCCCGGCTTTTGTTTTTTGGCACTGATGACAATGTGGAAGCTCTTATGGGATCAGCCGACCTGATGACGAGAAACCTGAGGCATAGAATTGAAGTTTATGTGAGGGTTAAAAAAGATGATTGCAAAAAAGAATTACTTGAATACTTCAAAATACAATGGGGAGATAATGATAAAGCAGTGGTGCTTTTACCCGATTTTGAGCAACAAAAAATTAATACCAACGGAGCGATGAAAATAAATGCGCAGGAATCTATTTACAATTTTTTAGAAACAAAATAATGAGCTCTATAAGCAGGTTCTTTTATATCTCGCACGTAAACAAACTCCGTTTTAAAACCGTATTTTATATTGCGCTTTTTTGGACGGTGACAGACTATATAGTAGTTCTGCTTCGCAGCGACGAACAGGAACATGTAAACAGCACTTGGTTCAGGGAAGGCCTCATGTTTTCTGTAAGCCTTGTTATGGGGTATCTTTTTGTGTACAGGCTTCGAAAAATGTCCAGAAGATTCCCCCTCTGGTTAAATTTTTTGCTCAAAAGCGTCATACTGCTCGGGTCAGCCTTCGTTCTTACGTTCATAATTCAATACGCAAATTCTGTTTTTATTTTAAAGCAGGGACCCGGAAAAGCTTTGAACGTAATAGAAGCTTATGCCTTATATAAAAACTGGTTGTTAAAGAAAATAATTTTCTGGCTGATCATCTTTTTTGTAACGCAACTCATTCTTATCATCAATGAAAAATATTCGCCAGGTGTTTTTTTGGACATACTACGGGGAAAATATACCAACCCAAAAATTGAGAAGCGAATCGTAATGTTTATTGACCTTAAAGACTCAACCCCTATAGCAGAGAAGCTCGGGCATGCCATATATTTTGAGTTTATAAGAGATTTTATTTACAGGATATCGCAGGCGATAATTGAATTTGATGGCACTATATACCAGTATGTGGGTGACGAAGTTGTTTGCTCCTGGCTGTTTAAACCCGGTAATACAAGGAAATGCCTGGATGCAGTAATTGAATCCAGGAAGAATATTCAAAAAAGAAGTGAGCATTTCCGAAGAAAGTATGGGATAATCCCCGAATTCCGAGTGGGTATCCATTTAGGCGAAGTTACAGTTGGGGAAATAGGAGTGGTTAAAAAAGACCTCGCTATGAGCGGCGATACCATGAATACAACAGCCCGCATTCGCAGCGCATGCAATGAGCTCAACCACCATTTTATTGTTTCCAAAGCATTTGTGGATAATATTGACCTGAAGCGATGGCAAACCGAAAGCCTTGGTGAGATTGAGCTTAAGGGCAAAGGGAGCAGCCTTGAGCTATTTACTTTGAAAATTTAATTTGATTTAAATTCGTGCCGGCGCATTTCCAGCCAGTATTTTGTTGGGTACGATTCCTTTATATCGAATCCGGTATTAATTGGTTTAAATTTTGAAGTGTAGAGTATCTAAATTGCCCCATGAAGAATATGGAATCAGAAACTCCTAAAACACCTAAGAAGAAAAGGTCTGTTTTAGCTAAAACAGGAAGAGTTGTTGCGTGGATTTTCGCGTCTCTTATTCTTCTCATACTTCTTGTTTTAATATTGATACAGGTTCCGGCTGTGCAAAATTTTGCCCGCAAAAAAATAGTAGCCTACCTGGAAAATAAGCTGCATACGAAAGTTGAAATTGGGAAGCTTGATATTGATTTCCCTACAACAGTTTCACTCCAAAAAGTTTATATAGAAGACCAGAATAAAGACACGCTTTTATATGGGGGCGAGCTTAAAGTAGATATAAGCATGATCCGCCTTTTGAAAAGCGACATTGAGATACAGGAAATATCCCTCAATAATGTTATTGCAAAAGTAAAAAGAGTACCACCGGATTCTGTTTTTAATTTCCAGTTTATTACAGATGCTTTTATGGGAGAGAAAGTGAAGGAGCAAACAACGCAGGATTCTTCCACACTGCAAATGAATATCGACAGGATTCTTGTCAACAATACCAGGGTAATTTATTATGATCCTTTATCAGGGAATGATATGGATCTCATATTCGGCCATCTCGATGCCAAGATATTTATATTTGATCCTACTCACCTGTTATTTAATGTGCCATCCATAAAGTTAGATGGCCTCAAGGGTCACTTCTATCAAATGAAGCCTTTGCAGCAAACCATAGAAAAAACAGTTGCGGAAGCTTCGGCAGAACCCGGTAATTATTTGCAATTTCTCAACAAGGAAATAGTGCTGAGTCACGTTAGCGTAGATTATAACAGTGAGCCTTCACAATTGAAGTCGTCTTATAATATTGGCGAACTTACCGTCAATCCGAAAATATTTGATCTTAAGAATAGTATTATCACCTTGGATAAAGCTCATTTGAGCAATTCAACAATAAAAATCGAAACTGATTCAAAGCAAATCAATCAGCAACCAGCCGATTCCGTTATAACCGGTACCGGCACTCCCCCATTCAAAATAATTGCCGCTGATCTTGAAATTGAAAAGAGTAATTTAAAATTTGATGACAAGTCTGCCCCGCATATTACAACGGGTATGGACTATTCTCATCTTTATCTCCGGGATCTTTTTCTTAAGGCAACCGGACTGGAGTACAGCCTTGACACAACGCTTGTTTCCATACAATCCGCGAGCCTGAAAGAACAGGGCGGTTTTGTATTGGATAATCTTAGTACAGAATTTTCCATGAATCCTACGGGCATTTCATTGAAGAACCTGCTATTAGAAACCCCCGGCTCCGAAGTAAAACGCTCTGCGGTTATAACGTATCCTTCACTGGCAGCTCTGCAAAAAGATCCTGGTGTACTCGGGCTTGATCTCGACCTGGAAAATAGCAAGCTTGCTATGAAAGATCTGCTGAACCTGGTTCCTGCTTTAGCTGCGCAATCCGCAAGCATACCAGCAGGTGCAACTTTGTATATCGATGCAAATGTGACCGGAAAAGTGAATGACCTTAATTTGCAAAAAGTGATATTAAGAGGACTAACAGGTACTGATATAAATGTAAGCGGTGTGATAAAAGGATTACCCGATCCAAATAAATTGTACGCTGATCTTAATATCCAAAAGTTTCAATCAGGAAGAAGTGATATCAGCTCTTTGATGCCGCCAAATACTTTGCCTTCTAACATTACAGTGCCCGAATCTTTTTCAGCATCAGGCCATGTGAAGGGCAGTATGAATAATTTATATACAGATCTTACATTAAACTCCACTTTAGGCGGAGCCAAAATAAAAGGTACGCTGGTAAATATTACCGATCAAAATAAAGCCCGGTACGATCTTACGGTGAATGCAAGAAATCTCGACATAGGTAAACTGATACAAAATCCACAATTGGGAACCGTAACTGCAGACTTTGCGGTAAAAGGCCATGGCTTCAAACCGGAAACTGCAAATGCAGTTTTCAATGGCGTAATTTCAAATGTTACCCTAAACAACTACAATTACCATAATATAAAACTCGATGGAAATATTGCCAATAAAAATTACGCTGTAAATGCTTCGGTTCACGATCTCAACCTGGAAGCTGAGGTTGCTGCCAGTGGAGCCTTCCTGCAACAATTTCCATCTGTGCATATTAAGGCAACCATTGACAGCATAAATACGCAGCCACTTGGTTTTACCCCACAGCCTGTAAAATATCATGGGCAAATAGATGGTGACTTTACAAATATTGATCCTGATAGGCTCGCGGGAAATTTGCTTGTTACCCATTCAATATTGGTAAATGATGGCCAAAGAATTACATTGGACTCCGTGCAGGTGATAGCAGACAATAGTACCGGGAACAAGAGCCTTACCTTAAAAAGCGATTTTGCATCCGCAACCATAAAAGGAGTATATCGGCTTACGCAACTTGCTGATGTTTTTCAACAGGCTATTGATCCATACTTTTCTCTAGCAAGCAAAAAAAATATCGCAAAAGTTGACCCCTATAACTTTACGATAAGTGCCGGTATTACTGACAACCAGGCGCTGCATGCATTTTTGCCTGCGATTCAAAAGTTAAAGCCCATAAATCTCCTTGCGCATTTTTCAAGTGACAGCGGTTGGAGTGCCGCTATGAAAGCTCCTTCTATTGTTTATGGAAGTTTCGCAATAAACAATGTCGCTTTTGCTGCGCAAACATCCAACGGTGCCCTGGCTTTTAAAACATCACTAGGCCAGTTAAAAAGCGGCTCTTCGCTGGCAGTGTATGCAACCTCGTTCGATGGTAGTATCCAAAATAACAATATCGATTTCACACTCAATATCAAAGATGCAAAATCAGTAAATAAATATACGCTGAGTGCTTTACTAAGTGCCCCGTCTCTCAATAATTACAGCTTCAGTTTAAAGCCAGATAGCCTGCTGCTTAATTATGATAAGTGGAGTGTATCAAACAATAACAGCATTCAATACACCAACAACGACATTACGGCAACAAATTTTAATCTGAGCCAGGGTTCGCAACAATTGGCAATAAACAGCATTGGATCGGGTACTAATAAACCACTGAGGGTCGATTTTACAAATTTTAATATTGCAACCCTTACCGGCTTTGTACAAAATGATTCTTTGCTGGTTGGCGGGCTGCTCAATGGAAATGCTGTCGTTAAAAACATACAGGTTCAGCCGACATTTACTACAGACCTTACCATAAAAAACCTGAGTATTTACAAGGATACAATAGGAAACCTTACTGCAAAAGTTGATAATAGTTCTTCCAATATTTATCATGCAGATATCAGTCTGAATGGTTTTGGCAACGAAGTGAACATACTCGGAGATTATTTTTTAAAACCCGGGGACAACAGCAATTTTGATTTTACCCTAAATATCGTGTCGCTCCAAATGAAATCCCTTGAAGGGTTTACTAAAGGAGGCATAAGAGATGCCCGTGGTAATTTATATGGCAAAATAGCAATTAACGGAACCTTGAAAGACCCTAATATAGACGGCAACATCCAGTTTAATAATATCGCTTTTGTTGCTTCTGCTTTAAATAATCTTTTCAAAATTGATAAAGAATCCATCGCCATCGTAAACAATGAGGGCATTCGATTGAATACGTTCTCCATAAGGGACACAGCTAACAATGCTATTACAATTGACGGTATGCTAAATACCACTAATTTCTACGACTACGTATTTGATCTTACTGTAAAAGCCAGGAACTTCCAGGCAATCAACTCTACTAATAAAGACAATAAGTTGTTTTATGGAAAGATGGTTTTTTCAACCAATCTAGTTGTAAATGGTACCCCCAATCAACCGGTAATTACCGGCACCTTATCCGTTGATGATAAAACCGATTTCACTGTAGTGATGCCTCAGCAGGATCCCGGAGTTGCAAAGCGGGAAGGTATTGTGAGGTTTGTGGACTATAGTGCAACTGCAGAAGATTCGTTGCTGATGGTACCTTATGATTCGTTGAATGTATCCCCATTACTTGGTTATGATATTTCGGTAAATATTACCGTGAGTAAGGAGGCTTCGTTTAATTTAATAGTAGATGCCGCCAACGGAGATTTTTTAAAGCTCAAAGGCTCTGCCCAGCTCACAGCCGGGATAGATGCAAGCGGAAAGGTCACGCTTGTTGGTTCTTACGAAATTGATGAGGGCGCCTATAATCTTTCTTTCAATTTTTTAAAACGCACTTTCAAAATTCAAAAAGGCAGCCGTATCGTGTGGACAGGCGAGCCGACGACTGCCCAGATAGATGTTACCGCAATTTACATTGCTAATACTGCTCCAAGTGACCTTGTGCAGGTTACCGACAACCAGGTTTATTACAAACAAAAGCTTCCCTTTGAAGTACACCTGAGAATGCAGGGAGAATTACTGAAACCCCAGATCACTTTTGACATTGTACTTCCAACAGATAGAAATTACAATGTTTCCAGTGAAGTAGTGAGCACTGTTCAAAACTCGTTAATACAAATAAGAGAGGATCCCGGTGAGATGAATAAACAGGTATTTGCCCTTTTACTTTTAAACAGGTTTGTCGGCCAGAATCCATTTGATAATAGCGGCGGGAGTTCCCTCAATGCGGGCACCTTCGCCATGCAAAGTGTAACAAGATTATTGACAGAACAGTTGAATGATCTTACCAAAAATTTAGTCCAGGGAGTTGATATCAACTTCGATCTTGCTTCTTCACAGGATTACACTACAGGAACCCAACAAAACCGTACGGATTTGAATGTCGGAATCTCAAAAAGCTTACTCAGTGATCGCTTAACCGTAAGCGTTGGAAATGATTTTCAATTGGGAGGGCCACAGACTTCAGGCAACCAGCAACAAAATTTTGCGGGTAATATATCAATCAATTATAAATTGAGCAAAGATGGGAAATACATGCTGCGTGCTTACCGCAAAAATGATTATACTGATATTATACAAGGCTATGTAATTGAAACAGGTCTCGGCTTTATCATATCTGTAGATTTTAATAAATTCAATGAATTATTTACGACGAGGGAGCAGCGCAAAAAGAAAAGGGAAATAAGAAGGCAGAATAAACAAGATAAAACACAGGACAGTGCCAGGAAAGAAGAAGAAGATACCACTGCAGTGCCTTCAAAAGCAAATCAGAATGATCAATAACCTATCAGGAAAAGTTTTTATTGCGGCGACTTTATTCCTTACAGCGTGTAGCACAACCAAGCTGGTTCCTAAGGGTGATGCCCTGTACACGGGCGCTACCATAAAAATTTCGGACAGTACACTTTCCGCAAAGCAAAAGAATAAGATGGTAGATATTACGGAACATTTGCCGCGGCCACTTCCCAATGGTAAGTTTTTAGGAATACCTTTTAAGTTATTCTTTTATAACCTTGCCGGCGATCCTAAAAAGGGAGGATTTATAAGAAAATTTTTTAGGAAAATAGGGCAGCCACCTGTATTGTTGAGTAGCGTAAATGTAGATTACAATACAAAAGTGCTGCAAAACTTCCAGGAGAACATTGGATATTTTGATGCGCAGGCAGAAGGCGATACAGTTGTTAAACACAAAAAGGGACATGCCACTTACACGCTTACCCCTGGGCCGGTATATACCATCCAAACTGTCCAATTCGATATGGATAGTTCTTCACTGGGCAGCGCAATACGCACCACGAGGGCGAACTCGTTGCTTAAAACAGGCGACCCGTTTAATCTTGAGGTGATAAAAGCAGAGCGTACAAGAATAGATGCAATTTTAAAAGAAGAAGGCTATTATTATTTCAGCCCCGAATTATTAATTATAAATGCAGACAGTACCGTAGGTGTTCATAAAGTGGACATGCATCTTCTTGTAAAAGAAAAAACGCCTGCTGTTGCAAAAAAACCATACATCATTGATGACGTTTATATCTTCCCAAACTATAGAGTAAATGCCATGAGAAATGATACAAGCTATGCAAACAGCTCTCTTTACAACGGCTATTATATTGTAGACCCGCAGAAAAAATTCAAACCTCAACTGTTTCCACGCATATTAAGATTTGACTCGGGTGATGTATATAACAGAACAGATCATAACATCACTTTAAGCAGGCTTATAAACCTCGATGTTTTTAAATTCGTGAACAACAGATTTGAAAATTCTGCAAACAGTGAAGGTGACACAGGAAGGCTTAATACCTTTTATTACCTTACCCCGCTTAAGAAAAAATCATTAAAAGCGGAAATTTCCGGCAATACCAAATCCAATAATTATGTCGGCTCATTGGTAACCTTCACTTTCAGGAACCGGAATGTTTTTCGTGGTGCAGAGCATCTCGACGTGCATGCCAATATAGGATCTGAGGTGCAGTACAGTGGATCGCAGAGGGGTTACAATACTTATACATTGGGCGGCGGCGTTACCTTTAGCATCCCAAAATTTGTAGTCCCCTTTTTCAGGTTTAATACCACCAATGCTTTTGTGCCTAATACTAAAATTACCCTTAACTACGATCTGCTTAACAGGGTAAAGCTCTACACACTCAATTCATTTACCGCGAGCCTGGGCTATACATGGAAGCCTAATATAAAAGTGCAGCAGGAGTTTAATCCTTTTGTGATAAACTATGTAAGGGCATTGAATGTAACGCAGAAATACATTGATAGTCTTGCCAGCAACCCCATATTAAAACATGCCATTGACACCCAGTTTGTAATCGGGTCCAATTATTCCTACACCATAGATCCTCTAATAAATAATCCTTATGGTACCGGTTTTTATTTCAATGGCCTCGCAGACCTTTCGGGCAATGTAGCCGGCCTTCTTATTAAGCCCGATGCGGTGGATGGCAAAAAAAGATTATTTGGGACACAGATCTCTCAATACATAAAAGCACAGCTTGAAGGCAGGTATTATTATGCATTTACTAAAAGTACCCGGTTGGCCAACAGGGTTATTGTCGGCCTCGGCTATCCTTATGGCAACTCAACAGAGCTACCGTTTATAAAGCAATTTTTTATCGGCGGTAATAATAGTATAAGGGCTTTCCGCAGCCGCTCAATAGGCCCCGGCACTTATCGCGATCCAAGGGCAGACAGCCTTTCGTTTTTCCCGGATGAATCAGCAGACATAAAACTCGAGATGAACACCGAACTGCGGCTTAAAGTAAACGGTATAATTGAAAGCGCCTTTTTTATTGACGCTGGAAATATATGGCTATACAATAAAGATCCTAACCGGCCCGGTGGCGAGTTTACCAAAGATTTTTTCAATCAGCTGGCCGTAGGCACGGGCATAGGATTGCGGCTTGACCTCACCATTCTTTTACTAAGAATAGACCTGGCAACTCCGGTAAGAAAACCATGGCTTGACCCAGGGCAGAGATGGGTTCTGAATCAAATTAACTTTTCAAACAGAGATTGGAGGCGGCAAAACCTGGTCTTAAATTTAGCAATCGGATATCCGTTTTAATGTATAAATTAGAGCGAATTAAAAAATCCCATACTATGCTTAAACAATTATGCGGCGTAATTATTTTATTTGCTTTTGTAAGTTGCAGTTCTAACTCCACGGAGCAGCAAGGAGACGAAGTGGAAGTAGAAGATACGGTGTACGAATCATCAAACACACCTGGCCCCGATTCGGCAATTGTGATAAAAAATAATCCCGACATCTGGAGTGCCGAATTTGAGACGACCACGAACACATATAAAATTCACAAACCTGCAAATGCACGGCTGGATACGCTCTCCGTACAGAAACTGGTATCCATGGTGGATGCGGATTCCATACATGTGAACTACGTAAAAATATCTCACGATACCATGTATGTTGCCATTCCTAATAGTGATTATTTAACGCAAAGAATCGGAAGCACCGGTGCAGAGAATTTTATGGCGACCACCACTTTTACCTTAACAGAAATGAAAGGTATAAAATATGTAAACTACCAATTTGAAGAAGGCGACCATGCTTCGCCTGGAGTATATAGCAGGGATAATTTTAAAGACCTGCAATAGATTGCAATAGGTAAATCAAAGCGAATGGGTAAAATGTCTGCTTAGAAAAATTTCAATAAAGCATCTTTGCGGGTACGGGAAACGGCTATAGAGGAATTATTACTCATTACAAGATAACCTCCTTCGCCACGAACGTACCTGACAACTTCGTTCAGGTTAACCATGTAAGAATTATGTACCCTTACAAAGAAGTTGTAATCCTGTATTTGCTCTTCTATTTTTTTGAGTGTACGGCAGGCTATTATTTTATTCTTATTCTTCAAAAAGATATGCGTGTAGTTACTCTCCGCTTCAAAATATACAACGTCGGTGGCAGAAATTAATTCAAAGCCTTCTGCCGTTGGTACAGCAATCTTAGTAAAGCCACTATTAATGCCACCGATTTTCTTTAATAACATTTCGAACTGTTCAGGCATGGGTAAATGGTGTTGTTCTTCCACCTTCTTAACAGCATCTATTAATTCCTTTGGCTCAATGGGTTTTAATAAATAATCAAGGGCGCTAAAATGAAAAGCTTTAATTGCGTACTGGTCGTATCCCGTGGTGAAAATGACTGCGAAATTAATTTGAGGGAGATGTTCGAGCATTTCAAACCCATTCATCTGCGGCATTTCAATATCGAGAAATACAAGATCAGGCTTGTGCAGTTCAATTGCCTTTAAACCTGTTGCGGCGTCATTGCATTTTTCCAATACCTGCACATTTGCACAATACTCTTTAAGTAACATGTCTAACGTTTTAAGGCAATGCATTTCGTCATCTATAAGTATCGCTTTGATCATTATTAAAAAGGTATTTTAATGATAACTTCTGTACCCCCGGCACTGCCATCCGCAAGCACCAAATCATTTATCACAATGTGAGTGCCCAATTGATCCTGTTGCTGCAGCATGGCGATGCGGTCTGCTGTAATGTTCATCCCCATTGATTTATAGGAAAGTGCAGACTTGCTTTTTAATTCGGCCGCTTTCTTCCTCCCAATGCCGTCATCTGCAATTTTGCAAAACAAGATTTCGTCATTTGTATAGAGCTCAATATCCAAATGCCCGCTTTCTTTTTTATGCATTAATCCATGCCAGATAGCGTTTTCAACATACGGCTGAATAATAAGAGGCGGCACTGTAATAACGGTTATATCAGGCAGGTCATTGGTATTAATTTTATAAGTAAACTTATTTTCAAAACGAAGCGATTCCAGTTCAAGGTAAAGTTGCAGGGCTTCTAATTCTCTTTCTAACGGAATAAACGCTTCCTGTGAATTTTGCAGAATTAACCTTACCAGCCTTGAAAATTTTCCCAGGTATTCCGATGCCTGCAACCTGTTATTTTCAAGAATGAATAAATTGATAGCGCTGAGTGAATTGGAAATAAAATGTGGATTCATCTGTGCCCGCAACGCATGCATTTCAAGCTCTGTTGCATTTTGCTTTAACGTGGCCTTTTCATGTTCACTTTTTAATTGATAATTTTTCCGTCTAAGAGAAAGACTCCTGTAAACTATAATACCTGACATTGCAATGATAATAAGACCGATTATCAAAAACCATTTCAGCATTCTCGCGTTTTTTAGTTTTTCTGCTTTAATGTTATTATCCTTCTGGAGTGATGTTAGCTGTTCAACTTGTTTTTTGAATTCATTTTGCTTTTTATAATTCGTCAATCTCCAGAGAAACTGCTGATTGGCCACGGAGTCTTTTAACGCAATATATTGATGTATAAAAAAATAGGCACTATCATTTTCTTTAAGATCGTTATATATTTCTGACAGTAACAAATAGCCCTGCATCATGTAAGGCTTTACATATGCTCTTTGAGCTATCGAAAGGCCTTCTCTCGCAAGCGGCAGTGCTGCTTCTGCGTTCTGTTCTCCCTGAAATGCTTTGGCTGCATCAAGCGATACACGCATTAGATCCCATTGATCATTTTCTTTTCGAAAATGGCCAAGAGGTGGCAGGAATAAATTTAGTGCCTCGCCATATTGTTTTTTTAGAAGTAAGGTTTCGCCGAGACTGACTTTTGTCGCCCTGTTTTCGGGGTCAGTTTGCAATGCTTTGTTAAGATAGTATAGGGAAGAATCAGCCTTGTTCATAAGCCTGTACACAATACCAATTGATTCCTGGATATTGCTCCAGTTAGTATGAAGTTTAAAACCGTGTGTATTGGCATATTGGCCGCCCTGGTTATAAAATCCAAGAGCATCCTCGTAAGCTCCCGCATTTTTATATAAGTGTCCCATATTGACTAATGCACCAGCTATGCAAATATCGTCACCCATTTTTGACCTGATCATTAAACTTTTATTACAACAATAAAAGCTGCTGTCATAGTCTCCGGTTGCCTCGTATAAAAATGACATATACGCGTAAGCTTTTCCTTCGCCTTCGCCATCGCCAGATTTCTCCAAAATGAGAGCAGACTTACGGTAGCAGGCAATGGCATCTTTAAGATCATTTTGGCCGTACAATACCTGGCCGAGCCAAAGGTGACACCAACCCGTTTCCCTTTCTTTATGCATTTTATCAAACATTGCGAGAGCCTGGCGTAAGTATTTCTCCGCGGTCAAAAAGTTCTTCCTGTAAATTTCGGCCACACCCAAATGCATAACAGAAGCGGCTATCCCAAGTGGATAATCTATTTTAGAAGATTCATTAAAGGCCACTATGGCCCAGCAAGAAATAGAATCCGGCAACACTTTCGGCGGCCACCAATATTCCTCGCTTAGAGCATTCAGGCAATCTATTCTGCTTAATCCCTGTTTCGAGGGCAAAAGCTTTTTTAAACTGTCAATCTTTTTTGTATTGGGATGATCCTGGGCAAAAGCGGTAGTAAACAATAATGTGCTTACAAGCGCAATTATTATTTTTTTTGCCAGTAACATTTTATATGGAAATTTTAATTGTGTGTTCAAGCCTTCCTCTAAAATTATCTCAATTCAGGATTGAATTGTTTATTTTTTTCACCAAATTTAAATTGTTATAAACGTTTTCAATTTCATTTTTATTAATTGTTTTTTCAAACCAGCCAATAGATTCTCTCAATAATGTTTCAGATTTTATAAGGTCATTGTCAAAAAAATCATAATTACCGGTGGACTTTGTTATCAGCTTGAATATTTGATAAAGCCAAGCAGATGTGAACAAGTTGGTTTGATGGTTATAGTATTAAAACGAAAACAACTATTTTAAAAAAAGAATTCATAATTGCAAATTTTTTAAAATTCCAGTTACCACGCCTGGTTGGAAAAAACCGCCAATATTGATTGGCTTTTCTTACATGTTAGTGCTGCCAGTCAGCGTTCCAGCCATTGGTCACGATGGTTCCTGATGCCGACCCATCGGCAGAAACCCATGAGATGTCTTTCCTGGATCCTAATAGCGATGTGTATGCGATACG
Source organism: Ginsengibacter sp. (assembly GCA_040007435.1). GTDB lineage: Bacteria > Bacteroidota > Bacteroidia > Chitinophagales > Chitinophagaceae > Ginsengibacter. The sequence continues at coordinate 75,519 of JBDTUZ010000021.1, read as the reverse complement.
CGTGCCGTCAGGCGACCACGAGATTTTAGTTCCCTCGTGTTTCCACAAATTGAAAGAAATTGTGAGCCCGGCGCCGTTGGAAATGATCGTGGTGAGACCACTACCGTCGGGGTTCATGACACCGATCTGCGTGTTGAATACCCATTCATTGGTGCCAATAAACTGGAGGATCATCACTGCTATTTTCGTACCACCCGGGGACCATCTGGGAGATATGTAATCGAAATGATCGAAAATGTCGTCTGTGAGACCCGTGAAATTAGTGCCATCAGCATTGATTGTGAAAATGTCCCAGACGAAGTCGTAAGCGTACCAATCGGAGACGAAGGCGATCTTCGTTCCATCAGGTGACCATGACGGTTGAACAACCTTTCCGGCCGCCTCGTACAGCAGCGACGGCGACCCGCTCGTATTGCCGGCCTCCACCACCCAGATACCGCTTCTGCCGTTACTCGGCGCCAAATAGGCAATCCTCGTTCCATCGGGGGACCACGTTGGGCTGATGCCCTCCGAAAACGTCTTGCGCACAACGTTTGACCCATCCGCGTTCATTATGTAAATTTCAGAATGGCCGGTGCGGTCACTGACAAACGCGATATGCGAACCGTCCGGCGACCATGCGGGTTCGTCATCCCATGCAGCGTTGTTAGTGAGACGACTAATGTTAGATCCATCAGGGTTGCAGGAATAGATCTCTGCATTACCGTCACGGTCACTCACGAAAACAATCTTGCAGTCTGTGCATGCCGGAGGCTGGTTCACCGGCATTACAGTTACCTGAATCGTATCTCTGTCAAATAATGCGCCTGCATCTGTCACCTTTAATTCAAACAGATAAACTCCCTTTACAAGATTTGTTACTTGTGTTTGCACAGCGTTTGCGTTGTAGATGTTGAGGGATGATGGCCCCGAAATCTTCGTCCATGCATAACCGGTAATATTATTATCAGGGTCTGTAGAACCGCTGCCATCAAGGGTTATACTATTTACAGGCAAAGTGATAGTAGTATCATTGCCTGCGTCGGCAATGGGCGGGTGATTGGAAGTGGTTAAGGTATTAACAATAACCTGTACCGTATCTTTTGAAGAGAGGCCATTATTATCCGTGACTTTCAATTCAAACTGGTAAGTACCTGTTACCAAATTTTTGAGCACAGTTATAGAATCAGATGGATTGCTGATATTAAAAGAAGCAGGGCCTGAAATTTTTGTCCATTGATAACTTTGTATAGTACCATCGGGGTCGGTAGAAGCGCTTCCATCCAGGGTGGCACTATCTATAGGTAAACCAATTACGGTATCACGTCCCGCATTAGCAATGGGTGGTTGATTTACAACCTGGCAATCGGGGCACAAAAATTTTTTCTGGCAGGAAATAAAAATAGCAACACCAGCTATTAAAACGAAAACAAGTATTTTAAAAAAAGAATTCATAATTGCAAATTTTTCAAAACTTCAGTTTCCAAACCTGGTTGGAAAAAACGCCATTCACATATCCCCCTACTGCATAAATAGTATTGTTGACACCAATGATTAGAGAAAAAATATTTATATCTTACGGCAAAACTCCGATTGACCAGACACCTAACTACTGTTACAGAATCGGATGGATAAGTAATAGCAGAAGAATCAGGGCCTGAAATTTTTGTCCAGTGCCATTCACTTATTCTCCCATCCGGATCGTTGGATAAACTGCCATCCAGCAAAACACTATCAGTTGGTAAAGCGGTAACCTGGTCGGGGCCTGCGATAGCAATGGGAGGTTTATTATTTCCGATGGATCCTTACATAAATATTCTTTTTTGCAGTAAAGAAAAAATATTGTTTCTGCAATTAGTATAATAATTACCAAAAAGGATTTTTTTTTCATAACAAAAGATCTGATGTTTTTATTTACCTGTCAACGATCCCGTGCTTGTTTTCAAATAAGTTTGTATGTCAATTTCTTTTAAACTTAAGTGCGCTCACATTCATGCCCACTTTATTTCCCCATTCCAACCCAATAAAATCAGAACTGCGCACATGTATGCCGCCATAAATGCGTGAAAGCCCGACTTCATTGGCGTAATCAGAAAATTTTGTAAATGTTCGCGGCGTATAGCCAAGATCGTTAATACTATTATCAGTAAATGTAGTGTTGTCGCCAAATATATCTGCAAGTACTCTTGCCGAAGCACCGGTTTGTATAGAATGTGCAGAAGTATAATCAGGAAATGGCGGCGTTTTAAGCAATGGTTTCCATGTGGCATTAAAGTTTGCCTGGATGTAAGCTTCCGGCCTTAGTTGATTATAGACATATTTCGTTCTATAACAGGACACCAATGCATCGGAGGTAGCCATACCGATTTTACAATAAGCTTCTGCGGCCATAGATAAGCTGGCATTTTTATTAGCAAGCACTGAGCTCAAAATAGAAATGGATACACAGGGCCCGGGCAACGCAGCCCAATATTTAGCAATGATAGCATGTTCCGGATCCTGATTAATGGATTCATTATATACTTCCAATTCTTCCTTATACAATTGCGAAGATGGATCGATTGAATAAATAAGCGGCGGCGGCGGTTGCGTGCTGGTTGCATTGTCCTTTATAAAAGTCCGGTTATTTCCCCAATAAGGAACCTGGGCAAATTGCCCTGGCAGGGGAATCCATAATCCCGGCCCGGCTGGTGGAACATAAGAGGTAGGATACGGATTTAGGTAAACCTGGTCTCCACCATCAGTTACTGACCATGCATAAACTGCGTTGGATATATCCTGGCCAAAGAGCGTTGACCGGTTAAGGACGTTTGTCGGGATGATTGACCCAAATTGTGTATTGAATGAATTTTCCAATGAGTCAATTGTAAAATTTTGAGACGTAGATGTATTGCCGAACATATGATGCACCATATTTGCCAGGGCTGCATTAGCGGCGGCGGGATAAAAGTAAAGATCGCCGCAATTTATTTCGGGTAAGGCCGGCAGGCCGTTCAACTGTTTTTGAATAGACTGGTATTTCGGCAAACCGGGCACTACCGTTTCATAAAAGGCAATACCCATGTAGCCAAATGCTCTTGCAATAATAGGCGCTACGTTTTGATTAGGTGTCGTGCGTGATAATTGAATTGCGAGTGCATACCACTTTGCCGGTACATTGGCGCCTGCTTTCGCGGCGTGTTCATTTTGAACGTCAGCATTATATTCTCCTGTTGCTGGTTGATTGCATGTCGAACCGGGATGGTCATTCTTTCTACAGCTAACATTCAAGACAATGAATGCGCTTATAAGCATTAGTATAATTTTAATTTGCTTTTTCATTTCTTTTATTTTAAATAGTTATGAATGAATAACAACCCGAAACTATTTCACAAGGCATGTTATAAGAAGCACAAAAGATTAACTAACAGAAATGAAGTGTGATTTGTGGAAATGGAAGTGTAGGTGACAAAAATGAAAGTGCAATTATTTTTAGAAAGTATAGCTTACGCACAATGCCATGCTACCGACCTTGCGCTATGAAACTTTGTATATACCTGGACTAAAATGGAGCAAAAAGCTTTTTAAACTAATAAAATTCCACAGAGTCTGCAATAATCGTAGCGTTTTGTAAATAATTTCTATCTGAATAATAAGATTAGAAAATATTTTCCAGAAAAAATTACCGCTGATCTTTGAATGTTTAAAAAGGCAAGTAAACTTAAGCCCCTTTTTAATGGGGCCTAAGTCACAAAGAAATTGTCAATTATTTTATAATCATATTTTCTTACTCACCGCCAAAAAAAATTCCAACTTCTTTGTTTTACTGATTAGTAATTTTTGCATTATCAGTCATCTCATCACATTTAAAACTGACTTGCAGTACCTGGCCACCACCAACTGCAGATGGACCGAATCCAACATTAGACACATATAATTTTCCATCGGGCCCAAAGGTCATTCCTGTTGGTAAAATGAGCCCTGTTGTAATCACTTGCTTTGCCCCTGATGATGGATCAACCCTTACAACATCACCTGTGCCCGGTGTAGGACGGGGATTATTGGTAGTATTTTCAAGCACATATAATCCACCCGCTTTATCAAACGCAATACCGAGTATCATGTTAAACCCCGTGGCAAAAACACTAATTTGGCCACCAGGTGTAATCTTATAGACACTTGAAATGCCTGGTGTGGCTGGAAACGTTGATAAATTTCCTACATAAAAATTACCATTACGAAATGCCACTACAGTAGGAACTATATGACCGTAAGGGGCTGAAATGTCTATAATCCTGGTAATGGTTCCGTTAGCAGATACTTTATCCAGCTCACCATGATTTGCCTCCATGGCATACAGATCACCTCCTGCGCCAATCATGCTATACCAATTCCCATCTGGTTCAAAATCATCCGGTTCGGGATTCATCACGGTATGTGTCCTTAAATAATCGCTTAAGTTAGCTACGCCTGTCCAGGTTCTATTCTCATTTATTCTAATAACACTATTTGGAATAGATGGAACTCCATGTGAACAACCGGCGCCGGTAATTAATGCATAAAGCGTATGCCCAATAAAGGCTACATCACCTACCCCACTTATAAGCCCCTTAGCGTTCGACGTTGAAGGGAGATTATCAACCCAGGTTGTACGCATTCCTGCCTGGTCAATCCGGGAAATACGACTGCCGGTTACATCTCCTGTATATGGCCCGATAGGCGGAAGAACCTGGTCGCACCCGGTAGAAGACATAGTTCCACCTATTCCCGCTTCAGCAACGTATAGATACCCATCCGGGCCAAACTCCAGCCCTCTTGGATTATTAAGCCCGGTGGCAAAAACTTTTGTTGTGATTAAAATTGTATCATTACCATCACAAAAATGCTTATGTTCCTTTTTGCATGACGTAAAAAAACCGGTGATAATCATAAGAACTACCACCTGTAATATTATTTTTGATTTCATAAACTTCTATTTTAATGTAAATGAACAAATGGTTAACTTTTCCATGCGAGGAAATAATATTCGAAATATTTTAGACGAGTCAAGGCCCATTCCTGCAATGGATAATATTAAAATAGCGGTTTTTTAATTTATTATTTGTGGGTAACATTTCATGCTTATTAAAAAAAATAAAACCATAAAAACTTGTCTCACGGGGATAGCATAGGGAGAATAAAAAAGAAATCTGGGATATTCTAATGGGGTATAGAAAATATTAATTTTTAATTTGCTTTTTCATTTCTCTTAATTTAAATAGGGTTGAATAAATGAATAAACCCGAAATTATTTTACAAGACATTCTGTAAAAAGCACAAAAGCTTAACTAACAGAAATGAAGTGTGATTTGTGGAAATGAAAGTGTGGATTGAAAAAAGTTAAAGATGCATTTATTTTAGAAACAAAAGACGATGGGCAGCCAGGCACATGTAAAAATACCTAACAAAACACGGACTGAATGATACTTACCGAAGCTGTAAGACAGGAAAGATGCGAATACATTCTCCCCGTTTTTTTTGAAATTAAAATCTGCGGTGTTTTTTTAAATGGGGTAGTACGATTTATTATTTTCGCTATTCTTTGAGCTAATTTCAAAAAATGCAACATAAAATTATTGCGGAGAGACTTATCCTTAATCTCCTGACTTTAGATAACCGGGATTTTGTAAAACGACTTGTAAATACGCCCGGGTGGCTTGACTTTATAGGAGACAGAAATGTTCATACTGACGATGATGCCATTGCTTACATCAACAAAATAAGAAACACTCAAAATTTATATTATTGGGTTGTGAGCATTAAAAATGAAAATACCCCCATCGGGATTATATCATTTCTCAAACGAGACTATCTTGAAAATTTCGACATTGGTTTTGCTTTTCTTCCGGAATATAATGGTAATGGCTACGCTTATGAAGCCGCAAAAGAGGTACTGGTAATAGTAAGCAAGGATCCCCGGTATGCTGCGATACTCGCAACAACAGTTCCGAAAAACACAAATTCTATTAAACTATTAACAAAACTTGGGTTGCACTTTCAGAAAGAAATCGAAGTGGAAAAACAGAAGCTTCATGTTTATACTAATGCGGTGTAAACGTGTGAGTGAAATAAAATAATACAAACTCACAACATTACAAGCAGCAAGCAGCATAAATTTATTTTTCAGTAACTCTCAATTTTTGCTTGAAGCTTTCAATTTGCCTTCTGTGCCTGAGGATGTGGACTATTGCATGTTCCATCAGTTGCTCGATATCATAAAGCTGTCCCCACCTCGTAAGTATCTTTTTTTCGCTTTCATGTTCTTCTATTTCTTCTTCATGAAAAAAATCGAATGTTTCAATATTATAGGAAAACATTTCTAAAAAGTCAATTTGGAAACCGGCTATAGTATCTCTTGCAGTGTCAGGAAATTTCTTATAAGAAACATTCTTCAATCGCCGGATATAATTTGCGTAAGAATAACCTGCACTTATAACATGGGCCAAAATAGTTTTTATTGATCTGCAATTAAAGTCAGAAGTGTCGCTATCAACTATATGACCTAGTTCCACTGGAGTTATATCACTGATTACCGCCCTTAATTCAATAATTGCTCTTTCATATTCATCGAGCAAAGCGGCTTTGGCACCGGTTTTTTTAATCATCGTTAGTATTTATACATAAATCTATAAAAACTTTGAGCTATTCCTTTGGCTTCCAAATATCAACCCGATAAAACTTTCTACTGGAAAAAAAAGGTATAAAGAATTTTTTGCTCTATCACGTTTTGTGTGGGTAAATATGTTATTGCTTTTAATTGCCACAAACCTTTAGGTCGTGGGGGCAGATAAATGGGAATCGGGCTTTAGCCCAATTTCTTTTTCAATAAATATATAAATGTCAATACCGGGCTTTTGCTTAAAGATTTTTTTTGGCTAAAGCCTTTTTAACTTTAATTGATCCACGGCCTAAAGGCCGTGGCACAATAGTACCCATACTGATCATTATAGAACCGAATTTCTTATTATTCATTTTTCAATTTCAGCGTCACGACTTTTGATCTTTGTTGTGCAAACTTGTAGCCAATAACAATTGCTATTGTAAGCAGTATAAACATCCACAAATTTGCAAGTGCAATTACAACACCTAAGAAATACTGCCATCCATCACTCAAAGCATTTGATAATCTTTTGCCGAAAGGCAGTTGATAATCCGAGGTTACATAATTGGCTATGATTTCCTTTCTTACCAGGGAGTTTTGAAAAAGATTAAGATGCACAGAACTATAGTTGACATCGGCATCTATGATCCTGTTTGCAATTTGTTGATTGGTAATTTCATCCTTTACCGCAACAGTTTGAGCGTCTGTAAAAGATTTGCTCTTATTAAGATCGTGCGTGGTTAAGACTTCTCTCCTGTTTTTTTGTTTTAAAACATTTTCCAGGTATCCAATACTTTTATCATCAATATGGAGCCGGCTGCTTCCGGTAAAATATCCAAGATCGGCTATATTGTACATGAACTCTTCGAGGTTTTCGGAAGGTACGCGAACAGTCATATCCGCCTGGGGCATATAAGTAGTTACAACCATTATTGAGTCCGGCGAAATCTTTAATTCGTTTCTTCCCTCTTCAGGCGCTTCGTAAGTTTGATCATAAATCATCCCGCCGGATTTTCGGGCAAGGCCGGATATAGCTCTTGCAGATTTTTCAACATCTTTTACTTTAAAAGTCATTCCGGCGGTCTTTACAAGCTTAACGGAATCACCGGCAAGGCCGGAGGTTGAAACAGAATCACTCAATGAGGTTGATAAATATTTTTCGTCTGTATTGCGGGAACAGCTTACAAAATACAATGAGGTTGTAAGGACAAAAGCAACAAGCAAAAGTTTCATATCAATAGTTTGGTATTTATTACCATTTTACTGATTAGGTAACCTTACGATATTTGTAAATATTTTAAAATTGTCTGCAGGTGGTATTTGTGAGGGGTTGATATTTCCAGGTTTTACTATTAGAAAAAAATCACTTTATTTATCCGTCAATATTTTAATTATTTCTTTTTCTTCATGGCCCTGTTTATTAATTATTCCGAAATCACTCTTGTACTCCCATGTTGCCCAACCAATGTTATTTTTATCAAATACAGTCTTCATATCCCTGAACCACTGAAAGCGTGCGGCACCAGGTACCTTTGTAAGGCAACCCCATTCACCACAGTACAAAGGAAGATTGTATTTTTTTGCGATTGCTATTGGCTTTTTGAAATGCTCTCTTATACTTTCAATATCATAATAATTTTTATTCTTTAAAATCTCTGCCCGCACACTGTCTGGCAGGCCTTTCATGTCTTCTTCTTTTACAATTACGCCGGGATAGTTTACAGGGCCTTTATAATCTTTAATCTTTGTCCATGATGCTGTATGATGCGTCAATAAAAAAGGTTCGTACATGTGAAAGCTCAGGATAATGTTGGGATCATTTTCCGGAATGTACAATTGGTCAAATGTATCCGGGTTTTGCCACCTGTTTGATCCGATAACTATTTTCCTTGCGGGTTCTTCCTGCCGGATAATTGGCACAACTTGCTTAACAAGTTTGTTCCAATCTTCAGGGTCATCGGCAACGGGTTCATTCATCAGTTCGTAGGCAACATCTTCCACAGGATAATTTCTCAATTCTTTCGACAAATCGCGCCAGCACTGAAAAAAACGTTCTTGTGCGGCGGGCTGTGTAAACAGGGGTTTTACTTTTTCATCAAAATAATGTGATCTTAAAATATGAAGATCTACGACCGCATCGAGCTTGTATTTTTTACACCAATCAAGTGCTTGTTTTAAAAGCGAAAATCCTTCCGGGTCTTCCTGTCCGTCGTCCTTCCAAAGCTGCACTTCATCAACAGGAATCCTTATATGATCGAAGCCAAGCCCTGCAAGATATTTTACGTCTTTTTCAGTAAAATAATTTTTGCGTTGCTCGCCACGTGCATTACTTTGAGATAGCCAGTGACTAATGTTTGTACCACGTTTAAAAACAAATTCATTGGCGGGAGATGGAGATGAAAGAGGAATGGACAGGGAGGACGTTATTAGCAGAATAAATACTAAAGCGGCTGTCAGTAATTTATTAAATTTCATAGATGCTTTTTAAATTCAAATAACCTTATCCGGGGTAATGGGCAACTCACGGACACGTTTACCTGTTGCATGAAAAACTGCGTTGGCAACGGCTGCTGGAAATCCTATCATAGATACTTCGCCAATGCCTTTAGCTCCTATGGGATTAATTATAGGATCGGGTTTATTTACAAACAATGCTTCAATGTGCGGGACATCTTTATTTACGGGAACATGGTAATCGGCAAAATTATTATTCATCCACCTCCCATAGCGATGGTCAATAACACCTTCTTCCATCAACGCCATTCCTATGCCGCCAATAACACCGCCTATTATCTGGCTCCGGGCCGTCGTTTCATTGATCACCGTTCCTGCATCTATAGCCGATACTACTTTGTTTACAGTAACAACACCCGTCTCAGGATTCACCAATACTTTTACAAAGTGGGCTGAATAAGAATAACTCGTGTATCCGCCACCGTCAAAGCCCTCAGATTTTTCAATAATATTAAGCTCCGGCAGGTTTCCGTATTTCAACACTTCCGTATAGCTTATTTTTCTATCCGGCTCTGAAGCCAGCAGCATAAAACCGTTTTCAAAAATGAGATCTTTTAGGTCAACCTCGTGTATTTTTTCTGTATGAAAAAAAGATGTCTGCTTAATTATGTCCACTAATTTTTGCTTTAGTGTTACAGCAGCATTATTTACTGTGGTTCCAAGCGACGATGTAGTACCTGACCCACCCTGGAAAATTCCGGGGGGCAGATTGGAATCACCCATTTCAAATTTTATTTTATCAGGCGAAATGCCAAATTTCTGAGATGCTAAATTTGTCATTGCGGTAGCAGTGCCCGGCCCCATATCCGTAACTGCGCTGGAGAGAATTAACATACCATCGCTTGTAAACCTCACGCCAACTGACGAACCTCCTCTCCATGCTATAAAAACACCTGTTCCCATGCCATAACCCATCAGTAGATCACTCTCTTTCATTGATCTTGGTTTTGGGTCCCGGTCCTTCCAACCAATTCCATCTGAGCCCAACTGAAAGGCTTCTTTTAAAAATTTACTGGAATGTGCACGATTGTGTTCAGGATCATTTTCAGAATAATTAAGTAACCGAAATGCAAGAGGGTCCATGTTCACCTTATAAGCCATTTCATCTATTGCACATTCGAGTGCAAAGGTGCCAGTGGTTTCACCAGGTCCACGCATCCATGTGGGCACGCTAAGGTTTAAAGGAAATACTTTATATCTGGTATTTACATTTGGGCAAGCATATAGTGTCCTGGATATATTTACAATTCCTTCCGTAAAAGTTTGGTAAGAAGCGGTCATGGCTTCTGCTTCATGTGTAATACCAGTGAGCTTCCCGTCGCGGGTAGCCCCCATTCCAATTTTCTGTACCGCTTCCGGCCTGTAGCCAACCAACATGAACATTTGGGGGCGTGTCAGTGTAACTTTTAACGGCCTTCCAATTTTTTTTGCACCTATCACTGCGGCGGCGGTGTGGGGCCAAAAAGTAAATGCAGAGCCAAATGCCCCGCCTATGTATTTACAAATAACATGAACATTTTTCTCCGGTAAATCAAAAAGACCCATAATGTTTTTTTGCGCATCTGCCAAAGACTGAGTCTTATCATAAAGTGTAACTTTATCACCATCCCACACCACTGTTACGGCATGCATCTCCATTGGGTTATGGACTTCAAGAGGAATTGTATATTCTGCCTCAATTTTTACAGGCGCTTTCTTCCATGCATCTGCTTCTCCACGCACATAATCTTTAAAATCGTCACCACCTTCCAACGATTTACCTGTTTTTATTTCTTCCTCAAAATCGGTATGCGGAGCTTCTTTTTTGTATTGCGCCTTTACAAGCGAGGCTGCGTACGTGGCTCTTTCAAATGTATCTGCAATCACTAACGCGATGGGCTGGCCGTTGAAGTGGATAATATTGTCTTCAAATACCCTATAGTCTTTTTTAGAAGGAGGATTCTTTTCACTTTCCGGCTTGGGCTTGTAGCCGGGCGGAGTTGGCAAATTAAGATGCGTAATAACGGCTAAAACACCGGGAGACTGCTCCGCCTGTTTTGTATCCATGGCAATAATACTTCCATTGGTAATAGTGCTGCCTGCCAGCACACCATAAGCAAGATCAGGAAATTCATATTCGGCAGCATACTTAGCCGTTCCTGTGACCTTCGCTTTACCGTCAACCCTTTCTAAATCTTTCATTGTTATTTATTGATTTTACTTTAGCTCATTCTAAAATTTATTTTAAAGAATTTAGATCCTAAAATTTAAGAAATCCCTGAAACTGTTTTTAATGTCTGAACAATTGTGTTGGGAGCCATTTTAAGTTTGAAATTATTTTGTCCATATCCTTTTGCATCTTTCATCGCAATAGTCGCTGCTTGCTTAAAATTGGCTTCGGATGCATTTTTACCTTTTAGGAAATTTTCGGCAGCCGTCAATCTCCAGGGCTTATGTGCAACGCCGCCCATGGCAAGCCTTGCATTTTTTATGGTGCTGCCATCCATGTCAAGTGCAGCGGCCACCGATACCAAAGCAAAAGCATAAGAGGCACGGTCACGAACCTTTATGTACAATGAATTTTTCGCCAGGCTATCATTCACCGGAATTTCGACTGCTGTTATCAATTCACCTTTCAAAAGGTTGTTATCTTTTTCAGGAGTGTTACCGGGCAGGCGATGGAAATCGGCGAACGGAATTTTTCTTTCTCCCTTGGAACTGCTTACTACCACTTTGGCATCTAAGGCAACCAATGCCACACACATATCACTAGGATGAACTGCAATGCAATTCTCTGAAGTACCGAAAATAGCATGCATGCGATTGTAACCTTTCAAGGCCCCACAACCGGTACCAGGCTGTCTTTTATTACAAGGCATCGTTGTATCATAAAAATAAGGACAACGAGTACGTTGCAAAATATTGCCTCCGGTCGTTGCCATGTTTCGTAACTGTGGAGAAGCTCCGGCTTTCAATGCCATGGAAAGCAAAGGAAGTTTTTCCATAATTAATTTATCTTCTGCTACTTCACTGTTTAGTGTGAGTGCTCCAATGCGAATAATACCATTATCCTCTTCAATATTTTTTAAAGGAAGACTGGTAATATCAATTAATTTTTCGGGAGCTTCTACCCCCCTTTTCATCAAATCAACCAGGTTGGTTCCTCCTGCGATAAACTTTGCAGTTGCATCTCTATTCAATGCATCGATCGCTGATTTTGATGAAGACACTTTTAAATAATCAAAGTTTATCATATCGTTCCTCCTTTTTCTTTTACTTCTTTAATAGCATCTACAATGTTAGGATAAGCACCGCAGCGGCAAATATTCCCGCTCATGTATTCGCGAATATTATCGTCCGTGTCTGCATGGCCTTCACGCACACACGCAACTGCCGACATGATCTGGCCGGGCGTACAGTAACCACATTGAAAGCCGTCGTGTTTTATAAATGCTTCCTGCATAGGATGAAGTTTATCGCCATCGGCCAGGCCTTCAATGGTGGTGACTTTCTTCCCATTCTGCATTATTGCAAGGCTCAGGCAGGACAAAACCCTTTGGCCATCCACATGTACTGTGCATGCGCCACATTGCCCGAAGTCACAACCCTTTTTAGTGCCAGTAAGATGTATTTGCTCACGCAAAAGATCCAGTAAAGTAACACGTGGTTCAACAGTTAATTGGTGTTCTACACCATTAATTTCGAGCTTCAGTGCTTGCTGTTCAAAATAGCGTGAAGCTTTTTCATCTAAATTATTTTCTGCAGCCTTTATCAATGCGGGAGGGGCTATGGCAATTGCAGTTAAAAGAGATGATTGCTTGAGAAAATTTCTTCGGGCTTTGTGTAAAGAAATCTCTGCATTTTTATCGCAGGTTTTTTCATCCATCGTATGCAAGTTTATTTGATAGTAAATTTAAGGATTAATGACTTAAGGACTTTAGAATAAATGTGTTTACTTATTGTTACCAGATTGTTGACAGCTATAATGAAAAAGTGAACTATCTTTTGGCGATACCACTATATCTCTTTGAAAAAAATTATAACTGATCCAGTTTTAATTGAATTACTTCAATTGATTCTTTCTGCCTGGATACAATTATATACATATATCCATCGAAGATCACAGTATGCGGTTATCCATACTTGCCTCCTTTCCACAAAACTTCTTTTTTCAATTTATACTGCTCATTAGCTACTACATAATTTTTATCGAAATGTTTGCCGTCGGTTGATAAAGATAAAAATATGCTACAAGCGCATCGTTAAACTGGTGAAAACCTGCGGCCGTTAGTACGTTCAGGGTATCTTCCTTATAATGACCTGGAACTGCAAGGGGCTTTGGTTGCGACCAATGCAGGAAGTTATTGGAAATACTAATTAAAACCCTTTGCCCGGGCTGATCTTCGTCTTTCATTCCGTCGCTCCATATAGCAACAAAACTATTTTTGAAATGAGTGATGGAAGCATGATGATTATATAGCCAGTTTGTCTCAGGAGAATAAATCATTACCCGCCCGATTTTCAATTTTTTCCAAACCATTTGCTGAGGTATATTTATTAGTAACTGTAGATTCCTGTGCATAACAAAAAGCTATTCCAAAAAGAAAACAGAAAAAGAAACCTGATTTTTTGTTCATTATCAATACTTGAACGATGTTATTTTTTAATAAACTTTTCTACCGAAATATTTGAATTAGATAATCATAAATATGGCACAATTTTTACTATAATAACGCGAAATTTTAAATGGACGCAAGAAAGTTTTGTGAGAGATTAGTAAGTTATAAAAATTGCTGCCAATTATTTAATATTTATAAGCGCCCGTTCCCTTCGAAAACTTGTTAACATAACTTATTATGGAGCAAAAAAATTTGCCAGGGCTATATTGCCCGGATTAGTATCGGTATGCTAAGAGTAATATGCCGCAGAATAGTGAGTGATAGATGGTTAGGTGCAAGTAAAATACAGACATCCTGCATCAATCCTCACAACTCACCACCGATAACTCACAATTAACTCAACACTAATAAACTAATTGTTCTTTATACACATCACTTTAAAATTTTAATGCCGCTGTATTATCATAAGCACACGAGCTTCAGGTAAATAATATAAAGTCAATGAACCCGACTCCTGACCAAATCAAATTCTCACAATATCCTTAATTAACTAGTAATGAAAAAAGCATTAACCATTCTATTCTTACTCCCGCTTTTAGCAAAATCTCAAACCGGCTCTTTCACATTCACAGTTGCGTCCGCAGTCCGCACCAGCGCCGGTGTTTATAAAAAAGACAGCACTTTAGTAAGAACACTTTGGGCCGATAAAAATTATGCAGCGGGAACTTACACAGAGTACTGGGATGGTAAAGATGATTATGGAAATAACATTAGCTCCCCCGACGCGACTTACAATGTGAAAGTGCTTTCTAACAATGTAGGCTACACATGGGATGGAATTATTGGTAATACATCTTCTTCCAATACGGGTACAGGAGTTCACCGTGGTTACTACACCTCAATGACCGGAATGGCGATCGCCGGTAACACTGCTTATTTCTGCCAGGGATATTCTGAGTTGTATGCAAGTGAAGCCAAATTTTCCACAACTAATCCGCAAGTGCGCCTTGATATTTTCCCAGGAAGCGTTTCGACCATGAATGCTGATTATGTTGCAACCGATGGTATAAATGTTTATTGGGCAGGATATGATGCTTACATAGCCGAGAACAGTTTTGTTCACGCCACTAAAGTAAGTGATGATTCGCAGGTAAGTTTCGGGGCTTACGGAACTGCCTATACGATGGTAAGAGTAGGCGCCCCTAAAAAATACACAAGCGTAATAGACAAAATAGTACTCGCAAAATCCAGGCCTTCGGGTTTGGCCGTTCAAAAGTCGGGGAATTTTCTATTCGTGTCACATAGCGGCTTAAATGAAATACATGTGTTCAATAAAACTTCAGGCCAGTTGTTGCAAAAAATATCTATCACAAACCCGCAATCAGTAAGCGTAGATGGAAGCAGCCTTTGGATAGCTTCAGGCACTAATACCGTGGCAAAATATACTATAAATTCAAATGGCAGTCTTGGAACAAAAACCCTCGCTTTATTGGGTATTGCAACACCAGGTGCGATACAGGTCTTTGGAACTACTATTGCTGTGATTGACGCGGGAAGTAACCAGGTAGTAAGATTTTTCAATACCTCGACGGGCACACAAGCAGCACAATTAGGCGTTACCGGAGGCTACGCATCGAGCCCTGTTGTTACATCCACGAAATTCTTTTTTAATGATTACCGGGGCAACCTTAATTCTTTTATAGCATGGCAGCCTGATGGTAGCTTTTGGGTTGGAGATCCAGGGAATTTCAGGGAATTACATTTTGATGCCAGTAAAAAATATATTGGAAACATCATGTCGATGGGTGCGACTTATTCTACCAACGCAGACAGAAATAACATTAACCGGGTATTTGCAGAATATCTCGAGTTTGCCATTGATTATACTAAACCGTTAACCGGGAGCACAGGCTGGAGTCTGGTAAAAAACTGGGGTTATAAAACAACTACCGGCTACGATCGCACGAAGAAATTGCAAAATGTAATTACTTTAAGTAACGGCAGAACGTATGCTACGATTTATTCAGCTGCGTCGGTCCCGCAACTTGTGGAGCTTACTTCTACCGGATTGAGATTTTCTGGCATAAATCCTTTCGGCACCTATGGAGTTATATGCCAGGACGGGGGCTTACAAAAAACGTCGGGTACGGATGCTATGGGTGGTTCCACTATAGTAACAAAATATCCGCTCACCGGCTTTGACGCCACCGGTAACCCTATATGGAGCAAAACAGGGACATTACTCGCGAAAACACCTACAAACAACCTGAAGGATCCAAATATCTCTCCTCCCACGGAAGTATTAACAGCCTCGAAAAAAGTGATTTTCTATGAGCCCTTTTTAACTTACCATGGCAATGCTTCATTACCTTACAACGGTTATCATTTGGGCGCCATAAAGCAGGGTGGCAACACCTGGCTATGGAAAACTCAAAAATCAACCTTTACAAATTATAAAGGCACATTTCCTGAGGCAGATTATTTTGAAATAGGGAACGGCGTGAACCAACATGCGGGGAGCAGGGTAAATGTTATTGACAATAATATTATCACAGGCTTTAATGGTGAGAATTGGAAAAACATGCAAACAAACTACTACAATCATTACTACGAAGATGGATTAGCAGTGGGGCAATTTGGAGCTGACAGATATACGAATGCAGGAACCGCTGCAGCAGGTAATGCAGGTAACGCTTTAACTCCTGCCGTTGTAAAGGATGCAAGTGGAAATCTATATTTATACCATGGTGACGAAAGTCAGCATGGTGGCATCCATAGGTGGAAAATAACCAATCTTAGTTCTATAAAAGAGCAATATGCAAGTATTGCTTACCCAAAGTCATATTTAGCTCCTGCGGCTGGTTATATCAATTTACATAGTGGCCTTCCGCTGAACGTTAAGCCGACAACAGCAGGATGGACTACCTCGGGAGTTGCAACATCGATAACCGGCACAAAGAAATATATTCTTGATGGTGCTCCTGATATTTTTACAAATTTTGTTCAGCTTACAGGAACGGCGAGCGTACAAAAAGACCTGGGAACAAATAATGTATCTGCATCCTGGAAAATTTCAGGACAGGTTTCCTTTGAATTTAGTGATGTAGTGGTAGGTTCAGGTATTAATACTTACATAGATGTGTTGGATGCAGCTGGAAAAATTCTTGCAAGATTTTATTATTCCGGTTCAGCAGCTACCAAGGTGGTGACTATCTACGGCAACTCTGCTAAAATTGCAAGTGCTACGGGCCTCTCCCCAACTTTGTTACAATTCCAACCGCTCGAAATAAGTATTTTGAATGGACTCGTAACCATTAAATATGCAAATTTTCCAGCCGTAACCACTCCAATATATGACGCAACTGCAAGCTGGCAAAAGCCGAAAACACTGAGGCAATATTTTGTTGGAGGCTATCCCGCTTATGCAAAGTATATTGGCTTTATGGATATGCTTTTTTATAAAGACTACTCTTTAGCCAGCAGTACCCAACCTTTATATGTAACAAAATAAGCGCCGATTCACATTAGAAAGATTAATGAGATCCTTCACAGCAACCAGCTATTTTAACGGTTACGCGTAGAAGACTTGTTCAGCTGTAATAATATAAGTGTATAAGAGTAGAAATTACAGCAATAATAGAAGTTTATTTTCGCAAATTGTGTATATAGAAAGTCTCACAAAACTTAACATCGAATTGATCGCAAGTGCAGGAATCCGATTTCCCTTTTCGAACAAATGCAGCAACGATGAAGGCAAATAGAGAAGGTATGGTAAAAACCAGGTTTACAAAACCCATTGTTTTGCCATAAATGGTCGCTTACGCGACGATGGTAAGCCATGAATTGCTACAAATTACCGCTCCGAAGATGGTCTTTGCTTTTCATTGAAAAATCAACAAGAGGTTAGGAATAACAATTGAAGCCTTAGATTATTGGCATTTACACATAATTAGAGAAAGACCCGCCAGTTGTAAAAATTATTACGAATTTTATTGAGCAAGCGTAAACTTTTAGAAAACTTTTACAGTAAGGGAGTAATTGTCCACGGGTTTTTAAACCAGAGTGGAATTTTTTCCCCCAATGTTTTCTGTTTTTACTATAACGATAGTTATTACAATTGTGGATTGTGCTGGCATCATTTTAGTTTAACTGATATTTAAATAAAACAAATAACTATGAGTGCAAATGATAAATTAACCGAAGTTTTAAATGACCTTATCAGGATAAATAATGATAGGGTTGAAGGCTATGAAAATGCCGCGAAGGATATTAAGTCTTTCGATGTTGACTTGCAGGCTATTTTTAATAAGATGGCTAACGATAGCAGAAAATATGCTGCAGAACTTACCAATGAAGTAAACAGGTTAGGTGGCGAGCCTGCAACCGGGACTACAGGAAGTGGAAAAATTCACAGGGCATGGATGGATGTGAAGGCTACATTTTCCGGGAAGGACAGGCAGTCGATGCTTGAGTCGTGTGAATTTGGAGAAGATGCTGCTCAAAAAGCATATAAACAAGCTCTTTCTTCAGATGCTGAAATCAGTGCAGAGACCAGGAAATTAATCATGGATCAACAATCGGCTTTAAAAACATCACATGATATTATTAAAAAATACAGGGATGCACAAAAGGCAGTGAATGCTTAGTGATAAAGTGAATGCTACGTAATAATATCATTTCAGCCCGGCGTAATCGCCGGGCTTTTTTATTTAGTAAATTACTTGGTGATATTCTCTTTACTGGCTTGTTCTCTCTGAAGCGTCTAAACTGTTTAAAAAATTTCGTTCTTCTTTTTTTCTTATCCCAAAGTTATAACGAGCATTTATTCCAAATCGCCTTGTATCCGATCTTCTGAATCCGCTTGCCGAAACACTTCCCTGGTTGAGTGTGAAATCATTGTTGTTAGTATAGAACAGATCGTTTCCACTTAGGGTAATGATCAATTTTTTTTGTAATAATTGTTTATTGACACTTACGTTAACTGACCCGAATGGTGAAAGTTCATAAAACTGTTGCTGACCTCTAAAACGAGCAAATCCATGCAAAGTAAGTTGTGATGTTTTGGAAAGTTTTAATGTTTGATATGTGAAAAATGAAATGCTTCCTTTTTTATAAGAGAGCGGCAACCCTTCATAAAAGCCCTGGTAAAAGTTGTGATTGTATTGAGCGCCCGCCACAATAAAATATCGTCCGCCCGGCGGAATGGCACCTAATACCCTGAAATAGGTTTCCCGGTTATTTCCAAGATTATCATACGTCCTGTATGCTGTTCTTTTGCTGGTATCTGCCTGGTAAACCACATTTGAAAAAATATCCTTTGTATCATTTATTCCCAATGCGAAAATGGGCCTTTCGTCAACAGAAATATTTGCTTCATAATTCTGCGTGAACTGTGGCCGTAACTTAGGATTTCCGGTTTCAAAAAGATATGGATCAATATACCGTTGCGATGGATTTAATAATTGATAACCGGGACGGCTAATGGTACGCCGATAGACCAGGTAAGCACGCAGGCTATATCCCATTATCTTCATAAGAGATCTGCTGAGGTACACGTACGGAAAAAAATCTGTTCTGTTAATGTTGAAACTTGTATCAGCGGGTGCTTTTTGTTTACCTTTCATGGAAGTATTCTCCACGCGGGTCCCTGCTTTCAAAGTAATACCGAACAAGGTTTTTGAAGCCTGTAAATAAGCGGCATTAATGTTTTCATGGTAGTCATAAATACTTGATCTTATGTCATCCTTTGTCCTTATCCCATTTACCTCGTTAAAATAATCAGTATTATTTTTAAAACCTGTTACCGTGGTTTTTAGTCCCGTTTCAATTAAAAAGCTCTTACGAAATTTCAGCAATAAATTTGTTTCTGCTGAGAAAAAATTGAGATTGGTTTTCAGGTAACCATCGCCGGAAGCACCTGGTATCGCAGGTATTGAAAAATCGGTAGAAAAACCCTGGTTTGTTTTATTAGGCGAATAATTGTAGGAAATATCATTCGTCCATTCTGAGCCAAGTGTGTCAATTGTTAATTTAGACGAAACCCCCTGCGATATAAAAAAAGTATTGTTTTTGTTGGAGACAGATGCGATATTGTCGAGAAAGATTTCGTCATTACTTATCTTGCTAATCCGGCTGTTATTTTTTGACTGGTTTTTCGAATCGCTAAGGCTTAATCTTCCGTCATAGCTTAACTCCCATTTTTTATTAAGCTGGTAGCTGCTTCCAAAACCTAAGTAGTATGTATTGCCGGGATATGTTGTGTAAGCATCCTGGCTCAATAATGAATCGGGAGCAAATATGCGATCTGTGTTAATTTCATCATAAGTATTCTTATGAGTTACCTGCATATTTATATAACTTGATAAATCGCCATTATTATTATTGAGATTAAAACCGGCATACTGTGTTCCATATTCTCCCTGGTTCATTCCGGCGTTTACACTACCTGTTAGTCCTATTTTAACTCCCTTCCTTAAAATAACATTTACGATACCTCCACTTCCCGACGCATCATATTTTGCAGATGGTGTACGTAATATTTCAATGCTTGCAATTGAGTTTGGCGGAAGGCTTTTTAATAGTGACGCTACATCGGCAGTACTCATTTTTTGCTCCCGGCCATTTATGTAAATGGAAGCAGGCGTTTTGCTGTTCAGATAGATATTTCCGTCCTGGTCTACAAAAAGGCCGGGTGTTTTTTCAATAACTTCATAACCGTTGGTGGAACTCGCCACAAGGTTTTCAGGATCTACAATTGTTTTGTCATCTTCTTGCCGCATCAGTGGCTTGCTGGATTTGATAATAACAGCATCCAAAGTTTTCGATCCATTTTCAAGCGTGAAAATAAATGTGGGGTTATCATTTTTAATAGCTATCCCTTTTTCAAAAAGACTGTAGTTAACTGATGTGGCTGTTACCCTGTAGCGTTCATCATGAACCAGGTTAAAGATCGATTTACCGGAACTGTCAGAGACCTTTTCTATATAATTCAGAGAATCATTAACAGGGATAACTCTTATTGTCGCGAAAGGAACGGGCTGGGTTTGTTTGTCAATAATTTTAAAAGTGACATTGGTCTCTTGCGCAGATGATTGAAAAGACAAGCAAAAAATAATCACGAAAAAAAGAAACAGGAAACGGGTAAAATTAATTTTCATAAAGCCGGAATAATAAAACAAATCTAAAAGATGTGACTAACAGACTGCCCGCTAATTTGTTGCATTTTTGTGAAATTCAGGTAAATAAATCAGGCTGAATGAATAAATGCCAATACGTCCTGAATCATTTCTTCAAGTTGAGGATTTGTTCCATCAAACGGATGTTTGGTATTGAAGGTGTGTGTAGCCCCTGGTATAATTTTCAGGGAGGCTCTTTTATTTGTTTCTTTTATCCATTTGTATTTATTAAGCCCATGTTCAAGGGATACAGCTTCATCATTTTCCCCATGAATAATTAAAACCGGCTCACGAAGTTTTTTTAGCTCCGCTTCAACATTCCATTTTGAATCGCTTTGTAATACCTCGTTTAGAAATTCTTTTCCTTGTGGAAGCATATCTTTGGTGCGATTGTTTTTCTTGTAATACACTTTATCCCTTTTCCATTCTTCCAGCATTTCTGCCGGCCAGAAATCTAATTGCTGCACAGTGCTCACTAAAATAATACCCGATAATTTTATGTTTTCATCCTGTGCTTTGGAAGCGGCAAAGATTGCGGGAACGCCACCAAGGCTGTGGGCTAATAGAAATATTTTAGAATGATTTTTTAATTTTTCTGATGTAAGGTTATTTAATACACTCATTGAATCTTCAACTTCAAGGCGCATGCAATTTTTCTCATACAAATCGAGATCCTCAAAATTATCTGCATCTCCTCTTACTCCGCCGTGGCTGAAATTGAAGCTGTAACTCGCAACGCCCCTGGCAGCAAGACTTTCCTGGATATAAGGAAACATCCCATAACTATAAAAGCCATTATGGCCGTTAATAATTATTACTAAAGGGGAATAATCATCTGTCGAAATATAAATGCCTTCTACAACGCCATCCAAATGGCTGAACGAAAGTTTTTCTTTAAGCATGTCAAATATTTATTGTATAAAGTTCTGCAATTTTATTTTGTAGAATTATAAAGCCACTTTGCAAATAATACACGTAAAAAAAACTCCCGCATTTCTGCAGGAGCTTTTGGGAAATAACTTGTCGGAGGTTTAATTAGTTTCCCATGGAATAAAGGTTTACGGTGTTTTCATAGATCCTGTTTTTTCTTGGATATTGGATTAAACGAAGTTGACTGACATTGGTTTTTAGTTTTTCGGATATTGGTTGTTTTCGATTTAAGATATTGGATTAATGTTGTTATTGCATCAATCAACTTCTG
Organism: Ginsengibacter sp.; assembly: GCA_040007435.1. Taxonomy (GTDB): domain Bacteria; phylum Bacteroidota; class Bacteroidia; order Chitinophagales; family Chitinophagaceae; genus Ginsengibacter. Next base: position 53,433 of record JBDTUZ010000021.1, on the reverse strand, counting down.
GAACAAAGATATCTAGTGACCCGACTTACGAAAGCGAAGGTTTGCTGAATTATGGTGACATTAAAATTACCATATCAAGGGTAATATTACGAGCCCGTTGCGGAGGGATATACAGTAAAAATAGATTGTGTAAAACTTTTGGGGGGATCTATACAATAAAAAAACTTCCGCAATAGTGCAGAAGTTTTCTAATTCTTTATCCCGGGGGCAAATGCTTTTCAGGACAATAGGAATCAACCTTGTGGTTGGCTCTTAGGTTATTTTGGTTGTTTCAGGATTGAAAAAAATAAAAAGAATTTGATTGAGACCGAATTATTAGTTTTCGCGGATTTAGATCTAAACTTTTCGATGGATTTGGACTTTCAGATTAATGCTTTTTGAGCATCAATTAACTTCAGGGTTAAAGTTACCTTACTTGAAACCTTTTACAAGCGCAGGTTTACTCGATTTTGTGGTGATGAAAATTACGGCTTCTTGCGTAGTTTTACGTTGTATTATTAACGAGCATAGTATTTGTACAAGGTAATTTACTATGTGCAATAAATAATTTTAGCTTTTAGGTTAATCGATTTAATTTATGACGGTACATTTAGAAATCAAAGGAAAGGTACAAGGCGTTTTTTTTAGAGCAACTGCAGGAAAAATAGCAGAAGAAAACAACCTTACCGGGTGGATAAGGAATAAGGTTGGCGGAAATGTGGAAGCAATGGTAAATGGCCAAAAGGAAAATGTGGAATTATTTATCAATTGGTGCAAAGAAGGCCCGAAAAATGCGATAGTGTATGAAGTCGCAATTACCAACCTGGAAGAAACTGCTTTCAAAGGATTTATTGTAAAAAGATAATTTTCTTTTTAAGACTTTCCGGTTTGATAATATTAGTATCTTTTAGCCTTGGTTTAGAATTCATATCTATTGAACTTTTTCAAAATTTCGAAAATCATAAAAATGCGTAAATACATTGTTTTGTTTTTTGTGCTATTCTCGTTTTCATCAATGGCACAGGACTTTTATTTATTTACCGGTACATATACAGGCACCGGCAGCAAAGGAATATATGTTTACCGCTTCAATGCGACCTCCGGCAAAGCAGTCTTAGTAAGTAATACAGATAGTGTTGTCAATCCTTCTTATCTCACGGTTTCTCCAAATAAGAAATTCTTATATGCTGTAAATGAAACAGGCGGTAAAAGGCCCGGCATGGTAAGTTCCTTTTCTTTCGATAGCAGGAATGCACACCTTAGTTTCATAAATACGGAGCCTACGGGTGGAGATGATCCCTGTTACGTCACAATCGATAGCACAGGTAAGTGGCTGGCCGTGGCCAACTATTCAGGGGGAAGTACCAGCTTATTTTCAGTAAATAAAGATGGATCTTTAAATTCGCGGGTTCAGCTTATTCAGGATTCAGGCAGTAGTGTCAAAAATCGCCAGGAAAAAGCCCATGTTCATTCCACGGTATTTTCACCAGATCAGAAATATTTGTTTACGCCGGATTTAGGTTTAGATAAGATAATGGTTTATAAATTTAATCCATCCGCGGCAAAGCCTCTTAGTTCTGCGGAAGCTCCTTTTGAAAAAACTCTTGACGGGGAAGGGCCGAGGCACTTTACTTTTGCACCCAACAGAAAATATGCATACCTCATTAGCGAGTTGATGGGGACTGTGTCCGCGTATAAATATGAAGATGGCAAGCTTGAGAAAATTCAACATATAGAAACACACCCCGAGAATTTTAAAGGAGTAATTGGAAGTGCAGACATTCACATTTCTCCTGACGGAAATTTTTTATATGCTTCTAACCGGGGCGATGAGAATACCATTACTATATTTTCTATAGATAGTAAAACCGGTAAATTAAAGCTCAGGGGGTTTCAACCTGTCATGGGTAAAACTCCAAGAAACTTCGCTATTGATCCCACGGGAAATTATTTATTAGTTGCCAACCAGGACAGCGATAACATAGTAATTTTCAAAAGAAACAAAACGACAGGTTTATTAAAAGCGACCGGCCTGGAGATAAAGGTACCAAAGCCTGTCTGTCTTAAAATGATTAGAATAAAATAGTTTGATTCTATAGACCTTAACGCAAAGATGACTTTTCAAATATTACCCGGAAAGAATAATTATTCAGCAATGTTCCAGCTTGTGGGAATTTGTTCATTAGCAGTAAGAACAGGTTCTTTCGCAGGAACATAACCCGCTTCTGCATTACGACCTGCTGGATAATCCGAGGTAATATCGGTAATCACGTTCATGATGTCTTCATCGGAAATAGTATCGTTAATATCACTCAGATGCCGTTCAATTTTTCTTTTTGTTACTTCATCATAAAAGAATTTATAATGATTTTTAACAGGAGTTTTTTGAGTGTTATTAGTGCTGGCCATTTCAATTTTTTTTAATATAAATTCAAGATAGAAAATCAGGTAGTAAAGTGGATTCTTCTAAAAAATGATAATGTAAACTTAACATTGACTAAGATGGAAAATATTATTACGTACTGATAATCATATATTTATGGAAGTTTTACACATTTTGAAATTACATTTGCATTATTGAAAGAAAATTTGTGTTGCGACAAATTATCATTCACATCAAAATATTGACCTTACAATAGGGTGAAGTTGGGTTTAAGAAATAGAAAGATTGATTCTAATAATTTAGCAAGAAAAATAGATTTTAGAAGAGGTGAAAACTTATAGATTTTGGCCTCTCAATTTTTATCATTTGCTCTTCCTCTTTTTATGTAGGAAAAAAGTTTGGATAACTGTAAAATCAAAATCGTGCGCCTTCACTTAAATGTTATTTTATCTTTTATTGTGTTTTCTATAGTTCAATGTAATGCTGCCAAAAAAGATAAGCAAGAGAAAACCGAAGAAAAAACTGAATATACATTTTCGAAGCCATCAACCGATGGAACCGGAAAGTTCTACATGGGAAGAGAAATTTCGCAGGTAATGGGAAGTGGTGGCGCTTCCTGGCTGGAAAGAGACGAAAGGCAACAAGAAGAAAACGTGAAGTTGGCGATAGAAAAAATGAACTTACTTCCCGCAAGTGTAGTGGCTGATATTGGAGCGGGCACGGGTTATTATTCTTTTAAAATCGCAAAAAAAGTTACCGAAGGCAAAGTGTACGCGGTAGAAATTCAGGATGATTTCATAGCATATTTAAAAAATCAGAAGAAAAAAATAAATGCCGGCAATGTTGAAATTGTAAAGGGAAGTATTCAGTCTCCTAACCTTCCGGAAGATTCAATTGATCTTGCAATGATGGCAGATGTTTATCACGAGCTGGAATATCCTCATGAAATGTTACAGTCCATAAAAAAATCACTCAGGCAAGGAGGAAAAATTTTATTGCTGGAATATAAGGGAGAGGATTCCGCATTATCTATAAAGCCCTTGCATAAAACTACAGTGATTCAATTAAACAAAGAACTTGAAGCAAATGGATTCAAGCTTTTTTATGACGGAGAATTTTTGCCGATTCAGCATTTTTTGCTATATGAAAAGAAATAGACTACTGGTTATCGGCTTAAAGAAATAAAGTTTTTATCCTGCTACTAGTAATTGTTGTTTTATTCAGCACTCCCTTTTTCACCAATAAACCAGTTCTCTTTATTCTTAAATAGCACATTGAAAGTTGTAAGAGAACCATAAATTCTGGTGATGTATTGTTGCAGATTTACTTTTTCTTCATCACTTAAGATCTTATGTGCATTTATTTGTTGCTCCATTACCCTAAGCCTGTCACGCAGCATAACAATTTTATGAAAGAAAACATCTATTGGAATTTCCTTTGGCTTCTGTGATTTATCTGCGGGTTGCAACAACATGGTACCCCCAACCCATCGATCACCAAGAGGCACAATCTCTGAAGCATCTGCCCACAATCTCAAAATCTTTAAAAGCGATCTTTCTACCTCACTAATAGTTTCTATTTCGACCGTTACATTTTCAGCAATAATTTCCTCTAGTTTAGGATCTGTTTTATCAATCTCTTTGATGCCGTAGGTGATGAACGAAATAATATAGGTAGCAAAACGCACACCTACAATTACACCAGGGCCATATTGTATGTGCTGAAGCCTTGTTCCTATTCCCAATGTTAGTTGTTCCATAGCTTAGTTCTTTTTGATTCGCGAAATTTATTAGATAATGAAGTCTGCAATATTATGTAAACCTTATCTTTTGATACCAATATCCTTCTAAAAAATAAGTTCATTTATTACCATCTAATATCTCTTCATCATAATCAATTGAATTAAAGTTTACTTTTAAACTTCAAAAAAATAGAAACGAAAATGAAATTCAGGCTGCTCTTATTGCTTTTATTATTTACGTCTTTTGCAATTGCTCAAACGGGCAAAACTGAATGGCAGTGGGCCTCCAGCGTAGGTTACAGCTATAAAACAGTAATGGGCGACCCAATGAAAGCCCGTTTTTATACACTAAAGAATGGGCTGTCAGTAATTTTAAGTGTAAATAAAAAAGAACCACGCATTCAATCGCTGGTTGCTGTGAGGTCTGGAAGTAACAGCGACCCGAGAGATCACACCGGGCTTGCTCACTATCTTGAGCATGTGATGTTCAAAGGAACTGATAAATATGGAACATTGAACTGGGCGAAGGAAAAACCATTGCTTGATAAGATTGATTCCTTATATGAAAAATACAATCACACAACAGACACCGCAGCACGTGCAGCTATTTATCGGGATATAGACAAAACAAGTGGCGAGGCTGCCAAATTTGCGATAGCGAATGAATATGACAAATTAATGGCTTCTATGGGTGCAGAAGGAACGAATGCTTCTACCTGGTATGAATTTACAGTTTACACTGATGATATTCCGTCCTCTGCAATCGATAAATATTTGACAGTTCAGGCGGAGCGCTTCAGAAATCCGGTGTTCCGTATTTTTCATACAGAACTGGAGGCCGTGTACGAAGAAAAAAACATAAGCCTCGACTCTGATCCTGAGAAAGTAGACGAACTGATGTATGCAACGTTGTTTCCCACAAATAACTATGGGCAGCAAACTACAATCGGAACGATTGAGCATCTTAAAAATCCATCGCTAAAAGCAATAAGGGATTTTTATAATAAGAATTATGTTCCCAATAATATGGCTGTGATAATGACTGGAGACTTTGACCCTGACTATTTGATTAAGAAAATAGATCAGCATTTCAACTATATGAAACCAGGAGTAGTTTCCGATTATAATCCTGCCCCAGAAGTTCCAATAACAAATCCTGTTTACAAAGAAGTGTTTGGCCCTGACGCAGAAAGTGTGAATATGGCCTATAGGCTCCCTGGTGGTAACGATTTTAATTCATTTGTAAAAATGACCGCTTTAAAAAGTATTCTCAGTAATGGAAAGGCCGGCCTCATTGATTTTGATCTTAATAAGAAGCAACAGGTGCTGAGTGCCAGGGCTTCTGTAAGTAGTTATCGGCTTTATTCATTATTTGAACTAACAGGAAGGCCTAGGGCAGATCAAAGCCTTGAAGATGTGAAAGATCTTTTGCTAAAGGAAATGGCTAAGGTGAAAGCCGGAGATTTTGATGAACAGCTTATAAAGGCAGCAGCAGTGAATTACAAGCTGAATGAACTGCAGGGCTTGGAGGATAACCAATACCGTGCTTATAATTTATTTGGAAACTTTATTTTGGATCGAAATAAATCATGGGCACAAAAAGTTTCGATCAGTGATTTATTGGGAAACCTCACTAAGAAAGAGTTGGTGGAATTTGCGACAAAAAATTTCGACAATAATTTCGCCTGCATTTATAAAAGGAAAGGTGAAGATAAAGATGTAATAAAAGTAAGTAAGCCGCCAATTACGCCGGTAGAAATGAACCGTGAGGCACAATCTGATTTCCTGAAAATGGTTGCAGCAATGCCCGCTACGAAAGTTCAGCCCCAGTGGCTTGATTATGATAAGGACATTCAGAAATCTAAAATCGGAAACACGCAATTGTTGTATGTTCAAAATAAAGACAACGATATTTTTCGCCAGAGTCATCGGTTTGAAATGGGAAATTTTAATTCCAAGATGTTGTCTATTGCATCACAATATCTGCAGTTTTTAGGTACTGATAAAAAAGATGCAGAAGAAATAAGTAAAGAGTTTTATTACCTGGGTTGCAGTTATAATCTAAATGTAGGTGATGAGTTTACTACTATATTTCTTACGGGCCTTCAGGAAAATATGGTAAAGGCTGATGATTTATTGGAAGATCTTTTAGCAAATTGCCGGGCAGATGAAGATGCCCTTGCTGCATTAAAAGCAAGGATATTAAAGGCGAGGTCAGACAATAAACTTAATAAAAGAGCCATCCTTTCTGGCCTGAGATCGTACGCAATGTATGGCGAAAAAAATCCATTCAATAACCAATTTACCAATGATGAATTGAATACATTAAAAGCTTCGGAGCTTATAGATTTTTTACACAACCTTACAAAATATAAACATCTTATTATTTATTTTGGCCCGCTTAGTTTGGATGATGCAATTGCTGCAATATCTAAGATTCACACGTTGCCCTCTGATTTTATTTCTTACCCCGCTTCAAATGAATTTAAGAAAATTGAGCAAACAAAGAATACGGTTTTATTTGCCGATTACGATATGGTTCAGGCAGAAATTGCGTGGGTTCGAAATACGGAAAATTTTAATCCTGACAACGCTTCCACTGTGGAAGTATTTAACGAATATTATGGTGGAGGCATGGGTTCAATAGTTTTTCAAACCCTTAGAGAATCAAAAGCTTTGGCATATAGTACCTATGCATTTTATTCTGTACCATCAAAGGCAGATGATAAATATGCAGTAATTGGATATATAGGTACGCAAGCCGATAAACTTGATGAAGCAATAGCGGGCATGAATGACCTTTTTACTAATGTGCCCGAATCGCAGAAGGTCCTTGAAGTATCGAAATTGAATATTAAAAGCCGGTACCAGACAGAAAGATACACTGAAGATGCGGTGATATATCAATACCTCGCAGACCAGAGATTAGGACTGAAAAGGGATTTAAGGAAAGATGTTTATGATAATTTTGAAAAAATAAGCTTTGGTGATTTGCAAAATTTCGCCAATAATAATATTTCTAATAAACCATACACCTATTGCATTTTGGCTTCAGAAAAAAGGGTTACCCCGGAAGCGCTCTCTAAATATGGCGAAGTAAAAAAATTGAGCCTTGAAGAGATTTTTGGTTACTAAGTTGAAAACATACTAAATAAAAAAAAACCGGCAGTCTTATTCTGCCGGCCTTTATTTAGATTTATTAGAATCTGTGTTATAACTATTTAAACGCTGCTCGCTAAATAAAATTGTTCCATTCGTAAAAGTGCCCGAAGCTTTAAGAAAATACCTGCAAAGGCATAAATGAGTATGGGTCTATCGAAAACTGTTTTTCTAATTCCAGATGTATCTCACCCAACTCAAGTTCTATGAACGAAGATCCTTCTCGTATTTCCCAGAGATATAATTTTTTATTTACGGAATGTTGCTTAAATATCTCAGGAAGCAAGGCGGGAAGTTGCCCATTCCAGCATGCTACTTCAAGCTTTTCTTTTTCACTCAAATGATTATAATTGATGCCATCGGTAGTTTGGGAAAATTCCTGAAGGGAAAAGCTCGTACCTGTGCAGAGTAATATTTCCTGCTGTGTAAAATTTGTTTTCATAATTTCTAATTTTAAAAACATCTGGTAATAAGACACCAAACTTTCGTTGTTGTAATAGTCTTATATCAAAATATTCTGTTAAATACTTTGATTAATCTGTATAAAGAAATATAGGATTAATGATGCTGAAAATTACATTTTTGGGGATCCGGTAATACCCCGGACAACGTAATTATGTAAGCTTAAAATTTCAAAAGATGATTGGTAGGTGGGGAGAGTTCAATGTGTGAGCGTAAAAGTATATAACATTTTTTTATTTTGCAACGTATTCGGAAAAAAATATTTATGGTTTCAAAGGAATGAATATGGCGGTTGAATTCATAAATTAAATAATATCTAATTTGCCTTAATGCTTTGGTTCAATCAGGTCCCAAAGATTTCCATAAAGATCTGAAAATACAGCGACCGTCCCATAGCTCTCATTAATAGGCTCTCTTATAAATAGAACACCTTTTGCCAACATATTTTCATAGTCTCTCTGGAAATCATCTGTATAAAGAAATAAGAAAACCCGTCCGCCCGTTTGATTTCCTATTCTGGAAATCTGTTCTTCATTGTCCGCTTTGGCAAGTAATAAGGAGCATTCACCTGCGCCCATTGGAGCCAACAGTACCCATCTCTTTTTTTCGTCTAAAGCTATATCCTGTACGATCTTAAAACCTATCTTTTCAGAATAAAACTTAATCGCTTCATCATAGTCCTTCACTATTAAAGTTATGTGGGCTATTTTTTGATCCATTAAGATCGCTTGATTTTAATAAATGCCTTTTTCGTTAGCATTCAATTTATGACGTTCTTTATTACCTCCCAAGCTTTAAAAAGCAACGGGCATATTTACATTAAACGTTATCCTTTTATTTAACAGTAGCTGCCCAGCGATCCATTTTATTTTCTAAAGTGGTTAATGGCATACTCCCATCTTTCAATAACTCATCATGAAAATCTGAAAGTTTGAATTTATTTCCCAACTCTTTCTCATATTTTGTTCGCAACTCTTTTATTTTAAGAGCACCTATTTTATAACCCAGGGCCTGGCCCCCGCCTGACATATATCTTTCTATTTCGGCTGCAGCTCCCTGCAAACTTATTTGCTCATTGTCCATCATATAGTTTATGGCGTCCTCGCGGCTCATTCCCTTTGTGCGAATTGCTACGTCAACTACGAGTCTCACCGCTCTATGCATTTCATCTCCAAGCCCACCCATATATTGATAAGGATCTGTGTAAAGGCCTAATTCTTTTCCAAGCCCTTCGCAATACAGTGCCCACCCCTCTATATATGCATTAGAAAACACATCATGCTGGCGTATCGCAGGAAGTTCTTTATTCTCACGCTGAAGGCTTATCTGGTAATGATGACCTGGAATGGCTTCATGAAGAAACAAGCTTTCCATGCCGCTTGTAATATTAAATTTAGTGGCGTCAATGATGGGAATGTAAAACACACCTGGCTTTATATTGTCGGGTGATGCATTATATTCTGCACTGGCAGATTCCTGTCGAAATGCTTCTGTTTGCTTTATTTCAAAAGGAGTGCTTGGCGTATGTCCAAACATTTCTTTTAAATGTGGCTCCATGGTTTTATGAATTTTATGAAATGCATCCAGTACTTCCTGGGGAGTTTTATAGGGAGTAAATTTCGGGTCAGTTTGGAGGTATACAAAAAATGCTTTAAGATCTCCTTTAAAGCCCACTTCATCTTTTACTTTTTCCATTTCCTTTCTTATTCGTGCAACCTCCGAAAGACCAAGAGCATATATTTCGTCTGGTGTCTTATCAGTTGTCGTATTTAAGCGCACTTTTAATTTATAATATTCAAGCCCACCGGGTAAACTACTATAGCCGCTGGTAAGTCTCGCTTTGGGCAGGTACTCTGTTTTGAGAAAAGTTGCCATCTTTAGATTCATCGGCACTACTTTTTCATTAATGGCCTTTACATATTTTGATGTAATTAGATTTTTCTCGCTGTCGCTAAACATTGAAGGGAAATTATTTAAAGGACCATAGTATAAATTTTCTTTTGGATCGGATGTGACCATCGCGTCAAATTGGGGGATCATTTTTAGTACAATGGATTTTGGTAAAACAAAATTTTCTGCTGCGCCCTTTTTGAAATATACAATGGCACTGTCAATCCAAATATCAAAAGCGTCAATACGTTTGAGCCAGTTATCGTAATCCTTAACGGTTTTAAAAGGTTGTGCGCTGGTTCCACTGGCGAACTGACCCATTACGAGATGAACACCCCACATCTGGTCGGTTGGAATAAGGTTGAATTTGTAGTCAAATTCATGAATCAAAATGCTGTTATAGTATTCCAGAAAATCGTAACTGATCTTATCATTTTCATTAAGGTCTTCCCTTTTTACTTTATGAAGGTCGTTTAGCGTCTTTGCATAAAAGTCTTTAATTTTTGTCCGATAGCTATCAGTGAAATCCGCATAAAATTTATCGTTATGGCTTGTGTCCCCATTCCATGTTGCTTCAATGGGGAATAACTCCATTCTCCCATTATAATAGTCTGCCATAATTTTTGCTAATTCTTTATTGTTGTCCGGAGTTTGTTTTTGATCGTTACTGTTACAACTCAACAGGAGAGCAAATGCTAATGATGTAAAAAAATATTTATTCACCTAAGTTAATTTATGGTAAGATTTTAATGACCTGGCGTGTAATTTAATTTATTTACTGAAGGCATATTATTCTATTTATATAGCAGGTAAAATCCGATTTAACGATCTGCCAAAAATGCTAAAAAGTTTTTTTATGTTGATTCTATAGTAATTCTGAAGTTAGAAAGGAGCCAATAAATTTAAACATGTTATAGGGTTGTTATAGATATATTTTAAACCTCCGAATGCAACTATTTATATTAAACCCTGTGTCTTATATTGTGTCAAATATGCCGAGCAATTAAAAAATGATAATCAATAAATTAAAAGAATAATTAACACACACAAGCTATTTCCTTCTAAACATATAGATTAAATTTGGTAACACAATTATTTAAAATCATAAACATGAAAATTATAAATGTCATAATTCTACTCTTTGTTTTTTCGGTGGGTTTATCTGCAAGCGCTGAAGCGCAAAGACGCGGGAACAATGGTGGCCAGCGGGATAACAGCCAATCGGGCGTTTCTCAGTCACGCGTTGAAAGGGCTCCCCAAAGAACTTTTAATACTCCGGCACGAACCGAACGAAACAATGGTAATAATAACTCTTTCAATAACCAGCGTGTAACATCAATAAATAATAATACCGCAGCAAGAGCAAATCGACAAAATGCATCGGGTAATAATATTGAAAGAGTAAATACCGCCAGAAATCAACAAGTTGCTATTGAATCTCAAAGAAACAGTTCCACTTCGAGGGTATTTCCACGTTCCTCTTCAGGTGTTGATCAGCAAAGAAGGTATGACCGCGATCCTGTTAGAGGAAATAATAATTATCGAAATAATAATAATTACAGGAATAATAATAACTATAATAATAATAATTATAGAAACAGTTCATACGGAAACGTTTCCTATAATAGGAATTATTACTACAGGAGCGGGTACAATCGCCCCATTTATAGAATGTCCGGACCAAGATATAGCTACAGGCCATATAATTGTGTATCTGTATATTTTGGAAGTTATCCCTACTATTATTCAAGTGGTCTTTTTTATGACTATTATGGCGGATACTACCAGCCAATATTTCCGCCATTTGGGGTTCGGATTTCAACCCTTCCGTTTGGATATAGCCGCATTTACGTAGGCCTCAATCCTTATTATTATTACAGCGGAATTTTCTACAGGCAATATGAAAATAACTATGAAGTAATAGATGCGCCGATGGGTGCTACAGTTAGCTCTTTGCCGGATGGTGCTAAATCTGTGAAAGTAAATGGTGAGAGATTTTATGAACTGAATGGTACCTACTTCAAAGAGGACAGGAATTCTAAAGGAAAACGAGTGTACCTAGTAGTTGGTAAAAATGGAGAGATCAATAATTCGTATGAAGACGACAGCAGCAATTTAGATGCTCCCCAATCACTGCAATTGCAAAATGGGGATATAGTACCTCAATTGCCCGAAGGTTCCAAGGTAATAACATTGAATGGAGAGAAATTATATCTAGCTCCGGATAATACTTATTTGAAAGAAGAAACTAATGGAGATACCGTTCAATACCGTGTTGTAGGTAATGATGAAAAATAAAGTATTCGTTCCTTTCTATAATATACGATTTGTACATTTTAAGCCGGTAGATCCGGCTTTTTTTATGACAGTGATTATTCAATAAATCCTTTTGTTCTAAAAGAGATTACCAAAAGTAACTACTTATTTTTTACAAGTAATTCATTGAATTTTTTTAGCTCGGCATTCTCGGAAGCAGATAAAACTTCGTTGTTATCATATTTAGCTTTTAGGTATAATACTCTTTTATGAAGCGGATATTTTAAAAGAATACCCCCGATCATTTCGCCCGCAATTTTATCCTTTTCAAACATCGGAGCATTTTCAGGCAATTCAGATTTATATTTTGTGGGCATTTTTTTAATAATTGCTTCGAGCGTACCTAATTTGCCGGGAGAAATGTCTTCGATCTTTGAAGCTTTGCTATATAGGCCTTGCAATTGTTTTTTACTAAGGCTTCCGCGCTGCATATACTGCTTATAAAGGCTTATAATAAATGATGACACCGGGAAAGCAGTAATGCAATCTTCTAAAACAGAATTTACAATATCGATTTTTGGCCTGTTCTTATTCATAATTTAAGAGAATCGTAAAATTAGTTTATTAGATAGTATACTTATTGGCAAAAGCATTATTATTTTAGGTGTTTAGAATATCTCTCAGCAATCCAAATGCTAATAATTTGGAAGTTCCTTTTCTAACTATGCGCACAGGTTAGTTGTAAACTTGCTCGAAAAAAGACTACCTGGAACCATTCATGCTGGCAACTTTCCAAATGAAATTATTTTAAGTCGAACTGTGAGGCGTTCTAATCTAGTAAAACTTTCAATGATGGGGTACTTAATTGATAAACAAAAAATAATATTTGATGGATACTTGTTTATCTATTCAACATACTAATGAACAACATTGGCTTTCAGTCGTTATCATTTTGTAAATTTGCAATTCCATATTTTTTATTCTGGAAAAGCTAATGTTCCGGATTATCATTTCACCTTTTGTTGCACAGCGACGATAAATACAATTTCGATGAAGTTTATTTTACTATTTATTACAGCATTTTTTTATTCATTCACTTCGTGGTGTCAGATAGACAAGGAGCCCATTCCGGAAAACGATAATTCGGTTATTCGCATTGCTTCAAAGAACAGGGTATATGGTAAGGTTATTGATTTGCAAAAAAAGCCAGTAGAGTCTGCAAGCGTTCAAATAATTGCAACGGTGAAAGATCCAACTGATCTGCAAACTAAAGATTCCACGGTTGCAGCAATGTTAACAAGGCCTAATGGTGATTTTGATTTTCAAAATATTCCTCAATCAGATAGCTTACAAATCGTGATATCAGCGGTAGGGTACGGCCTTCACAGGGATTTTATTTCCTTTGAAAAAAATGAAAATGATGTGGGTGGAAATAGCCAGGTGAAAGATGTTGGAAACATCGTTATGGTGCAGCAGGCGCAAAAGCTCGACGCAGTTACCATTGTACTTGATAAACCTGCTTTGCAGATGGGAATTGATAAAAAAATATTTGATGTAGATAAAAGCCTCACTTCAAAAGGCGGTACAGCTGTTGACATCATGAAAAATATTCCGTCTGTATCGGTAGATGTTGATGGAAATGTTGAGTTGCGAAATTCCTCACCTACAATTTTTATTGATGGCAGGCCTACTATTTTAACGCTCGATCAAATTCCCTCAGATAATATTGATCGCATAGAACTCATTACAAATCCTTCAGCAAAATATGATGCATCCAGCACCGGCGGAATTATTAATATTATTCTCAAGAAAAATAAGCGCACTGGATTGAACGGCTTAGTTTCGGTGGCTGCAGGTACTCAGAGCATACTTTCCGGCAATGCCAACTTAAACTTGAGGCAGGGGAAATTAAACTTTTTCCTTAGCGGAAATTATAATCAATCCGGTGGTAAATCTGATAGTAAAAGCTTCAGGCAAAACAGGGTTAACGGAATTACTGAAAATTATTTTAATCAATATTCAAATAATGAACGTACAAGAAAGTTTACATCATTAAGATTTGGAATTGATTATTTTATTGATAACAGGAATACGCTTACCTTATCGCAAGGTTTTGTTCAGGGAAGGTTTACTAATACTGAATCACAAAACCAGGAATACCTGAATAGTAATAAAATAATGGAACGATATGGCGAGAGAACGTCTGATAGCAGATTCCAGTTTAACAGGTATAATACACAAGGTAATTACACGCATAAATTTCCAAAGGAAGGCGAAGAAATAAATGCGAGTGTAGATGTTAACTATGGTGACGTAAATGACAACTCCAGTATTCTTAATACATTTTACCTAACCGATGGATCTTTGTACAGTGATCCAAACCTGGTGCGAAACCAGGGTGCCAATAACAATAACCAGGTTACTGCAAAAATTGATTTTGTGAATCCGCTTAAAGATGAAAATAAAATAGAAACTGGTTTGCGCAGCTATATAAATAATTATACAAGTTATTTTAATTCATTTGCGCTTACTAACGGAGCCGAGATAAAATTGCCGCTTAGTAATAATTATAAATACACCGAAGTGGTGCATGCAGCCTATTTTACTTATACGGGTAAAATTAAAAGTATCGGCTACCAGGCTGGCCTCAGGGGCGAGTATTCAAAATTTACCGGCACACTTATCGATAGCGCCAAAACATTTGGTTATGAATATCCAAGCCAATTAAAAAATATATGGGATGCGCTATTTCCAAGTTTATACCTTTCAAAAAAATTAAATGATAATGAAGAAATCCAGCTTAATTATTCCCGGCGTGTACGCAGGCCTAATTTTTGGCAATTAAACCCGTTTATCGATATCAATGATCCATTAAATATACAGCAGGGTAATCCTCAGCTAAAGCCTGAATTTACAAATTCACTTGAATTTAATTACAGTAAGACTTTTAAAAACAGGAGTAATTTTCTTGCAGTATTATATTATCGCAATACACAACAGGATATTACCAGATACAGTGATACTTTAACAGATGTGCAGTTTCAACAATTGAATAATGCCGCGGTTGATCCCAATGCCATATTGAATACTTTCATTAACGCACAAAGCACTAACAGGATGGGACTGGAGCTTACACTACAACAAAAGTTTAGTAAAAATTTCGATGTTACGCCGTCCTTTAGTGTAGGATATAGGAAAGTAAATGCGAATGTGAACCAACAAAACCTCAGTAACGAGGGCTTCAACTGGAGTACTAAATTTACTGCTAACTATAAGATTGAAACAAAAAATCCTTCTGTATTCAATAAGCTGAGCTTCCAGGTCACAGGTGAATATGAATCTCCCCGTATTATCCCACAAGGCAAAAGATTGGAGCAGTTCGATTCAGACTTTGCATTACGAAAGGATTTATTTAAGAATAATAAGGGTTCATTGACTTTCGCTGTTAATGATATTTTTAATACGCATCGCTACGGGGTAATTTATGATACAGAAACCTTTTACCAGGAATCCTATCGTCGCTGGAGTGTAAGAAGATTCCGGATCACTTTTAGCTATAAATTTGGTGATAGTGAATTTTCACTTTTCAAGAAAGGCAGAGACAACCGCGAAAGAGAAGATTAAATTGAGAAATAAATGATAGTGGAGTCGAGCCCCGAATATTTACGAACTTTAAGTCCTCAGAACTGTCCTGTGTTTGTTTATTTATTTTTTGGGGGAATGATCTCGGGAATCAGCAAGATTACATCTACACCAAATAATACATTTGCCGGAAGTTAATAAAAAACCCACTTTTACAAGTGGATTGGAAAGAATTAAAATACTCAATGTCAGACAACTGAACAAAGAGATTATTGAAAGTATTAAAGATATCCGCGTCTAATCAGGCGTTTTGTTCAACCTGCTTAACACCATTCTTATATTCTCCAAGAATAACTACTTTCTTAAATCTTGAATATTGTTTTGCGGCGATCTCCATTGCCTCCTCGCTCTCGCTTCTAAGCTTTAAGCCTTTACCGTCAGGTGAATTATAAATTTCTATATAAAATCCATCTCTTAATGTAATTGCTCTTTCTCTTGGTCTTCCTGTTCTCATTTTATTCTATTTTAAGGTTATAATGATTATGGATTTTGTGTTGAAAATTTTCTGAGCTTAATCTATCAATACAAAATCCTGACTTATGACAATATTAAGTGTGTTTTTGTTTAAATAAATGAATTTTTTTTATCGGAACATAAGCTTAACAACTAATTCACATTAAAGTTACACCATAGAAAGGTATTCTATTTTTGCCAAACTAAATCAAAACCCAATTGTTAATCAATATCTGTACATTTCAGGCTTGTAAGGCCCTTCTTTGGAAATGCCTAAATATTTGCTTTGTTCTGTAGTAAGTTCCTCAAGTTCAACACCGATCTTGCTCAAATGCAGGCGTGCAACTTTTTCGTCAAGATGCTTAGGAAGTACATACACTTTATTTTCATACTTATCAGCCTGTAGCCATAATTCGAGCTGTGCAAGAACCTGGTTAGTAAATGAATTACTCATTACAAAACTTGGGTGGCCTGTAGCGCATCCTAAATTAACAAGGCGCCCTTCAGCTAACACGATAATATCTTTCCCATCGATTGTGTACATATCAACCTGTGGCTTAATGGTATCTTTTGTGTGGCCATAATTTTCATTGATCCATGCGATATCAATTTCAATATCGAAATGCCCGATGTTACAAACAATTGCCTTGTCCTTCATTGCAAGAAAATGCTCTTTTCTTATCAAGTCGCGACATCCTGAAGCGGTGACGATGATGTCAGCCTCTTTTACCGCATCAATCATTTTCTTCACTTCATAACCGTCCATAGCTGCCTGCAAAGCGCAAATAGGATCAATTTCAGTAACAATTACTCTTGCACCAGCACCACGCAAACTTGCCGCAGAACCTTTTCCCACATCGCCATATCCACCCACAACAGCAACCTTACCTGCCATCATAATATCAGTTGCCCTTCTTATTGCATCCACAAGACTTTCTTTGCAACCATATTTATTATCAAATTTAGATTTGGTAACAGAATCATTAATGTTAATCGCAGGAATAGGCAATGTGCCTTTTTCCATTCTTTCATACAGCCTGTGAACGCCTGTTGTTGTTTCTTCTGACAATCCTTTTACATGATGTATCAGTTCAGGGTATTGATCAAAAACCATGTTAGTTAGGTCACCGCCGTCATCTAATATCATGTTAAGAGGGCGGTCTTCGCTCCCAAAGAATAAAGTTTGCTCAATACACCAATCACTCTCAGCTTGTGTTTGACCTTTCCATGCAAATACACCTATTCCTTCTGCAGCAACCGCGGCTGCAGCCTGGTCCTGTGTAGAAAATATGTTGCACGAACTCCATTTTACTTCTGCGCCTAACTCGATTAAAGTTTCAATCAGCACAGCAGTTTGAATAGTCATGTGAAGGCAACCTGCTATACGGGCGCCTTTCAATGGTTTGTCTTTACCAAATTCTTCCCTTAAAGACATAAGGCCAGGCATTTCAGCTTCGGCCAGCTTAATTTCTTTACGGCCCCATTCAGCAAGGCTCATATCCTTAACCTTATTTTTTAGGCTAAAATCAATTCTGTTTTTTGTAGTTGTTGACATAGTGATTTTTTTAAGACACAAATTTACTCAATAGCAGGATAAATTCCTAAGTATATAGATAAGTTCAGGATAAAACAGCTATATTCATCTATAATAAAGAATAAATAGCAAAAGTTACATGTCAAAAGTGGAGCAAAAAGAAAAAATGCCGAATTCTGAAAATGCATTAGACACGAAGGATCTTGCAATACTGAGGCTTTTGCAGGAAAATGCAAGGATCACGATAAAAGAAATATCGGGAAAAGTGCACCTGAGTACCACACCTGTACATGAAAGAATAAAAAGGATGGAAGACTCCGGGGTTATAAAACAATATGCAACACTAGTAGATCATGCAAAAGTTAAAAGAGGATTGATAGTGATCTGCTATGTCTCACTTAAACAACATAGTAAAAATGCCGGCGTAAAATTTATTAAAACGATACATGAATTAAATGAAGTAGTGGAATGTTTCAGCATTTCAGGCGAATTTGATTTTATGCTTAAAGTAGCTTGCGAAGACATGAATACCTATTACGACTTTCATGTAAATAAGTTAAGCCAGATAGAAAACATGGGCCATGTACAAAGTGTTTTCGTAATGGGCGTAATAAAGCAAACCCATCAGTTAGTTTATTGAAAAAGTAAATTGACTTTTTGAGCTGCTGATTTAATGACCATTTATTAGTGTTAAGTTAATCGTGAGTTGTTAGTGGTGATTGCGAGTGTTGAGGCAGGATATCTGTATTTTACTTACAACTCGCCACTCACTATTCTGCAATACATTACTCCCAACATAAAATAGTTACCCGCTTATCATTTTTAAAAACTCTTCCTTCTTGCGCCGTGAAATATCGATAAGAGTTCCATCCTGCAGCATTACGTGTCCACCCTTACTCCGCATATATTTTTTTATGTAATTGAGATTTATCAGGTGTGAATTGTGTATGCGGTAAAAATTGTATGGCACAAGCATTTCCTCAAAATCCTTTAAAATTTTTGATACCATTAAACTTTTATTTTCCGGGAGATAAATTTTACTGTAGTTGGATTTTGATTCTATATGAAGGATATTCTTTATAGGAATAAATTCAATCCCTTCCGATGTTGAAATCGCAATTTTATCCTCCTGGCTTTTATTATCACTTAGTGATTTTTTTAGAATATCTATTTTTTCTTTTGTTTGTATGTCATGTGTTTTTTTTAATCGCTCA
This sequence comes from Ginsengibacter sp., assembly GCA_040007435.1. GTDB lineage: Bacteria > Bacteroidota > Bacteroidia > Chitinophagales > Chitinophagaceae > Ginsengibacter. The sequence continues at coordinate 34,720 of JBDTUZ010000021.1, read as the reverse complement.
ATTGCTTTTTGCAAGTCTTCAATGCCAATTGGTTTTACAAGGTAATCGAAGGCGCTTATGCGTATTGCATCTATGGAATAGTGATTGTAGGCCGTAGTAAATATGATTTCAAAATCATATTCGCCTATCTCTTCAAGCATTCTAAAGCCACTCATTCTCGGCATTTCGATGTCAAGAAAAACAACATCGGGATTGTATTGCCGGATTAGTAACAAACCATCTTCGGGTTTTTGGGACACCGCTATCACATTTACATCAGGGCAAAATCCTTCAAGCTTTTGTTGAAGATTTTGCAGGCTGTTAAATTCATCATCGATGAGTATTGCTCTTATCTTTTCCATTTTAAGTCGCTTTTATTTTTACTTCAACCCTTGTGCCAACCGGGTTGCTATTACCATCTGCCAGGTCGAAGATTTTTACATAGCCGTTTGCGTTGTGTTCCTGGTTATATAATTGAATTCGATCCTCAGTTATTTTTAGTCCGACGCTTTTATGTCGCAGCTTGTTAAGCTTATTGTATTCTGCCGCCTGGGTTCTGCCTATTCCATTGTCCTTAATTATATATTTTATATAGTCATCCTCAAGCGAGGCAGAAACAATTAATTTCAAATCATTCCTGTCGCTATGCGCCATTCCATGCACAATAGCATTTTCAACGTACGGCTGTATTAATAATGATGGAACATAATAGTCTCCTCTCAGGAGGTCGGGGTCGATATTTTCCTCGTAACAAAACTTATTGTGAAACCGCATTTGCTCCAGGTCAATATATAATTTTAGTGCTTCAAGGTCTAGTAATACCGTGGTTAGTTCATTACGGCTGCTCTCCAGTATTGTTCTTATGAGTAGTGCGAACTTGTGCATATAATCGCTGGCTTTTCTTTTCTCGTTTTGCATCATAAAATTTTCAATGCTGTTAAGGCTGTTGAAAATAAAATGAGGGTTCATTTGCGCACGGAGTGATTGTATTTGCGACTCAGCAATTTTTTGTTTGAAAAGAAACTCAGCCCTTTTCTTTTTGGATTGAAATGATTTGTTGATGAAAAATGCAATGATAATTGTAAGAAACAAAAGAATAAAAACAGCAAGCAATAAAGCATTTTTAAAAATGATTTGCCGTTTTTGCAAATCGGACAATTCTAATAAATGTCCGTTCTCAATTTCCTTTCGCTTTATCAGCCATTCAGATTCATTAAGCAAAACATTACGCCTGTTATTTTCCGAAAACAGGGAATCGGCGGCAGTTCTGTAAATATGATAAAAATATAATGATGAATCCTTATCTCTTTTCTCTTCATACACTATCGACATTTGTTCAGCAGCTTTTGAAATCCCTTCACTGTATTCGGTTCTCCGCGCAATATTCAGCGCACTGTCCAGCAAAACCAGGCGGCGATCGGGAGATAATTTTTTCAAATATTGAGCTTCCGCAAGATAGACCTGGTATTTATTCCTTAAATCATTTTGGACCATGGCCTGGCTCATGGCTTTATTAAAATAGAAAAGCGCAGAATCTAATTTGTTTTCAATTGCATTTATTTTACCAAACCCCACATAATATTGTGATAGAATATAGTTCTCATCAGCCAGCCTTGCATAAGGCATACCTTTTTCCAGGTTATTTTTTGCATTCTTGTATAGCTTTTCTTCAAGATCGCATTCCTGCAACAATTCATAATTAATCGCTACACCCCGCCATGCCTTTAGCTGCTTATTTATTTCGATAGCATCGTACGTATATTCCCTGCATTTCTTATAATTTTTAAGTGTCTTGAAATTATCGCCGATATTATTAAGAGAAACCGCTTTCACTCTTTGCGCACCGGATACTTCAGCATAGTCAATTGCTTTAAAGTATGCATTATTACTTGCTATAAGGGCGCCGGAATTGTAATGAAGTATTCCAAGATTAATTTGTGCCAGGGCTTTGCCGAAATTGAAATTAAGACTGTCGCTCAGTTGCGAAACTTTTTCATAATAGTAGTATGCACCATTAACATCTTTCTCGCTAAGCCTGTAACTTATTCGGTGGAGGGTTTGAATGTATTGCGAATCAATAGTAGGATTTTCATTGATCCAGTTGAGAAGGCTGTCAACTACTTTACCCTGGCCATAGGTATGGCTTATAATACAAAACGTGAGTGAGAAAAGACAAACCTGTTTCCTCATAAGTAATTTGAAAATCAAATAATTTATTTCTGATATACACTTAAAACTAAAAAATAAATGAACAAGAAAGAACACTCATCACGTAAGTATGGATGCTTATGGCTTGTTAATGAATAAGTGGTGATTCCTTGAGGATTAACGGCCATTTCAGGCAGATAGATGGAAAGCTATTTCTAAAGGCAAACTCGCATTATAAAATCGTTCATAAAATAACCTTTGCCTATGTCAATATCTTCCTGTGCAATAATCTCAAAGCCGGATTTTTCATAGAAATACCGGGCTTTGTTTTGCCGGTTCACATTCAATTCCAGCGAGGTGCCACCGGTTGATTTCACTGAATTGATTATATAGGTTAACAATAATTTCCCTGTTCCGGTTCCCTGTTTTTGCGGAGATACATAGATTTTATGAAGTCGGTAGGCTGTACCTTTCTCTTCCTTTTGCGAAAACGAAGCAAACCCTACCGAATGATCATTATCAAGTACAATCAAAAAGTTGTGCCCTAGCTCAACCAGTTGCTGTTTAAGCGAAAACGGGGAATAAATTAGTTCCAGCATGTATTCGAGCTGATCGGACGATAGAATTTCACTGTATGCAAGTGGCCATATTTGGTGTGCTAGAGTATGTACAATCTGCAAATCCTCTTCAGTCGCAGTTTTTATCGATATCATTTATTTAATAGTGATCTTCAGATCAGGAGAAAAAAATTTTCTCCCCTCCTTATCTTTTACAACAATGTCAAAAAAATATATTTCTTCTCCTTTTTGAAACCCGTTTTGAATATTATCAATCCATACTTTTGGGAGGGGAGTAGCAGTAAACACATCAGCTACTGTAGTAAAGGTTACTTGCGAACGGCCTATTTCTTCATCCTCAATTATACCTTTTCTTTTGTATAAAAAATGATAAGACGCTATCGGATAAACATTGTTTTGTGCATCAGATATTTTTAAAGGCAGAGCAATTAGTTGGTTCGCTTCATCGCTTGTAACAGTCGCTCCATTGGTATTCACACCTAAATAAGATTTTACAACAGGTGGCTTGAATTTAGCAATCGTGGTTATTACCGGTTTCTTAGGTAATTGCTGGGCAAAGCAAAGAAGGCCTGTAAAAAAACAAACGGTAAAAATGAGAAACTGCTTTAGGTATTTTTGCATAAATAGATTTTATGTGCCTTTAACACGATTCTGGTTAATTTATTGCTAAAAGGCTTTGCTCGATCATCGTTATCTTTTCCTGTGCATCCGATTTCTTTTTTCTTTCCAATTCAATAACCTCGGGTTTCGCGTTCTGTACAAATTTATCATTACTTAATTTTTTATCTACTGTATTTAGGAAACCTTTAAGATAATCAAGGTCTTTAAGCAATTTCTCTTTTTGAGATTTTAGGTCAATTTCAATATTGGTTTCAATAAATAATTTTTCTTTCCCTACGACGATTGTTATTGCTCCATCCGCCGGAGTTGTATTGAATTTTATAGACTCAGCATTTATTTGTTTACTCAAAATCTGTTGCAGAGAATCATAAGAGGAGACTTCCGTGGTTTCAATGTAAAGCCTCAATGTCTCTTTAGGTTTAATATTATTTTTATTTCTCGCATCACGAATGGAAGTGATAATATCTTTAAGCTTACTTCCAAGTTGCAGCATTTCTTCATTTGGCAAAGGCGTTTCTTCAAATTGTTTTACAATAAGGTCGTCATCCCTGTCTTTTAATTGGTGATATATTTCCTCGGTAATGAATGGCATATAAGGATGAAGTATCTGCAAAATTTCTTCAAAAAAATAAACGGCAGCATCGTAAACTTCCTTGCTGACAGATTTGCCGTATTCAGGCTTGATCCATTCCAGTAACCAACTGCAATAATCATCCCATATCAATGAATAAATTGTTTTTAAGCCTTCGCTCAACCGGAATTCTTTTATTAGTTTTTCTACTTCAAGTTGCACCTCATTTAGCCTGTTTTGAAACCACGCTATCGCAAAACTCCCTGTTGTTGTTCCTGATTTGGTATTTGCCCTGCTTGTCTCTTCGAGTGAATGCCCGTTGTCGTCCTGCCCAGTTTTTGCCGCCCACATTTTTATGAGCTTCAAGGCATTCCATAGTTTGTTGTTAAAGTGTTTGCCTTGTTCAAGACTGCTTTCATCAAATAAAAGATCGTTACCGGCAGGCGAGGAAATCATTATTCCAAAGCGTACCGCATCTGCACCATATTCTTTAATCAGTTCCAAAAGATCGGGACTATTGCCAAGCTGCTTACTCATTTTTCTGCCCATTTTATCGCGAACCATCCCCGTGAAATAAACATCACTGAAAGGTTTCTCTCCCATGTATTCCATACCGGCCATTATCATTCGGGCAACCCAAAAGAAAATAATATCCTGTCCGGTCACCAATACAGAGGTCGGGTAATAATATTTAATATCAGCATTGCCCGGCGATGTGATACCATTGAAAACTTCTATGGGCCATAGCCATGCTGAAAACCAGGTATCGAAAACATCTTCATCCTGCTTTAACCGTGTGTTGACTATTGAATATTGATCATTGAATAATTTTTGTGCTTCTGCTTCGTTTTCGGCTACAACAAATTTCCCCTCTTCATCGTACCATGCAGGGATTTGTTGTCCCCACCATAGCTGCCTGCTAATGCACCAGTCCTTTACATTTTCGAGCCAGTATTTATAAGTGGCGTTGAACTTGTCGCCCGGATGGATAGAGATATTTCCAGACGTAACCTCCTTCAAAGCAGGCTGTGCAAATTCTTTCATCCTCAGGAACCATTGCGTAGATATTTTAGGCTCTACTACTACGTTAGTTCGTTGACTATAGCCAATTCTTGTGGTATACTCTTCCTCTTTCACCAGTAGTCCTTTTTCCCTTAGCTCTTCAACAATTTTTTTACGCACAGCAAACCGCTCTTCACCTACATATATCTGGGCAGCTTCGCTCATGGTGCCATCTGAGTTTAAAGTATCTACCACCGGCAGGTTATGTTTTAAACCGATATTGTAATCATTAATATCATGTGCCGGTGTAATCTTTAAAATACCCGTTCCAAAATCTTTATCAACATAATCATCAAAAATTACAGGCACCGCTTTATTTATCAATGGTACCAAAACACTTTGACCATTTAAATAAGCGTATCGCTCATCACCAGGATTTGCGCACACTGCGGTATCGCCCATAATTGTTTCGGGGCGTTGGGTGGCAATTACGATGTGGTTGAGTGCACCTGGTGCATTTGGACTGCCATTTGAAGATGCAATCTCATATTTTATGTAATACAATTTTCCTGTCACATCCTTATGTTCTACCTCCTCATCACTCAATGCGGTTTTGGCTGCCGGATCCCAATTTATCATTCTGGCCCCGCGATAAATGAGCCCTTTATTGTACAAATCAATGAATACTTTTATTACAGCTTTGTAATAATGATCATCCATTGTAAAAGTGGTGCGGCTCCAGTCAACACTGCAACCCAATTTTGCAATCTGGCTGTAAATAATATTTCCGTACTTTTCCTTCCATTCAAATGCGTATTTCAAAAATTCTTCTCTCGAAAGATTATTTTTATCGATACCCTTTTCATGTTTCAGCATATCAACAACTTTTGCTTCAGTTGCAATAGATGCATGATCGCTTCCCGGTACCCAACATGTATTAAAGCCACTCATCCTGGCCTTCCTGATAAGAATATCCTGTACTGTCTCATTCAAGGTATGACCCATGTGTAATACGCCTGTTACGTTTGGCGGTGGTATTACGACCGTATAAGAAGGCCTTTCATCGGGATTACTTATAAAATAATTTTTTTCAAGCCAGTGTTTGTACCATTTATCTTCCGTATTCGCTGGTATATAATTTTTGCTTAGCTCCATAAATTTTCCTAAAATGTGTATTGCTGCAAATGTAATTAAAACAGCAGCTACTATTTTAGTAAGAAGTTTTAAGTTTACATTCTAAACACGCTTTTTGGAATACGCTATAGTTGATATTGAAACTACCGGGGGCTATGCCGCTTCAAACGGGATAACTGAGATTGCCGTGTTCATAACCGATGGCAAGAATATTTTAAGGCAGTATGCAACATTATTAAACCCCGTTTACACAATCCCGAGGTATGTGGAGGCTCTTACCGGTATTACAAATGAAATGGTGGAATTTGAAAGGCCATTCAGCAGCATCGCTGACGAGCTTTATGCACTTCTTGCAGACAGGGTTTTCGTTGCGCACAATGTAAATTTTGATTATTCATTTGTAAAACATCATTTGGCGAAATCCGGGTATGATCTTAATTGCCGGAAGCTATGTACAGTAAGGCTTGGCAGGCAAATCCTTCCCGGATTGCAAGGCTATGGCCTTGGAAAAATATGCAAGCACCTGGGAATAGACATTGAAGCAAGGCACAGGGCAAGTGGCGACGCCCATGCAACAGTTCGGCTTTTCCATCACCTGCTTTCGTACGACACTAACGGCCACGTTCAGGCGATGCTAAAAGTAAAAAGTAAAGAGCAATCAATTCCGCCTAATATTCCTGCTTCTATTGTAAAACAAATACCGGTTGATCCTGGTGTCTATTATTTTCATGATAAAAAAGGAAAGATTATTTACGTAGGTAAAGCAAAGAGTCTTAATAAGCGGGTGAGCAGCCATTTTACCAACAATAAACCAACAAGGCAAAAACAAGAATTTTTAAAGAAAATTTATAATATCAGTTACCAGGCTACGGCAACGGAATTAATGGCCTTCATTCTCGAAAGTATCGAAATAAAAAAACTCTGGCCCGAACAAAACCGCAGCCAAAAAAGGTTTGAACAATCTTATGGACTATACACTTTTGAGGACAGGAAAGGCTACCAAAGATTGTGCATCGAGAAAAAGAAAAAGAATATAAAACCGCTATATACTTTCAACCTGCTTACGGAAGGGCATACTCTATTAAACAAGCTTATGTTGCAGTTTGAGCTTTGCCCTAAATTATGTTTTCTCCAGGCTGAACAAGTGGAGTGTCAAATGCTTTTGGATAAGAAATGTAAGGGAGCTTGTGAGCAAAAGGAGCATTCAAAAAGATACAACAGCAGGGTGGATGCCTGCATACAGTATCTCAATAATGAACTACCGAGCTTTGCATTAGTAGATTCAGGATTAAAAAAGGAAGAGCAAAGTTGTATCCTCATCGAAAAAGGCAGGTTTTTCGGGATGGGCTATTTGCCTTCAGACATGACATTTCAAACGATAGAAGATTTAAAATCTCAGCTCACTCCACATGCTGAAAATGATTATATCCGTGGCCTTGTGTTCCAGCATATAAGCAGGTATCCGCATAAAAAAATCTCTTTGTCAAATTAATTTACCAAGAGTCTCAATAAATTTTTTTCGTGGTATGAATTCAGCCCCGAGGCTTTCCAGGTGCGGTGTGTAAACCTGGCAATCAATTATTTCAACACCCTTTTTTTCTGCTTCTCTCACATAATTAATAAAGGCAAATTTACTGGCATTACTATCATCGGCAAACATGCTTTCGCCAAAAAAAACTTTACCCAACTGTACTCCGTACAATCCACCCACTAACTTATCACCCCGCCATGCTTCCGCGCTATGTGCAAGGCCTTTTTCGAAAAGCATGATGTACGCATTTTCTATTTCATCGCTGATCCATGTTTCACCCTCACCTCTTCCCTTTGATATGCGGCAATTTCTGATAACATCTGTAAAAGCTTTATCAATGGAGAATGTGAATTTCCGGCTATTGAGAATTGTTTTCATGCTCCGACTCACTTTTAGGTTTTTCGGGTATAGAACAAATCTTGGATCGGGGCAATACCAGCATACAGGTTCGCCTGCATTATTCCAGGGAAATATTCCTTTTTAATAGGCATCGGTAAGCCTTTCTAATGAAAGAGTGCCGCCTACAGCAAGAAGGCCATCTTCATGCGCCAGTTCAACTGATGGAAAATTGGTATGATTACCTGTAATAAAAAAAGGCATCAAAATTTATTGTAAGGTAAATGGGTAAAGAAAAGACGGGATCAAAAAAAGTTGTTAAAAAATATATTTTATAACTTATTGTTCTGAAAGTTGTTCGACCGTTGCACCAATACCTCTTTCTGTAATACTATCGCACATGGGTTTTAAAAATTCATAAGAGCCTTCTTTTACTGAATATTTTCCCTTGGTATGTATAATCATAGCGCACTGCTCGGCTTGCTCTGCTGTATGGTTACACACCTCAACTAAAGTGGTTATCACCCATTCAAATGTAGTTACATCATCATTCCATACAATTAACTGGCAACCATTATTCTCTTCGAGTAAGATATCCGTCTCGAAGGCTTCTTTTGTATAGGGTTTAATTGTATCCATAGTATAAAAATTATTCAAATTTACAATTTTTAAAAATGAATACCAACCGGGCTTTCGACAGTTTTTTTTGCACTTTTAAATTTCAGGCATTGAATTTGGTTATGAGAGGGTATTGAACCTAAATTCAACTATTAACAGATCAAACAAACCTTAAAATTTAAAAAATGAAACGTTATTTAAAATTAATCTCTTCACTTTTTATATTCTCATTATTGATGGGAAATGTGGAGGCTCAAACGAGAACTAAAACAAAAATTAAAGCAGCGCCTGCTCCGAAATTTGTAGAAACAAATTTTGGTAACCCATCATCAATCACCGATGTTACAGACATGGCCGATAGTAACAGGGCTTACAATAGCGTTAAAAACCTTATTGATGAACACGTTACTTTAACATACGATGACAATACATTCAGAGGTAACGAACCTTTGAGAAAAGGAGACTTTATTGTTGCTTTAAATTCTTCTCTTAGTGCAATAAAAAACTTTGCTGTTGAGAATGGTATTGATAGTATGATGAATGCAAATACCACAGCAATGGGCAATTCAGGAATGACCGCCTCGGATAGCAGCATGACTAATCCATCCGGTTTTACCGATTTGGAAGAAGGAAGTGTTTATTATCCCGCTGTGCAGTCACTTATGGAAAAAGGGGTGACAGCTCCTTTTACCAATTCAAAAAAACTTGACCCGGGAGCTGTCATGAGTGAAAAAGATGTTTACAATGCATTAAACAAAGTGTTTAACTACGACAAAAGTGGCATGAACCCTTATGCTACTTCCATGACACGTAATAAATTTGCAATGGTGCTCAATAATGCCGTTTCTACTAAAATGCAGGAGCAATATGCAATGGTTGATCAAAAGAATGCGGCGGCTGAACAGGCTAAGCAGGAAGAAAAAGCAAAAATGGCTGCAGAAATGCAACAACAGGAGCAGATGAAAAAGGATTCACTCAATAGTGCATACCAGGCTGAACAGCAGGAAATCGAAAAGAAAGCATTAGAGGCTCAATCAAAGAAAAAACATAAAAAATAAAAAATATTAATTCCGCTTAATGAACCGCGCCGTGAGGCGCGGTTTTTTTAGCGGAATTAATATTGCCGTTTCTGGATAAAAATTGTTTAAGAATTATGCGTATTGGCTTTTGCTGTCAATTGCGGACAAGCGGCCATCTGCGCAAAAAAGTAATAGAACCCTTAAAATATAATCGCATGATAGAAGTAATTACCGGCTTACCCGCTTACGTTGCTGGTTTCAAAGCCACAGGAAAAGTTACCAGCGATGATTACCAAAAAATAATTTATCCACTCGTGGACAGTATTGCCAAAGCCTTCGGAAAAATAAATTACCTCCTTGTAATAGAAACATCGTTATCAAATTATTCTGCAGGCGCATGGATTGACGATGCCATGTTGGGCTTGAAATATTTTACTAAATGGCATAAACTGGCAATTGTTTCCTCTAACGATGGAATAAAAAAATTCACCGATGTCTTTGGCAAATTAATTCCCGGAGATACGAAAGGATTTAAAACAATAGATTTACCCGTAGCCAAAGAATGGATTTCGAAACAGTGATAAATCAAAAATTGATTATCAGAAATTGCTTTCGGTAACTAATTAATAAGAAATCAAAATAGATCTTATAACCGAATCTTTTTGCGAAGGAGTAAGTGAATAATTAAAATTATACAAAGAAGATTCCCAATCACCATAAGTTACATTTGGCAGCACAATAAATTTGTTTCCAAATGCAGAAGAAACCGCGTTTACATTTTGCAACCGTTCACCGGAATTTAACATCAAACAAAAAACTGAAATCGGCAAGGTTATCGCCAAGTAACATCACGACAGAATGTGTTGCTTCAATATTCTTTCTCCTGGGTTCTTTAGATGAAATGCTTTCTCTTAAAAAAATATGTTCATTATCCGCATTGGGGAAATTAAATTTCTGAAGGTTTTTTAGAGTAACGCCCCGTTCGCTTTCATCGCGGTTTGTAACATAAAAAATTTCTATGCCTTTAGCCGAAGCATATTTCAAAAAGGAGTACGCGCCTGGCATTGTGTCCGCCTTTGCCATTGCAGTCCATTCAGTCCATGATGCTGATTCATAATCTTTACCCTGCAATGTCTGGTGCGCCTCATAGGGACTATTGTTCAAAACCGTTTCATCAATATCAGTGATAATTGCTTTGGGCAAAGATGTAGTTGTCTTTATAATTTCATCAACCTTTTCATGCGCAATATTATATGCCTGGAAACACAATGCCCTGTACTCAGCGGCATGTTGCTGGTACGCTGTGGCAAAAATTTTGCCGTCGGTAACGAGGTTTGAAACTGGAATGCCGGTAACATTTATTCTGGGCGCTATGTTGCAGGAAGAAACAAAAATCGCGAGAAGAAAAGATAGCTTTTTCATAACAAGGGTTTAATGGAAATTATTTCTGCGAAATAAAAGCATAAAATAGGTAAGCGAAAATCTAATATCGAAACTTCATTTCCGGTTTTGCCTTTTTCCTTCTTAATTTTATCGGAAGGTTTACATTTAATTAAATACTAAAATGGATTTTGTAGATTATTATAAAACACTTGGAATTGCGAAGACAGCAACTGAAGCCGATATAAAAAAGGCCTACCGAAAACTTGCAAGGAAATATCACCCGGATGTAAATCCTGATGATAAGGAAGCTCATAAAAAATTTCAGCAGATAAATGAAGCGAATGAAGTTTTAAGTGATGCTGAAAAAAGAAAAAAATACGACCAGTATGGAAAGGACTGGAAGCATGCTGACCAATTCGAAAAAGCAAAGCAACAACAGGGCCGCGGAGGCTTTGGAGGAGGCGGATTCGGGGGATCCGATTTTGGCGAATACACTTATTCTTCAGGCGATGATTCAGGCTTTTCTGATTTTTTTGAATCACTTTTTGGCGGATCGAAAAGAACAAGGCAGCAGGCAAAATTTCGGGGACAGGATTATAATGCCGAACTGCATTTATCTTTGAACGATGCTTATACATCCCAAAAGCAAACACTAACTATCAATGGCAAAAATGTAAGGATAACAATTCCTGCAGGAGTGGAGAATGGCCAGGTAATACGCCTGAAAAACTATGGAAGCCCGGGTGCGAATGGTGGACCGAATGGTGACCTTTATATAACTTTTATTTTGAGCAACAACACAAACTTTAAGCGCGAAGGAAATAATCTTTATAAAGATGAAGACCTTGATTTATACACTGCTTTATTAGGCGGTGAAAAAACTATTGAGACTTTAAATGGTAAAATAAAACTTAAAGTAAACCCGGAGACGCAGAATGGAACGAAGGTGCGGCTTAAGGGAAAGGGTTTTCCAGTTTACAAGAAGGAAGGAGAATTTGGTGACCTGTATATAACGTGGAATATAAAACTGCCCACTAATCTTACGGAAAGACAAAAAGAATTATTTACAGAACTTTCGAAATTATAGTAAAATATTTTTTGATATGAAAACAGCAGAACTAATACCGGCGAAAGATTTTTGTTTGCACCACAAAATTGAATATTCATTCATAAGCTCATTAGGAAATTCAGGATTGATAAATGTTACTTCGGTAAAGCGATCTACATTTATTCATGTTGACGAAATGAAGAAGCTGGAAAAATTTGTTAGGTTGCATTATGATCTTGATATAAATATCGAGGGCCTTGAAACGATTAATCACTTGCTGGATAAAGTTGAAAAGATGCACGAAGAGATTGTAAGCCTCAGGAATCGCCTGCCCGATTCTTCGACCTGAGTAATCACACTTTCAACTATCAACTGGAAATTCTGCCAATTTTGCAAAAGGCCATTCTTTATTAACCTTCGCTTTAATAAAATAAACAACTAACCCGATCATAATAACCAGGATGCCTCCGAGCATAAGTTTGCTGCCTGTTGATACAAGAATAAACAGCCACATAGCAATCGCAAGAATTACCGGTATGGGGAAAAGCGGCATCCTGTACGGAAACACCACTTCACTTTTTTTACGCCGCAAAATCAATAAGCCGATTGCCTGCCCGATAAATTGAATCATAATGCGCATGGCAAGTATAGCGCTTATTACATCACTTAATTTAAAAAGCATACTAAAAATAAAAGCTATACTTCCAAGAAAAAGTAAGGAGACATGCGGAAAGTTTTTTGTGGGATGTAACCTGGCAAAAACCTTAAAGAACTCTCCATCTGCCGCCGCAGCGTAAGGGATGCGACTATATCCCAAAGTTGCAGAGAACACCGATGCAAAGGCAACCCATAAAATTAAGCAGGTAACAACCTTTGCGGCGTTATTGCCTGCGAGGCGTTGCATAAATTCGCTTACTACAAATGCACTTTCTTTTGCTTCCCACCACGGTATTACGCTCACCACACTTATATTCATGAGCATATATAAAACAGCAATACCCGCAATAGAAATAAACATACTTCGCGGAATATTTTTTGATGGATTTTTAATCTCGCTTCCTAGGTGGCAAATATTGTAATAGCCTAAATAACTATAAACTGACTTCACACTAGCGAAGCCAATAGCAGTTACAAATGCATAATCAACTGAAATTCCTGAATTAATATTCCGTACCGGGGCTAAAAAATTTCCGTGTGCTATTCCGCCGCCAATGATCCAAAACATAGTAATGATAACGCCGCTCCATAAGAACAAACTTATTTTTCCAATAGCGTCAATTTTTCTATACAACAAGATCACGATAAGTATAACCACGCTCCCACTCACCATTTTTTCTGAAAGATCAGTAAGCGGTAAGAGGTAAGAAAAATATTTTGCAAAACCAATCGCCGCCGAAGCGATAACCAATGGCGCTTGTATCATGGTTTGCCATACAAATAAAAAACTCATCATCTTACCCGCACTTTTCTTTCCATAAGCTTCCTTTAAAAAATTATACGAGCCGCCGGCTTTTGGAAACGCAGTTCCCAGTTCACTCCAAACCATTGCATCAACTATTGATAAAAAGGCCCCGGCAATCCAGGCATATAAAAAGTAAGGGCCATTCATCATGCCAATCACCATGGGCATTGTAATGAAAGGCCCAATGCCTACCATATCGGTCATATTAATGGCCGTGGCTTGTGAAAGACTTAGCCTTCGTTCTAAAACAGCCTCAGCCATCTAAATAAAATAAATTGATGAAAAGAAAATATGATAAATAAATTTAGACCTAAAAATACAAAAGCATGATAAATGAATGACTAAACATTCATTTATCATGCTTTAAATATTGTCCTTGAAATTATTTTACTGTCAGCCTGAAAAAGCTGCTTACTAAAAGCCCAGTCTGCCTTCGACAAGCTCAGGCTGACAATTCCCGATTTAAATTTTCCTTAAAAAATTATTCAATTACATAAAATTATTTTCATCTGCACTCGGCCCATAACTACCTGGAATGGGAATATTTAATAATCTCAAATAAACACCCAACTGAGCACGATGATGTATTTGCTGGCTCATAGACATTCTTATAACGTCAATTTTGGGATCGGCGCTTAATATTTTTTCGCCGTGCCTTAGCGTCCATGTCTTACCCAACAATACTTCATTTTCAGGTACCAATGTTGATAATCCTTCTGCATATCTTTTCTCGAAATAAGCCATAAGGTCTTTATTATTTTTTATCTCCGGCTGTTCATAAGCATCAGCAAAGTCGAGTTGATCCGATGTAAAAATCATGTTGATCCATCCTGGTAAATCGGCGAGATGTGTAACAAGGCTTTTCATCACCATGCTTCTTTCATGTGGTTTGTAATCAAATTTATCATCGGGAACTATGGAAAGCATCTTACGTGTAGTAGCGCCTTCTTCAATAAATTGTTTCTTAAAAAATTCAATGAATGTCATAATATTAATTTTTATTTCTACAAAGAAACGACACTGTATTGACAACCCTATGTCAGCAGCATTTGATTGATTTCAATTTTTTTCAAAATATTTTCGGCGATTTCAGCAACCATATCATTCAACTCCAAAGGCTCTATTATTGTAGCTCTGTCACCAAACAACATAAACCATCTCGAAAATCCCATTAATGATCCGCTCAAAAATGTCATTCGCATATAATCACCTGCAACTTCTTCTTTCACAAATCCATTATAATATTTCTGCTCACCAAAATATTTTATGATATCCATATCTGCATCAATTACTACTTTTCGTAACTGTTTTTTCTTTGCAACCTGGTTAATAAAACTTTGCAACGGAGGATGTTTTTGAACCATCTCTTCATCGGTGACAACCAACATATTAATTTTGTCGGTTCTAAAATTTCTATAGTCGTTTCGCAACCTGCAGAACGCAATCAAATACCAATGGCTGCCCTGGTAATAAATTCCAACAGGCTCGGCCTTTCGTTGAAGAGATTCATTTTTTTCAATAGAAGTGTAGTTCATCTCTATCACATTAGAACCCGCGATAGCTCTTAATATTTTAGGAAGATGCAACTCGGAAGGCTTCTCGTAAACAAATGCGGAATGAGGTACCACCGCGACATGTTCATTAATTTCTTCTATATGATCTTTCTCTGCAAGCCTGAGCACTGCTTTTATTTTATCCAGGGCAGAGATGTAATGGTTCGATGATTTTTCATCGCTCATTGATTGCATTAGTTTCGAAGCAGTCAACATAGCGGACACCTCATCAGGATTAAACATTACAGGTGGTAATTTATAACCTTCCATTAACCTGTAACCAATGCCGGCTTCCCCTATCACAGGTACGCCGGCTTCTTCCAAAGCATGCACATCGCGGTAAACTGTACGCAGACTTATTGAAAACTTATCAGCAATATCCTGTGCCTTTACCAGCGGCCGTGATTGAAGCTGTATCATAATTGCTGCCAAACGATCGATACGGTTCATGTTTTTTTACAGATGAATTATTGTTGAAATTTATCCTGTACTCTTATACAAGTTTTTCGATCTTTCCCATTCTCATCATTTCCGGGTAACCAAGTTTTCGTGCCAACGCATTAACCGCACGGGCTATACGTACCGCCTTTGTCTCTTCAATTTTTGCACTATCAATCCATTTGCTAAAATAATTTCTATGGCTGCCGGCTAAGGAATTAAAATATTCCAAAGCCGCCGGTTCATCAGCAAGGCATTGCAGGAACTCGCTATTTAGTTGTACTGGCCTTTTATCCTCCTCAAGCTTTATCAAAACCATAGCGCCTTTTCTTTTGCCCAAAGCTTTCCTGATATCGGCCTTCATAGGAATGATAAAATTACCTCCACCCATGGGTAATAAACTTGTTCTTTCTATTTTATGTTTATCCAGGTAACCTTTCACGCGAAAAGATTTTTTGCAGTTCTTTTTAAGGCCATCAGCCATCTCTGCCGGTACGTCAATATAGTGCCAACCCGATTTTTCGCCCTTCTCACCAAATTTTTTTATCACGGTTTTGTATTGTACCATATTGATTAAAAACTTTGCTTCCTGTTTTTCACAAAAATATAAATGATTACCATTACAGGTAAATCTCTTTTATTTCCGCAAATGAAATGGAAATAATAAATTCAAAATTCCAAAGTGCCAAATCATAAATAACTTTGTGGCTGTTTTAGAAATTAAATATTGAATTAAATGACCAAATTATCAGTCAATATAAATAAAATTGCAACACTCCGAAATTCAAGGGGTGGTAATAATCCTGATGTTGTAAAGGCTGCGGTGGATATACAAAATTGCGGCGCCGATGGCATTACTGTTCACCCGAGGCCTGATGAAAGGCATATTCGTTACGCAGATGTTTACGAATTGAAAAAAATTATCACAACCGAATTCAATATTGAAGGCAATCCAAAAGAGCAAAAATTTGTTGACCTCGTACTTGCCAACAAACCTGACCAGGTTACATTAGTTCCCGATGCTGAAGGACAAATAACTTCTGACCACGGTTGGGATACCATCAAAAACAAAGAATATTTAGTTGATATAATTTCTGTGTTTAAACAAGCCGGAATAAGGGTTTCCATCTTTGTAGATCCTGAAGTTGCTATGGTTGAAGGCGCAAAAGAAACAGGTACAGACAGAATAGAATTATACACGGAAGGTTATGCAAAAAAATATGCAGCGGGCAACGTGGAAGAGGCGATTACCTCCTATATTGCTGCCGCAAAAAAAGCGAACGAACTTGGGCTTGGCATTAATGCCGGCCACGATCTGGATCTTCAAAACTTAAAATATTTTGCTCAAAATATTCCGGGCCTTTTAGAAGTTTCTATTGGCCATGCATTGATCGTAGATGCTTTGTATTTTGGTTTGGAAAATGCGGTGCAATTATATAAGAGGCAGTTGATGTGATGAAGGAACGTGACATGTGCGATATACAATGTGTAGCACATGGTTATTTCAGTAGCGAACCGGCGCCCGAAAGAAACTTCTCGCTGGCAACCGGAGTTACTTCAACAACTCTTCCAACTTACTTTCTAATATCTCACCACGAAGATTCTTCGCTATGATCTTACCATTGGGATCTATCAACAGATTCTGAGGAATGCTCTGCACGTGGAACAAGGCAGCCACTTCGTTACTCCACCCTTTTAAATCACTTACATGATTCCAGGTGAGCCCATCCATTTGTATTGCATTTAACCAGGCAGGCTTTGCCTGGTCAAGTGAAATTCCAAGAACCGTGAAATTTTTATCATGGTATTTTTTGTATGCAGCCACTACATTCGGATTTTCCATTCGGCACGGCCTGCACCAGCTTGCCCAAAAATCAAGTAAAACATATTTACCCCTGAGTGAAGAAATGTTTACCGGCTTGCCTGTTGTATCATTTTGAGAAAAGTCTTTAATCGTTGAACCAATCGGATTTATTTTTGACTCCTGTATTTGTTGATTTGCAAATTGACCCAAACCGCTTGCCTGTACTTCTGCGGGCAATAGTTTATATAATTCTTCAGCCTTTGTTCCATTCTGTGTCATTTGGAACATTCGAATAATTGCCAATGGAGCCACATACGACTCGTGGTGCTTTTTTACAAAATCAGTACTTATTTTTTCTACTTCCTTTACTCCGTTTTCATCAATGCTCTCTCCTGCTGTTACTATTTTATCGTAGGGTTTTAAATCATTAGAATATTCTGCGTATAAAGCATGAGAAGGAGAACCTTTTATCTGTAGCTGATCAATCGAACTTTTATCACCTGTAATGGTAATGTTGCTATTATCTATAAACATGGGCACAAGCGGTGGTTGATCACCAAATATCAAACCTTTAAAACCGGGTTGGTCCATTTTACCTTTCACCGTAAATTTTCCTCCTTCAATAGTTGTTTGTTTTTCCGGCTGGCTGGTTTGTTCGTTTAAAAATGAAACTGTTGTGCCATCAGCAAAACCAGTGACGTTACCTGTAATCACAAAACCTTTATCATCTCCATTAACAGCTTTTTTTGTTGATTGCGAAAACGCTAAAACAGGAATGAGAAGGAATAGAATAAGTGCTTTTTTCATTATTGATTAAATTGGTTGCAAACTTAATTTTTTTTCTGCTGATACAAAACTAAGCAAGAATTTATTGCTGTAAAATTGAGTTAAGAAAGTTTTTTGTATCAGCCTGTATATTTTGAGAATTTTCTATTGCTTTTATATATGCTGTTCCTATAATGGCCCCAGCCGCATGTTTGCAGGCAGCGGCGAACGTGTGCTTATCTCTAATGCCAAACCCAATAAGGATTTGATTTTTAAGTTGCATTTTTTCAAGCCGTTGAAAATAACTCTCTTGTACGTCCATATTTTTATCAGTTCCCGTAATAGAGGAAGACGAAACCGCGTAAATAAAACCATTACTCAAGGCATCAATTTTTCTAATTCGCTCTTCACTCGTTTCAGGAGTAATTAAAAAAATAAAATTGAGATCATTGTTTTCAAATATTTTATTGTACTGACTTTCATATTCATAGATAGGAAGATCAGGCAAAATGATTCCATCAATGCCAATCATTTTAGCATCTTCGCAAAATTTTTCAAAACCATATTGCAGTACAGGATTCAAATAGCCCATTAAAATAAATGGAACTCCATTACCCTCACCCCTAACCCCTAAAGGGGTATTCTGAAATTTACCTAATTGTTCGAATAATAATTTAATTGACATCCCATTCTGTAATGCCTGCATGCTGCTTTGCTGTATTACAGGGCCATCGGCGAGTGGATCGCTGTACGGAATTCCTATCTCAATTAAGTCGGCCCCATTTTCCTGCAAAGCCTGGAGGATTTCTTTTGTGTCATTTAATTTCGGAAAGCCTGCCGTAAAATAAATACTTAGTATATTTTTTTTCTTTAGCTCAAATAATTTATTGATCCTGTTCATAATTCTCAATTGATAACTAATTCCATTTTTATATTTGATCTTGTGTATTCGGAATGGTCCAGCAAAACTTCCCGGAAGCCATGTTTTTTATATAAATGAATAGCAGGCTCCAATATTGTATTTGAATATAATATCAATTTTGTTGCGTTTAGATTTTTACACATATCAATAGAATGCAGAAGCATTTTATTTCAAATGTTTTTCCCCTGAAACCATTCATCAACTGCCATTTTCGATAATTCATAAACACCTTCCTGAATTTTTAATAAAGCAAACGTTCCAACAATTTTTCAGCCCATAGCCGCGAAAAAAATATATCCGTCCTTTTTTATTATTTCATTTTGAGGATCTGAGAGAATCTTATGATCCATGGGCTCTACTGAAAAATATTTTTTTATCCAGGCATGATTAAGTTCTGTAAAATGAATCGCGAGATTTTCCTGGAATCCTATTATGACCAGATCCTGCTCCATCTTTAGCTGTTTATATATTTCATGTAAGTGTCCATATCCTTATCACCTCGCCCGCTAAGATTTACTACAACCACGTCTTTTTTCGAAAATCTGATTTTATTCAAGGCATATAGGGCATGCGCCGATTCGAGGGCAGGAATGATACCCTCAAGCTTCGCCAACTCAAAAGATGATTCAAGAGCCTCTTCATCGGTAGCGCTCATAAATTGTGCTCTTTTGCCAATGTACAAATTAGCGTGCATCGGCCCGATACCCGGGTAATCGAGTCCTGCTGAAATACTGTGTGGCTCTACCACCTGGCCATCTTCGGTTTGCATAACCAGGCTTTTACTTCCATGCAAAATACCACGTGTACCCAACTGCGTTGTAGCTGCACTCATACCGCTATCAATACCTTTCCCTGCAGCTTCAACAGCAATTAGTTTTACCGATTCGTCATCTAAAAAATGATAAAAAGCTCCTGCCGCATTACTTCCTCCACCTACACATGCAATTACATAAGAAGGTAATTCACTGCCTGTTATTTCTTTCAATTGCTTACGAATCTCCGCACTTATTATGCTCTGAAAGCGAGCAACCATATCAGGATACGGATGAGGGCCTACCACGCTCCCTATCAAATAATAAGTATCTAATGGATTATTTATCCAATCACGAATCGCTTCATTAGTAGCGTCTTTCAATGTTTTGCTGCCACTTGTTGCAGGTATCACTTGTGCGCCAAGCATTTTCATTCTTGCAACATTAGGTGCCTGCCGTTCAATATCTTTTTCGCCCATGTACACAATACATTCAAGTCCCTTCAATGCACAAACAGTCGCCGTTGCAACGCCATGCTGGCCTGCACCTGTTTCAGCTATTATTCTTTTTTTACCAAGCTTTTCGGCCAATAATATTTGGCCAATAGTATTGTTGATCTTGTGAGCGCCGGTGTGGCAAAGGTCTTCACGCTTTAGATAGATTTGCGCTTTGTATTTTTCACTCAGCCTTTTCGCAAAATATAAAGGGGTGGGCCTGCCCACATAATCCTTCAGCAATGCATTACACTCCTGTTGAAAACTTTCTTCACTGATAATTTTTAAATATTTATCCTTAAGATTCTCAACATTGCTATATAACATTTCCGGAATGTATGCGCCCCCAAAATCTCCATAATATCCATTTTCATTTACCTGCCACATTATATTATTTTTTTATTACGTCTGTAATATGTTTACAAATTCTTTTACTAATTCCATATTCTTTACACCCGGTTCTTTTTCGAACTGGCTATTTATATCAACAGCGTGAAAGAAAGGATGTTCAAATTTTTTCAAAGATTCAGCATCATCCGGGCGAATACCGCCACTTAAAAAAAAACTCTTACCTATGGTTGCATTTTCAAGCAATGACCAGTTAAACTTTTTACCTGTGCCGCCATAAATACCAGCAGAACCCTGGTCAAATAAATAAAAATCACAAGACTCTTCATAGGGCTTTACCATCCAGTCTACATGTGAATTTTCTTCATTAATTCGAAAGGCCTTAATAACGTTAACGTGATTGCTTATATGATTGCAAAATGTTGGTGTTTCATTACCATGAAGCTGAACAAGATCCAATTCATACAATTCAATTTGAGTCATTATATCATTTTCACTTGCATTTACAAAAACACCCACTTTTTTTGTTTTCATTTTTAATGCGGCTACGTCTTTGCTCCTTAGCTTTGACAACACGTAGCGGGGAGATCCCTGGTAAAAAATAAGACCCGCATAATCAATGCCCATCCTGTCTACTTCTTCCAATTGACTTATAGTTGTTATTCCACAGACCTTAATTATCATACTAATTTTTTTTACCTCACCCCAACCCCGTTCCGCCGCGGCAGAGAGAGGCAAGATTTTAAAGATCAAGATGTTGCAAGTTCTTCAACAAATTCCTGGAATGCTTTCCCGGGATCCTTTTCTTTCATAAATTTTTCACCCATTAAAAAACCCTTGAAGCCATGCGATTTTAAAAGATTAATCGTTGCAACATCATCAATTCCACTTTCTGAAATTTTTACTTTATCACCCGGAATCATTTTTCCCAATTCAATGGAGCGGTTTATATCTACATTAAAAGTTTTCAGGTCGCGATTATTGATTCCCACCACATCAACATCATCGCAAATATGATTGAGTTCTTCATCATTATGTATTTCAAGCAATACATTTAAGCCGATATTTTTTGCAACAGCAGCCAATGACTTCACTTCCTCAGTGGTAAGACATGCGGCAATTAGTAAAATTATTTCCGCACCAAAGGCTTTTGATTCTATTAACTGGTATTCATCTACAATAAAATCTTTCCTTAAAAGAGGAACCTCATTTACGGTTGCCGCTAAAAGGTCTTCCAGCGATCCGCCAAAAAATTCTCTATCAGTAAGAACAGAAATTCCGCTTGCCCCATATTTTGTATAAGCAGTTGTTACATCTTCAACAGTTGAGCTATGATTTATAACCCCTTTGGATGGAGATTGTCTTTTAAATTCCGCAATAATTCCAGTCCTATCATCTCTCAATAAAAACTTCGCAAAAGACAAAGTCTTGTTTTTAAAAAAAGGTCCGTTTTCCAATTCGCCAATAGTTTTAGACACTTTTTTTTCGGCCACTTCTTTTCTTTTAGCGATAATTATCGTATCAAGTATATTCATTTCTGCAAAGCCATTAATGTTTTAAAAATTTTGTAAGCTTGCCCACTTTCAAGGCTATCAACAGCCATACTATAACACTCTTCATAACTATCAAAATTTCCTGTAGCCTGTAATGCCATTGCTGCATTCGCAATCACGACTGCATTTTGTGCCCAGGTTGCTTTCCCTTCGAGTATTTTCAAAAATATTTTAGCAGCTTCCTCGGTCGTATTACCTCCATAAATATCTTCAGGGCTCACTGTTCTTTTACCAAGATATTCAGCGCTTAGAATTTTTTCACCCTCATTGGTAATTACTTTTGTATCGCCTGTCAGTGAAATCTCATCATAGCCTTCAAGGCTGTGAATAATTGTAAACTTTGTTGCAGATTGTTGCAGAAGATAAGAATATATTCTTGCTATTTCAAGATTATATACCCCTATTACCTGCACTTCCGGTATAGCAGGGTTTACCATCGGGCCAAGCATATTAAAAAATGTACGCACTCCAAGGTTTCTTCTTATTGGCCCCACAACTTTCAGTGCCGGATGAAACAAAGGCGCATGCATAAAGCAGATATTTGCCTTCTCAATTTCATTGATTAATTTGTCATTATCTGCCGAAAATTTGTAGCCATGTTTTTCCATAACGTTGCTGGACCCACTTATAGATGTTGCCCCATAGTTTCCATGCTTGGCAACTTTCACACCTGCGCCTGCAACAATAAAGCAACTGAGCGTTGAAATATTAAAAGTATTTTTTCCATCACCACCTGTCCCAACTATGTCCACAACCTGGTGCCCATTCAATTTTACAGGCACACATAACTCTATTAAAGCATCACGAAATCCGAGCAATTCAGGAATCGTAATGCTTCGCATAAGATAGACCGTTGTGAATGATGCAATCTCAGCATCAGAGTAAATCGCTTTGGAAATATTTAGCAACACTTCCTTTGCCGCATTTCTATCGAGCGTTTTGTGCTCGAATAAATATTGAAGTATTTTTTTCATGTTTATTATCCTCACCCCAACCCCTCTCCGCAGCGGCGGATAGGGACGTGGATTAAAATGGAGGTTTTTTGTTATTAAATTTTTATCTCTTTCTTTAAAGAGATGAATTATCAAATTCTATCCCAACCAGTTCCTCATAATCTTTTCACCTAGTGGAGTCAAAACACTCTCAGGGTGAAACTGCACGCCTTGCACATCATACGTTTTATGGCGTAAGGCCATTATATATCCTTTGGCATCTTCTGCTGTGATCTCAAGTTCTTCCGGAAAGTTTTCTTTGTTTACAATCCAGGAATGATATCTGCCTACTTCAATTTCACCAGGAAGATTATTGAATACATCATTCTTGGATGGCGTCCTTTCCTGTTTAACTTCAATATTAGTAGCCACGCCATGATATACCGTACTTAAATTCACAAGGTTTCCTCCAAAAACTTCTCCTATTGCCTGGTGACCAAGACATACTCCCAATATAGATTTCGAAGACGCATACTCTTTAATGAGAGGTAACAACAAACCTGATTCATTTGGCAAACCCGGCCCAGGCGATAAAATTATTTTATCGTAATCATTTATTCTTTCAAGCGCTATTTTATCATTACGAAAAACATCCACTTTTCCATGAATTATTTTTTCAACCACATGAACAAGGTTATACGTGAAAGAATCATAATTATCGAAGATCAAAATTTTCATTCTTAAATTTTTTCTGCTGATTTTATCGCTGTGGTTAATGCATTCAATTTATTATTTACTTCCTGCAATTCGCTTTCTGGAACGGACGCAGCCACTATCCCCGCTCCTGCTCTGTAAATTAGGTTATTGCCTCTGCTGAGAAAAGTCCTGATCATAATGGCGTGGTTGAGACTACCATTAAATCCCACAAACCCTATACATCCTCCATAAAAACTTCTTGGGTCGTTTTCATAGTCATCTATGAGTTGCATGGCTTTATATTTTGGCGCTCCGCTAAGAGTCCCGGCCGGAAATGTTACGCCCAGCAATTCAAAAGGGTTTGTATTTTTTGGAACGGTTCCTTTCACTTCACTTACCATGTGAATCACGTGTGAAAAATATTGTATTTCACTAAAGCGGGACACGACAACATCGCTGCACATACGACTCAAGTCGTTACGTGCAAGGTCAACAAGCATTGTGTGTTCGGCTGTTTCTTTAGCATCTTTTGAAAGTTTCTCTGCAAGCGCTTCATCAGTGACATCGTTACCCGTTCTTTTAAATGTTCCGGCGATGGGGTGCATGATTGCTGTATTGTTTTTTACGATCAACTGTGCCTCAGGGCTGCTGCCAAAAAGGCGATAATCGCCATAGTCAAAATAAAAAAGATAAGGGCTTGGATTTATATTTCTTAAAGCCCTGTACACATTGAATTCATCTCCTGAAAATTTTTGCTGAAACTTGCGGCTTAGCACGATCTGGAAAACATCTCCTCTGACACAACTCGCAATTCCTTTTTTTACGAGTTCAATATAAGCTGCATCAGTCAGAGACGAGGTTTCCGTTTCTCTTACTGCAAATGGATAAGCCGGCACGTCTTTGCTTCTAATAAGGCTTTCAACCACTTCAATTTCACTTTCTACTCCTTTCACATGATTTTCACAAATAAACAATTCATCTTTAAAATGATTAATCACTATAACGTATTGGTATAGCCGGTAACGAACCAATGGAATAGCCTCCTCCAGATCGCCTGAGGGTGAAGCCTTCGAAACCTGGAATTGAATAGTTTCATAAAATTGAACCGCATCAAAGGTGGTGTAACCAAATAGCCCTTGCGCCATATTCACAGGCGTATCTGCAGGCTCAGCAATATTAAAATTCTGCATGAAGTTCCATATTTCTTTAGCAATCCCTTTGGTCTTATTGACAGGAACCTTTTTAGGATCTTCAGAAGGGAATTTATATTCAATCTCCTGCATGTTTCTTATTTCAATACCAGCTATGGCATTGATGCCGATAAATGTATAACTGTTCTCACCTACATGGAAGTCAGTGCTTTCCAAAAGAATGGTATCTCTGAACCTGTCGCGGAGCCTGAGATAAATTCCTACCGGCGTAAAAACATCCGCCAGTAATTTTTTGTACGAGGTTGATAATTCTATTTTCTTCATAGCATAAAAAAAGCCCCGGCTTAGTGCCAGGGCGTTTTATTTATTTTAATTCACAAATAACAGCAATGCGGCACAATCAGTTGATTGTATGCCACCAGCTATTGTATGTGTTATTGATTTTCATTTACGATTGCAAAGATGTGGGGAAATTTCTTAAATCACAAATTTTTTATTGACGAAAGATCTAAAACAGGGAAATGCAACTCTGGCATAGATTTTTATATCTGTTTATAAATAATTTTTTTGAAGCAATTTCTATTTTTCTTTTTATTAACACTTACTTCGGTTGCAAACGCTCAAAAGATCGAGGCGATATACGTAAATTTATATACCGACAGTCTCAAAAAAGGCACTTACAATTATATTAATATAGATGGTAAATTAGCAGGCGGGCAGTATATTCCCCTTGATACCAGCAATATCATTTTCACATCCAGCGATGGAAAATTTTCGGGAAACAGTCTCTGGATTGATAATAATTTCTCTAAAGAAAAAGTTTCTATTAAAGCCGTTTTAAAATCGGATCATTCTTTAAGCAAGGAATTTACCATGTACATAAAGAAAAAACCGAACGATGAAAAATTAAAAACAATGGATGAACTGATGCAGGAAATGGATACAAAAAAATCATCGCGAAGAAAAAAGAGTTGACACCTGTGAAATCACAAATATGCCCTGCCGGTTTAAAGATCAGCAGGGCATTTATTTTAAAAATGCTATGCAAACTTTTTAGCGTCAGCAAGGAATTTCGCAAGCCCTATATCAGTTAACGGGTGCTTTGTTAAACCAATAATCGAATCCAAAGGGCAAGTGCAAATATTGGCACCAGCTTCCGCACACTTAATAATATGTAACGGGCTGCGAATAGAGGCAGCAAGAATTTCAGTATCATACCCCTGTATATCGAAGATGTGTGCAATCTGTTCAATAAGTTCCACTCCATCCCAGCCGCTATCATCAATACGGCCAATGAACGGCGAAACATAGGCCGCTCCTGCCTTTGAAGCGAGGATAGCCTGGCCGGCACTGAATATTAATGTACAATTCGTGCGAATGCCATTATCAGTAAACCATTTGATCGCCTTGATTCCTTCTGGTATCATGGGCACTTTCACCACTATATTTTTGTGAATGGCGGCGAGCTTCTTACCTTCTTCAATTATTGTTTTGAATTCCGTTGTCACTACTTCCGCACTCACGTCACCATCAACCATCTCGCAAATTGTTTTATAGTGATTGTTTACAGCCTCCGAACCTTTAATGCCTTCTTTTGCCATTAAAGACGGATTGGTTGTAACACCATCAAGAATACCAAGATCATTAGCTTCTTTTATCTGTTCAAGATTTGCAGTATCAATAAAAAATTTCATGATTAATTATCTGTTTAGAATGATGTAAATATTTGTACAAAGATATTTCATTAAAATGGAATCAATGAGTGAGAGAAAAGTATAAAGTTGAGAATTAGAAAGCGGTAAAAATTGGGTGGTTTCTATTGAATTTAGAATTTCTGCAATTTTAGGACAAAAAAAATCGGCAAGTTACTTACATCGCACCGCTCAACCATATACCCTTGCTATCTTCCGATCCTGGGGGAGTTCTATAGGAGCTGGCCGTATAAGACTTGCCGGCTGCAAATATAATAATTAATAACACTAATTATTCTAAGTCGTACTAATTACACAAATTATAGCCGCGAATTATTTTAATTACATGAACTGCACGAATTAATTACCTGCCTTAGTAGCAATTTCAAAAACCCGGCTTCGGTTTATTATTTCGTTTGTTCCGAAGGTTGCCAACCTTTTGAAGGTTGGCAACCCCCTATAACTCCATAATTAAAAACTCAATCCCGGCCTATCCGTTCTGGAATCAAAAGTTGCCACGCCTATTAATTCATCAGAACGGCCAACAAATGATTTATAATAAACCAGGATGGTATAGAGGTTTTCAGTTTCGTAATAATTTCCATCAAACTCAGTCTTCACGGAAGGATTGGTTTTATCCACTCCTACGTAGGTATAATCATAATAGCCCTGCTTCATAAAGAGGTGGGTTTCATATACTTTTTTTTCGGGATTAAATATCATTTTAAGACTGTCGGCATAGTTATAATTGGTGAGTTGCCCAAAAAGATAGACATCTTTATTAGGATAGGCTACATTGTTAGGAGGTACGAAAGTAAAATGAACCGTGGCATAATCCGCCTCCCAAAAAGGATTTAATCCGCGAATGGCTTCTATAGAATACATACCATTAAAATCACGATAGTAAACATATCGCTGTCCTTCTCTTGGGCCTTCTGGCCGTACATATATTTCGGTAGAATTTTTTTTGTAGTCTGCACTTAGTACCCGGTCGCTTTGCAAATGGAAATCCCGCAGATCGAGCCACCGCCATTCTTTTCCACCGGGGAAAACTGCTTTGTCTGGTGAATTATATTCAAGAACATTTCCCCTGATGAATGTAGGAATCATATTCTTCATGGCATTGTTCCACCGGTAATTCTGAAGTACCACAACCTTTACCTGCTGCGGATTAAAGGCCTCAATCCCCTTTGCATCAACAGAAAATTGAATGCGCTGATGAGTACGAAAATATTCCGGCGCAAAAGGTTGAACGACATTCGCAATGATTGTGGCCTTACTTTGAACAACCATTAATCTTTTTGTAAAAGCAAGCTTTGAAGTATCTCCATCAAGATAAATTTTCAAAATATAATTTCCGGATTTTATGGGATAGCTGCCCCGGTCAGGTAATACAGCCTGGTAATGAGTATAGCGTGTGTAGGCTATTGAAGAATACCGGTAATTGGTGATACGCATTTGTGTATACCCCTTGAGATAATCAAACTGGCTGAGGTTTACCGGCGTCCAGTCATTATTGCAAAGCTGGTATGTGTAATAATAATATTTTACATCAGTATCCATATCATCAAAGTGAAGTTCGACCTGGTCGCCGCTGGCAAGATTAATGACGGGCATGCTTAACTGATTGCCATAAGTGTACAATTTTGCACTCCGTATATTATTCATGTAAATACTATCGGGAGCAAGGGCGTAACCAAATGGGGATAAAATAAGGAAGAAGGCAATTTGAAAGAAAATACAAGAGGAGTTTCTCAATGAATTCATTTAAATGTTTTAAAAAAAATTAGTTTTACAAGATACCAAATTTAAGGGGTTTGAATGTTTCATCTTTTATTGCAAAGCGTATAGCTTTCAACAGGCAAAAAACTTTTTCACGTTTCATTATTGGGCTTGCAATTACCGCTACCATGATAAGCGTGGCTGTAATGATAGTTGCACTAAGCTTTGTTAATGGTTTCCAAAATGTAATAAGTAATAAGGTTTTCAGCTTTTGGGGCCATATACGTGTGCAACAAACCGTGATGGCACAGGCAAACATCGCTGAAGAATCTCCCACTGAAAGAAATGATACCCTTGAACATTTTCTTCGAAACATTCCGGATGTAAAAAGCGTGGAACGATACGCTACAAAATCTTCCATCATCAGGTATAAAGACGATATTGAAAGCGTACTAATGAAGGGCATTGACAGCAGTTTTGATTTCAGCCGCATTAATTCATTTTTGATGAAAGGGACTTGGATATCGTTTGCGGATAGTGGCTATAGTAAAGACATTGACATCTCTCAATATACGGCCAATCAACTTGAAGCAAATGTGAATGACAGTGTGATTATACTCTTTATACAAAGCGACGGAAGCCAGCGTGCACGTAAACTTAGAATTGCCGGAATTTATAAAACCGGTATAGACGAGTACGATCATAATTTTTGCCTCGGTGATATTAAACTGATTCAACGGCTGAATGACTGGGCTCCGGATGAAATTGGAGGATATGAAATTTTTTTAAATGATTACAAAAAAACGGATTCAGTAAATAATTTCATCTTCGACTCCGATGCTTTGCCGGGAAGGTGGTACAGCAAAACAATCCAGGAAATATATCCCAATATTTTTGACTGGCTCAACCTGCAAGGCCGGATCAAAAGTATTTTACTTGGAATAATGATGGTGGTTGCCGTTGTAAATCTTATCACCTGCCTTATCATTCTTGTGCTGGAGAGAACAAGAATGACCGGGATACTGAAAGCGCTCGGTGCAAAAAATTTTACGATCCAAAAAATATTTATTTACAACACTTCTATCATTGCCGTTGTCGGAATCGTGGCAGGTACCCTTTTGGGGTTAGGAATTTGCTTTCTCCAGGAAAAAACCGGTTTTATCAAACTGGACGAAGAAGCTTATTTTATGGATGCAGCTCATGCTGATGTTGTTTGGTGGCAGGTTGTAGCGGTTGATACTGCAACGCTGGCTGTATGCTTTTTAATGCTGATTATTCCTTCACTACTAATAAGAAAAATACAGCCCGTAAAGGCGATTGAGTTTAGGTGACTCCTATCCCCTAAAGGGGGTAAACCACGAATGATTTATTATCTTTTTTTTAAAACTTCGGATGGCAATAACACGGACCCCTATTCCCTGAAGGGGTAAACGAGGACTAGCGCGCCAAAACCATTTTGCTAAGCCGAAGATCGTTTCAGATGCGATAAAATAATTCCTGTAGCTATTGCTGCGTTTAGCGATTCAGCGTGACCGTAACGCGGGATTGTAACCTGATCTTTTGCATTGGCCAATAATTGCTCACTGAGGCCCTTTGCTTCATTGCCTATTAGTAAAAAGCCTTCGTCCACATTTCTGAATTCAGAAATATCTTTACCGGATAACGTAGCGGCATACGTGTGAATACCCTCATTTGACAAGAGTACTGATTTCAAATCAGTGTATAAAATATCAACTCTTGCGAGGCTTCCCATAGTAGACTGCACCACTTTTGGATTGTAACAATCCACACAACCTAAACTGCAAATAATATTTTCGATTGCAAACCAATCTGCAATACGAATGATTGTGCCCATGTTTCCCGGATCACTTATGTCATCAAGAATCAAACTTATTTTACCGGTCAGCAGGGGATTCGGATTGAGCTCCCTTTTTTTAAATATTGCTACAACCTTATTGGGTGTTTTTAATAAGGATACTTTTTTTATTGAATCTTCGTCAATTTCAAGAATATCCGTTTGCCCAACGGTAAAAGAATTTTCATTGGCAAGAATCCAATCCTTTTCCGCACAAATCATTTTACACGAAAAAATTCCGGAAGCTAAAAACTCTGAAACGACCTTTGGCCCTTCTGCTACAAATATGCCTTCCTCGTCCCTTAATTTTTTGTGGCTCAAACTTTGAATATATTTGACCAACTTTTTGCTCAACATGTTGTGCTTATTATGAATGGAACAATTCCCCCTATAAAATTTTCCTCATTTTTTGTTTTAATAATTTTATTGGCTTTTGCCTCGGGATGCTCTTCTACAAAAAAGTATTCAGGGTTTACATTTGTACGAAAATATCAAAAAAATGTTCCTTTTGTTTTTAAAAACAATATCAATCTTACTGTAGATAATGTAAGCAGTGACGAGAAAGTAGTAATCAATTCCAGGCTTAACACCCAATTTGACGATAGTGCAAAAGTGAAAATAAAAGACGTAGCCTTCATCCTTCACTATATTACCAAGCCTCCTGTTTTTGACACTTTCGCAATCAACCAGTCTGTTGAGAATATGCGATCTTCCATGCGGAACATAGGATATTACGACCCCCAGGTAACCTATACTTTAGATACTGTTTTCCATAAAAAGGGCAGCCAGGAAAGAATGATTACAAACTATAATGTAGTTGCGGGGAAAAGGACTCTTATTGACACCCTGGCATATCTTTTTACCGACCCCGAACTGGAACAACTTGCTATTTCAACAAAAAGTTCCTCACCATTGCAAAAAAACAGCCCGGTTACTAAAAGCTCCATACAAACCGAAACCAACAGGCTTGTTGCGCTCTACCGCAATAACGGTTATTACAAGTTTACTGCTGACGAAATAAGGGTAACGGGCGACACCTCTATAGCAGCCCTAACCTCAGTTGCTGAAGACCCTTTTGAACAATTGCGATTACTGGCAGAAGCAAATGAACAAAGGGATAAACCCACAATAAGGCTGGGATATCAGCTCAATAATTCGCCGGACACTACGAGGCTTAAAAAATATTACATCGACAATATTTATGTTTTACCTGATTATAAGCCGGGAGAAGATTACAGGGATTCTTCACTCAAAGAGCACGTCTCAAGAAATTTCATCACCAGGTATCATGAAAAACTCTTTAAGTTTTACCTGCCCTATAACAACCTGCTCATAAAAAAAGGAGAAGTGTACCGCCAGGATGATTATTATAAAACAATAAATAACTTTTACAAATTAGGCGTATGGGAAAGCCCTACTATTGATATATTGGAACAAAAGGATACCAATCTTGTAGATCTTGTGATAAAATTAATACCCTTAAAAAGATACGCATTTGAGGGAAATGTTGAATTAAGTTACTCGGCTAATAATACGACCAGTAATATATCAGGAGCAAATTCAGGAAACCTGCTTGGTGTGGCGGGTAACTTAAGTGTTACCGACCGTAATCTCGCAAAAGAAGCTATCCGGATGACAAACTCCATTAGAGCAGGAGTGGAATTTAATACTTCCAAACGTAACAGCAGCGGCACTTTCATAAATTCCAATGAGATTACCTATAGCAACAGCCTCCTTTTCCCAAAATTTATTTTTCCTTTCAGCGTGTATAACAGGAAAAACCTGCTTGTTAAACAATCTTTTCTTAATACCAACCTGTCGCTTGTAAACAGGATAGACTTTTTTGACCAGCAAATATTAAGCCTCGGGTACGGCTTCAACTTTACCAAAAAAGAAAATCGAATATGGAGCCTCCGGCTTTTTAATTTCGACTACCACAGGCTTTACAACCGGTCAGATAGTTTTAATAGTACTCTGCTGAAGTACCCTTTCCTGCGGTATTCATTTAACACCGCTCTTGTAATGGGAGCAGGTATAAGCTATAAAAGCGCTCATGTGAATACTAAAAATCCCAAAATTATAAGCACCCTAAAAACGAATCTCGAAGAGTCTGGCTTGCCGTATGGATTACTTAAACTAAGAAATAAAAATTCGCAAAATGGTAATTTTTTTAATAAATATTTAAAGGAATTTATCAAGGCCGATGTAGAATATACCTACACGATTAACCACCCTAAATCCGCGATAGCTTTTCGTGCCTTCGCAGGTGTAGGCATTCCTACCTCCCGGAGTGATACTACGCTCCCTTTTTTCAAACAATATTTTGGGGGAGGCCCCAATAGTATGCGTGGCTGGCCGATAAGAGGCATAGGCGTTGGAGGGCAGGCTTTGGCACCTTATATAAATAATGCATTGTTTAATGATCGTACAGGAGATATCCAATTGGAGGGAAATGCGGAATACCGTTTTAATGTAGCACCTCTTTTTTCCAATGCTATTCTTTTTAAAATGGCCCTGTTTGCAGATGTGGGAAATATCTGGAATTTTAAGAATACCAAACCCGATGGAAGCCCGGATACAACCCAGTTCAAGTTTCAAAACCTTTATAAGCAATTGGGCGTTTCTTCAGGTGTAGGCTTTCGCTTCGACTTTAGTTATTTCCTTTTAAGGTTCGATGTGGGCTTTCGATTTAAGCGCCCCGATATACCGGAAATTAATGGCTGGCAAATACCTGCCATTAATTTACAACACCTGTTTGGAGCGGGTGATGCCAACCGGCAGTGGCGCTATGAAAATTTTAATGCAACTATCGGTATAGATTACCCGTTCTAAAACAGCCTCCTCACCTCAATAATAAATGTGTAATTAACAATTAATAAAAAAATGTGGAAAAGATTTGCGAAAAGAAAATCATTTTAAGCCAATTAACGGCACATTAATTTTGAAATGTGGAATTCAGTTAATAGATTTGCAACGATCAAACTATACCTGGTTAAACTACCTTCACTTCCTCTTACTCTACTAACAGAATTCTTTTAATTGTTCCGAACCTTATTTAAATCTTAAAAATTTTAGGTGAACAGATGGTATTTTCTTCTCACTATAATTTGGGCTGATTGATAAAGTGAACTGGCAAAAGCCGATTTTAAATTTTTAAATAACTCTTCCCCTGATATTGAA
Source organism: Ginsengibacter sp. (assembly GCA_040007435.1). GTDB lineage: Bacteria > Bacteroidota > Bacteroidia > Chitinophagales > Chitinophagaceae > Ginsengibacter. The sequence goes on along the minus strand of JBDTUZ010000021.1, from coordinate 1,434 downwards.
AAGCCAATTTTAAGGTGCCGTAATTTGGCACCTTTTCTTTTACAGAAAAGATCATTGTCCCCTACTTCATCGAACACCAGGGATTTAATGCTTATGCCTGATATATTATCTTAGGAGTCCAAGTATTTATAGTTTGCATTCTGTCATTCCAACAATTGATTCCAGTTTTGACTGCTATTTTAGCTAATAAAATCCCCAAATTCCGCTAATACTTCTTTTTCTGCCGTTAATAATGGTATTATGCCATTCAATGTACTATGTATTGCATAGAACATGTTTTAAACTATATCTTTGTAATGTAATTAACACAAACCATAAAAAATTAAAACAATGAAAAAGGCAATTAATAAAACAGCAACACAGAGCTTAGAAATTTTAACCCGCATTTTATTTTCGTTCCAGGTGCTTATAATAGGCATTGCAATCCCCGCTTTATTCTTTTTGGGCATTTCCACCCGGGAAGACCAAAAGAAAGTACCAGAAAAGGAAATTAGCGTATCAGCAAAAAACACCCAGGCGACCGCAAGTTCTATAATTGCATTGCCCTTCATGATCGAGGTATAGTATCATCTTTCAATTAATTGGGGTAAAACGCGAAGTCTTGAAGCCGACAGGTACGAAGAAGAGAAGAAGTAAATTACCTATTTGCAAAGAGCTTATTTAATTATTCAAGAACAAATCGGTAACCAATTCCTTTAATCGTAAGAATTTCTAAATTGGAATCAGCCTTCAGGTATCCTCTTAATTTAGTTATATATACATCCAGGTTCCTGCTGTTAAAAAAATTATCGTTGCCCCACAGCAGGTTAAGAATTTCGCGGCGATCAATAAGCTTATCTTTATTGAAGTAAAGAATTTTTAATAGTTCTGCTTCTTTGTAAGAAAGCTTTTTTTCGTTTTCACCGCCAATCAATAATTGCTTTGCGGTAAAAAAATTATACTTGCCCAATTTGATCACCTCTCTGTTATCTATAAATGTTTTTTCGCTCCTTGTTTGCAGGGCATTTTCAATTCTTACTATCAATTCTTCCATACTAAATGGTTTTCGGATGTAATCATTTCCTCCAAGCTTAAAACCTTTTACAATATCTTCAGTCTGTGATTTTGCCGTGAGAAAAAGAATAGGAATTCTCGAACCGGTTTCCCTTATTTGTTCCGCTATTTGAAATCCGCTTTTATTTGGTAACATTACATCAAGCACGCAAATATCGGGAGCACATGCTCTAAAAAGATCCATTGCCTTTGCTCCATCTTCTTCCATATAAATTTCAAAGTTCCTGCTCTCCAGGCTTTCCTTTACAATTTTGCCAAGAAAGCTTTCATCTTCCATATATAAAATTTTTATACTCATAATTTGAAGCCCAATTTTTTTCTTATTATCCTGTTGTTATCATAATAGATAGTTGCTGCTTCTACAAAAGGGATTTTAACTTT
>JBDTUZ010000020.1:0-95498 GCA_040007435.1 Ginsengibacter sp. | reverse complement strand
AGATCATTTTATCAAAGAATTTTAAAGGAGGGGAGATAACCGCTTTTATGGGAGGTACGGAAATCAATTTTTTGAAGGCAGATATTCAACAAACAGTTGTGCTCGAGGTAAATAATATTTTTGGCGGCACAAAATTAATAGTGCCTTCGAACTGGGATATAAAAAATGAAGTAACAGCCGTATTTGGAGGTATTGAAGACAAACGCAGTATAAACAATGCTACTCCTGATCATTCTAAAATAATGATATTGAAAGGAACTTGCGTTTTTGGTGGTATAGAAGTTAGTAATTATTGATTAAGAACAACGCATTCAAGCTTATAAAAATTTAGTAATCTAAAAAATCAATTTTATGAAATGGTATCTTGCAAAGCTGGTTTACAGAATTATTTGCGGAGATGGTATGCATACCCCGCAATTTGATGAACAACTTCGGCTAGTATATGCAGATGATGATTTACATGCTTTTCAAAAGGCAAGAACAACAGGCCACAATGAAGAAGACAATTTTTTAAATAGTACACAAAAGCCCGTTCTCTGGAAGTTCATTGATGTGTCAGAACTTCATCCTCTAAGTGAATTGATTGATGGAGCGGAATTATATTCCCGCATCTGTGAGGAGGAAGAAGCGGATAAATATATTCGTGTTACAAAAAAAAGAGCTTCGCACATCCTGGAAAATAGTATGCAAAAGTGCTTTCCCTTAAACTAAATGCTTTGAATAAACTAACATCCTCGAAGAATAAAGTGTTTTTTGCTAGCATTGTGTTTTGGGCGATCATAAGTATTGTTTATTGCGTAATGCTTACCAGCGTACTAAACAACTTTAATTTGCCTGCGATAGAACTTTTTACGGATGCCTTAATAAATAATTTATTGCTGTCGGGATGTTGCCTGCTTATTTATAATAACATGCGATTTTATTTGCCGCGGCGCGAAAAGTACTGGTATATCATAACAATAAGTTTTGCTCTTAGTGTGATTGGTTATTTCATATCAAAAGGTTTGTTGCTTCTTATATTTAAGAATGATGATAACTATTGGCAATCTTTTCATAATACCGGCGGCATACGATTTGGGATTCTATTTTTACTTTTAAGTTGCATATCTATGATGAGTTTACTTGTATTCACGCAGGAAGAAGACCAATCAATGAACGAGAGAAGAGCAGACATGGAGCGGCTTTCAAGGGAAGCGGAATTGTTTAAATTAAGGCAACAACTACAGCCACATTTTTTATTTAATAGTTTAAATTCCATCAGCGCACTTACCGGGGCGCAACCGGAGAAAGCGAGACACATGATACAACAGTTGAGTGATTTTTTGCGGGGTACTTTAAAGAAAGATGAGCAGCAATGGAGTACATTGGAAGAGGAAATACAATACCTGCGTCTTTATTTAGACATAGAAAAAGTACGATTTGGGCATCGCCTTCAAACTGAAATCTCATACGATGATGAAGTACTACAATATAGGCTACCCGCTTTATTGTTACAACCCGTTGTGGAAAATGCAATTAAATTTGGCCTATACGATACCACCGGCGATGTGCTGATCACGCTTGACGCAACAATCGAAAATAATTATTTAAAAATAACATTGAAAAATCCTTTTGACCCGGAGACTTCTATGCCGCTTAAAGGCACTGGGTTTGGCTTGTCTTCTATTCAAAGAAGACTGTTTCTTTTGTTTGCCCGCCAGGATTTGGTAACTACACAAAAAGATCAGAACCATTTTATTACAACCATACTTATACCACAAATAACATGAAAGTTATTATAATTGATGATGAACCGCTGGGAAGAAGCATTGTAAAAGAATATTTACAATCATACACTAATATTGAAATTGTTGCGGAATGTAATGATGGATTTGAGGGGATGAAGGCAATACAACATTATGAACCAGACTTAATTTTTCTTGACATACAAATGCCTAAAATAAATGGCTTTGAAATGCTTGAATTAATTGAAAATCCACCATCCGTGGTTTTTACCACAGCATTCGACGAATTTGCGATTAAAGCTTTTGAAACAAATGCGATAGATTATTTATTGAAGCCTTTTAGCAAGGATCGGTTTGACAAAGCAATTGAAAAATATACGCAACAAACAGAAACAAAGCAGCCTCGCGAAATTATAGAAACAGCTGCGCAATCACCTTCTCAGCAAAGCCGGATTGTTGTCAAAGACGGAAGTAAGATCAAAATAATTCCTGTGAGTCAAATCCATTATTTAGAAGCAGCAGATGATTATGTAAAAATTATTACCGCTGAGGGATCCTTTCTAAAAAAACGTACGATGACTTTTTTCGAACAATCACTGGGCACATATCAGTTTGCCCGCATTCATAGATCTTATATTGTAAACACACAACTTATTACAAGAATTGATCCTTACGAGAAGGACAATCATATAGTCGTGCTTAGTACAGGAGCTAAACTATCTGTGAGTAAATCCGGCTATTCAAAACTTAAAGAAATCCTGGGAATTTAAGAATTTCAAATGGCGTTAAGTATAAATATATTAATTTGAGGCTAGCTTCTCCAATACCCACTTCTCTTGTAGCTTTTTTTGATATCAATCCCACATAGAGGGCACATGTATGTACAATTTGTAGAGATTAGTGCAACAATTGAAAGCTTATAAATTACATATAACAATCAAATAGATATTTACTTAGGTTACGTTAAATAAAATTTCTGTTCAATTTATTTTTGCTAATCCTTAGAAAGCTTTAATTTATTTTTTATATTTGGAAGAGTAGTAGCTGATTACTAGCAAAGGATATTAAATCATAAAAATAATTGAAAAATTATAGTACAAAAAAATTTGACGAATTATTATCTTGGTAATATGTTGGGTTTTGGCATACCGATTGTTATTCATTATTTAATTTACCATCTTCCAAATTTACCAGGTTCGCTTTTTTAAAGTGAATATGCAGTAGTAAACATAAATATTTTCAATTCCTAAAGAACGATCAACTCCGAAAATATTTTTGAATAGATGTATTTATTGAATAAATTTTATGAATCGTATATTAATTGTAGAAGACAACCACGATGTACTTTGGGTAGTTAAGATCGTTTTGAAAAGGTATGGATTTAAGGTAATGGCTATACCAAAAGGCGAAGACGTTATGGACAAAACGCGAACTTTTCGCCCTCATCTAATTTTACTTGATGTAGTACTTTCTGGTATAAGTGGTATTGAAGTTTGTAATGAGTTAAAGGAAAATGAAAAGACAAAAGATATCCCCATCATAATGTTCTCGGCCCATGCGAATATGAATGATATCCTGAAACTCACCAAGCCAGACGATTTTATCGCAAAGCCATTTGATGTAAATGAGTTGGTTAAAAAAATCAAGCACCAGATAGAGACTCATTATGATGACTATGGCAAGAGGAAAAAAGTGCAGAGTTCTTCTTAAAATACTATTTGTATAAAATAAAAGCCTTCAATATGTGACAATATATTGAAGGCTTTTAGCTGTAGGGGGAGGGCTCGAACCTCCACGAGGCAGTTAGCGATAGCGCAAAGTTCAGTGGTCGACCCTGGTCGCTCTTACATTGCTGCAAAAGCGGCTCTACACTATGTTTATCCTGTGATCCTCACCCCCGAGACAAGAGGGCATGTCTGCCAAAAATTTCATCACCCCACAATTTTTAAGAACTAATATGATGCAAATCTAATGATTGATCTATTGTCAAACAAGTTTTTTAGTAAAAAAGAATATTATTTAGATGATGATTAATATATTTGTAGTTTTATAAAATATTTCTAAATCTAATAGTTATATGGCTACAAAGTTAAATATTGATAAACTCGATTTGCAAATCATTCAGGAAATGCTTGAAAATGCCGAAACTCCCTATGCGGAATTAGGTAAAAAATTATTTGTAAGCGGAGGCACTATTCACGTTCGCATTAAAAAACTCGAAGAGTTTGGGATTGTACACGGGAAAAAGCTGAGTGTTAATCTTAAGAAATTGGGATATGATATCACCGCTTTCGTAGGCATTTTTTTGGAGAAAAGTTCAATGTATGATGCGGTTGCAAAAGATCTTGAACAGATTCCTGAAATCATCAGGCTTAACTATACAACGGGCAATTATAGTATGTACATTGAAATAGTTTGTAAAGATATTGACCAACTTCGCTTCATATTGCACGATCAGCTCCAGAAAATTAAGGGTATCGAACGCACAGAAACGCTTATTTCCCTCGTAGAGAGCTTCAATCGAAATGTGCAAGTGTCAAAAAATGAAAGCTAAAAATATTCATCCTTATTTAACTCCTTACATCAAGAGCATCCCGCAATCCATTTCCTAATAGGTTGAATGCAAGTACCAGCAGCATTATCGCAATTCCCGGGGCCAGGGCCAGCATAGGGTTGTGCGTTATGATAAAATTATAGTTTTCTTTAATCATCAGTCCCCAACTTGGCATAGGCGGCTGTATGCCTACTCCTAAAAAACTAAGACCAGCCTCAATAATTATAGCGCTTGCAAAATTAGAAGCAGCGATTACAATTACAGGCCCAAGAACATTTGGAAGAATGTGTCGTATAATAATTCTTATATCTCTCAGGCCTAATGCCTTTGCAGCTTCAATATATTCGAATTCCCGCAATGCGATCACCTGTCCTCTTATTACCCTGGCAACATTCACCCACATAGTTAACCCCACGGCTATAAATATTTGCCAAAAGCCTTTACCCAATGCAAGCGTAACCCCAAACACGAGAAGAAGAGTAGGCATACTCCATATCACATTAATCAGCCACATGACTATGTTGTCAATTTTTCCGCCAAAATAACCGGCAACTGCTCCCAAAAATATTCCGATGGAAAGCGAGATTAATACGGTAATTAAACCAACGGCAAGGCTTACACGTACTCCAACAATTAACCTGCTTAAAATATCCCGGCCAAATTTATCGGTACCTAACCAAAAGGTTTTTGACATGATAAAATTCTCACGAGGTAACTGGTTTCTTGCATAAAGCTGTTTCTCCTCCACACCCTCGTCAATAAATTTTTCAACAATTATCGAGTCCCGATCAATTTGATAACTATTAATAGGGATATAAAGATTTTTATCTTCTGCGCCATATAACAGCCTGCTTAAAAAGCCCGTTGCAGAAATCTGTTTTGTTTTCTTTTGCTTTATGAATAGTTGTTTGAAACCGGGTTTCCTGGCCTGTATTTCCACAATTTGGCGGTCGGCATTAGGAGTTGAATCGGGTGAAATGTAATAAGCAAAAATAGCTGTGAGAAGAGATAGCCCGATAAAAGTGAGGCCAATTATAGCTCCTCTATTTTTTTTAAGACGACGCCACGCATTTTGTGAAAAGGAAAATGATTGATCCATATCGATTTTTGAAACTTTTCTTTTACAAAGAGCACAGTCTTATTTTACAGTTCGACCTTTCCATTTGTAAGAACCAAATTTACCCAACCATCCCGCAACTATTGTATAAAGTATATGAAAAGGCTGCGCGGGGAAAAACCACCATAGTAATCGTTGCTTCCCAAAAAACTTTGCAACAGGAAACAGAAAGAATAATTCCACTATTGTTTTAATAAATAATAAAAATATAAAAAGATAAAAGTAAACGATTGAAAAAAATGAACATACAGCTACAACACACATCCACATATTAAATAGATATACCAGCAACAATACAGATTTTATTTTTGGATCCGTGTATTTGTCCGCCTTGCTTGCCCACCTTATTCTTTGATTCATAAATTCACCTACTGAAGTGGCCGCCTGGGTTTTTACAATTGCATTGGTTGATTTGATAAAGCAGATCTTACCGGGATGTACTTTTTGAATTTTATGCATTAGTAACATATCATCGCCACTTGCAATGTTGTCGATGCCTTCAAATCCGGAAACTTCCAGAAAAACCTTTTTTGAATAGGAAAGGTTAGCGCCATTACACATGTTATGAAATTTTTTATTTACGGAAGCTCCCGTAATTCCTTGTAGCGACAGAAAGTCGAGCGTTTGGAAAATTTTTAGCAGTTTCAAAAAATTTGAATCAGCAGGTAGAGGATCTAAATACGCAACCGGCGCAGCTACAAATACCGGGTCATATTTCGAATAAAAACAAGCGATCGTTTGCAGCCAACCATTTTTGACTATACAATCAGCATCGGTCGTTACTATTATATCACCTTTTGCAATACTAATTGCCGTTTCAATTGCGGCCTTTTTGTAAGAATTTAATTTGCCTTCTCCGGTGAAATCCTCCAGCCTTATAATTTTGATGTTATCTTTTTTAAACGAATTTGCTATAGGATATGTTCCGTCGGAAGAATGGTCATCTACTAATATTATTTCAAATAAATTTTCAGGATATGTTTGATTAATTATAGAAGCAAGGCATGATCCTATATACTCCTCCTCATTGCGGGCTGCGACAACTACACTTATAAATACCGGTTTAGCCGCTTTCAGATTCGTCTCTGAATCGAAGTCATCAATTTGTAGCCAGCTTTGTCGATAAAATAAAATTATCCCGGAATATAAAAGTAGCAGCAGGAAGGAAAACAGGTAAAAGGCCATGTAAGATTTTAGAAATTCTTCCGACAAATATTTAAAAAGAATTCACAAAAATAATTTTTAGAATTCAAATGAATGAGTATATTTGTATAGTTGCATAAACAACTATATGCCAAACAACCAATTTAAGAAAGGAGAACTTTACAGCTTCATTACCGGTAAAGCTTCTACAGCGATCGCACGCCGCCTGCAGAGAAATTTCAAGCAGGCTGATCTTGATATTACTATTGAACAGTGGAGCGTTCTTTATCATTTGTGGAAAGAGGAGGGCCAAAGCCAGCAACAACTGTGTGACGCCACTTTCAGGGATAAGCCAAGTATTACAAGGCTTGTGGATAATCTTGAGAAGCTGAAACTCGTAAAAAGAGTCGCTTCCAAAAACGATCGTCGTATTAATCTTATTTATTTAACAAAAGAAGCGCAAAGCCTACAGGAAAAGACAATGGAAATCGCCAACCAGACGTTAAATGAAGCGCTGGCTGGTGTTACAAACGGCCAGGTTGAAATTGCCAAGGAAGTTCTGCAAAAGGTTTACGACAACCTTTCTGTTGCCCCGGTTATTGATTTGCAAAATGTATATAAAGAAAACCCTTTAACAAAATTAAAATTATGAACACTACAACTTCTCAATCACTTTTAAAAGGAGGCGAATGGCTAGTTAAACAAAGCAACGCCTTTGAAACATTTACTCCGGAAGATTATACCGAAGAGCAAATTATGGTTAGGGAGATGTGTATCCAGTTTTTGAAAACTGAAGTACTGCCTGTTATAGAACGCATAGATAAACTTGAACCGGGCCTTATGCCTCAGCTTATGGAAAAAGCCGGCGAGCAAGGCTTATTAGGCGCATCTGTTCCTGAAGAATTTGATGGCTTAGGGAAAGACTTTGTTACATCTACATTAGTTAGCGAGGGACTCGGCGCGGGCTTTTCGTTTAGCGTAGCGATGAGTGCACATGCAGGTATTGGTACGTTACCTATTTTATATTTTGGAACCCCGGAACAAAAAAAGAAATACATACCTAAACTTGCTACGGGTGTATGGAAAGGTTCTTACGGACTAACGGAACCGGGCAGTGGTAGTGACGCATTAGGCGCAAAAACAACAGCGACACTTTCAGAAGATGGAAAGTTTTATTTGCTAAACGGTCAAAAGTGCTGGATCACTAATGGGGGATTTGCAGATGTTTACACCGTATTTGCAAAAATTGATGGTGATAAATTCACAGCATTTATTGTTGAGCGGGGATTTGAAGGCTTTAGTGTAGGGCCTGAAGAACATAAAATGGGCATTAAGGGATCTTCTACTGTTCAATTATATTTCCAGGATTGTAAAGTTCCTGTAGAAAATGTTTTAGGAGAAATAGGAAAGGGTCACATCATTGCATTTAATATCTTGAATATTGGAAGGCTCAAATTAGGTGCTGCTGCAATTGGTGGAGCGAAACTCCATCTTAGTGAGACTATTGAATATGCCAATACACGTGAGCAGTTTAAAACCGCAATAGCAAATTTTGGAGCTATTAAGCATAAGCTGGCAGAGATGGCCATAAAAATTTATGCTGACGAAAGTGCTCTGTACCGTACAGCAAAATGGATAGATGAGAAGGAAGCTGAACTTATTGGAATGGGCAAACCATTTAACGAAGCCATGCTTGGCGCTGCCGAGGAGTATGCGATAGAATGTGCGATGCTAAAAGTTCATGGCAGCGAGGTTCTCGATTTTATAGTTGATGAAGGTGTGCAAATACATGGCGGCAACGGCTATAGTGATGAATACTTAATAAGTAAAGCCTATCGCGACAGCAGGATCAACCGTATTTACGAGGGGACCAATGAAATAAACCGGCTTCTTACTGTTGATATGATGCTAAAGCGTGCAATGAAAGGAAGACTCGACTTAATGGGGCCGGCAATGAATGTGCAAAAAGAACTTATGAGCATTCCCGATTTCGGAGATGGTGAAGACGGAGCTTTTGCGAAAGAACAAAAGGCAATCCAAAATATGAAGAAATGTATTTTGATGGTTGCGGGAGCAGCTACCATGAAATTGAAAGCTGGCTTGCAGGAGGAACAGGAGATAATTATGAATATCGCGGATATGGCCATTGAAACTTTTGTAGCAGAAAGCGCCTTACTAAGGGTTATGAAGTTAACAGATAAACAAGGAGAAGAAAATTCAAAAGTCCAGGCAGCGATGATGAGGTGTTATTTGAACGATGCCATTGATAAAGTTGCTAAATGTGGGAAGGAAGCGATCAATGCCTTTGCTGAAGGCGACGAGCAAAAAATGATGTTGCTTGGGTTAAAACGCTTTACAAAATCAGATCCATTCAATAGCAAAGATGCGAGAAGACTTGTTGCTGATAAATTAATTGGAGATAATAAATATCCGTTTTAGGATAACCTGGAAAACTAAAAAAAGGCCTTGGGTTAATTCTCAAGGCCTTTACTATTTTTTTTGGTCAAACATCTATTCCGTTTTGCTATGCAAATATTCCACCAAATCGACCAACTGTTGTTGTGTTAAGGTTTGGTATAACGTCGCAGGCATCAATGAATTTTTCATTTCTGTTCTTGAAGCGACAGAAGATTTTTCAAGCTTCTTTTTTATACCCCCTTGCATTATAATTTCCACGGCATCTTCAGTTTCACTGATAATAATGCCAGCCACAACATTGTTGTCTTTCATTTTAAAAACATAGCCTTCATAACCAAAACTTATTCCTTCATCAGGATGAATAATGGCAATATAGAGAGCGTCTTTTGTAAGCTTGCTTCCAATTTTTGAAAGAGCAGGCCCCACATTTTCGCCTTCATTATCTATCTTATGGCAAGAGCTACAAGTGGTTGAAAATACTTGCTTTCCTTCTGTCATGTCTCCATTTAGCTTTGCCAGTTCATTTATAGTTGGTAAAGGCTTCCCGCCTGCAACTTCACTTACCTGCAGGTACTTTAAAGCTTCCTGCCTTATATCTTTTCTATAAGTGGCAGATAAGGCGATTGCTGCAGTGGATTTAAGTTCCTTTGGCAATTGACCGGCTTTCACCATATCTAATAATTTTTCTGATTCATTCCAGCCAGAAGCCAGCATCTTCACTGCCTTCTCACGCAGTTCGAGATTTACTGAAGGATCTTTTATGATTGACTCCACCATTTGTATTCCTTCGTTGGAACCCGTGCTGGCTAATGCTTTTAGCGCAGCTACGGCAGTAACGGAGTCTTTGCTTTTTATTGCATTTTTTAATATGGCTGAACCTCCCGAGCTCACCAATAAATCAGCAGCTTCCCTGCCCAAACTGCTGTCAGGCATTTCAAGTGTGATTTTCAAAAGATCGCCATTGTAGTCCTTAAGCTTATATTTTCCTAAAAGTGTTACAAAATCCTGGGTACCCTTTATTGAGTCAAGCGTCTCCGTAAGAACAGACCGCATCTTAGAGGAAGTTAATAGTGCTGAAGGCGATAATTCATTCAGCGTATTAAAATAAATTTCCTGCTGGTTTGGGCCTTGATAATTTAATAATCCCAATAACACATCTTCTTTCGCTGGTGCATCAATAAAATCGAATGCCCTGAAATATTTTAGCCTTTCAGACTCGCTGATCGTATTATCTTCTATATTTTTTGCAAGTAAAGGCAACGCAATACTAGTGCGTGAACGCCACACAATGTCACGGCCTGCTTTATCATTTATTTTTTCGCCTGCTTTATTCTTATAGGCATCCAAAAAAGAATCCCATTGCTCATCCGCGCCAATTCCTAATGCTTCAAGATACCACCTGTCATTTCCATCGTATTGCATGGCAAGTTGAGCCCACAACCCAGCAGCTTCAGGCGATTTGTTGTGATGCAAAGCAATTGCCAATTCTCTGCGTACCTGCGGATCAGTATCGTTTATTAGTTTTTTTATATAAGGGATAATATCGGGTCGTATTTCTCTTGCAGCCCTTATACCGGTAATTCTTATATCCGGATTTCTATCGTCCAATGCTTTTTGAATGTATGTATCTTCTTTGCCGGTAATTCTTGCAAGCAGCCATAAAGCCCGCGCCCGGTAAAACGGGTTTTCTGATGCCCACATTTTTTGCAATGCAGGTTCAGCCTGTGCTCCTAGACTTTTTAATTTTTTCCATGCCAGGTAACGTGTAGCGCCATTTGGATTTTTCAAAGCCTCCGCAGCCCCATCAGCAGAAGACAGATCTAAAGCGGGGATTTTATAATCCTTTACAGAAGGAGCAATTCTAAAAATACGGCCCCGGTTCATGTCGACCATTTGATGGCCTCCCACACCGGGATCATACCAATCCGCGACGAATATGGAACCATCGGGAGCTGTACAAACATCCACTGGCCTGAACCATTGATCGCGAACTCCCTCAAGAACTGGCTCGATACGGGCTTTATAACCCGCGCCATCTTTTTCAACCGGGTAGGCTCTTACAATATTATTGCCAGCCTCGCAATGGATCATTTGATTTTGAAATACTGCAGGCAACAATGTTCCTTCATAAAAACACATTCCTGCAGGAGAACCAGCGCCTGTGGGTAACAAATTAGGGATTGAACCTGGATCACTTTGATGCCAATGTCTTTTTGGAATTTCGGTTTCCATATTGGTCCTTCTTGACCGCCAGCCTGCACCAGTCATCTCATCAGTATATCCATAATTTCCAAATTCCATTACATAATTGATGCGTGTACTTTGGTTGCCATCATCATCATTATCACTTTGCCAAATTGTACCATAAGCATCTACGCATGCTTCATAGTTATTCCTGAAGTTATGTGCAAGCACTTCAAAATCACTTCCGTCTTCATTCATTCTAAAAACCATTCCCTGGCGATACGGCTTTCCTTTATTGGTAACTTCATTACCGTCTTTATCAATGATAATTTTGCCATTCTTATCCATCAACTGCTCACCTGCATTTCCGAAATTAAAATACAATTTCCCATCGGGGCCAAATGTGAATGCATGCACAGCGTGATCATGCTGCTCACCACCTACGTGAGTAAATAATACTTCCTTTGTATCTGCTATATCATCACCATTTGTATCTGTAAATAAAAAAACGTTAGGACTGCAGGACACGATTACTTTGTTACCAAGCACCGCAATACCAAGGGCTGCATTTATATCGGTTCCCTGGTAAAAAATTTTTGCAGTATCGGCCTTTCCGTCACCATCTTTGTCTTCTAATATAAGAATGCGATCACCGGCTTCACGTGTAGGGTTACCCGGATTGAGTTGTGGTCTGTAGTTGAAAGCCTCGCAAACCCACACCCGGCCTTTTGAATCAATATCAATATTGGTAGGATTGCCCATCATAGGCTCTGATGCGAATAGTGATGCCTGCAATCCATCAGCTACTTCGAGGCCAGCTAAAGCATTTTTGGATAACCGTTTTTCTTCATCAGTCAATTTACTGTAGGCGCTATCGCGTTCGGCTCTTGTTGAAGATTTTTGTTCATTTGTGTTGCAGTTTATGAGAGAAACTGAGGAGAGTATAAATACAAAAAAAATAATCAGATTTTTCATGAAGTAATTTTTACAAGCTTTTTTATTTTGATATTAAACGGGGCAGGACGAAAATATATAGAAAGATATTTTTTATATTATGATTTTAAAAAAAAACTTTTAATTACCATAAATATTCAGCCGGGTGTTGGCTTTCATTGTCATCATTTTTGATATAACTCTATGAATTATCTTCACCGCATGAAAATGGGCTTGTTTATTCTTTTGTCATTTTGTTTTTTAAGTTCTTTCTCACAAATAAAATTACCCGTAGATTTTTATGTGAAGACGATTGATTCACTCCCATATTTAAAATATGGAATCGGCGAAGACAGGCTTGGTGGCACTAAAATGACTTTTCTTGATAGTAACATTATTTTAAAAGTAGTGGATAGTTTTGGAACAGACTATAAGGTGCAGCTTTCACAATTTCATACGGCCTGGATTGATAAAAATAACGTTTCCAGGACTGAAGTGTTTATTCCCCAGCAACACTTAACTGGCGGCTGGAAAGTTTTCGGTGATTCTTTATTTGATTATGTAACAGTTCTTCTCGATCAAAAATTACCATACACTAGTGTACAGGAAATTCATCCTTCAAGGATCGTTATAGATATTTTTGGCGCAACCAGTAATACCAATTGGATAAACCAGCTAAGCTCGGCAAAAGAAATAAAGAACGCATGGTACGAGCAGGTCGAAGACGATGTAATGAGGATTTTTATCGAATTAAAACATCCCCAACACTGGGGATATAGCATTTTTTATGATAGCACTTCTTACAGGCTAACTGTAAAGGTGAAACGACAACCGCCAATATTAAATCTAAAAAATCTCAGTATAGCAATAGATGCAGGCCATGGCGGGGATAATACAGGAGCCACAGGTGTAAAAACGCGTATAAAAGAAAAAGACTATACATTGCTTATCGCATACGCACTTAAAAAAGAGTTAGAGCTTAAAAAAGCAAATGTGATCATGACGAGAACTAAAGATACCACGCTGGGTATGCCGGAGCGGCTTTCTTTTTTAAAGCAACAAAATCCGGATTTGCTTATAAGCATTCATTTAAACTCGGCATCAAGTGATACCACGCAGGGCGTAAGCATTTATTACCGGTATATTGGATTTAAACCCCTTAGCGTTGCAATTCTTAATAGTGTGGAGAAAGCAGGACTAAAAGAATTTGGTAATATTGGCAGTTTTAATTTTTCATTGAGCGGACCTACCGAGTATCCTAATTGCCTTTTAGAGGTAGCTTTCCTGAGTAATCCGGAGGACGAAAAAAAGATTCTTAGTCCTGCATTTCGGTCTGAAGTTGCTAAGAGAATAGTCGCGGGAATCGAAGATTTTTTAGAAAATTTATAAGTATATTTATTTCAAACCTACATAAGCCGTGCCCGATAATAAAGTAAAAAATTCTCCCGGAAAATTAAGTCAGCTTGCCGAAACGCTTATCGGAAGCGAGATTGTGCGTCTTGGAGCGGATATAAAGGAAATGATAAAGAGCGGCGACAAAATTTACAATTTTACCATTGGCGATTTTGATTCTTCTATTTTTCCAATTCCTAAAAAGCTGGAAGAAGAAATAATTGAAGCATATCAAAATAAGAAGACGACTTATCCTTTGGCAGAGGGCATTTTAGCATTAAGAGAATCTGTTTCAAAATTTATTAAGGAAAGAGAATTCCTTGATTACGGAGTAAATGAGATATTAATTGCCGCCGGCGGCCGGCCTCTTATTTATGCATTGTATCGTGCCATTGTTGACAGAGATGATAAAGTAATTTATTCGGTTCCGAGTTGGAACAACAACCACTATGTGCATTTTACAGAAGGCCGGCACGAAGTGATAGAAACCAGTGCCGAAAATAATTTTATGCCTTCGGCGAAAGATATTGAGCCACATATAAAAGGTGCCGTGCTTATTGCCTTGTGCTCGCCTTTAAATCCGACAGGAACGATATTTGAAAAAGAGGAACTTGAAGCAATATGCGATTTGGTTCTTGCAGAAAATATGCGACGAGGGGATGAAGAAAAGAAACTTTATGTAATGTACGACCAGATGTACTGGATACTCACCTACGGTAAATCACAGCATTATAATCCTGTAAGCTTGCGGCCTGCAATGAAAGATTATACCATTTTCATTGATGGAATCAGTAAAGCATTTGCGGCAACCGGTGTTCGTGTTGGTTGGGCATTGGGGCCTCAACATGTGCTTGCTAAAATGAAAGCTATCAACAGCCATCTTGGAGCCTGGAGCCCAATGGCTGAGCAGAATGCGACCGCAACATATTTATTGCAGACTGAAGCTGTTGATGAATATTTGATTCATTTTAAAAGTGAACTCGAAGAAAGATTACAGCTCATATACAAGGGATTTCAGAAATTAAAATTGGAAGGATTTGCAGTAGATGCTTGCGCCCCGCAGGCAGCAATATATCTTACCATTCAAATAAATCTGGTTGGCAAAAAAACAGCCAATGGCAACTTGCTTGCAACTCAGTCCGAAGTAACTTCCTACATTTTAAACGAAGCAAAACTTGCGGTAGTTCCATTCTATGCATTTGGTGCATCTAAAAGTTCAAGTTGGTATCGCCTTAGTGTAGGTACTTGTAAGAAAGAAGAAATTCCTGAAATGCTCCAAAAACTAAAAGGAGCGTTGGGCACATTGTCATGATGGGAAGTTTGCCACGGGTTTCACGAATTACCTATCAATAGTAAGATTTAGCCCCTACAAATAAACCAATAAACAATGTAACAATTTAGATCGTTACAAATTATGAACTATAAACTATAAACTATGAACTACGGCATTTCCTATTACACCTTCCTTTACTAAATATTCAGCAATCTGTACCGCATTAGTAGCGGCGCCTTTTCTTAAATTATCACTTACAATCCAGCAGTTAAGCGTATTGGGCTGTGATTCATCCCTGCGAAGCCTGCCAACAAAAGTGTCATCTTTTTCATGTGCTGTTAGTGGCATAGGATAAACAAAATTGACCACATCATCCTGCAAAACAACTCCCGGCGTTTCAGACAAAATATCTTTTACTTCATCCAGGTCAAAATCTTTTTCAAACTCTATGTTGACACTTTCACTGTGCCCTCCCACTACAGGAATGCGCACACACGTTGCGGTCAATTGAATATTGTCGTCTCCCATAATTTTTCTTGTTTCATTCACCATCTTCATTTCTTCTTTGGTATATCCGTTATCAAGAAAAACATCTATATGAGGAATGGCATTTTTATCAATAGGATATTTATACGCCATATCACCTTTAATATTCTCACGCTCGTTCATCATTTGCTGAACAGCTTTTACGCCAGTACCTGTAACACTTTGATAGGTGGAAACCACGACTCTTTTTATTTTATATTTTTTATGCAATGGATTTAATACAAGTACCATCTGTATGGTTGAGCAATTGGGATTAGCAATTATTTTATCATCTTCTGTAAGTACATGAGCATTTACTTCCGGAACTATTAACTTTTTATCCGGATCCATTCTCCATGCCGATGAGTTGTCAATAACTGTAATACCCGCTTCAGCAAATTGAGGAGCTAAAGAGAGTGATGTGCTTCCCCCGGCTGAAAACAAAGCGATGTCCGGTGAGGCAGCAATAGCATCTGCAGCCGAAACAACTTTATATTTTTTATTCTTGAAAGTAATTTCTTTACCAATTGATTTTTCGGAAGCAACAGGAATAATTTCCGTAACCGGGAAGTTTCTCTCTGCAAGTACCTGCAACATTTTAGTTCCAACAAGACCAGTAGCACCTATGATAGCAATTTTCATTTCATTATTGTTTTTATTTAAATTAATCTTTTTCTCCAAAGCCGATTACATAAAGTAATTATCTTTAAAACAAAGTTACTGCTTATGACAAGGAATTTTGTTTCCTGTTTCTTAATTCTTATGCTGCTTGGTATCGGTTCAAATGCACAACTCACAGAAAATTTCGATGACGGCGATTTTACCAATAACCCCGCGTGGTCAGGAAGCACTTCTGATTTTATTGTAAATCCAACTTCTCAGTTGCAAAGTAATAATACAGTCGCAAATAGCAATTATTTTTTGAGTACACCAAACACTCTTGCAACTATCGCGGAGTGGCAAATGTATATTCAAATTAATTTCAACCCATCTTCTGCAAATTATATTGATGTGTATTTAATTTCTTCAGGTAGTGACTTCACAGTTGCCGGTAACACGGGTTACTTTGTGCGTGTAGGAAATACCGATGACGAGATAAGCCTTTATCGTAAAGATGCGGGAGGTACGGTTGCAAAAATTATTGATGGCACTGATGGCATATTGAATACAAGTAATAACGTGATGAAGATTAAGGTAACTAGAGATGCTAATAATCAGTGGATTCTTTCGAGAGATCTTAGTGGAACGGGAAATTCTTTCACGGTTGAAGGTGCGGCTACTGATGCAACTTATATCACGTCAGCTTTTTTCGGTTTTTTAGTGAAGCAAAGCACGGCAAGCTTTTTTCAAAAACATTTTTTTGATGATATTGAAATCAAAGATTACACGCCTGATATTGTGCCACCTTCGGTTCTTTCAGCTACTGCAACTTCGCCGAATATACTAGATGTTGTTTTTGATGAACCCGTAGAGATAATAAGCAGCCAGCTCGTTTCAAATTATTCTGTAAATAATAATTTGGGAATTCCGGCTGCCGCATCTATTGATGCGGCAAATGCTTCGCTTGTGCACCTCACCTTTGGGACATCTTTTACTAACGCCGTACTTTACACGCTAAGTGTAAATGGTGTATTGGATCTTTCAGGGAATGCAATTAGTAACGGTTCAGCGACCTTCGGATTTTATACACCCCAACAATACGATGTAGTAATTGATGAATTAATGGCTGATCCAACACCGCAGGTTGCCTTGCCAAACAACGAATGGATTGAGCTGAGAAACACATCGTCTTTTGCAATCAACCTGCTGGGCTGGAAATTAGCTGATGCAACAGGGGAGTCCGGGGCCATGCCAAATTTTATTTTGCAGCCAGATAGCTTTGTAATTGTATGCGCAAGTTCTTCAGTTGCTGCACTTACTCCTTTTGGAAAGGTAATAAGTGTTACAAGCTTTCCTTCACTGGATAATGATGGTGATATTATTTCTCTTTCTTCGGCCACGGGTAAAACGATTCATTCGGTTCAATATACTTTGGAATGGTACCAAAATGAACTTAAGAAAGATGGCGGATGGACGCTTGAGATGATTGATACAAAAAATCCTTGCAGCGGAATCAGCAACTGGAAAGCAAGTACTGACAACAGTGGCGGTACTCCGGGCCAAAAAAATTCAGTCGATGCAATAAATAATGATGACACCGGCCCACGGTTCTTAAGGGCATTTGCAATAAATAATAACACGATCACTTTAGTTTTTGATGAACCGTTGGACAGCTTGAAAGCCGCTACAGCAGGCAATTATACCATAGATAATGGAATTTCCGCAGTAAGTGCAACGGGCATTTCGCCTGTTTTTAACCAGATAAATATCACCCTAAACGCACCAATGAATGCAGGAACTGTTTATACAATTTCATCTGCAAATGTTACCGATTGCAAAGGCAATCTTATAGGCGCAAAAAATACGGCGAAGTTTGGATTGGCTGAGAAGGCAGATAGCCTCGACATTGTTGTGAATGAAATTTTATTCAATCCGAAACCATTAGGTGTTGATTATGTCGAATTGTATAATCGCTCACAGAAAATCATTGATCTTGCCGGGGTATATATTGCTAACAGAAATAGCAGCAATGCAGTAAGCAGTATTCAGCAAATAACTGCGGAGAGCATATTATTATTTCCGGGAGATTTTATGCTGCTCACTGCTGATCCTGCCGCGGTTAAGACGCAATATCTTACAACCAACCCTGACGCCTTTATTAGTATAAGAAGTATGCCTTCTTATTCCGACGATAAGGGTAATGTTGTTGTATTAAACAAGCAAGGTGCTATTGTTGATGAGGTTTCTTATTCTGATAAATGGCATTTTCAACTTATTTCAAATACCGAAGGAGTTTCGCTCGAGCGAATAAATTATGATGGGAAATCTATTCAAAGTAATTTTCACTCTGCGGCAACATCCGCGGGTTATGGCACTCCCGGATATAAAAACTCACAGTATAGATTAAACGAACAAGTGCAGGGAGAAATAAAAATTTCTCCGGATATTTTTTCTCCGGATAATGATGGCATAGATGATTTTGCCACTATAGATTATAGTTTTCCATCACCCGGCTATGTAACCAATGTTACCATTTTCGATGCTACCGGCCGGCCAGTGCGCTATCTCCAGCGCAATTCTTTAAGCGGCATAAAAGGCTACTATCGTTGGGATGGGCTGGACGATAAAAACAGGCAACTACCGCAGGGCATCTACATCGTTTACACCGAAATATTTAATACAGATGGTAAGAAAAAGCAATTTAAGAATTCAATTGTTTTAGCCCGTAGGCGTTAATTTTAATACCCCGCAGCCTGGCCATCTTTCCTTGGGTCAGATGCGCCGTAGTAAACTCCGTCTTTTTTCATGATGGCCTGGAAGCCGCCATAAATACCGACGCCATAACTTATCTTGTTGCCGCTCTTTATTAATTCACGTATGGTTTCATAGGGGAAACCCGACTCAAGATAAGTTGTACCAACATCTTCTACATGGCCTTTGGAAGATATAGTTCCGTTGTGATAAATACGAGGTGCATCACCGGCTTCCTGTAAGTTCATCCCGAAATCAAGAAGATCCATAATTATCTGCACATGGCCTTGCGTCTGCATATCTCCACCCATTACGCCAAAGCTCAAAAAAGGATTTCCATCTTTAGTAACGAAAGCCGGAATAATGGTATGGAAAGGCCGCTTGCCTGGAGCATAAGTATTTATGTGGCCTTCTTTTGTAATAAAGCCTGCGCCCCTGTTCTGCAACACAAATCCTAAATCTCCGGGTACTTCGAGTGAACCAAAAAAGAAGCTATTGCTTTGTATAAGCGATACCATATTCCCCTCTTTATCTGCTACGGTAAGATAAATTGTGTGGCTCTCCGCAGGTAACCCGGGATTATAGATACCCGCTTCTTTCGCGTTAATCAGTTTTCTTCTTTCCGCAGCATATTCCTTTGACAGTAACTTTTTAATGGGAATGTTCCCAAAGGACGGGTCGCCATAGTAAGCAGCCATGTCTTCATAAGCAATTTTTTTTGCCTCAGTAAAAAGATGGATATGTTCTTCTGATCCAAAAGTGGTTTTTGAAAAATCAAAACCTTCGAGAATATTCAACATTTGCAAAGAGCCCATTCCTTGCCCATTGGGAGGCATCTCCCATACGTCGTATCCACGGTAATTTATTGAAATAGGGTCAACCCATTCTGACTTGTGATTCGAGAGATCTTCTGTCGTAATAAATCCACCTACAGACTTCAGGTGATCCTGGATTTTTTGCGCCACTTCGCCTTTATAGAAACCATCCCTGCCTTCCTTACTAATAATCTCAAGAGTATTCGCCAGATTTGAATTTTTATAAATGTCTCCTTTTTTAGGAAAGGAGCCGTTCGTAAAATATTGTTTTTTGAAATTTGGGATGTTGGCTTTTTGAATCATTGATTCGTCCATCTGCATATTATCAGCTATTTCCTGCGTAACAGGAATTCCTTCCATTGCGTAAGTAATCGCCGGCTTAAGAATTTCGGGAATCGGAAGCTTTCCAAATTTTTTGTGAAGCTCAAACCAGCCATCAACGCATCCCGGCACGGTAACAGAAAGCGGCCCTCTTGTTCTCGAGATACCTTCTTTTTCTTTTGCCTGCAGGTAAGCCAAAGTCATTCCTTTAGGTGATCTGCCACTTGCATTTAGCCCATATAATTTTTTTGATTTCGCATCCCACACAATGGCAAATAAGTCTCCGCCTATTCCATTCATTCCGGGATCGGCAAAGCCAATAAAAGCATTGGCGGCAATGGCAGCATCAACAGCAGTGCCTCCTTTTTTTAAGACCTCAATGGCTATTTGTGTCGCTAACGGATGGCTTGTTGCAGCCATTCCGTTACGGGCTATCACTTCAGAACGGGTAGAGAAAGTTTTGCCTGAAAGCCTATCCTGGGAATACCCGCCTGCTGCGATCGTAATAAATATCAACGAAAAAAAATATTGTTTCCTAAGCATCGTATTGAAATTTTAAATTTGCAATTTTATTTCCAAAGTACCTCATAACTAAATCATTCTCCCGGATGATAGCTGCGCTCCGCATGTTTTAAAACATCTTCTTTATAAAACAAAACATCTTTAAATTTTCCCTGCGAGTACATCTCGGCCTGGTCAGTAAAGTGCTTCGAATCAGGATTCCCGCTTTCCCCGCCGGCTAGTAATGACTTTGCTTGTATTCTTTTTCCAAATTCAACAGCGCAGATAAAGCTATTGCCGCCCACTCCATATCTTTTTTTAGTGCCCGGAAAATAAGTGCTTGCATAAGATGGCAACATTCCCCAGGCTGAGGAAGCGAAACCTACGGGTATACTTGGCTCTGAATCACTATATTGTAAATCAATATCGCCGGAGATTCTTTGAAAGCGATTGATGCTGCCCCAGGGAATTTTCCAATCACCAAATTTATATTTCAGTTCATTCACCACAGTTAAAAACGGCTGTATCAAATCCTGGGGACTCGCGATTTGCAGAAACCTTTCTGTTCTTGTTACCTGGTCTACATACTGGTATTCGTCTTCGTGGATGCTGCGGATCATTTTGGGAATTAATTTTTGTCCCCATTCGACAGCTAAGGTGGTTGCAACAGAATTCTCACCGCAGCGTAAATCCCATTTTTTTAAAATAGAGATGGGGTCAGTTAATTGCGTGTAAAGCGTGTCGGTAGTATCAATATTTTTCTCAAATGAATTTATTAAAGCGGGGATTAATTTTTCAAATGCTGCGAGGTAACTATCATAACCGGCAGCAATTACTTTGTCAATGGTAAACGACTTTCTTTTGCTCAATACCCTTACTGCATTGATGCCGCGAAAATTTTCTCCATCGGGCGCCATGTAAGCCGGATAATTTTCTTTTTTAGGGCTGTACTTCCCAGCGGCCGTGAAAGGGGTGGAGTTACAATTTTGTATCCAGCCATTAGGCGGGTTGTAGATGTGAACACTTTCATTCACCGTATGCAATCCCTTCCAATCGGTGGACTTAATACTTCCATCCACGGGCTTTTCCCAATCGTATTTGGTACTTCTTTTTGGAATAAAATTGCCATGCCAGTAGGCAATGTTTCCTTCCGCATCTGCATACACCGTATTATTAGAAGTATTGGCAAGAAGGCTCATTACCTTTTTATATTCTTCGAAACTCTTTGCCTTTGTACGCTGCCAGCTTTGTATTAAACCGGTCATCGAACGATTATTGGATTTTACGCTGATCCATTGGCCATTCCGTTTCGCCATTATTGGTCCATGATGCGTATAAAACGTGGTAATAGTTTTTGATAAAAGCTTAGTATCATTGATATACTTAAGCTCTATTTTCTTTTCTGTTACGGGCATTTCTGCTTTATCATATTCATAAAAAAAGGTATTATTTTTTTTCGAAATTTTCTCCGCATACATGTCGGCAACATCCACATCGCTTGAAGTGTGCATCCAGCCGCAATGTTGATTGAAGCCCTGGTACACAAAAAATTGTCCCCAGGTTACTGCACCGTAAGCATTCAGGCCCTCCTCACTTACTACGTGTACTTCGGGGCGAAAATAAAAAGTAACATGAGGATTGATGTATAATATTGAATTGTGCGATGCGGTGATTGAAGGTGAAAAAGCAAAGCCATTTGATCCGGACAAGTTCTCTTCTTTATCAGTTTTATTTTCTGTGTAAACTGTATTAGAGCCAGCATAAAAGCTTTTTAATTCATCTTCAGAAACGCCGCCTGTGCTTATTGCCCCTATACTTCCATCAGTCCATAATAATGGGTACCATGGCTTGAACCGTTGTAATAAAGCTGGCTTTGTTTGCGGGTTTTTATACAAATAGAAATTGATGCCATCAGCGAAGGCATCTAATAATTTGTGAAGCCATGGCGGACTTTTTTTATAATCCGCGACCGCGTCCGCTGAATCAATGATCATTCTTATTAACAAGTCTGAGTAGAGTGCTGCCTCTCCTTTCACTTCAGCCATGCGGCCTAGCTTTTCAACGTAATTCATTTCTACTCTTGAGAAATCATCTTCGCATTGAGCATACAGCAATCCAAAAACAGCATCTGCATCTGATTTACCATAAATGTGCGGAATGCCCCAATTATCCCGGATTATGTTAACATTTTTTGCTTCAGTGCTCCAATGTTTTACTTCTTCTTTAGTAAAATTTTGTGCAAAAAGTTGCAGCGGGAAAATAGTGAATAGTAAAATTGCATTCCTCATGAAATATTTATTTTATAGGTTGATTTAACGCCAAAAATATTTAATTAAAATACGCCACTATTTTTGAAATGCTATTCAAAATAATTTTTATGATGAAGAAAGTGATATTTCAAAATATGTAATGAAGATGAAGCAAATCAGAAATTATCAAACCAGGTAAACGCGAAAAATGAAAATTATACGATCATTAAGGGTGATCCTCTGGAATTCCTTCTGCACGCTTAAAGGCGTATGACGTATTTAGAATATACTGGTAAAATTCCGGCAGGGTACTGGAAATAACAAAAAGATAAGAGGGCCGGTAAAGTTTTTTATACCTGGTAAGCGTGTCTCCGTTCAGGCCTGTAATCCTGTTGATAACTTTTGAACTAAAGCGATAGTTGACATATCGGTCTTGCTCTTCTTCCACGAGTCGTTTTTGAAAAGCGATGTTCTGCTTATTTTTCCTGAATTGAAATATACCTATTAGCTGATCAAGATCAAGGCCTGCTGCGCCTCCTTGTTCATAATTTGATCTTATCGTTGGATTCTCCAGGTTGAAAATTTTAGAATAAGACATCCTGTTTTCTATTGAGTCGCGTCGATAGTTATCTGCGTAAACAGTTACCCCTTTCAACAGTTTATACTTGTCCCTTATTTTTACCCGAAGTGAGATATCGAATACGTTGTAATTGATTATTGTTTCTACCGGGAATTTTACGGTAGACTTACCGTTATAGAAGAAACTAATTGAATCTGCTTTTGAAGCTTTTATATGGTAAGCGCCGAGCGAATCGGTAGTGGTGGCAAGCCCGGAGGTACTTGAAACATTTACACCCGGAACTACATATAATTTTGTGGAATCATATACAGTTCCTGAAATGATGATTTGAGCTGAAATAGTTTTGACATTCAACAACAAAATCGCAACCAGTAAAACGTAAATTCTTGAGAGTAATTTTTTTTTCAAATGCATGTATAAACGGTAATATTACATCATTGAAACAATGTACGATCAGGCGGCGTCGATTTTTAACGCTGATTTTTGAAAATGAACATGCCCTTCATTAATTGCAATAGTTTAGGTTTAATCACGGCTTCTTCCCTGGTAAATTAAAATGTATTGAACAAGCATCGCTATAGATGCAAGTGCGGCGACCATATAAGTAAGTGCGGCCCATTTTAATGCATCTTTTGCTTTTTCATACTCGGCAGGTGCAGAAAGGTGAGAGGTGTTGAGCCACTTTAAAGCCCTTGCGGAAGCATCAAACTCAACAGGCAACGTGATTACAGAAAATATAGTAGATGCTGCAAAAAGAATAATTCCAATTAATAAAACCGTTTGGTTACCCCCTCCAAAACTAAACAAGCCAAGCCCTATTAAAATAACCCACTGAGCAAGATTGCTGCTTATTTGCACAATTGGTACCAGGCCACTGCGCAGCTTAAGCATGGAATATGCCGTTGCATGCTGTACTGCATGGCCGCATTCATGAGCAGCAACTGCCGCCGCAGAAACATTGCGGCCGGAATATACATTAGGGCTTAGGTTAACTGTTTTTTTAGTGGGATCGTAATGATCACTTAAGAAACCGGGAACAGATACTACACTTACATCATAAATTCCATTGTCATGCAGCATTTTCTCTGCTATTTCTTTTCCGCTAAGGTTACTGCCGGTAGGCACTTTGCTGTACTCACTGAATTTGCTTTTTAACCTCCATTGAACAAGCATGCCCAAGGCCATAAAAAAAAGAGAGATAAATATTATTCCTATTGGCATTTTTGTTAATGTTTGGAATTTCAAATTTACAAAAATTACAATGAAAATGCGGGCTAATGCTATCTCTCTAAAACCAACCTTGTATTACTCATTTTCCAATATTTTTTTCATAAAAAAAAGGGAGAATAAATCCCCCTTTTTTATCTCTGTTCTTATCATTATTTAAACTGGTGAGCAATTTCCTTTGCAAGCGCTACCATTTTCTTTGTGCCTTCATCAGGTAAATTTCCTTTCTTAAACTCAGCAAGTACTTCCGGAAATTTGTTCTCCATTTCGAGTAAAAATTGCTCTTCAAAATCTTTTACATTCTTTACGGGCACGTCGCTTATCAAGCCATTTGTACCGAGATAGATGATCGCTACCTGTTTTTCAACTGAGTAAGGAGAAAACTGCGGCTGTTTCAAAATTTCAACATTCCTTGCTCCCTTGTCCAATACTGATTTTGTTGCAGCATCCAGGTCACCGCCAAATTTTGAAAATGCTTCAAGCTCACGATACAATGCCTGGTCAAGCTTTAATGTACCTGCAACTTTTTTCATGGATTTGATCTGAGCATTACCACCAACACGGCTCACAGAAATACCAACGTTGATCGCAGGACGTATGCCGGCATTAAACAGGTTTCCTTCAAGAAATATTTGACCGTCAGTTATTGAAATTACGTTAGTAGGTATATATGCCGAAACGTCTCCGGCCTGTGTTTCGATAATAGGTAAAGCCGTTAGTGATCCTCCGCCTTTTACAAGGTGCCTTATGTTTTCGGGAAGGTCATTCATTTTTTGAGCAATCTCATCTTTCTGAATAATTTTTGCGGCACGTTCCAGTAAACGACTGTGCAAATAAAATACATCTCCAGGGTATGCCTCACGTCCTGGTGGCCTTCTCAACAGAAGAGAAACTTCACGATAAGCGACTGCCTGCTTACTGAGGTCATCATAAATAATTAATGCAGAACGGCCGGTGTCACGAAAAAATTCTCCAATAGCTGCGCCTGCAAAAGGGGCATAAAATTGCTGTGGTGCAGGATCGGAAGCCGAAGCTGCTACAATCGTGGTATATTCCATTGCACCATTGTCTTCCAGCACTTTCATTACGTTCGCAATGGTAGAGGCTTTTTGACCAATCGCTACATATATGCAATAAACAGGTTTGCCTGCTTTATAGAATTCTTTTTGATTAATGATTGTGTCTATACAAATGGCGCTCTTACCGGTCTGGCGATCGCCGATTACCAATTCCCGCTGGCCACGGCCAATGGGTATCATCGCATCTATCGCTTTAATTCCTGTTTGCAATGGTTGCTTTACCGGCTCACGAAAAATTACACCCGGAGCTTTGCGTTCCAAGGGCATTTCATAAAGATCGCCGGTGATAGGGCCTCTTCCATCAATAGGTTCACCAAGAGTATTGATCACACGGCCTGCTAATCCGTCGCCCACTTTTATAGATGCGATCTTACCGGTGCGGCGAACTGTACCGCCTTCTTTAATATCTCCACTATCACCCATAAGTACAACACCTACATTATCTTCTTCCAGGTTAAGGGCAATAGCTTTTACGCCATTTTCAAACTCAACCAATTCGCCTGAGCTTACATTATTCAAACCATAAACGCGGGCAATACCATCACCGATTTGTAACACAGTTCCTACCTCTTCAAGGTTAGCTTCTACGTTAAAATTGGTAAGTTGCTGGCGAAGTATCGCGGAAATCTCATCAGGTTTTATATCGACCATATCTTTTGTTTTTTGGAGGTGCAAAGGTAGTTGTTAAGGGCTTCAATGGCAAAAATTCAGAAAAGAATTGTATGTATTTGAAGCTAAAAATCCTTGTAACAACAGACCATAATGACCCTGCCATTTAGTATTATAAAATTATCTAAGCTTGTGTATGTAATCGTTATTTTGAAACTGCTTTTTAACATCGTTCAAATCCCTCAGGATGCTTGCATCTACGAGTTTGCCTCCCATCTCTAATACAAATCCGCCTATAATTTTTTCATCCACTATAGATTCAAGTTCAATATTATTGATTGATGCTGAAGACTCAATTTTATCTATAAATGATTTCTTTATTTCATCACTTACGGCAGTCGCAGTAGTGAGCTTTACTTTATGTATTCCTTTTATCTTATTGAATTGTTCAATAAAGGCGGTAATAATTTCCGGTATGTTGGATTCCCTGTTTTTACTGCAAAGTAATTTTATAAACGTTTGTGTCGTTTTCGTGATCTTTTCTTTGGTGAGTATTTGAATGATCTTGTATTTTTTATCAGCAGATATTATTGGGCTTTTAAGCATTACAACAAATTCCCGGCTTTGCCTGCAAACTGAATGTAATAAAATAATATCATTATGAACTTCATTAAGCTGGTTAAGCTCCTGCGCCAGATCAATAAGGCTTTTTGCATACCGTTGCGCTAAACGTGGATTGGTCATAACTTTTTTAGTTAAGTTCAACTTTTTCTGCCAGTTGCTTAATGTATTTTTCCTGCTCTTCTTTGTTACTAAGTTCCCTGCGTATTACTTTCTCACTTACTTCAAGTACTAGATTACCCACCTGGTTTTTAAGGTCGGTAATCGCAGCCATCTTTTGCTGGTTAATGGTGCTTTGCGCATCAGCAACTATTTTATTCATCTCCTGCCTGGCCTGCTCCTTAGCTTCCATTATTATTTTATCTCTTGTTTCTTTAGCCTCTCTCATCATCACTGCCCTTTCTTCACGTGCTTGTGCAAGCAATACTTCATTTTCACTTTTAAGCTCGGCCATCTCAGCTCTTACTTTTTCTGCCGATAAAATTGAATCGGAAATATTCTTTTCCCTGTCATTTAAAGATTTGAGAATAGGTTTCCACGCATATTTCGCAAGAATAAAAAACACGATTGCAAATGCGAGAACCGTCCAAAAAATTAAACCAAGTTTAGGAAGTAAGAGTTCCATAATTTAAATCCTCCAACTCCCTTGCGGGAGCCAATTAATTAGTAATAAAATGTGTTTTCTTAAACTCCCTTTCGGGGTTGGGGTTTTAAAAATACCACACCCTCCGCCCTGTGCCTTGGGTATGGTAAATCTTGTGCTTAGACAGTTTTTAGAACAGCCAATAATCCTGCGATTACTGCAAAAAGGGCAACCCCCTCAACAAGTGCAGCAGCAAGAATCATGTTTGCACGAATTTCGTTGGCAGCTTCCGGCTGACGGGCAATACCTTCTACGGCTCCTTTACCAATCTGCCCGATTCCGATACCTGCACCAATTGCAGCCAAACCGGCGCCGATAGCCCCACCCATGTGTGAGTATCCAACTTCTGTTAATAAGGTCAATAATGACATAATACCTGGTTTTTGTTATGAATAAAAAACTTTTAAACTAGTCCCTCGTGTGTGGCAGGATGCACATCATGATCACTTCCTTCAAATCCCTGCCCAATAAAAATGGCCGTAAGCGCCGTAAAAATAAATGCCTGTATAAACGCAACCAATATCTCTATAAAGTAAATGAACACTGTGAAGAGAATGGATACCGGCGAAAAGCTCCATCCGGCCACCGTATTCATTGCGCCAAATATAAATATTAATGAAATGAAGCTTAGGATGATAATATGCCCGGCTACCATATTTGCGAAAAGACGTATGATCAAAGCACCTGGCTTAATGATAAAAACGCCGGCAATTTCAACCGGTATTAAAATAACCTTTACCAAAAAAGGAACGCCGGGAGGCCAGAGCACATGTTTCCAGAAGTGCGTGGTTGTGCTGAAAAGAATGATAAATAGTGCAATGATGCCTAACACAAAAGTAAACGCAATATTACCAGTGACATTTGCCGAACCAGGCAGCATTCCAAAAAGACTGTTGATCAAAATAAAGAAAAAGACGGTGAGCAGGTACGGCATGTATTTCATCCAGCGATCCCCGAGGTTCACTTTCGCGATCTCCTCCCTTACAAAAATAATGATGACTTCCATAAACCCCTGCGAACCCGATGGGGCCGAAATTACGCCATGGCCTCTCTTATATTTATTAGCAATTTTTATCATTAAAATTGTAAATAAAACAAGCGCCAAAATGGTTTGGACTACATTCCGTGTCAAAGAAAGATCATACACTTTTACATTTTCATCTACAGGAACAATCGTATTTCCGTTTACAAGGCGATAGCCATCGTATTCTTCTTCGCCTTCATGACCAAACTTTGAAGAAGAAAAAACAGATAATCCTTTTTGCGGGGAATATAATATTACAGGCAATGGAATAGTTGCGTGGAAGTTACCGACCGAAAAAAAATGAAATTCATAGGCATCCTGGATGTGGCCCAATATCTCTTTTGTCGGGTCAAATTTTTCTTCGGTTGATTCGTGCTCCGCCGGTTTCTCCTGAGAAAATGAATTTTGAGAAACTACCATCAAAAAAAGGCTGAAAACCGCTACCAATAATGATTTCATCCGTTTTAAATGCATGCCTGTGCTAAATTTTGCGCAAAGATAAGGCGTTTCACTCAGGATATAAAACCATTCTGAAGGAATTTTATTGATATTTTTTTGCCGAGGGAAAAACACAATTCGGCCGCCAAAAACGTTCATTTGAATAAGGCATAACTTTGCAGAATCCTTTCTTGAAGGGAAGCACGAAGCGTCATTATTCAATGAAATCATTAAAAGAAATATTGGCATTGCCATTTATTGGGGTTATAAGATTATATCAGCTAATTATTTCTCCCTGGCTTGGAGCATCTTGTCGATATACGCCTACATGCTCTCAATATGGAATTGAAGCGTTAAAAAAATATGGCCCCCTAAAAGGGCTGTGGCTTACTATAAAGCGTATTGCAAGTTGCAACCCGTGGGGAGGCCATGGCCATGACCCCGTTCCATAAATAACTTTTAAATAAAAAAAGCTGCAACTATTAAGTCGCAGCTTACGGAATTATTCTAAAAAATTAACAGTAAATACGATCAGGCTTTATCGAAATGCTCACTTACCTTTTTCCAGTTTACTACATTCCAAAAAGCTTTTAAATATTCCGGCCTTTTATTTTGATACTTCAAATAATAGGCGTGTTCCCAAACATCGCATCCAAGTATGGGTTTGCATTTACAATCTGCCACATCCATCAGGGGATTATCCTGGTTAGGGGTAGAACAAATAGCGAGTTTGCCATCTAATACGCCAAGCCATGCCCAGCCACTTCCAAATCTTCCTGCACCCGCTGCATTGAATTTTTCTTTCATTTCGTCAAAAGATCCAAAGGTATCGTCTATTGCAGAAGCTAATTTCCCGGTGGGTTTCCCGCCCCCATCTGCTGATAATATTTCCCAAAAAAAAGCGTGGTTCCAGTGGCCGCCTCCGTTATTTCTCACCGCAGGGCTTATAGATCCCGCATTCTTAAGTAATTCTTCCAAAGATTTATTTTCGTTTTCTGTACCAGCAATTGCCTTATTCAAATTATCTACATACGCCTGGTGATGTTTATCGTGGTGTATTTGCATGGTTTCTTTATCAATGTGTGGCTCCAGTGCATCAAAGCTGTAAGGTAGAGCCGGTAGTGTAAATGCCATAATATTTATTTTAAAGGTTTATAATTTTTTAAGTGGTTACAAATTTACTCTCAATAAGTTACAATAATATTAAGGAAACGAATAATTCCCTTTTGCGAAAATTGAAATTGAATTCAATATTATTTTACAAACATTACGCCACTCCTGTTTTGCAGGTGAATGTAAAGGGGCAAAAAGTAAAAGGGATCACCGTTTACTTCTGAAAAAATCTTTCATAAGCGATAAACATTCTGGCGCACAAACACCCTGGACTATTTCAGTTTTTGGATGCAACGGAGTCCTGCTTTTTGCAGATGCAGCGAATGCAGACAGGCCGCCATGTTTATGGTCTTCAGCTCCATACACAAGCCTCCCGATCTTGCTCCAGTATAATGCGCCGCAGCACATGGCGCACGGCTCAATAGTAACATATATGGTTGCCTCGGGTAAATATTTTGATCCCAAATAATTGAATGCCGAAGTAAGCGCAATAATTTCCGCATGAGCTGTGGAATCAGTAAGCATTTCAACCTGGTTGTAGCCACGGCCAATTATTTTATTTTGCATTACTATTACAGCGCCTATAGGAACTTCATCTGCTTCAATCGCTTTCATTGCCTCCTTTAAGGCCTGCTCCATATAGTATTCGTGCGACATATTTTGTAAATATTTACTTATTGCAATGCGTTATTTTTTTCGATAAGATGCGACTATCTTGTTGAACAAATTTAGTTGTTATGATCAATTCAATTTCCGGCGTTCAAAATCTCAGGACTTTTTACGAAACGGGTGCAACGCTGTCATATCACTTCAGGAAAAAGCAATTAGAATTGTTTTTAAAGGCGATTACTAAATACGATGATGAAATAAATGCGGCATTATTTGCAGATTTAAAAAAGAGCAGGGAGGAATCATGGGCAACAGAAACAGGTTTGCTGGTTGCTGAGATAAAAAATGCAATTAAAAATTTAGGTAAGTGGATGAAGCCAAAAAGAGTATCAACGGGGTTGGTAACTTTTCCTTCTTCGGGTAAAATATACTGCGATCCTTTAGGCGTTGTTTTAATTATTGCCCCATGGAATTATCCTTTGCAATTATTATTGATCCCGTTAGTGGGGGCTATGGCAGGAGGGAATTGCGCGATGCTTAAACCCTCAGAAATTGCACCGGCTACTGAAAAGGTTATTGTAAAAATTATTGAAGAAACTTTTCCTGAAAATTATATAAAAGTTATTACAGGCAATGGTGCTGAAATAGTTCCGGAGATGATAAATAATTTTCGCTTCGATCATATTTTTTATACAGGCAGCACAACAGTTGGCAAAGAAATTTACAAGCTCGCCGCAAAAGATTTAGTTCCTGTTACGCTGGAACTTGGCGGAAAAAGTCCATGCATTGTTTACGAAGATGCGGATATAAAAGTGGCAGCCAAAAGAATAATTCTTGGTAAATTTTTAAATGCGGGCCAAACTTGTATTGCGCCTGACTATATCCTGGTTCATGAATCAAAAAAAGAAAATTTATTGATTGAATTAAAAGACGCAATTCAAAATTTCTATTCTAACGATCCATCCTCAAGTGCCGATTATGGCAAAATAATTAATGCATCAAGATTTAAAAAGCTATGCAGTTATTTATCCGGCAATAATATTTTTTATGGTGGAAAAACTGATGAAGCAAGTTTATACATCGAACCAACCATTCTCATAAATATTTCAATGAATGATGCTGTGATGAAAGAAGAAATATTTGGGCCAATACTTCCTGTTTTATCTTTTATAAAAACTGCTGATGCTATGCAAATGGTAAAGCAGAATGAAAATCCTTTAGCATTTTATTTGTTTACAAAAGATAAAAATATTGAGCAAGAATGGATGAAAAAAATTCCATTCGGTGGCGGCTGCATCAACAATACGGTGTGGCATTTTGCAAATGACAAATTTCCTTTTGGCGGTATCGGCAACAGCGGCATGGGCGCTTATCATGGAAGAAATACATTCAATGTTTTTACGCATGCGAAACCTGTATTAAAGACATCTGCATTAATTGATCCTTCATTAAAATATCCTCCTTTCAAAGGAAAGTTGAAATGGTTTAAAAAGTTGATTGGGTAGATGAACAAAAGAGCCGATTGAAATGGAATCATCAGCCCACAACATTCACAGCTTTTCCGGCAATAAACGCTGTTAAATTATTTACCGCGATATTCATGAGCCTTTGCCTCGCTTCTTTTGTTGCCCATGCAATGTGAGGTGTGATGATGCAATTTTTTGCTTTGAACAAAGGATTGCTTTCCGGAGGTGGCTCCACAGAGAGTACATCAATTCCGGCTCCCGCTATTACATCATTGTTCAAAGCCTCTGCTATATCTTCTTCAACAATTATTGGCCCCCGTGATGTGTTTAAAAGAAACGCAGAATGTTTCATTAGTTTAATACTTTTTTTATTGATGAGCCCTTTTGTTTCCGGAACCAGGGGACAATGAATACTCACCACATCAGCATTTTTTAATAGCTCATCCGTTTCTTCCCATTGAAAATTTGAGCGTTTTGATTGAGCGCTTTTTGTTCTGCTTGTTGCAATAACATTCATGCCGAAAGCAGTAGCAACATCTGCGACTTTTTGACCTATGTTTCCAAAGCCGATAATACCCATTGTTTTACCGGAAAGTTCTATTAAAGGAAAATCCCAAAACGAAAAGTCTTTGGAAGAAGTCCACCTTCCATCCATTACCGCATCGCTATGGTGCTGCACATGCAGGCAAAGCTCAAGCAGCAGAGCGAATGTAAGTTGCACAACAGAGTCGGTACCATAACCAGGTACATTTGATATGATAATTCCCTTTTCTTTAGCGGCTTCAGTATTGATGATGTTATAACCGGTTGCCAATACACCAATATATTTTAAGAAAGGAAGTTGTTCCAATGTTTTACGGTCGAGCGGAGTTTTATTTGTCAAAAGTACCTCTGCTTCTTTTGATCTTTCTACTATTTTATCTCCAGGTGTTCTGTCATAAATTTCTACATCCCCAAACTCCTTTAGACTGCTCCAACTTAGATCACCGGGATTTAAAGTATATCCATCTAATACAACGATCTTCATTTTACTTTGTTTGTTTTGAGATTCAAATTGTTTTATTATTTCTTTTCCCTATTCTAATCATCGCAAAAGTAGTTATCGCAACTATGATTATTAGTATCGCAAAACGTATATAGCCGGAGAGACTACCAACTTCAACTACATTGATAATGCCTGCAGATTTTTGATAAACCGGCACCAGCCACTTGAATAAATAAGCCTGCACCAAAACAATTACCGAAATAAAAAACAACATAATAAAACTATGTTTTACCGTAAATCTGAATAACTCAGATTCCCTGCCGATAAGGTTTCCCGCAGCCGCTGCAACAGCAATAGATTGCGGAGAAATCATTTTGCCAACCACACCACCGGAAATATTAGCCGCTACCGTTACAACAGGATCAACACCAATAGAAGTTGCGGTAGCTGCCTGCAGTTTACCAAACAACGCATTGGATGACGTGTCAGACCCGGTAATGAATACACCGAGCCAACCCAGCAAAGGAGCAAAGAATGGAAATAATACGCCGGTGGCAGCAAGGGTCTCAGCGATGGTAATTGTAATTCCCGAATCGTTAAGAATATAGGCAAATGCCAATACTGACGCTATAGTGATAATAGGAAATTTCAGTTGTTTCAATGTTGAAACAAAAATGCTAACGCTTTCTTTAAACCGTAAACCCACCATCGGAATTGAAACAATACCGGCGATCAAAATAGCCGTTCCAGAGGCGGATAAATAATTCAATTTAAAAATATGCGGTATCAACTTATTGTTTTGATCAAGTATTGCATTATGCAAACCCGGTATTTCAAATTGGACGAGCCCTGCTTCATTTAATATTTGTTTTACGGGTTGCAGGCCCCATGCTATAATAATTATTGTCAACATTATAAAAGGAGAAAATGCCCTTACGATTTCGCCGGTTGTGTAAGCAACGTTTATATCAATAGTTGGGTCGGGTTCATTTGGAAACCGCCATATTTTTTTTGGCTTCCAGAATTTTAGAAAAACAGATAAACATAGAATAGAACCGACACCTGCGCCAACATCTGGTAACGCAGGGCCGACAAAATTGGAGATGACCCACTGTAGTAAAGCAAATGATAAACCTGAAACGACAATTGCGGGCAACACTTCTTTTGTTTTTTTTAAGCCACACATTAATATCACGAGGTAAAAAGGTAATAGTAATGACAGAACAGGCAAGGTTCTTCCGACCATTTGGGAAATGGCCATTTCCGGTATGGATGAAACCTGTGATGCAACGGTAATAGGTATGCCTATTGAGCCAAATGCGACCGGCGCTGTATTGGCGATAAGGCAAATGCCTGCCGCATAAAGTGGATCAAAGCCCAGGCCAACAAGCATTGCCGCTGTTATTGCTACCGGCGCACCAAATCCTGCCGTGCCTTCCAGGAAAGAGCCAAATGAAAAAGCAATCAGCAGTGCCTGTATTCGCCTGTCAGGTGTAATAGAGGCCATAAAATTTTTAATGATTAAAAACTGCCCGCTTCGTAGTGTAAGGTTAAATAAAAACATTGCCGGAATGATGATCCAGCAAATAGGGAATAGGCCATACATCGCGCCATTAGCTGATGACAAAATTGCAAGCGTAACGGGCATACGGTAAATAAATACCGCGATGAGCATGGCAATAATAGTTGCGGCTATACTTGCCTGGTAGCCCTTCATCTTCTTAATGATAAGTGCCCAGAAAATAAAGGCTATGGGGATGACGGCAACCAGGGAAGAAAAAGGAAGACTGTGTAAAGGATCAATTATTTGTTTCCATTCCATTTATTCTTTTTTAACCCGGATCATAGGTGTATTCTCCTGAGCCGCGGTGCTAAGAAATGCATTAGTATCCAGGCTAACAAATATGCGGAGCCGCAAATAATGAACATAATATAGTAGCCCGCTTCAATATTTCCCAAAGCTTTGTAATGGTCAAATAATTTACCGGCAAGAAAAGCAATTAAAATACCACCTAAAGCTCCCGCCATTCCACCCATTCCCGTAACCGATGCAATCGTTTTTTTAGGGAACATATCGGAAACAGTTGTAAAAATATTGGCAGACCAGGCCTGGTGCGCAGAGGTTGCGACGCCAATAATGATTACTGCCAGCCACATATTTATTGAGCCGAGCCATTGGGCGAACACAACAGGCACAACGAAAAATGCATAGATAAGCATAGATGTTTTACGGGCACGGTATACTGCCCAGTTGTGTTTTATGAAATACAACGGAAGCCAGCCCCCGGCCACACTTCCCAAAGTTGACATAGTGTATACCACTGCAATAGGCAATGCCACGTCAGTACCTTCCAGTCCATACTGTGCTTTTAAAAATGCAGGTAACCAAAAAAGATAGAACCACCATATAGGATCGGTTAAAAACTTGCCTAGAATAAAAGTCCATGTCTGGTTATATTTCAGAAGGCTAATCCATGATACTCTTTTTTCAGGCTCAATACCGGCAGCAAGGTTGGGTGAAGTAATTGGAGTGCTTTCAACTTCATCCAGGTCGCTATGAATATACTCGTATTCCTTTTTAGAAAGGCGTTTCTGTTTTGCAGGAACTTCATAGAATATGAACCAAAATATCAACCATAAAAAACCGAATGAACCGGTGAGAATAAATGCCCATTGCCAGCCCCATTTTGCTGCTATAAAAGGAACGGTAAGCGGTGCCAGTATGGCGCCGATATTGGTACCTGAATTAAAGATTCCTGTGGCATAAGCCCTTTCTTTTTTGGGAAACCATTCGGCAGTTGTTTTAATTGCAGAGGGAAAATTTCCCGCTTCACTTATGCCTAATGCAGAGCGGGCTATCAAGAAACCCACTGTACTTCTTACAAGTGCATGACCAACGGAGGCGAGGCTCCACAATATTAATGATACAGCATATCCAATCTTGGTACCTACTTTATCAACGAACCTGCCTGCAAGTAACATTCCCAATGCATAGGATAATTGAAAAGCGATTACAATATCAGAATAGTCGGACTCAGTCCAATGGAAAATAACCTCCAGGTCGCCTTTTAAAAGGCTTATCACAGCTCTGTCAAGATAGTTTATGGTTGTGGCAAAAAAGATCAACGAGCAGATAGTCCACCGGTATTTACCAACTTTTTGATTAATGTCAGCAAGTGGAATATGCAAGTTTTCTTTTAATGTAGTACCTGGCATATCTATATTTTATATTAAGCAATCGGTATTAAGCTATTTCTCTGCTTTGGGAATTTGTAAAATAACGCATTTATAATGAACCAAGAATTCCCATCTCAAGTCCCCGTATTTCAGCAAGCCCTCTTAGCCTGCCTATAGCTGAATAGCCCGGGTTTGAAATTTTATTTAAATCGTCCAGCATTTGGTGTCCATGATCGGGGCGAAATGGAATTGATTTTTTTAATTTTTGCTGTAACAGCAATAACTCTTTTACGATTGAGTACATATCATTGTCACCGTTAAGATGATCAGCTTCATAAAAATTTCCTTCTTTATCCTTTGTAACATTTCTTAAATGAATAAAATGGATTTTTTCTCCAAACGACCTAATCATATCCGTTAGGTCATTGTTTGCAGAGGCGCCGAGTGAGCCGGTACAGAAACAAACTCCGTTTGCAGGGTTATCTGTTTTTTTTAAAAAATATTCAAAATCATCCCGGGTACTTACAATTCTTGGAAGGCCAAGAATGGGAAAAGGAGGATCATCAGGATGTATGGCGAGTTTTACACCGCATTCTTCAGCAGCAGTACTTATTTCATTTTGAAAATAACAAAGGTTTTCTCTTAGTGCGTTTGCGTCAATGTCGTTGTAGAGGTCAAGCTTTTGCAACATATCCATAGTGGAAATTTTTTTTTCTCCAGGAATGCCAAACATCACAACTCCGCCAAGAGCCTCGAGCTCCTGTTCAGAATAATTTTTATAACGTTCTTCTGCCTGTTGTAAAATATTTTCCGGGTAAGAAGTGTCTGCATTTTTTCTTTTTAAAATATAAATATCAAAGACAGCAAGATCAATCCAGTTAAAATAAAGTGCCAGTGAGCCATCCGCCATCTTATGATTTAAAGAAGTGCGGGTCCAGTCATTTACAGGCATAAAGTTGTAAGTGATAACAGGAATACCACAGGCAGCCGCGTTGCGTATGGAAGTTTTATATTTTTCAATATAAGCCTTGTAATCACCCGTTCTCGTTTTTATATTTTCATGCACAGTTATACTCTCTACGACTGACCATGTAAGGCCGGCTTTTTCCACTTCAGCTCGTCGTTTGTTGATTTCATCTACTGTCCACACTTCGCCATGAGGTATGTGATGCAACGCTGTTACAACTCCTGTTGCACCTGTTTGTTTTATATCCTGCAAACTCACCGGATCGGCAGGCCCGAACCATCGCCACGTTTGTTCCATTTTATAAGCCATCATTTATCATTTATGTATTTATACTCCACTGAATACCGAAAAACCTCCATCAACATTCACTACTGTGCCGCTAACAAATTTCGAAGCATCACTCAACAGCCATATCAGTGCACCCACAAGCTCATCCGGATTTCCAAAGCGGTTGAATGGCGTATTCTTAATCACAAGGTTTCCCCGTTCAGTCAGGTTGCCATTCCCATCGGTCAGGAGTAGCCGGTTTTGTTCCGTCAGGAAAAAACCGGGAGCTATTGCATTCATTCGTATTTTATCGCCATACCTTTTTCCCAGTTCCACTGAAAACC
The DNA here is from genome assembly GCA_040007435.1 of Ginsengibacter sp. Taxonomy (GTDB): domain Bacteria; phylum Bacteroidota; class Bacteroidia; order Chitinophagales; family Chitinophagaceae; genus Ginsengibacter. The sequence goes on along the minus strand of JBDTUZ010000020.1, from coordinate 57,849 downwards.
ACCGGGTGTAGGTATCAATCGCTGCTTTTGCCATGCTGTAGCCAAGCACTTTTGTTATTACTTTTTGCGGAGCCATTGAAGAAATATTAACGATGCTTCCGCCGTCATTTTCTTTTAAAGCTGCCCCAAAAACTTGGGTCGGCAGCAGTGTGCCAAATAAATTCAGATTCATTACTTCTTCCAGCGCTTTAAAATTCAGATCAAAAATATCCTGATCTGGTTGTATGACGGCGCCTGGAATATTTCCTCCCGCGGCATTCACCAGGCCGTCAATTTTTCCATAGGTATCGAGGACTTTTTTCCTGGCATCAACAAGCTGTTGATTGTTCTTAACATCAGCAATTAATACGATTGCTTTACCACCGATGCTATTAATTGATGCCGCTCTTTCGGCTGCCACTTTTTCGTTTCTGCCAAGAACTCCCACAGTGCCGCCTGCACGGGCAATCCCATTTATAAAGGCTTCTCCTAAAATACCGGTGCCACCTGTTACTACAATAACTTTATCAGTAAGTGAAAATTCATTTTGCAGCGCCAAAGTTTTTAATTTTTAAATGAAACAATACCAGCCATAGTTTAAAACCATAAAGTTGTTTTAAGATTATTTCTGCTATACATTAATATCGTAAGGGCGTATCCCGCGACTCTGCATACGCTTTTGAATAATCGATTTTTTTTGCCTCACTTGCAACAAAGCGTATTCCTCCAAATATATGGTTCACATAAACCGCGTCTTCGTAATCTTTTTTATCATGACCTAACACAGTACACCAGGTATGTCCGCCATCAAATTCGTTATACCATACCGCTGGGTACAATTCAGTATATCCTCCCGCATTTTTTTCTATCATTTTTTTTTGCGATGAATCGCTGGTATTTAAAGTAGTAATATCATGTGCCATTACAACCACGCGGCCAGGATATAATTCTTTTCCAAAATAGCATTCATCTTCCTTTTCCCAAACTTTGGGTACGCCTTGCACGGATGGATGAGAAGGCTCGATAACTCTCTCAGTAAATTTTTGAAATTTTGCATGCCACGCAAAAGTGCAGCCCAGCATCATCTTGAACCATTTCCAGTTTCTTTCGGTACCGGTTACTGAATGAATACCAACAAATCCGCCACCTGCTTCTATATAATGCCGAAAGGCGAGTCGCTCTTTATCTGTATCAAATACATCGTTGTTGGTACTTGGAAAAATCAACATTGTATATTGTTTCAAATTTGCTTCTGTCATTACTGATGGATCGGCAGAAGTATCAACTGCAAAACCATGTTCTTTTCCCATTTTCTGCAAACATTTTACGGCACTGGGAATATTATCGTGTACATAACCTTTACCATTTTTCATATAAACAAGTACCTTAACTTTTTTCCAGTTTACATTGTTCTGAGCTGAAACATGAATTGGTATAAATAAAATTGCAGTGCAGAATAGAAATATTTTATCTAATAATTTCATTATAAATATTTTGGTTGAACCAATACGAAAAAGAGCTTTTGAAATTTTTTCAAAATGTACTGTTTAGTGTGCTGAGTTACCTAATTTATCAGCCATTTCCAAGCCACTAGTGGTAGTATAATATTTAGCAATCATGCCAGCGATTTCCCAGCGAGGGATTTTGCCTTCTTTCAAATATTGAAGAAATTTTTCAGTCACTTTTGCAAAATGCGCTTCGTGCCCTTCCTTGTATTTTTCTGGGATGATCACTTCCCATCCCTTTCCTGCTTTTTTTAAATCAACACCGGGATATTTTGTAACTATGGTTTTCATTTGATCCAGAATTACCGTGGAATCGGGAAAGTCATTTTTATTTACAGGTCTGCCTGTCAGGTAGGCAGGTTCAATATATAAAGTGGCCTGGTAATTTTGTTCTGCAGCTTGTCTTATTATTAGATTGGCTTTTGTACCACGCATTATTGAGTAATGAGAATCAGCTGCGCCTTCGTGAGCCTGGTAATCCCATTGCACAGAGATCTTGGCATGTATGCCGCGAAGCTCATAATTAATTTCACCATTACTGTACACTTTAAGAATACTGTCGTTCACAATGTCTTTTTCCAGGTAGCCTGGAAAGCCGTTCAATTTGGTTAATGTATTAAATTGGCTCAACGTAATATCAGTCGGCCACCGTCGTGCTGAAGTCAATGTTATATCTTTTTGATAATCTAAAACCTGCTCAGGAAAACATTCCCATTGAATTAGATCTACAAGGTGCGTGGTGACATCTGTTATTCCCTCTCCTTCCTGTGTTACATCCATAAACCATGGTGGCCTGGTAAGCACACTTCCCGAAACATATTTATAAAAATAATGCACACTTTCTTTAGTAATGCCGGGGTTCTCCGCTGTGCCTTTTTCCTGTTCTCCAAAAATATCCGGGATAAAAGAGAGCTCACGCTGCAATATTGTAGTGATCTCATACCTTTCTGTCATGATATCGTATAGCAGCACCTTATTTTTTTCAGCTACATCAAAAGCTGATTTTAAAAGCTCAAAATTCTTTTTATCAATTGCCATGGGTTTATCGGCAAGTACATTGAGCCCGGCTTCAACCGACTTATATATGTATTCTGTTTTCTTACGGTTATTGCCGGCAATAACTACTACCTTTTGGCTTGCCGCAGAGTCTCCTGGTGCGGCTTTATTTTCATCTAACATTTTCTCCAGGAAATCGCTACCGGTATAAACTTCCTCTTTCCATCTTGTAGGATTATCGGGCCTTGAGTTATAGGCTTTAATTTTGTCCAGATGCGATTCTACATCAGGTCCCATCGGGGCATATACGTGTACGACTGAATCAACATCTTTATACATTAATTTTTGTACGAGTGCCGCATGAAAATGACCGGGATCAAGGGTTATCAGTTTAACCATGTTTTCGGGTGATTGTTCTTTTTTTTGGTTTTCTCCACAACCGAATAATGCAATTGGAAATAAGAAAAAGAGTAAATTTTTCATATTAACTGTTCTTTTGAGCCGCATAATTTGTTCCATAAGGATAGCGCTGTGGCCGTGATAATAGTTTGTTTGCTTCGACATTATCTTTAAATATTTCTTTTTCAGGATCCCAAAATAATTTCTTTTCTGTTTTCATAGCCGCGTGAGCTATAAGACAGGCACTGCATGAGCGATGCGCCACTTCCGCGGGACTGATCGTGGGCTTTTTGTTTTGAATACATTCAAGCCAGTTCCTGTGTTGTTCAGGGCTTTCATATAAATGTATTTCATTCGGGCCGATCACCGAAGTGAGAATTTTAGGGTTGCTTGCGTTAAAAGCTTTTGCCTGCTCGCCTGTTGAAGGATCAGATGCAGTGACGCTCACATCTCCTCTTGAAACAAATATCCATCCATCGGAGCCTTCGAATTTTATACCATTAGGATATTTCCCATTAATATACATGTCAACTCCATCCTTATATTTTGCATGTACTTCAAAGTCACCATGCACCGTCCATAAACCTGTTTTGGGAAACTCAGCAGTAGCTTCTATTTCAACAGGCCCTGTAAATTCTGTATTCATTCCCCAATGGGCGATATCAATATGGTGCACGCCCCAGCCGGTAATCATTCCTGCACCGAATTGTTCGCACCGCAGCCAGCCACCTCTTGATTCCGGATCGCTTTGCGAGTGAACCCGGTCAAGTGTATAATAATGGTAAGGAGTAGAGCCCAGCCACATATCGTAATTGAGATTTTGAGGTATAGGCATTTCAGCAGGATTACCACCGGCAGGATCCCCGGGAAGTCCAATACGAACTGTATGTAATTTTCCTATGCGTCCATTACGTACAAGCTCACACGCTTTTTTAAATTGTGGCCATGGATCGGCAGAGCGCTGCTGGCTACCCAATTGAAAAGTTATTCCTGATTTTCTAACGATATCGCTCATGGTCCGACCCTCTTCAATGGTGAGTGAAGTTGGTTTTTGGCAATAGACATGTTTGCCCGCAAGCGCTGCCTCAACGGCAGGTTGTGCATGCCAATGGTCCGGTGTGCTTATTATCACTGCATCAATATCTTTATCAGCAAGCAGCTCTTTATAATCGTGATGCATTTTAAAGTTGATATAATCACTTTTGCCTGTCTTCTTTGAATACCAGCCCTCTATTAATTCTTTGCCTTTTTGCAAACGAATGCTATCAAGATCGCTTCCGGCAATGATACGGGCGACATCATTTTTGAAAGTTTCGGGAAGGTCGTGTGTACGGGCGATACGGCCCATGCCTATTTGCCCGATGTTGATTTTATTGCTGGGAGCATTTTTACCAAAAACAGACGCAGGGACGATTGTTGGAAAATTTACCAATGCGGTGGTACCGGCTGTTATGGTAAGAGTCTTTTTTAAAAACTTTCTTCTGGAGTTGGATGAATTTTCGTTTCTCATATTTATGAAAATTAAGTTGCTGGTTCCTCCTGTGATTAACCTAATGCCTTTTGTTTGTCAATATCAGAACATGTAATTAAAATTATTTTTGTATCGCCGTTTTAAAAATATTATCAGCCAACCAATCTGCCATTCGCTGTGGCCAGTTTTTAATAGCCGCTGATAAAGAGCGGTCTCCCATATTAAACCCATGACCGGCGTGTGCATACAAATGGACTTCCACCGGAACTTTAGCGGCTCTGTAAGCCTGGAGCAATTTCACAACGGGTGGAGAGCAACATTCATCATCATTTGCAGCTACCATAAATAAAGCAGGCGCAGTAGCATTCACGGAATCAGGGATAAATAACGGCCCTGGATACACGAGCATCTGAAAATTCGGTTTACCATTCAAGTGGTCAATGGGATCATTTGCGCTTTCGTTGCCCTTTCCCTCGCCATACGCTATCGAAGATACAACCTCACCTCCGGCCGAGAATCCAAGAATACCAATGCGATCCGGGTTAATATTCCATTCGGCTGCTTTGCTGCGAACCAATCGCATTGCCCTGTATGCATCTTCTTTAGGATGTTTCTCAACTGAATATGGAGAATTTTCTTCCCTGCCAAGCCGGTATTTAAGAACGAATGCTGTTACTCCAAGGCTATTCAAAAAAAGAGCAGGCTTTGTTCCTTCTTCATCAATTACCAGCAAACGATGTCCACCTCCAGGGCAAATGATAACAGCGGTTCCATTTGCTTTTTCTTTTGCCGGAAAATAAACTGTTATAGTAGGATTGTTGATATGCTTTACCCAATAACTTTTAGCTTCCTCCGGCTCGTTTTTAAGATTCTCGAAACCAGGCGCACCATTTTGCCAAAGAGGAATTACCAAAGGTTTATTTTGTGAAAAAGCGAATGAAGGAAGAATGACAATTGAAATAAAATAAAAAATGCAATCGATACGAAAAGCGATTTTAATCATATACAAAATATTTCTTTAAAGGTATATGAAAGAAGTAATTTTTCGTGACGAAAAAATCACGCGGGTAGATAGTGCTATGCTCACTAACAAAATAGGAAAATATTAAATGATGATATATAAATAATGACTATTAAAATACCTGTTACTAACGTATTTAAATGTTTTCTATTTATTTGTTTTGAAAACTTCTTAAATTTATTCGCAATAATATTTCGATTGCTTTATCACCTGATATTTGTTTTATCATCAAATGACCACATCCTTTAAATACTTCTAACCATGAATAAGAAAAATCAATCTTCTTCCAGGAGAAATTTTATTAAGCATATAACAGGCACTACTCTTGCGCTCGGTACAGGTTCATTAGCCGCCCTGGCTGCTGAACAAAAAATTGAAGAACGAGTACTCTATTATGAAAAAAAAGTATCAGCAAACGATCGCATTAATGTCGCCGTAATTGGAATGGGCATCATGGGTAATAATAATATCAATACTGCTTTAAAGGTTCCGGGGGTACAGATGATTGCAGCATGTGATCTTTATACCGGAAGATTGGAACATGCAAAGGAATTATTTGGCAATGATCTTTTTGTTACAAATGACTATCGGAAGATTCTTGATAGGAAAGATATAGACGCAGTAATTGTTGCACCAAGCGATCACTACCATGCGCGGATTGCGAAGGACGCCTTGAAAATGGGAAAACATGTTTACTGTGAAAAGCCGATGGTACATTATATTGATGAGGGGCCTGGTGTAATAGCAGCGCAAAAAGCAAGTAACAAAGTTTTCCAGGTGGGAAGTCAAAGAGTAAGCAGTATCGTGTATGCGAAGGCCCGGGAACTATATAAATCGGGTGAAATAGGAAAGCTTAATATGATAAATGCAATTTATGACCGGCAGGATGCGGTAGGTGCCTGGGAATATACTATGCCTACTGACGGATCCGCTAAAACTGTTGACTGGGATATGTATATCGCAGGTATGCCTAAGATTCCATACGATCCTAAGAAATTTTTTTGGTGGCGTAACTATCGCGAATTTGGAACAGGAGTGGCTGGCGATTTGTTTGTCCATCTTTTATCAGGCACACATGTTATCACTGGTTCCAAAGGGCCTTCTACTATTTTTGCTTCGGGACAATTATGCTACTGGAAAGACGGCCGAAATGTTCCGGATGTAATGACGGGCATTATGCAGTATCCTGAAACGCCCGAACATCCGCCTTTTCAATTAACGTTGCAGGTAAATTTTGTAAGTGGTACCGGTGGATCGGAAGTGATACGCTTCGTAGGCGATGAAGGAACAATTGATATAAATGGTGACGGGCTCACTGTCCATCACAGTATCATGTCTGAAGCGCCCGGTATTGGAGGCTGGGATTCATTATCAACTTATCCTAAGGCTATGCAGGAAACACTGCTGAAACAGTATGATCAAAAATATACCGCAGAGCAACAAAAAAGGCCAACAAGGCCTGATATTGTGTATAAAGAACCATCCGGCTATAACGAACACCTGGAACACCATACGAACTTTTTTGAAAGTGTGAGGACCGGCAAGCCGGTTGTTGAAGATGCTGTGTTTGGCTTCAGGGCTGCAGCTCCTTGCCTTGCCTGTAATGAAAGTTATTTCACGAAGAATATAATTCACTGGGATCCGGAGAACATGAAAGTTATCACCGGCTGATATGACGGTTAATTTTGCATAACAAAATAAATAATGACTCAGATTAAAATTGCAACGGCTCAATTTGAACACAATAGCGGGGATAAAGAATATAATTTGCAAACGATAGATGCTCTAAGTAGAAGAGCCGCGGAGCAGGGCGCTGCTGCTGTCGCCTTTCATGAATGCAGCATTACAGGCTATTCATTTGCGCGGCATCTTTCAAAAGAAGGTTTGTGGGAAATAGCTGAATATATTCCTAAGGGTAATAGTGTTGAAAGACTTAGAGAAATAGCAGCAAGGTATGATATTGCTGTTTTAGCAGGTTTGTTTGAAAAAGATGAAGACGATAAAATTTACAAAGCATATATATGTGTTGACAAAAGCGGGCTTATTGCAAAGCACCGGAAACTGCACCCTTTTATTCATCCTTCTATAACTCCCGGAAACGGTTATACAATATTTAATCTTTACGGATGGAAATGTGGAATCCTTATTTGCTATGATAATAACATAATAGAAAATGTAAGGGCTACAAGTTTGCTGGGAGCAGATATACTCTTTATGCCGCATGTTACTATGTGCACGCCTTCGCCGCGACCTGGAGCTGGTTTTGTAGATCCTGTATTATGGCAAAACAGAGATATTGACCCTACGTCGCTACGAATTGAATTTGACGGAATGAAAGGAAGAGCCTGGCTCATGAAGTGGCTTCCGTCGCGGGCTTATGATAATGCTTTGTATGCCGTTTTTTCTAATGCAATAGGAATGGATGATGATCAGCTCAAGAACGGTTGTTCGATGGTCGTTGATCCCTTTGGAGATGTAATTGCAGAATGCAGAGACCTTGGAAACGATGTAGTAACGGCGACTTTCGACAAAGGAAAGATAAATAATGCCGGTGGGTCGAGGTATAAAAGTGCCAGGAGGCCGGAACTTTATGCAGATATCATCGGCAAGCCTCATCAAGCAGAACAAAAAGTTGCCTGGCTTAAAGTTGAGGAGCATACATTTGAATGAAATATTGAACAAATAATTGCAAAAAGTAACGCTACAATTTTTCTCTACATCTAAAAAACATAATATGAAACTATCAAGAAGGAAATTTCTCGTGAGCGGTTCCCTGTCGATGGCGGGTGCTATGCTTCTTCCTAAAAATATTTTTGCAAGCACTACCGCTGCTTATACAATAATGGGAATACAATTGTATTCAGTGAGGGATGACATGAAGAAAGATCCGATGGGCACCATGAAGCAATTGGCAGCAATGGGATATAAAAATGTTGAACATGCAGACTATGTTAATGGAAAATTTTATGGCTATGCCCCAACAGAATTTAAGAAGGTGCTGGATGATCTTGGATTAAAAATGCCGAGTGGGCACACTGTGATGAATGCCAGCCATTGGGACGCTGCAAATAATGATTTTACTGATGTGTGGAAACAAACTGTAGCAGATGCTGCCACTGTCGGCCAGCTTTATGTAATTAGCCCCTGGCTTGATGAAGGCCTTCGTAAAAACTATGATGATCTTTTGGGTTTTCTTGATGTCTTTAATAAATGTGGAGAATTATGCAAGAAATCAGGGCTAAAATTTGGCTACCACAATCATGATTTTGAATTCAAATATTCTTTGAATGGCAAACAGATTTATGACATTATTTTGGAAAAAACTGATCCTGAACTGGTGCTTCAGCAAATAGATATTGGCAATATGTATGGAGCTGGTGGACGGGCTTTAGAAATAATAAAAAAATATCCCGGCAGGTTTGAAAGTATGCACGTAAAAGATGAGATTAAGGCAGCAGGTAAAGGAGAAATGAATGATAATTATGAGAGTACCATTTTAGGCAAAGGTATTTTGCCCGTAAAACAAATTGTTGACCTTTCTAAAAAATCAGGGGGGACTACAGAATTTATAATCGAGCAGGAATCTTACCAGGGCAAGACTCCAATCTCATGCGCTGAAGAGGATTTTAAGATTATGAAAAAATGGGGGTTTTAATTTAGCCTTCACTTATTTTATTGTTGAAAAATTAAATAAATAAATTGTATTGAAAATATGTAGCCGGGGCATTTATTGTTTCATTCTGTGTTTTTTTCTAAGCCTTTTCTTTGACTGTATTTCTGTTGTATTCGCGCAAAAAAAGAACGAATCGTTTCAGCTACATATCCATAGGGCAAATACCCCAATAAAAGTGGACGGAGTAATGAATGATGCAGCCTGGGAACAAGCTGAACCGACTTCCACTTTTTTTATGGTACTTCCAATGGACACGTCTTTGGCCACTGTAAAAACAGAAGTAAGAATGTGTTATGATGATAAAAACCTTTATCTCATAGCTACCTGTTTCACGCCTGCTAAAGGGCCTTATTTTGTTGAATCATTGAGAAGAGATTTCAACTTTGGTAAGAATGATAATTTCCTTTTGTTCATGGATCCTTTCAATGATCTCACTAATGGATTTTCTTTTGGTGCGAATGCTGCGGGTGCTCAGTGGGATGGCACAATGTACAACGGCGGCAGTGTTGATCTCAACTGGGACAATAAATGGAACTCCAAAGTAAAAAATTATGGTGACAAATGGATTTTTGAAATGGCGTTACCATTTTCAAGCATCCGGTATAAGCAAGGTGTAACGAGCTGGGGTATAAATTTCAGTCGCAATGATTTGAGAGCACCTGAAAAAAGTTCATGGGCACCTATGCCACGGCAATTTCCTACGGCCTCGCTGGCTTATACAGGCAATATTATTTGGGACGAACCACCGCCTGCTTCAGGTGCCAATATCTCTTTAATTCCCTATGTATTGGGTGGAGTGAGTAAAAACCAGGAGAACCATACTGCCTCCAAATTCCGTAATGATGTTGGTCTTGATGCGAAAATTGCTATAAGTACAGCGGTGAATTTAGACCTCACCGTAAACCCGGATTTTTCACAAGTTGAAATAGATCAGCAGGTAACCAACCTCGATAGGTTCGAATTATTCTTCCCTGAAAAGAGACAATTCTTTTTGGAAAATGGAGACCTCTTTGCAAATTTTGGCTATGCGGCCATACGCCCTTTTTTCTCAAGAAGAATTGGATTGAATGCACCTATAAACTTTGGAGCAAGAGTGAGCGGTAAGCCTGGTAAAAACTGGAGAATCGGTGCTATGGACATGCAAACGGGGTCAGTTGGAGAAACCGGTTTGCCCGTTCAGAATTTTGTAGTGGCTTCTGTGCAACGCCGTGTTTTTTCAAGATCTAATATTGGATTTATTTTTATAAATAAGCAATCTATAAACTATAGGGCGGGGGCTGATTCGGGGAAACCGGTTTATTCCGATTATAACCGCAATGTAGGGGTTGAATATAACCTCGCATCGTCAAATAATTTCTGGACTGGTAAAGTAATGTTTTTAAAATCTTTTACGCCGGGATCGCACGGGAAAGATTTTGTACATGCTGCGCATCTTCAATACAGCAGCCGGCGCTGGCTTTTATACTGGCAACATGAATACGTAGGGAAAAATTATAACGCCGAAGTGGGTTATGTACCACGCAACGCATATATAAAAATAAATCCACAGGCTGCTTATTTATTTTTTCCATCCGGTGGAAAAATTTTATCGCATGGGCCGAAATTGTATTATACCTTATATAACAATGAATCGTTAAGGAGAACCGATGACGAAGCATATCTTGCTTATAATTTTAATCTTCGGAGCCAGGCCACTTTCGATGTGTGGGTAGCCCATGATTACGTGCAACTTCAACGGCCGTTTGATCCAACTAATTTTAATAAAGATACTTTAGCGCGTGGTACAAAACATCGCTGGGAGGCATGGGGAACCGATTTTGTTTCAAAGCCAAAAAGTCTGCTGACTTATGCTTTCTCAGCAAGATTTGGTGGTTACTATGCAAACGGAAGCCGTTACAATCTTACTGCCAGCGTAGGATATCGTTTTCAACCTTATGTGAGCCTTGCGATTAATGCCTCATACAATAATATAAAACTTCCTGCTCCCTGGAACATAACAAAATTCTGGCTCATTGGGCCACGGATCGATGTAACAATGACTAATAAATTATTTTTCACAACATTCATACAGTACAATGAGCAGTTAAACAATATAAATCTCAATACAAGATTTCAATGGAGGTATAAGCCAGCTTCTGATTTGTTTATTGTTTATACAGACAACTATTTGCCTTATCCTTTTACCGTTCGTAACAGGGCCGTTTTATTAAAGTTTACTTATTGGTGGAATGTGAAAGTGGGAAATAAAAGTAATGACATATCATTATAATTAAAGCAACCTCCGAAATCATTCATGTTTGAAACAGAAGAGGATAAAATTACATTTCCAGGCTTAAGCCTTCATAATCAATTTATGGTCTCCAGCAAGCCTGTAAATTTTACTTATAGACATCAACAACCATGCTATCATTCAAATTAAAAACACAAATGAAAATACATTGACAGATGAACAGGGCTTTTAATTTTGTCATGTAAGCTTTGCTGTTAGTCTATTCAACACTATCAATATTCATGAATCACCGGGTTTTGATTATACCTTTTTTAAAAATGTTTATTTTTATGTTAAATAATTTTTTATGCTAAAAGATCTTAGTAAGATACACGAACAGGTAGCTGGCTTATTTCCCTGGCCGCAAACTAAAAGCGATTGGGACAAATACCGGCTCACCGAAAACCAGGTGGACTTTTTTAATGAGAATGGATACCTGCCTGGGATTAAAATGTTGAATGACGAACAAATAGATTTTTTAAGAAAAGAGCTTGCGGAATTAGTCAACCCAACGCATGAGGGTAATTCTCTTTTTTATGAATATAACAGTAACGAATCTTCAGATCCGCAAACGATATTATTTCATGCACTTGGGGAGTGGAGAATCACTCCTGGTTTTCATGACGTGTTGTGGAATCCGGCATTTGTAATGGCGGCAAGCCAGTTGCTTGGCAACAAGGCTGTACGCTTTTGGCATGACCAGGTATTTTACAAGCCTGCGAAAAAAGGCGGCGTTGTTGCATGGCACCAGGATTATTCCTACTGGACGAGGACAAAACCTATGGAACATATTACCTGCTGGGTTGCGCTTGATGATGCTACCATTGAAAACGGTTGCCTTAATTATATTGCCGGCAGTCATAAATGGGGCTTGTTGCCAAAACCGGCAATTGCGGGAGATTTGCACGGCATCAAAGGTTTTTTGAATGAAGAACAAAAAAAGCAATTTGATAATCCAAAGCCAACGCCCGTAAAAGCCGGTGAAGCTATCTTTCACCATCCACTCGCGTTGCATGGATCGGGAGAGAATAAAAGTAGTAATTCCCGCCGCGCATTTGTGATTAATGCATTTGCGGATGGCGTAATGTCCGATAGTAACGAGCCACTTTTAAGCGGTGTGCCGGTTGTGCAAAAAGGCAGTAAAATGGAAGGGCAATTTTTCCCTTTATTGTTTGAAGGACCACTGGAAAATTGAATCTAAAATTGATATGACAATACGATTGTGGCATTACACACTATCATATTAACATGCGTTAATAATGTTAGAATTATTAGAAGAATATATTGAATTACTTTTAGTAAATATTATTTTAAATACATTTTAAAATTACATGCAACCAACAACAACTGCTATTAATTCTCCCATCGCGCAAGAAAATCCAATTCCATCAGAAAGCAATTTTACAAGCCAGCGTCTTTATTCACTTGATGCATTGCGCGGCTTTGATATGTTTTGGATAATGGGGGCCGAGGAAATTTTTCATTCAATGGCGAAAGCTACCAATGCACCAGTCTGGACTGTTATTGCAAACCAGTTTACACATCCTGACTGGAATGGCTTCCATTTTTACGATCTTATTTTTCCGCTGTTTCTTTTTATTGCGGGTGTTGCCACTCCTTATTCTGTTGGGCGTGAATTACAAAAAGGTAAAACTAAAAATGATGTATTATGGAGAGTGGTAAAGAGAGGATCGATACTGGTTCTTTTAGGTGTCATTTATAATAATGGATTGCAACTACGACCGCTATCTGACATCCGATTTGGAAGTGTTTTAGGAAGAATCGGTTTGGCTTATATGTTTGCTAACATCATTTACATTTATTCAAAACAGACCGCACAAATTATTTGGTTCTGTGCATTGCTTATCGGGTATTGGGTCCTGCTTAAATTTAATTCAGCGCCGGGCTTTCCAATGGGAGACCTTACTATGGAGGGAAATTTTGCTTCCTATATTGATCGAAGTATTCTGCCTGGAAAACTTTACCTGGTCATTCATGATCCTGAAGGTTTGATGTCCACGATACCTGCAATCGGGACGGGTCTTCTGGGAATATTAGCGGGCAGCTATTTAAAAAATAAAGATATCAATGGAAGCAAAAAAGCGCTTTACCTGGCAATTGCCGGAGTTATTTTTATCGGGCTTGCATTATTATGGAATTTTGATTTTCCTATCAATAAAAATCTCTGGACGAGTTCCTTTGTTTTAACGGTTGGTGGAATAAGCTTAATGCTGCTCTCTATTTTTTATTATATCATAGATGTGTTGGGTTACAGGCGTTGGTCATTTTTCTTTAGAGTTATTGGTATGAATTCGATATTAATTTATATGTCCGGAAGATTTATCGATTGGGAATATTCGACCAATGGATTTTTTAAATGGCTGGGACAATGGATAGGTACTCCATTTGGTGCAGTAGCAATGGCTATTTGTTTTGTGATGGTAAAATGGGCGTTCCTGTATTTTATGTATAAGAAGAAAGTGTTTTTAAGGGTTTAGTTTTATACTCGAATTGCACGAATTAAGAATAACTAACAGTTTCGATAAGCATTCTCAGTTATTATTAAACAATTTTACACCTATGAATCAACAGCCTAAATTATTCATGCTCTTATTGGGATGCAAACCTGCAGGAAGGCATACGGAGCAACACGATATTTTTTTCACCATAGCTTTTCACCTTGCGGATATTATTCCATCTTTAACTGAGTTCTGGACGGAATCGAAAGGAGATATCCATGTGGATGCATGGAGAGAAGTGAAGAATGTAGATGGTTATAGAATCGAAATTGCAGGCAACGATTTAGCTGCGCCGCTGGAAAATAAAAATCGCCTCTACTTCATAAACCTCGGTGGTTATAAAGAGAATGAATTCGAAGAGTTTCATTACAAGATGATTGTTGTAGCACCGGAAAAAGGCGATGCCATAAGACAATCCAAACAAACCGCATTCTATAATCACACAGGCTTTAAAGGTGCAACGTCACACGTAGATGATAAATATGGACTTGATGTGGATGATGCTTATGCAATCGAAGACATTCTTCCAGAAGAAATTAAAAAGAAATACCGCATTCATATTTCGCAAGAGAACCATGGCGAAGAAGATGAATTGCACCTTGGCTATTTCACGCTTGAAAAATTAAAAGACTTATAATCAAAGAAGCGTGAACAAAATACCTGGCGTTTTTTTTTGTTCATTAATAATATCATGAATTTATTTCCAGACAAAGAGTTTTTTTCGACTGGCACGCCTCGCAAAGAGATTTATACTTTGCAGGATGCAGATTTGTTATTGATCGAAAATTTTTTTTCTAAAGAAGAGTCGGATGTACTTTATGAAAAACTGATGAGAAATATTAACTGGCTGGAAACGAAGATCACAGTTTATGGCAAAGAGCATGAGACACCAAGGCTTACTGCATGGTATGGAGATGCTGGTAAGAATTATACATATTCAGGCCTTAAGATGGATCCATTTCCGTGGAATCAAGATTTGCTTTTTATAAAGGAAAAAATAGACCAGGAGACCGGTGTTAATTTCAACAGCGTTTTGCTTAATTTATACAGATCAGGAAAGGATAGTGTTGGATGGCACCGGGATAATGAAAAAGAATTTGGATTAAATCCCGTAATTGCGTCGGCTAGTTTTGGAGAAACAAGACCATTTCATTTAAAACATAAATTTAAAAAGGACATAGACAAAGTGATAATTCCATTAACGCATGGATCGCTATTAATAATGAAAGGGAATACACAACATTACTGGGAACACCAGATTCCAAAGACAGCAAAAGATATAAGTCCGAGGATTAACCTCACTTTTAGAATAATCAAAAGCTTATAGATGTCAAGCCACTGTAAGTAACCTGACACCTTTTGATCTAAGCTTACATCCCCCGTTGAAATGTTTTTGCAATTTAATTTTTTATTAACTGGCGTATAATACTAATTCCTCCACCAGATACTCGTAGTTGATAAATTCCTGGTGTAACTGCATTTGAAAACTCTATGCTCTCAGTTGCTGCGCCACCTTCATGCTGCATCATTTTGGTTATTACCTGTTGCCCAAGCTTATTAGTCAGGCTTATGAAATAATTCCCTTTTGGCAGATTTACCTGTATAGAAACAATATTTCCAATAACAGGGTTAGGGCTAATCGTTATGGTATGTACAAGGCTATTATTGGTGTTTACTTTTAATACCCGGCTATAAGTTATCTGACTAGCTTCAATTATTTTTATCCTGTAAAAGCTTACCCCATTAAGCGGATCAGCGTCAAAGAAGCTATACCTGATAAGGGTACTGCTATTACCTTTTGCCTGCACACTTCCCAGTTTTATAAATTGCTGTCCGTTTTGTGATCTCTCTATTTCATACCTGTCTATATTTATTTCCTGCTGTGCCGTCCATTCTATTTTCACTCCTGCATTTTGTTGGAATGCTTTAGCATCTGTAAGGGTCACAGGCGTTACAGAAAGATTTATTTGAAAAACGGAAACTGAGCTTGAAGCACTATTAGCTATTACAATTTCAGGAATTCCATCTCCATCCACATCGCCGACTGCAGCAGACACAGGAGCAGTACCCGTAGTAAAATCAACTTTTGTTGCAGCACTTATATTACCCAAAGTAGAAGTATTGCGCAATACTGAAATGCTATAGGGAACAGCATTATTAGCAATCACAAGATCGGGCTTGCCATCTCCATCCACATCGCCCAGTGTAACAGAGCGTGGAGTAGTCCCGGTAATAAAGTCAACTTTAGCAGCAGCACTGATGCTACCTGAAGTAGAAGTGTTGTGCAATATAGATACCGTATTAGAATTATTATTAGCAGCCACCAGGTCCGGCTTACCATCACCATCAATATCGCCGATAACAACTGAACGTGGGACATTCGCTACAGGGAGGTCAACCTTAACAGCAAAACTTATACTACCTGAAGTAGAAGTATTGCGCAGTACCGATATGTTATTAGAGTTTTGATTAGCAGTTAACAGGTCGGGTTTGCCATCGCCATCCACATCACCAACTGCAACAGCATAAGGAGTAGTACCTGAAGTAAAATCTACTTTAGCAGCAAAAGAAGAAGCATCAATACTACCTGAAGCAGAAGTATTGCGAAATACAGATACAGTGCTGGAGCCTCCATTAGCAACTACAAGGTCTGGCTTGCCATCGCCATCCACATCACCGATTGCAACAGAAGTAGGAAAAGAACCGGTAACAAAATCTATCTTAGCCGCGGCACTGATACTCCCTGAAGTGGAAGTATTGCGAAGCACTGATATAGTTGCAGAACCCGAATTAGCAATCACTATGTCAGGCTTGCCATCTCCATCTACATCGCCTGTTACAACTGAATAAGGAGTACTACCCGAAATTAGATCCACTTTAGCGGCAAAGGATGATGCAATGATATTGCCGGTAGTGGAAATATTGCGCAGTACTGATACAGCATCATTTTGAGTAGCAACAACAAGGTCTGGCTTGCCATCGCCATCAACATCGCTAAGTGCCACTGAATAAGGAGTATTAGCTGTAGCAAAATCAACTTTTGGTTTATAAAAGTTAGCAGGAATTCCTGTGCCAAAAGGATTGGTAAAAGTTGTTATAAATGGCTTAGATGAATAACCTGTAAGGTGTGTAACATTATTCAATACAGATATGGGCTTATAAGTTGCGCCAACAGGCACAGTTACAGTAAGGCTGGTAGCTGAAGCGGATGTTAACGTTGCCTGAACTGCGCCAAAATATACGATGTTATTAGTTTGAACAGGATTAAAATTTGTGCCGGTTATTATTACACTTGTGCCTACTGCACCGCTGGAAGGAGTGAAAGAACTTATCGTCGGCTGTGCTTTTACTTTAATAGTAACAAAGAAAAAAAATACAGTTATTATTTTGCAAACTGCTGGTAAATATTTAGACACGTGTTTAGGTTTTAAAAGATCAGTTTTAATAATTAAATGACTATTAAAAAATATTAATAGAGCTCTCCCTGAGTTTATTTGATGTTGATAATATTTCAGGTAGAATTATTTTAATCAATGCCAAAAGCAAAAATTGTAATTCCTCCATCCATACTTCCCATACTTTGGTTTATGGTAAATGCATACTCTCCTTTTTCCAAAGGTTTATCAACCAATAGTTCCCAATAACCCTCTTTAATTTTCTTTACACTGAAAGTATATTTATCGCTTGACTTTGTTTTTTTACTGGCAAAAGGAATAGCGCCGCCACTCTTTTGCATTAATATTTTTCTATCTCCCTTTGCATTTTCAACCTTATAAAATGATATTGACTTTGCAGGATCATTCATACTGGCGGACATTCCAGCAACCATAGAAGGATCCACGCCATGGGCTCTCATGATTGAATCTGTTTGAAGTGAAGAATGATGCGCAGTGCCCGGGGTTGTATAAATAAATGCGAGGTCTCCCGGATGTAAGCGGACGGGTGATTTTACACCTTCTATAATATAACCATATTCAAAACCACCAAAGCCACCCAACTTTGTTTTCGTTTCCACTTTGGAAGTATTTTTTTCCAATCGCACGGCTGTAATGGTATTGTCTTTTTTAAGGTAGGATACCTCATTAGTAAATTCAGGATCGGGATAAACCTGTGCGTTTATTACAAATGCACTGTATAAAAAACAAACTATTGCCAGGATACATTTTTTCATTGCTCTGGTTTTTTTGATGGAGCAGGTTTTTTACCAAACCGCCAACCAACGAATATTTGAAATACATTATTTTTTACATTCACTTTTGGAATAAAAGAAGGCGGCGTACCGGATGAATAGCTTGTGGAATCCTGGAATACATTGCCCAGGCTTATATTTACTCTTGCGCCAATTAGCAATCCACTTACAGGATGTATCTCAATACCGCCACCATACCCGTAATCAAACTTGTTATAAAAATCCAGGAGCTTGCTACCGCCGCTTGCTGCCTGCCCGGAGCTACTGTCCACTTTTGCATTAATTAAAAAAGCCAT
The DNA here is from genome assembly GCA_040007435.1 of Ginsengibacter sp. GTDB lineage: Bacteria > Bacteroidota > Bacteroidia > Chitinophagales > Chitinophagaceae > Ginsengibacter. The sequence continues at coordinate 39,532 of JBDTUZ010000020.1, read as the reverse complement.
TTGCCCGCCCAATTGAATTTGAAAATATTTTGTGATATTGATAGCCATGAATTGCGGTATCATTATGTAATCAAGATTTACATTACCGGTATTCGTACTGGTTTTATAATTATAACCCTGTCGTGAAAATATCAGCTCTGTTCTCGAACCCAATACACCTTTGGAGGAGGGCGCTAAAAAAACACCTGCATGAAAGCCGGTACTGCTGCTGTTGTTAATAGATGAAGCTTTGGTAACGTTTGCAAAGTTAAGTCCGGCTTTTAAGCCAATTTGAGCGCTTATACAACATGGTGATATAAGCAGCAGGCAAAAGATTATTTGTTTCATTTTATTTTTTTTAAAGGAGTATATATTTGATATGCTATACATGAAAAAAAATTATCTATAGGGGAATGACCTTGATTATGATGGTTGCCGGGCTTGTGTTTCCAATAGCAAGGTCCGGGCCTGTATTTGATTTCGTAAAAGTTATAATGGCCCCTATACCAGTACCAGGTGTAAATATTTTCATACTCCCATCAATGTATAAAAGAGGCAACTCACCTGATGTAACCGTATTTTTATTTCCTCCGCAAAAAGTTTGAAAGCTACCTGCTGAAGCCAGCAACCCGCCTCCGCCTAATGGTTGTATTGAGGTAGTCATTTCACCATGGTCGCAACCGACGTAATTAGCCGTAGATATATTTACAGAAAAAGAAACCGTTATAATCGAATTGACATATACAGTAACGGGCACATTAATAATATAATTTGAAGTATTTGTCAGGACAAATGAGTTAATGTAAGCCTGGTAATATTGTGTTTTAAAAGCTGTTGGGTCCAATGGAACTGTCCAGGTGGCCGCACTACCGCCTCCGTTTGATTGTAAAACTTCCCCGGGATTTCCAACGTTGCCATTAATTGCTAATGCGCCATTAGGTTTGAATGAGAATCGTTCATTGAAAGTTCCTGCAGCATCGTAACCAATGGCAACATCTGCGTTTGGATTATCAGAATAAATTTGAAGGCGATTACCCGCAACTGCAAGGCCAACATCCCCCGTAGCACCAGGATACAGCGTAATTTTTTTTCCTAGTGAGGGTGAAAAACCAAGCGGAGCATTTGGAGAAATAGTGCCGATACCTACATTTCCTCCTTGTGCAATAGTCAGACGGGGAGTTCCAAAACCACCTGTTCCGCCATCTTCGCTAATACCAAATGTTCCTACATTAATGCCATTTAAAATACCTGCTGTCCATGATTTAGGGACAGTCATTGTTTTATTAAATTGAATCTTTGGGCCATCAGAATTACCGATCACGTTTTGGTTAACTAATAATGCTGTTCCATAAGCAGATGCTCCGTTATGTGCAATTTCTAACTTAGAGGAAGGTGTAATAGTTCCAATACCTACATTGCCGGCAAAATATCCATTGCCATTAGCCCAGTCTGTAAAAAAAGAAGGAAAGCCCAATTGATTGCGGTATTCTAATTGCGTACCGTTAGAATACAATCCTTCTGATGATGCGGAATGCCTTATAATGTATTGCGGAGTTGGCACAAAAAGGTTTGAGTTACTCCAGGTAATTTTTCCTGAAGTGGAATCATGTGTAATAAAATTATTGCTGCCACCCGAGCGAAAGTTTCCTTTTACATCCAAAGTTGTTTGAGGTGTGGTAGTACCAATACCTACATTTTGGCAAATACTTTTTTGTGTAACAAAAATTGAAATAATGATCAATATGGAAAATATTCTCATGATGCTTATTTGTGTTTTTAAAAAATATGTTTCTGCAATTTTTTTAGATATTTAAAAGTGTATAACTGGGAATACAAAAAGGATGGCGCCTTTTATTTACAATGTTTTTTTAATGAAGAAAAATTGAGAAACCAGGAGTTCTTTATACATTGATATATGGTAACCTTGTTACTGTTTTATAAATTTCTTTACGGCTGTATCATTACCCTTTTTAATAGCCATGTAATAAATACCTTTTGGTAAGTTGGATATATCAATGCTAAGAGCGTGTTGGCTGCTGCTGAGTTTACCGGTCTGCTTCTTTATTATTTTTCCTGCTCCATCCTGAACTTGCCATGCTATAGATTCACTTTGTGAAAAAGGTAATGCTACATGTAAAACATTTTGGGCAGGATTGGGGAAAATAGTAACCTGGTCTTTGTCCATAGAATTTAGCTGTACCTGCACGATGTTGCTGTACTTAAATTTTCCATCAAAGTCGGTTTGCTTTAAGCGATAGTAAGATGTACCGGAATAAGGGCTTTCGTCAACGGCTTGATAATGCGAAGGAAGATTACTGTTTCCTGCGCCTTTTATTATGGCTGCCTGTTCAAAATTTATCGCATCTTTTGAATGCTCCACTGTAAAATAATTGTTGTTTATTTCTGAGGTTGTAGTCCAGGATATAGCAACAATTTTTTTATCTTTTGCAATGGCTGTAAAATTGAGCAGCCCTATAGGTAGTGTGCTGTTGCTAAGTTTAGATATAAAAATATCATCAACGCCGGCGGAGGCAAGATTATACATACCTGCACCGGGATCAAAGTCTGCTGTGCCGCCAAAGTATCCTGTGGTGTAAACGCTTCCGGTGGCATCCACTGCGATTGATAAAGCATAACCATAACTTGCCCCGCTCATTTGCCTTGCCCATAAAAAATTTCCCGAAGCATCAAGTTTAGAAACAAAAATGACAGCATCTGCGGTGCCTCCTGCGGAGCTAAGAACATATGTTCCGCTCCCTGGATCGAAGTCTGCCGTACCAAAAAAATATCCTGTAGTATATACATTTCCACTTGCATCTGTAGTAATTGCGTAAGCCTCATCAACCAAAGTGCCGCCCATTTGCTTTGCCCAAAGAAAATTTCCAGAAGGGTCTAATTTGGAAACAAAAATATCAGTAGCGCCTGCGCTGGTCAGGTTGTAAACTCCCGTATCAGGGTCAAAGTCGGCAGTGCCTGGAAAGTATCCGGTAGTATAAACATTTCCGCCGGCATCTACAGCAATTGAATAGCCAAAATCATTCAGGGATGATCCGGTTACATGCGGCCCTCCTAATTGTTTTGCCCAAACGAAATTTCCTGAGGCATCTAATTTAGAAATAAAAATATCATAGTTCTTATAGTTAGCATCATCAATAGGAGTCATATTAAAAATTCCCGGTCCAGGATCAAAGTCAGCAGTGCCATAGAAATTTCCTGTTGTATAAACATTTCCGCTGGCATCTACAGTAACGGCGTAAGCATCATCGTTAGATATTCCCCCTAATTGATTTGCCCAGACAAAATTGCCCGAAGCATCTAATTTGGAAATAAAAACATCAGGACTTAAATCGTAGCCGGAAGTCAGATTAAATATTGCCGGGCCGGGATCAAAGTCTGTCGTACCATAAAAATCTCCGGCGATGTAAACATTGCCACTTGCATCTGCTGCAATAGAACGGGCCTGATCATAATTACTTGTTCCACCTAATTTTTTTGCCCAAACAAAATTCCCTGCTGCATCCAGCTTTGATACAAAGATGGCATAAGCGCCACCGGAAGTCATGGTAAAGATTCCTGCGCCGGGATCAAAATCAGCAGTGCCGGAAAATATCCCTGTTGTATAAACATTGCCGCCTCCATCCACTGCTATAGAATAAGCCATATCATCAGTGCTTCCCCCCATTTGTACTGCCCAGATAAAATTGCCGGAGGCATCTGATTTAGAAACAAAAATGTCATAGTGAGCCGGAGAACTTAGATTAAAAATTCCTGCACCAGGATCAAAGTCGGCCGTGCCACGAAATTCACCGGTTGTATAAACATTTCCGGCGGCATCAACTGCCATAGAGCGGCTATGATCATAATCTGTTCCGCCCATTTGTTTTGCCCAAACGAAGTTTTGGGAATTCGCATGATTACTTAAAAAAGCAAGAATCCATAGCAGCGTAATTGCGTGTAATTTTCTTTTCATCCTTTTGAGATTTATATTTTTTTACTCACCTTGTTTAAAAAAGAATGACCAAATTTAATCGGGCCAAAAATTGAATCCATCACCCGAAACAGTGATTCTTACTGAATTTGAAAGAATCACCCGAAACTGGTATTTTAAAACGATTGTTTGATTTTATGAAAGAGAATAATAACCTTTATGAAGGATAGTGACTTTTATTTAGCTCATGATATTCTTAAAGCCATATTACTTTTATTTGCTGACAGCGATGCTTTTTTGTAATTCTTCTTATGAGCAAAATATACCAGATAGCTTATTGCATAAATTAAATAGCACTCAAAACGATTCAATAAAAGCACGCACCATGCTTGACATCGGTGAAGCTATTGAAGCAGCATCTCCTGAAAAAAGTTTAGCTTATTATCAGCAGGCGCTGGGGTTGAGTAAACAAATAAAAAATAACCGGCTGATATTATCATCAATAGTGGACGTTGGTATTGCTTACATCGAAAGCAACGATATGGATAAAGCATTAGCTATTTTTTTAGAAGCAATTCCTATAGCAAAAAAGGTAAATGATACTGGAAAAACAGCAGGAGTATTAGGTGACATCGGAAATGTTTACTTACATAAAAATGATCCTGTACATGCGACAAATTATTATTTACAGGCAGCTGAACTTCTTGAAAGATCTTCTGATCAAAGCAGGTTACCGATTCTATATTCAAATCTTTGTTCATTGCTGAATGACCAGAAGGAATTTGGTAAAGCAATTGAATATGGCAATAAAGCAATTGAGCTGGCGAAAAAAAATAATGATAATTATACTTTGGTAAATGCATTGATAAACCTTTCAAATACGTATAGCTATCTTAAGCAGCCGCAAAAGGAATATTCATTATTACAAAAAGCATTACCACTTGCAATAAAAAATAAAGACCTTGAGCAGTTATCTGATGTTTATAATAATATTGGTGATTATTATTATGAGCAAAAAAAATATCAGCCTTCTTTAAATTATTATCTTGAATCCTATAAGTACACGCAGCAAATGGGAAACCATTATCACATATGTACAGCGTGTTCACATCTTGCACTTCTATATCATAATTTAAACCAGCCCAACAAAGCCATGCATTTTATTATACAGGCAGAAACACTTGCAAAGGAAGTAGGTGCAAGGGCTGACCTGAAAGAAATATATCTTACAAGAGCCGAGATAGAAAAGCAGCGTGGTAATTTTAAAATAGCTTATGATTATTTATATAAATCTTCTGAAATAAAAGATTCACTTTTTAAGGTTGAAACAAGTGAAAAGGTTGCTGATATAGAAGCAAGATATGAGAATGAAAAAAAGCAAAAAGAAATTCTGCAATTAGAAAAAGATAAACAAATACAAAATCTTTCTATCAGGCAAAAGTCAACTTTAAACTATTTTTTATTTGGCTCTATTGCTGCCTTACTAATTGTTGGTTTCTCGGGGTATAGAAATCTTCGTCATCGCCAGCAACTGGCAAAGCAACAAGAAGAGCTGCATCAGCAGCAAATCCGCGAATTGGAAAAAGACAAACAATTGGTAGCGGTGGATTCCATGCTCAAAGGGCAGGAAGATGAAAGAAGCAGGCTGGCTAAAGATTTACATGATGGTTTAGGCGGCTTATTATCAGGCGTAAAATTTTCCTTAAGTAATATGAAAGACAACTTAATTATAACACCCGATAACATGACGGTATTTGAACGGTCATTAGATTTGATAGATACTTCTATTAAGGAATTGAGAAGAGTAGCACATAATATGATGCCGGAGATGTTGGTAAAGTTTGGACTGGATGAAGGTTTAAAAGAATATTGTATCAGCATCAATACAACAAAATTACTTACAGTAAAATACCAGTCTTTGGGAATGGAAGAGCGGATAGACAAATCAATTGAAATAATTATTTATCGTATTGTTCAGGAATTGCTTAATAATATTATCAAACATGCAGCCGCAACTGACGCATTTGTACAACTCATAAGAGAGGGAGCGAGACTAAATGTAGTTGTAGAAGACAATGGTAAGGGGTTTGAAACAAACCTTACAGACAATAAAGGAGCGGGCCTCGAAAATGTACGCAGCCGGGTTGACTATTTGAAAGGACAGTTAGATATTCATTCAGAAATTGGTAAAGGCACTTTGGTAAATATTGAATTTAATATATAGCAATGATTCGTGTGTTTATAGTTGACGACCATCCGGTTGTTATAGAAGGTATTCATTCATTACTCCAAAATGAAACAGATATTGAATGGGCCGGCCATGCTATGAATGCTTCATCATGCCTTGGGTATTTTGTAAACAATACGGCTGATGTTGTTTTAATGGACATTAGTATGCCGGGCACAGAGGGTGTTGAATTGTGTAAAATAATGAGTGAGAAATACCCGGGCATTTTTATTCTTGGGCTTAGCACTTTCAACCAGGGATTGTATATTAAAAAAATGATAGAGAATGGCGCATCGGGTTATATTTTAAAGAACTCATCAAAAGAAGAGCTGCTCAAAGCAATACATACTGTAAACAATGGAGGTATTTTTTTTAGTGGTGAAGCAGGAGAAGCATTAGCGGAATATCAGAAGTCTTCAAAAACACATCCTGAATTATCTCCACGCGAAAAAGAAATTTTAGAATTAATTGCGGAAGGATATACCAATCCCCAGATCGCAGAAAAAATATTCTTAAGCCCGTTCACCATAGATAGCCATCGCAAAAATCTACTTGCTAAGTTAGGTGTGAAAAATACTGCGAGCCTTATACGGCTTGCTGTTGAGAGAAAACTTATTTAAGTTGGATGAGGCTTATGGTATCCAACGAGATGGAATAATGTATTTATCAGTTTATTTTTTTATAATTCAACACCGCCCATGTATTCAATACAATTGCAAATGCACCAATGATCAGTAATTGATTTTGAATATCTGCAAAACCACTTCCTTTTAAAATCACCATTCGCATTACGTCTATCAGGTAACTAACGGGATTAAATTTTGTCACGACTTGTACCCATTCGGGCATACTTTCAATTGGTGTAAAAAGGCCACCCATCAAAATAAAAATCATCATAAAAAAAAACATGATGAACATTGCTTGCTGTTGCGAATCGCAATAAGTAGATATCAATAATCCAAAACCAAGAATTGCAAGCAGGTACAACGTTATAAAACTGTATAATACCACAAAACTTCCTAAAGGCACAATGCCATAAACTAACCACGACACTATTAAGCCCAGAGTAAATACAACGTTTCCCAATATCCAGAATGGAATTAATTTTCCAAGAATAAAATGATGTTTTTTTATCGGTGTTACGTTGATTTGCTCAATGGTTCCTACTTCTTTTTCTTTTACAATATTGAGTGCAGAAAGAAAGCCGCCGATCATGGTAACTAAAATGGCCAATATTCCCGGCACCATAAATACGCGATAATTTAATAGTGGGTTGAACCAATTGGAAGATGCAATGTTAATTACCGGTGCATCATTCATTTTTCCCGGCTGCATCCACTGCAACCGGATATCATTATTGTAATCCCTGATTAAATTTCCAAGATAAGCGCCACCAAGATTTGCTTTAACGCCATTTATGGCGTTGACTGCGATAAATAATTTCTGCTCATTTTCACGCACAAGATTTCTTTCAAAGCCTGTTGGTATTTCCAATATGAGGTCAGCGTTATCTTTTTCAATTAATTGAAAAGCGTCTTTAAATCCGGCATTATAACTCACAAGGTTAAAATATTTTGAAGCTGAAATTTTTGAAATAAGTTTTTGTGAATAAGGGGAATGATCATGATCGACTATAGAAATATTTATGTTCTTCACTTCATAGTCTGCAGCAAGGGGGAGAATTAGCAATTGAACAACCGGCATCACAATGATCAGAGCAATGATTGCTTTGTTCCGGAATATTTGGCGGAATTCTTTTTGCAATAAAAATTTTACTGTTCGCATTTTATGTAATTGAAATTAACACTGTCCACTGCTTCATGCCAATCTTATTTTAAAACTTTTCAAGCTCACGATTAAAAAGAATAAAGTGATGCCGAAAAGAATTAATGTTTCTTTCCATATTGCCAAAAACCCAAGCCCTTTAATCATAATTGACTTTACGATAATGTAGTACCATTTAGCCGGAATAGCGTTTGAAATAACCTGCAATGGCCATGGCATGTTTTCAATCGGAAACATAAAGCCACTGAATAAAATAGTTGGCAATAGCATTCCCATTAATGAAACGAGCATTGCTATTTGCTGCGAATTTGTTTTTATTGAAATTAAAATTCCTAACGAGAGACAGGTAATTATAAATAAAGTGCTTTCTGCAAAAAGCAGGATCAGGCTTCCATTTATGGGAAGATCTAATACAAATACACTTAACAACACAATGGTGGTAACATTTATAAGAGATAACAATAAATAAGGCACAGCCTTGGAAAATATCACGAGTAGCGGCTTGAAAGGAGAAACCAATAATATTTCCATGGTACCAGTTTCTTTTTCTTTTACAATAGAAATGGCGGTCATCATTACACACACCAACATTAAAACCAATGCCATTACTCCCGGAACAAAATTTGGAGCTCCTAATAATTGCGGGTTGTATAAAAATTTTGTTTGAGGAATTATGCGATAAGGTGCTGCAAGTGTTTTGTGCTGTTCTTCTTCATAATCCCGCAAAATAGATGTTACATAATTCGTAAGCGTGTTTGCAGTATTTGGATCAGACGCATCCGCTATTAACTGCACCTGTGCTTTATTTGTGTGCAGGAGTTCTTCATTGAAATTTTCAGGGAAAATAACGGCCATTTTTATTTTACCCTTTTTAAATGCTGCTTCCATTTGGTTATGGTCTATTACCGCCTTTTCAATTTCAAAGTAGCTGCTGGCATTTATTTTATTTATGATCTGTTGCGAAGCGATATCTTTTGCATAATCCACAACAATTATTTTTGAGTTCTTCACTTCGTTGGTAAGCGCAAATCCAAAGATTAAAATCTGAACAACAGGGAGTCCAAACAGAATAAGCAAAGTTTTTCTGTCGCGTAATACGTGCCTGAACTCTTTCTTTAAAAAAGCAATGAATTGAGAGTTGTGAGTTGAAAGTTGAGAGTGACTGTTCATTTCCTTAAATTTCCCTTTGTGGTTTTTACAATACTGACTAATGACCTGATAAGTTCATCACAATTATTTCTAATGGAAATACTTTCATGCTCGCTTAAATAATTTGTCTCTTTTAAGAGCAAAAGCCAATATTCAGCTTCATTTGCTTCTTTTAGTGCAATATTCATTTTATGTACAAAGTCAGATTTTGAGTCAGCATACTCTGCTTTTCTTATTAACGCACCTATTGCGTACCGCTTCTTAATAGTTGTTTTGATAACACATACTCTTTCTTTTCGTCGCATAAATATTTGTACAGATTTATTATCCGTATCGCGAAGACAATTGATTTTGAAGCCACAATATCATTTTTAATTTTTAGCAAATTGATTTTAAACTTTATTAAAAAGAAACTTTCAATTCTCAACTTTCAACTTTCAACTTTCAACTTTCAACTCTCCACTCTCCACTTTCAACCATCACTTCTCTTCGCTCCTCTCGCCAGGTGTAAAAAAACTTCATCCATTGATTTTGCTTTAAACTGCTTTTTTAAATTTTCCGGTGTGTCTAATGCTTCTATTTTTCCATCAACCATAATCGAAATTCTTTTACAATACTCGGCTTCATCCATATAATGTGTAGTTACAAAAATGGTTGTGCCTTTATCAGCAGCTTCATAAATTAAATCCCAAAATTGCCGGCGGGCAACAGGGTCGACACCGCCGGTTGGCTCGTCAAGGAATACAATTTTAGGCTGATGGATAACTGCGACGGAAAAGGATAATTTTTGTTTCCATCCCAAAGGAAGATCACCAACTAATTTTTTTATTTCTTTTTGCAAACCAAGTTGAGAAACAAGTTCTTCACTTTTATCTTTTAACTGCTTATCAGATAATCCGTAAATGCCTCCAAAAAAATAGATGTTCTCCTGAACGGTGAGGTCTTCATACAAAGAAAACTTCTGGCTCATGTAGCCAATATTCTTTTTTATTTGATCTGTTTGTTTATACACATCAAAGCCCGCAATAGTAGCACTTCCGGAAGACGGTTTAGACAGGCCGCAAAGCATACGCATAGCTGTTGTTTTACCGGCGCCGTTTGCTCCGAGAAAGCCAAAAATTTCTCCTTTCTCCACTTCAAAAGAAAGCGAATCGGCGGCAACAAAATCTCCGAATTTTTTTGTGAGTTTATCTGTTTTTATCACGGATTCTTCCATCAGTTCTTCAATAATTTTATAAATGAATCTTCGATAGTTATCTCTGCCGGCTTAATCTCAACATCATGTAAACCTTCTTTTTTCAAGTAATTTTTTATTTCATTTTCATCAAAAAAATTATCCTTAAAAGATGCATGCGCATATTCACCGAACGCATAGCTTTCTAAAGTCTTGTCATAGTTTTTCAAGTCTTTAAGTAAAGAATACATGTCTGATGCTTTTATTGCATATAATTTTTCCGGGTAAGATTTTACAATATTTGCAGGTGTGTCAATAGATAATATTTTTCCGTTTTGCATTAGCGCTACCCTGTCGCAAAGTTTTGCTTCGTCCATATATGGTGTCGAAACCAGGATAGTAATATTTTGTTCTTTCAATCGCTTAAGCATTTCCCAAAATTCTTTTCGTGAAACAGGATCAACACCCGTTGTCGGTTCATCAAGAAAAAGAACAGTCGGCTTATGGATCAGGGCGCAGCATAATGCTAACTTTTGTTTCATGCCTCCTGATAATTTGCCGGCCCTCCGATTTTTAAAAGGCTCGATCTGCACGTATATATCTTTGATCAGGTGATAATTTTCTCCGATAGTGGTATGAAATATTGTAGCAAAAAACTTCAGATTTTCTTCCACTGTAAGATCCTGGTACAATGAAAATTTACCCGGCATGTATCCAACCCGATTCCTTATTTGTTTATAATCTTTTATAACGTCGAAACCATCTACTGTCGCACTTCCTTTATCTGGTAATAAAAGTGTAGTTAGTATTCGAAAGATGCTGGTTTTACCGGCACCATCCGGCCCTATTAATCCAAACAATTCACCTTTGTCTACAGAGAATGAAATATTATCAACAGCAATTATTTTTTCTTTTCCATAAACCTTGGCAAGACCATTGATATCAATGGAGAGTTGAGAGTTGAGATTTGAAAGTTCTTCTCTGTTACTCTTATTCCTTTCTTTTATATTCTCATTTCGATTGTCCACAAATAGTTTTTTCTCTTTTTAATTGACTTCCATTCTTCATTCTCAACTAAACTTTACTTCGCCATACATTCCTATTTTTAGATAGCCATCATTTTTTACCCTGATCTTAATAGCATATACAAGATTGGCCCGCTCATCTTTTGTTTGAATTGTTTTGGGCGTGAATTCTGCTTTATCGCTTATCCACTCAATGATTCCGGTATATTGCTTATACTTACCGGCACCATCGTCCACTAATACTTTTATGTTTTGGTTTAGCTTGATACTTGCAAATTGATCCCCGGTAATATAGGCACGTAAAATAATCGTTGACAAATTTGCGATCTTGTACAGTGGTTTACCAGGCGCTGTTACTTCATATTCTTCTGCGTATTTGGTAAGCACAACTCCTGCCACAGGATTTATAATTTTTGTTTTATCCTCCTGGTATTGCAATTGCTCTGCACGTTTTTGCAGTGGATCACCTTCGCTCAGGATGCTGCGATTTTGTGTTGAAACATTATTTTCCTGCACATTTATCTGTTGTTGCGTTACCACGATTTGTTTTTGAACTACATCAATTTGCGCATTCATATCGTCAAGTTGCTTGGGAGTTGCTGCATCGGATTTTAGCAGATTTTCTATGCGCTTTTGTTCATGTTGCAGGTTTTGTAATTGTGATTTTTGAACAGATAATTGCGACTGCAATAATTTTACCTGGGGCGCAACATCCAATGTTTTTTTCTGCAACGCATTAATAGATGAAGTTACCTGCTCTTTTTGCAATACAATATTTATGGGGTCAATATATCCTACCATTGAATCTTTAGAAAGATGCTGTCCTTCTTCTACATTAAATTGAAGGATCTTTCCATTGGCCTCCGCAGATACTATTGTTTCAACGGCTTCAAATGTTCCTGATGCATCAAAATCATTTTTATTGTTTTTACAGGAAACAAAAAATATTAACGTACAAATGATTGCTATTTTTTTCATTGCGTAATGATTTTATTTTTAATTGCCTGACGTTACCTGCTGATTGTATTCGGCCAATAACAATTGTATTTCGTGCAAACTTTTATTTTGCCTTGCCATATCTTCAGCATCTACTTCACGCACGTAATCGTTGCTGGTGATAACACCGTTTTCTAATTGTCCCAACGCTGTATTTTTTACATTTGTCCGTAATACGATTATATCATCATCTGAATGCAGGAGCGCTTTCAACTTATTTATTTCTTCTGTTTCCTGGTTAAGAGAAAGATTAGTATTGAATAAAAAGGTCTCTCTTTGTATGTCTATGTTTTTACGATTATTTTCCAATAATGCTTTATCGTTTTTAGCATTGTATAATCCGCTCAAAGACCAGTTGAGCCTGATCCCCCCGATATGGTAGGGGTCTAAACTGTTGCTTAAAAAGTTAAGTCCAGGCCTTCCTATTCCTCCCTGGAAAAACAAACCAAGCTTAGGACGGTTTTTTGCACTGATTATATTCTTTTGTGCATCGTATGCCTTTTGCTGGCAGTTGAAAAGTAAAAGCTCAGGTCGTTGAATTTCTTGTAAAATCGGTTTGCTTTTTGGCTTTACTAATTCTACATTTTCATCAAGAGACTGATTAATAAATAAGCCCAGCATTTTCAAATACGCTTTGTGGGAAGCTTGTAGTTCGATCGCATGCTGATCCGCATTTAGCAGCTCGGCTTTTAAAACATCGGCGCTGCTTTTAAGAGCGGTACCATATTCAATAGCAGCCTTGGTTTTATTTAGACCTGCTTCAATATTTTTTTTGAGGAGATCATTTTGTTGTACTTGTTCATTCACTAATAAGGCACCAAAGAAAAGCTGATTAATGCGTTCTTTTAAAGTGTATAAATCAACTTCCAGTTTCTGTTCTTCAACTGCGCTATTTGCCTCCTGTAATTTTTTTTGTTCTTTAATTAAGCCGCCATCGTAGATTGATTGTGTTACTTCACCATACACTTTATATTGATCTTTGCTCAATTCAGGAACGTCCATGCCCGGTACTTTTATTGGGATTTTTGTAACGGCTGATTGATAGGTTGCTTGTCCCATAAAATTAATTTGTGGCAGAAGACCATTAGCAATATTTTGAATAGAAAACTCTTTACTTTTTGTAATTAATTCTCTTTGCTTTACAAGCGGGTAATTTTCTTTTGCAAGCTGATAACAATCTTCTATAGTAAGCGTATTTGCGGTTTGTGCCGCTGATGGAGATGCATTAATAAATTCAGCAACAATTAAAAGAACGGGAAGTAATCTTTTCATTTTACTTGTTTTAAAAACATTTGCAAATAGACAAAAGCATAATTTATTTATCAAATATTAATCAGCGAAGCAGAAGAAATAATCAGCGAAACGGACGGCTTCACATTAGCCTCCCGAAAAATCTGTACAGGCTCTCCCTGATGAAGAGGGAACTGAACTCTAAGTTTCCAAAGGTTTCGGAGTAATGAGAAATTTTAGCCTTGCAATAAGTTTTTATTCAAACCACTTTCTGAACTCGGAAGCTTTTTCTTTACTCACAGTTAAATCATTTGTTTTAACACCACGCATTTTTAAAATTAATTTCCCGGTATCATGTGTCCGATAGCTTTCTATAAAAGGCAGGTGAATAAGGTTTTGCCGGTTGGCACGAAAAAATATGGCAGGGTCAATTAATTCTTCCACTTCATCAAGCGAACGGAAATCTGTGATATAACGCCTGTCATCACGATCGGTTAAAAAAATGATTTCTTCTTTTGTAAATAGCGCAATATCCTCAACAGGAATCAGTGTAACAGACCGGCCAATGTGCACGGCAAACCGCTCTTTATATTTTTTACTTTTTTTAAAATCTGAAAATAATTCCTTCATTTCTTCAACGTAAACAGCGTCCTTAAACTTGGATTGCAGTAGATGGAATTTCTCAAATGCAGTTTGCAAATCTTTTTTATCGATTGGCTTTAGCAAATAATCAATACTATTTACTTTAAAAGCACGGATGGCATATTCATTATAGGCGGTTGTAAAAATGATCGGACAGTTTATCTTATTTTCATAAAAAATATCAAAGCTTATTCCATCTGCCAACTGTATATCTGCCAAAATAAGATCGGGTTGAGAATGTTCCGTGAGCCATTTGTTTGATTGTTTTACACTTTGCAAAGGTCCTTCGATTTCTGCTGCAGGTTCCAATTGTCTTACAAGTTTCAGCAAACTTTCAGCCACCAATAATTCATCTTCTATTATTAGTATTTTCATAGCAATGGTAAAATGATCGTAAAGCTTTCTATAGTTTCATCAACTACAATTTTCTGTTCACTTAAATAGGAGTAAAGGTCTTTTAATTGTTGCAAACCGTGTTTGTTAGAAGTTTCAATTTGCCTGCGCAATTGTTTATTATTCTTAACGTGCAGGTTTCCATTTTCATCCCATACAGATATCTTTAAGGGTGCATCGGCTTCAAGAGAATTATGCTTAATAGCATTGTCAATAAGCATTTGCAGGGTAACCATTACAATCCCTTTTTCAAAAGCTGATTTAGAAATATTGGTGCTTATTTGCAATACATTTTTATAGCGTAATTCCAGCAGTGAAATATAATGTTGGATGAAATCAACTTCTGTTTCAAGGCTTACCACTTCGTTTTCTTTATGCTCTAGTACATAGCGATAGACCTTGGATAAATGCCTTACGAAATCGGAAGCGAGGTCGGGATTTGTCTGTATCAATCCATCTAAGGAAGTTAAGTTATTAAAAAGAAAATGAGGATTTACCTGGTTTTTCAAATGATGATATTGCATCATCGATTTATCCATTTTCAATTCTGCGGCCTGCACCTGCAATTTTGCCTTTTCACGCACAGAGGTTTGCCATTGTTTGAAAAAATAAAAGGCATCATAACCGATGTTCATGAACAAAATGAAAATAAAGATGAGCAATGAAATAATGGCGAGAAATTGTGTCGTTAGAAAATTTAAACCAAATGGACGGTTATCCATAAAGAGTAAGATATAAATGGGGAAATCCAGCACCAATGCAGTTGCTACCTGTATTGCAATACGTTTTACAATATTTTTTTCAAAGGGAATTATTGTATCGAGATAGGTACTCAGGGTTTTTATAAGAATCCATATCCCAGAAAGGTAAATGACCTGTAAAATAAAAACCAGCAGTTGCATCGGCATGCCCCATTCCGTTATCATAAATATTCTTATAACGGTAACGACAACTGAAAAGATTACAATGAGAATATACGGAATGAATTTCCACCTGATATTATCTGTTGTGGCGATTGTCATTTTCTTTCCTAAAATTTAAAGACTTGTAGATATTCTCAAAACTCCAAAATAAAAATTTTGTAACTTATCCAAGTTAATATAGCATTTATTACATTGCAAATGATTTACATCCAGGCGGAAAATAAAGACAAGGAAGCAGATAAAATTAAAATTTTCAAATGCATTTATTTTAATAAATAAAGTCGGCATATTTTTAAATTTCTATTCATATCTTTTCAGAACTTTTTTTATAGTGTTATGAGAGTCTTTTTGCGTTCGCAAATACTTTTTTTATGCACTAAATATTTCTTAACTAAATATAACTAAACTATCATGTCAAAAGATTCCAGGGAAAACTCCAGGCGTTCTTTCATTTCGAATGTTACAAAAGGCGTAATCGGCGCATCAATGATTCCTTCCATTGTAACAGCAAGAGACAAGAAGCGAAACTTTGAAGAATTAATAAGATCGCATCGGAATTTTGGGGCTAATGACCAGGTGCAGGTTGCATTAATTGGTGCTGGGGGAATGGGCAACGCAGATACAACCACGTGCCGCACTGTTCCCGGAGTAAAGCTGGTGGCTGTGTGTGACTTATATGATGGTCGTCTTGCGGCTGCAAAAAAAAGCTGGGGCAATGATCTCTATACAACGCGTGATTACCGCGAAATTCTTGAAAGAAAAGATGTGGATGCTGTTATTATTGCAACGCCTGACCATTGGCATAAAGATATTTCTGTGGCCGCCATGAATAAAGGGAAGCATGTGTATTGTGAAAAACCAATGGTGCATGATATTACTGAGGGACAAGCAGTAATTGATTCACAGAAAAAAAATAAAGTTGTGTTCCAGGTAGGCAGCCAGGGTATGAGTTCGCTCGGAAATGAAAAGGCGAAACAATTATTAAAGGAAGGGGCCATCGGAACTTTAAATTATGCAGAAGCTTTTTATGCACGCATGTCACCTGAGGGCGCCTGGCAATATCATATTCCGGATGACGCCTCACCTGCCACTGTAGGCTGGGATGCATACATTGCTAATACAACTAAAAGGCCTTTTGATAAATTGAGATTTTTCCGCTGGAGAAATTATCGCGATTATGGAACGGGTGTATCGGGCGATCTCTTTGTTCATGTATTTTCGAGCCTTCATTTTATTACCGGTTCTATCGGCCCAAATAAAGTTATGGCAACCGGTGGCCTTCGATACTGGAAGGATGGAAGAGAAGTTCCTGATATTATGTTGGGGACGTTCGATTATCCTGATACAAAAGTTCACCCTGCGTTCAATCTTTCTTTGCGTGTAAATTTTGTGGATGGCACCGGTGGAACCAATTACTTGCGCATGGTAGGTAGCGAAGGCTCTATGACAGTTGAGTGGGATAAAGTAACCTTGTATAAAAACAAAAATATTATTGACGAAAATGATCCTTTAAATAAGACCAAAAATGTGAACTCGGGGCAGGAATATGTTTACAACCGTAAATCAATGTTACCGCCGGAGGAAATGATCTATACAGCGGAAGAAGGATATAAGGGTGCGCATTTTGATCATCATTACAACTGGATCAATGCAATTCGCACAAATGGAGAAGTAGTAGAAAATCCTTTATTTGGATACCGTGCTGCTGCACCTGCCTTATTGTGTAATGACAGTTATTTCAATAATAAAATATTGAAATGGGATCCTGAAAATTTAAAAGTAATCACCACATAAATAAAAATGATGAAGAAAAATCTGTTGCCGTATATTTTGATGCTAACAGCGATTTTAATTTCTTGCTCGTCTTCTAATGATTCAGGGGATAATACTCTTTCAAAAGAAGAAAAAGACCAGGGTTATAAATTATTATTTGATGGAAAAGATATGGATGGATGGCGCACCTACCAAAATAAATCTTCTGAATCATGGTTTGTTGATACCGGCACTTTACATTGTAAAGGAAGTGATGCAAATTATGGAGCGATAACCGCAGATCTTATGACCAAAGACCAGTATAAAAATTTTGATCTTAGTGTTGATTATAAAATTTCTCCAAAAGGAAATAGTGGCATATTATACCTGGTTACCGAGGACAGTGCTTCCTCCTATTTAAGCGGCCCCGAATATCAAATCATAGATGACATAAATTTTCCTGAAAAGTTGGAAGCGTGGCAACATACCGCAGCTAACTATGCCATGAATCCTGCGCCCGATGCAAAACCTAACCCTGCGGGTGAATGGAACCATGCAAGAATAGTAAAAAACGGTAACCATGTGGAGCATTGGCTTAATGCCAGTAAAGTAGTGGAATATGACTTACACAGTGATGACTGGAATAAAAATAAGATGGCTGAAAAATTTAAAGATGCTGCTGCGTATGGTGCGGCAGAGAAAGGATACATCACTTTTCAAAATCACGGCAGCGAGGCTTGGTTTAAAAATATTAAGATTAAAGAGCTTTAATATTTAATTTAGGAAGGTCAGCCTTATAAAAATTATTTAGCTTTTACGAGCAATGCATAAATTACATAAAGCCACCCGAGAAGGCCATGAATCATAGCCCAGAGTATTGATTTATTCCTGCTCCAGGAAATCACAACAGCAATGATTGTACCAAGGCCAATCCCTGGGCCATAGTATACCGGTTGCATGTAGCCGTTATAATTAGGACCTGTAACGCAGGAAACAAAAAGCAGAGTAGCGGCCAATGCAGGCAATAATATTTTCCTATCCATGTTCACAATAATTTGAAATTATGTTGAAATTATAACTTAGGTCAAGTTATACATTTTCTATCTGCTTTCGGAACTTGCATATGATTAAAATTTTCAATTTTTATTCGGGTCGAAAATTAACTTCGTTGTTTATAAAATTGAAATATGAATAGAATCAGGGTTGCATTGCCAACGGATGCCGAATCCATTCTTGCAATATACGCTCCTTATATTATTAATACTTCATTCACCTTTGAGACTGAAGTTCCCTCAGTTGAGGCATTTGAGCAGCGCATCAATTCATACTTGGCAAACTGGCCATGGTTAGTTTGTGAAGTGGATGGAGTTTTTGCAGGTTACGCGTATGCTACCCGTCATCGCGAAAGAACGGCCTATCAATGGAGCGTTGAGAGCTCTGTATATATCCATGATGATTTTCAGAAAACCGGTATTGCGACAGTATTGTACAAAGTGCTTCTTGAAATATTAAAGCGCCAGGGTCTTAGAAATGTGTATGCCGGCATAAATTTACCTAATGACAGAAGCGTAGCCTTTCATGAAAAATGCGGCTTTAAATGGTTTGCAAATTATGAGAATGTAGGTTACAAACTTGGTAAATGGAAAACAGTTGGGTGGTGGGTAAAGCAATTGAATGATTACACATACGAACCCCTTGCGCCGATTAAATTTGCTGATTTGCATCCCACCTTTAAAGAATTAATTTTTTGAAAGCAAATAAAAAATAGGGAGTACAGTCTGTACTTTTTAATTATTTGCCTTCTAAATATTCAAGAAGTTTTAGCAGGTCTTCTTCTTTTGTGTAGTGTACAGAATTATCTTTCAGATACATTGAAAGCTTCTTTTCATCTTTAGAAAAAATCTTATAAAAATTTTTCTTAGTCGCGGGAACAAAGTTGTTTAGCCTGTCTGAAAGGTAGTATATAGTTGCTGTTGCATAAAGGGTATTCTCGTCAACCGATATTTTTTGATTAACATTTTCATCTGAAAAAGTATTTATGGAACTTGCGGCGGTTGTAGAAGAATAAGTTCCATAAGCGCCTTTTTTTTCTTTCCCATTAAATTTAATAATTTCTTTCCTGGAAAGATTTATCGCAGGGTAATGCGTGATCATTTCAACGTATCCTTTGTCAACGTAATAAAATGTGTCGGTGCCAATGGCAATATAAGTAAGTGTTTCAGGCTTTGCCAATTCAAGTTGCTCTCCCTTTGGTGTTACAAAAAGTATTTGCCCTGATAAATAATTATAATTTAAGTCAGCCGATGCCAATGGCTGATTGTTGAAGGATACTGCTCCTTTTTCAAACTTCGGATAGCGGTATAATGAATTTATGAGATCGCTGCTATCACCTTTGATTGAATTTATACGATAGGTCTTTTTGCTTTGTGCGCTTGCAGGGCCTGATAAAAAATTTGCGGTTATAAGGAATAAAAGTATTCGCATTTTCATTTGTTGGGAAAGAAGAAAGTTATTTCAACAAATATATTATCATACGTTTTTTTTTACCTAATGCATTGCGCGAAGCATTAAGATAATGCAACAAAGCCGCAGTTTTAATTGCTTAATTCAATAGGGAAAATTTGGATGAAAATGAACGGCACTGTTTATTCTTTTACAAAGCTAAATTTTGTTCGTTTATTTCCATTTATGATTTCGCAGGTATAAATACCTGCCGGTAAGTTTTTTACTGAAACGGCCACATTATTACTTCTGCTTAAAATGTGCTCACTTTGCAATTGGCCATTTGAATTAATAATTTTTAGCCGCGCATTGACCAGTGAAAATCCAGCTTTGATGATCAAAATATCATTTACAGGATTTGGAAATATTCGTAAAGAATTAATGTTTTTGATTTCAATAGCCTTTATGGCACTGTAACTCGCTCTTGTATCAAAATTTATTTGCTTCAGGCGATAATAATTTTTTCCATTAAAAGGCGAAGCGTCTTTAAAAGAATATGATGCTCCACGGCCCGCGTTACTAAAGCTGTTTATGAAACCTATAGAATCAAACGTTATCCCATTTCCACTTTTTTCAATGGCAAATCCACGATTGTTATTTTCTGAATATGTTTTCCAGTTTAGTAATATTTCTCCATCTGCATTTTTACCTGCGTTAAACTCCAGGCCTGTAACAGGAAGCGTTCCCGGCCCACGTTTGAATTGTAACATCCATTCGTACACGTGCAATCCATAAGTAAGATTATAAGTGGAATCCCATGCATTGTGTGCATTATCATGAAAGATTGTCATTTTTGCGAGTGGGCTAGGCGGAGAAGAGGCAGCATTTATCAAATTAATATAGAGGATAGTTGTCGTGTCCACAGGTACAGTCGGGTCACCATCATTGTGAGTAGCCCAAATTGCTATATTACCTGCTGCAATGGTTTCTGCCTTCATGGTATCACCATAAGAGCCACCGCACACCGGAACCATCGCAGCAATACGATTTGCATACGGCAGGCTGTACCCGGTATAATCCCATACGAGCCCACCTCCAAGGCTGAAACCAGTCATATATATACGAGTAACATCCACACGATAATGCAGGATGGCATAATCGATTATATCATTTATGCTTTTGGGAGTAGCAACGCCTGTAAATTGCGGAAAGAGAATTACAAATTTTTGCTGCTGGCCGTTTACTGTAAAAGAATTTGGAAAAATTCCCTGGTTAATTTGCCAGCCGGTAGTTCCCCAAACATTGATTACATAAGGCAACTGAGCCGGGCTTCCGTCCCCATTTTCCCCATAGCCTCCAAAGCAAAATAATAGCGGATATGCTTTATTACTAGTGGCATCGTAGCCCTGCGGTAAATACTCATAGTAGCCATTAGATAAAGGCGTGGTGGTTATGTATTTCGGCGTAAGGCTTTGTGAAAACAGGCGCGGAGCATTCAGGTTTACTACAAGAAAAATTATTGCTAATAATGCAAAAACCTTTTTTAAAAATTTCATAATTCCTCTATTGGGGTGAGTGATAAGGTAGCACAGGAATTGAAAAGTTGGTTTTAGTTTTTACATAGGAATATTTATTAAAATTATGGAATTCTAAATGATTGGAGCGAAGGTAACTTTGGATTAACTAAAGTAAGCAGTGTTTTAAAAATAACTGGCTTAAAAATTTTTAAGCCAGTTATTTCTAATAATGGGACATCAAAAAAATTGATGTGCAGGGCTTTGAGCTAACACCTGCTTTCTTTAGTCTTTTAGAAATCTAAAAGAAATATTATTATTGCTATCAAATATTTGCGCATTGTAAAAACCCGAAGGCAAATTCTTTATAGACAAAGTTGAAGTGCCACCACTGCCTGTTAAAGACTTTTTCATAACTAAATGGCCGCTCACATCATATATATTTAGCTGTGAGTTGTGGAATGTATATGAAGTATTAATGTTCAGAATATCCTTTACGGGATTAGGGTATATTTTAACGTAGTTGCCGCCATTAAACTGAACAAATTTAATAGGACTTAAGTGATATGTATTATCAAGGTTTATTTGTTCCAGCCGGTAGAAAAGTTTCCCGCCAGGCACTGATTGATCTGTGAAAGTATAGTTTGCCCCAGCGCCATTTATGCTGAGACTTGACACAAAACCGATTGAATCAAAATTTGTCCCATTGTTGCTCCTTTCTATTATAAAGCCCCTATTGTTTTCTTCAGCATAAGTAGCCCAATTAAGTAAGACCGTATGATCATCTTTTTTTCTTGCGTTAAAATCGAGGCCGGTAACAGCTAGCACGTTGTTCACACTTTTATACTGGAGCATCCATTCGTACACGTTTTTACCATTAGGCTTAAAATTTACATCATATGTTTGCGTCCATGCATCATGCTTATTGCTTTGAAAAATGGTTTTAATAGCCAGTGGATTTGGAGGCAATGGAGCGGTATCAATTGTATTTACATAATCGATTGTATAATAGGAGGGCACTGTAGGGTCTCCAATATTGTGAGTTGCCCATACCGCAATGTCTGCAGCGGCAATATTTGCACATCGAAAATATGCGGGATAAGAAGCACCCGCAATAGGAACAATAGCAGCAACCCTTTTTCCCTGTGTTATATCGTCGCCAACATACTCCCATACCGCACCTCCACCCATACTTAAGCCTGTCAAATAAATTCTTGAAGTATCCACGTTGTAATGCTGAATGGCGTAATCAATCACGTCATTAATTTCCCGATCACCAGGCCAACCTGTAAATTGGGGAGAAATTATTACAAACTTAAATGTTTGACCATTTACGGTAAATGAAGTTGGGAAAACGTCCTGGTTAATAAGCTTTGGCGGCCCATGTTTCAAAACTCTTTGCAGTTGTGATGGGCTTCCGTCACCCATTTCGCCACTTCCATGCACAAATATCATCAGTGGATATTTTTGACCTCCCGTTGACGAATATCCCTGCGGGAGATATTCGTAATATGCATTAGACAATGGAGTCATTGATACATATTGTGGAGTTTGCACCTGGGCGGTAACACTGAAAACCGCTGCTAAAAATGTGATTGCTAATAAAAACCGAAGTTGAAGGTAGATTTTTTGATTTTTCATTTCCTTAACATTCCAAAAATCAGTCCAGTTTTTTTGATGTAATATAGAAGAATCGGATTATGCCTAGATAAATCCTTTACTGTAAAAATGTTTGCTGCTACCTTTTCCTCTCTGATAAAAGTACTTCTAAAAGATTTTTTTCCTTTCAATAAAAAATAAATCGCGATAACTTTCCGGGTACTAATTCACAATAAAATCCGAAGGCACTACTAAGCTTTTGCCGGTAAGGATGGTGAGGCTGGTGCCTGAAGTAACCGTATAAGGAATATTCAAAAGGCATTGCCCTGGTGAAAGATTATTAATAATAATTTCACTCCCGACATTAGTAGGCTCGGGCGGTACCAAATTATTGTCCCAGTTTATGGGATCATTCCAGTTTCCATTGCCGGTAAAAGTATAGGTTACCGGTAAATCCTGGGGTGTGTCAGGACTGCCTGATGAAGTTCCTGATATTACAGGATTCGCGGGCTTGATAACCTTATAACCATTAATAGTTTTAGTAGTTGTTACCTGGCTATAGGCAAAGCTAAAAGTGGCAGCAACAAAAAATAGAAAGGAGAATAAATATTTCATGGAGTGGTCTTGAACTTTTAAAGTTATGAAGATTTTTTTTATGGTAATAATGTGCGTGGAAAAATCTTTGCCTAAATGGCTAACTAATAGTGATTGTAAAATAATTTATCGGTAACGTAGTGCACTAAGGAATTATCAAAATCATAGCATCATAAAGTATCTTGCTATTTGTTATGAAAAAATGTAGCCTTTATTTTCTGGCCTTTATTATATGCATAAATGCGAAGGGTCAACAAATACTCCCCTATAAGAATGCAAAACTTCCAATTGAAACAAGAGTAAAAGACCTGCTTGCAAGAATGACACCTGAAGAAAAATTCTGGCAGATGTTTATGATACCTGGCGAACTTAAACCGGGTGATGAAAACAAATACTATAATGGAATATTTGGCCTGCAGGTAAGCGCCACATCAGGTAATGGTGATGCCGCGGGGCAGATGCTAAAATATAATGCATCAGAAAGTGCTTTGGTTCTTGCGAAAAAGATTAATAAAATTCAGCAATTCTTTGTTGAAAAATCAAGACTTGGAATTCCTATTATTCCTTTTGATGAAGCGTTGCACGGTTTAGTAAGGGAAGGGGCCACTGTTTTCCCGCAGGCAATTGCATTGGCTGCAACATGGGATACCGCTTTGATGAGTCGGGTTGCATTAGCAATTACCGAAGAAGCAAAGGCAAGAGGCATACGCCAGGTACTTTCCCCGGTGATAAATATTGCCGGCGATGTAAGATGGGGAAGGGTTGAAGAAACTTACGGTGAAGATCCTTTTCTCACATCGGAAATGGGCGTCGCTTTTGTAAAATCATTTGAGAAAAACGGCGTCATCACTACTCCTAAACATTTTGTTGCAAACATAGGTGATGGTGGAAGGGACAGTTACCCGATACATTTTAATGAAAGGATACTTGATGAAATTTATTTTCCCCCCTTCAAAGCATGTATTGAAAGAGGCGGTGCAAGATCAATGATGACTGCTTATAATTCCGTGGATGGAAGCCCTGCGACAGCTAATAGTTGGCTACTTGAAAAAGTTTTGAAAGGCGATTGGAATTTTTCGGGATTTGTAATTTCCGATGCCGCGGCAGTAGGCGGAGCTAATGTTCTTCACAACACATCTCCCAATTATTCGGTCTCTTCAAACCAAGCTATTTCTAACGGGCTTGATGTTATTTTTCAAACAGATTACGAGCACCACAAACTATTTGATCCTCCTTTTCTTGATGGTAGTATTGATCAAAAAAGAATTGATGATGCTGTATCAAGAGTCTTAAGAGCAAAATTTGAACTGGGACTTTTTGATAATCCTTATGTTTCTGAGGAAAATAATTTGCCGGAAGTAAATATGAAAGCTCATAAAAACCTGGCAAAAGAAGCAGCCTTAGAATCTATCGTTCTTTTAAAAAATGAAGAGCATGTTTTACCACTCAATAAGAAAATCAAAAGCATTGCAGTAATTGGAGAAGACGCTGTGGAAGCAAGGCTTGGCGGTTATAGCGGCCCGGGAAATAATAAGGTGAATATACTGGAAGGCATTAAATCAAAGGCAGGCAGCTTAGGTGTAGCCAATATTTTATATTCACCCGGTACAGGAATAAAAAATGATGATTGGGTAGTTATTCCTTCTGATTATTTATCAAATAAAAATAAAGGCAAAAAAGAAAAGGGCCTGGAAGGAAAATACTTCAATAATATCTTATTGAAAGATTCGCCGATAGTTTCCAGGATTGATAAACAAATTGATTTTCACTGGACGTTCAATTCCCCGACAAATGGAATTGAAAATGACTTTTATTCTATAAAATGGGAGGGCGAAATCGTTTCACCTGTAACAGGGAATTTTAAAATTGGAATTGACGGAGACGACGGCTACAGGCTTTACCTAAATAATAGCTTGATTATTGATCATTGGGAAAAGCAAACCTATTCTACATCACTGATGGATTATCATTTTGAAAAAAATAAAGAATACAAGATTAAAATTGAATTTTTTGAGCCCGCCGCAAATGGTAAAATAAAATTGATATGGAACGTAGGGATAGAAAATGATTGGCAGAAGAAAATTGATGCCGCTGTGAGCGCTGCCAAAAAATGTGATGTCGCTATAGTTGTAGCAGGTATCCATGAAGGAGAGTTCCAGGATAGGGCATCACTGGCATTACCAGGCCGCCAGGAAGAAATGATTCGGCAAATTGCTGCAACAGGAAAACCCGCTGTAGTTATTTTGATAGGTGGAAGTGCGATAACAATGAACTCGTGGCTGGATAAAATTCCTACAGTGCTGGATGTTTGGTATCCCGGAGAACAGGGTGGGGTAGCTATAGCCGAGGTCTTGTTTGGCAGCTATAATCCGTCGGGTAAGCTACCCGTAACCTTTCCATTATCGGAAGCGCAATTGCCTTTGGTTTACAATCATAAACCAACGGGGAGAGGCGATGATTATTATAATTTAACAGGCCTGCCCTTATATCCATTTGGCTATGGCCTTAGTTATACAACTTTCGATTATAGCAATCTTCAATTCAACAGGGATTCAATATCTAAAATGGATTCTGCAGAGGTAGCCTTTACCTTAAAAAATACCGGTAAAGTGGAAGGAGATGAGATTGTTCAACTGTATATAAAAGATATGATAGCATCAGTAACGAGGCCTGTATTGGAATTGAAAGGGTTTCAACGCATTCACCTGGAACCGGGCGAATCAAAAAGAATTATTTTTTTAATAACTTCCGAAATGCTGTCTATGCTGGATGAACGTTTAAATAAAGTAATCGAACCCGGCGAATTCAGAATAATGGTCGGGTCCTCGTCAAGAGACCTACGATTGAAAAAAAACCTCGTAGTTAAGGATTAATCCGCATGTTACTATATTTTATATGGAAACAAAAAGTATATAAAATAAAAAAGGAGCCCGGATAGAAATCCAGCTCCTTGTTAAATCCAATATCCTATGAAAAACCGGTGTAAATTTAATGTATTAAAATTTTCTTTTTTATGATCAGGCGACAGATTATATACAATTTTTAAAAATATTTTCCACATAAGTAAATGCCTGCCGAAGCCTCCCTGTCAATCTCCAATTTTTTGTAATGAAGAGCAATATGACAGTTGCGATACTAGCAAACGTGCATAAAAAAAGGATGCCACTAATATGATTAGGCATCCTTCTAAAAATATTTGGAAGAAAAAATTGTTTATATAATCAGCATCGCATCTCCATAACTAAAGAAACGATATTTATCTTTTATGGCTTTCTTATATGCTTCCATAATAAGATCATAACCGGCAAATGCACAAGTCATGATAAGAAGGCTGGTCTTCGGTAAATGAAAATTTGTCACCAGGGAATCGGCGATGTTAAAAGTGTATGGTGGATGAATAAAATGATTAGTCCAGCCCTCAGCAGGTTTTAAGAATTTTTGCGCTGTGAAAGAAGTTTCCATGGCACGCATGGTTGTTGTTCCCACGGAGCATATTCTTTTACCGGTCTCTTTTGCCTTGTTAACAATCTTGCAGGCTTCTTCTTCAATACGATAATATTCCGCGTCCATTTTATGTTTGCTAAGGTCCTCAACCTCTATTGGGCGAAAAGTGCCAAGGCCAGTATGAAGGGTTACTTCTGCAAACCGGATGCCTTTTATTTCCAGTCTTTTTATAAGCTCCTGGCTAAAGTGAAGACCCGCAGTAGGTGCGGCGACTGCACCTTCATGTTTTGCATATACTGTTTGAAATCTTTCTTTATCATCCTCATCAGGTTTGCGCTTGATGTATTTTGGCAAAGGAGTTTCTCCCATCAGGTAAAGCATTTTCCTGAATTCGTCTTCGGGTCCATCCCATAGAAAGCGAATGGTTCTTCCGCGACTTGTAGTATTATCAATAACCTCTGCAACCAATTCATCGCTTTCTCCAAAATATAATTTATTTCCTACACGGATTTTTCTTGCAGGATCAACTATTACATCCCAGAGGCGATTGGCTTTGTGTAATTCTCTTAGGAGAAAAACTTCGATTTTGGCTCCTGTCTTTTCTTTGCGCCCATACATACGGGCAGGAAATACTTTGGTATTATTTACAACAAACACGTCTTTGTCGTCAAAATAATCAAGAATGTCTTTGAAGTGCTTGTTTTCAATCTTCCCAGTTTTTCTTTCGATTACCATCATCCGGCTATCTTCTCTTCGTTTGGTGGGAGTCTGGGCAATAAGGTTTAAGGGGAGGTCAAATTTGAATTGACTAAGCTTCATGTGCAATTATTATTTAAAAGTTAATTGTCACATGCCATTACTGTAGTTTTACAGAAGATATGTGCCCCGACGCGGCGAGGCCACTTATCATGTTACGGCATGATTTTTTTAAGGCTGCGAAGGTACTACTTGTATTTTGATTTTTATTAAAAAAAATAATAGACTATTCGACAAATATTCACACGATAGACCTTACTCAATTTCGTGGTCTAAAAACTTAATTTAGGAATGGAGGCAATTAATTTCTGAGTATATGCGGCTTTAGGGTTGAAATAAATATCATTTGCAGTTCCGCTCTCCACTATTTTTCCTTTATCCATTACCATTATTCGGTTGCTTATATAATGTACAACACCGAGGTCGTGAGAAATAAAAATACAGGTAAACCCGAGTTCCTCTTTTAGATCGTTCAACAAATTCAATACTTGCGCCTGCACACTTACGTCCAGCGCCGACACACTTTCATCGCAAATAATAAAATCCGGGTTGAGGCTAAGCGCCCTCGCAATGCATATTCTCTGCCGCTGCCCCCCGCTAAATTGATGAGGGTATCTATTAAAGTGCTCCGGTTTCAAATCTACCTTTTGGAGAAGGTCCATTATTTTTTCCTTACGCTGTTTTTCACCCGCAACTATATCGTGAACTTTCATTGGTTCATTTATCGCCTGGCCTATCGTTAGCCTTGGATTTAGTGAGCCATACGGATCCTGGAAAATGATTTGAATGTCTTTTCGCATTTTTCGCATTTCTTCATCGGGGATGTGTGCAATATTTTTGCCGTTGAAAAAAATGTTGCCACCGGTAGGTTTTATTAATCTTATCAAAGTTCTGCCGAGAGTTGTTTTGCCACAACCGCTTTCTCCCACGAGGCCAAGAGTTTCTCCCTTATCAACTGAAAAACTTAAGTCATCGACTGCTCTTGTTTCTTTAAGAGTTTTTCCTAAAAAGTTTTTTTTGATTGGAAAATAAACCCTTAAGTTTTCTACTGTCAGCAGCGCCAATTTTTCTTCCAATGTTTCTGGATAGTTTTGCCTTTCTTCAGTTTCAACATTTGTTTTTACGGAGTTGGCAATATCCTTCTCATTTGTTCCATCTATGAAATCACTTATAACCGGGAGCCTTCTTCCTTTGTAAGCCGGAGTAGGCCGACATTTTATTAACGCCTCGGTATAGCGGTGCCGTGGATTTAGGAAGATATTTTTAACGGTGCCTGTTTCAACTATTTTGCCCTTGTACATCACTATAACTTTGTCTGCGATCTCCGCTACAAGACCGAGGTCGTGCGTTATATAAATGACGCTCATGTTTTTTTGTTGCTGCAGTTCTTTTATAAGCTTAAGAATTGTTTTTTGAACTGTTACATCAAGGGCAGTAGTGGGTTCATCGGCAATTAACAGGGAAGGCTCGCAACTCATGGCCATGGCAATCACCACCCTCTGTTTTTGTCCGCCGCTTAACTGGTGTGGATAGCGATCTGCAAGGGCAGCGGCATCCGGCAATTTTACCTGCTTAAAAAGATCAATAGTTTTTTGCTTAGCATCTCCCTGTGATATTTTTTGGTGCAGCATAAGAACTTCCATAACCTGGTCACCACACTTGTGCACCGGGTTTAAAGAGCTCATTGGTTCCTGGAATATCATTGAAATCTTATTGCCTCTTATACTTCTCAATTCCTTTTCAGGTAAGCTAAGCAGGTCAACTTTCGTGACCCCATTTTCTGAAAAGAAAATTTTGCCAGACACGTATTGTGCCGGAGGAGACTGGAGTAATTGTAAGATAGATAAAGAGGTAACCGTTTTGCCAGATCCTGATTCACCAACTATTGCAACTGTCTCACTTTTATTTATTTGAAACGAAATGTTTTGTAAAGCCGGGGTATTTCCTGATGCGGTTTTAAAATCAACGCTTAAATCTGCTATTTCCAGGAGTGGGTAAGTCATTATAGAAGATTGAACGCAATATATTTTCGATGGGCAAAACTTTAAAAGCGGTTTGAAGAATTTCTAAAGCCTCAATAGTTGATAAGGTATTTTAGAATTTCAAATGTCTTACCGTGAGGCCATTATTTATTAATTGCTTAAGAGAATCAATTCCTATTTTCAAATGTCGTTCAACAAATTGAGCAGTCACGCTGGCATCACTTTCCGTTGTTTTTACTCCTTCGGGGATCATAGGTGAATCACTTACCAGCAACAAAGCTCCAGTGGGAATTTTGTTATAAAATCCTACCGTAAATATGGTGGCTGTTTCCATATCAACTGCATAAGCCCTTATTTTACGAAGATAAGTTTTGAGTTCATCGTCATGCTCCCACACGCGACGGTTGGTTGTATATACAGTACCGGTCCAGTAATCAAATGCATAGTCGCGGATGGTAGTTGAAATAGCCTTTTGTAAAGCAAACGCAGGTAGTGCGGGCACCTCTGGAGGGAAATAATCATCCGAAGTTCCTTCTCCTCTTATTGCCGCGATTGGTAATATGAGATCGCCTATTTTATTTCGTTTTTTTAGTCCGCCGCATTTGCCTAAAAATAAAACCGCTTCGGGGTCAATTGCGCTTAGAAGATCCATAATAGTTGCGGCGCCCGGGCTCCCCATCCCGAAATTTATGATGGTAATATTATCAGCAGTTGCACATTGCATGGCCTTGTCTAAACCTGAGATCTTTACATTATGCATATCGGCAAACATCTTCACATAATTGCTGAAGTTTGTAAGCAGAATGTATTCTCCAAAATTGCTGAGTTTTTCTCCAGTGTACCTCGGAAGCCAATTGTTTACTATTTCTTTTTTTGTTTTCATGTTTTCCTAAGCCTGATTGTTGTTTATTTGTTACAGATAAAAATACGATTTTAGATTTTAGAATGCCGTATTGATTAAGGAACGTGTATTGGTGGATATTATTTAAAATGCTGCAGACAACGCTACTAATTTGAAACTTATTCAAAGGGTTACTGTTTTATGATAAAAATTCAATATCCTAAAGACCAGGTAAAAACAAGACAACGAGGTGGAGTAAATGAAGTTTTTGACATTGTTAGAAAAAAATGGCTAATACTTACGCCTGAAGAATGGGTGCGGCAAAACATACTGCAATATCTTTTAGTAAGTAAAAGATATCCGGCATCACTAATTGCTGTAGAAAAGGAGATTAACTTAGGTGAATTAAAAAAACGTTGTGACGTTGTGGTATATAACAGAGACTTATTGCCCTGGATGATCATAGAATGTAAGGAAATGAATGTACCTCTGTCTCATAAAGTAATTGAACAGATTCTTCGTTATCATATCACCTTATCAGCAACCTACCTAATAATTACAAATGGAAGTTATACTTATGGCTTTCAAAAAAAGCACAATCAATTCTATGAAATAAACTTGCTTCCTGAATTTGAAAAGTAGATGTGTTTGTATTGCCATTGATTTTTATATCGGGCATCGCACTTCGTAAATCGAATATTAATTACTTTAAGGAAATATTCCCAACTCAGCATAAGAAGTAGCCACCTTATTTATGGCGCAAACATAAGCTGCAGTACGCATATCGGGTATTGCAGGAGTCTTTTGCCAGATGTCCACGATCTCACGCGTAGCCGTTATCATTGTTTCCTCGAGGCCGCTTCTTACAAGGTCAACCTCATCAGCGCCATGCATAATAAAATCACGTTCAGCCGAACTCACTTTTTTCTGAGTAAGTTCCTCAAGTTGCGAAAGAATGTGAAGGTTCATATTTTCATCAAATCTTTTTTCGAGCCTTCCGTAGCGCACATGACTAAGATTTTTCAGCCATTCAAAATAACTTACGGTAACACCACCTGCATTTAAATACATATCTGGTACAACCAAAACTCCTTTTAAATTTAAAATTTCATCGGCTTCAGGAGTAAGAGGGCCGTTTGCAGCTTCACCAACTATTTTGGCTTTTATCCTCGAAGCATTCTCGCCATTTACAACATTTTCCAATGCCGCAGGTATAAGAATATCACAATCCATTTCAAGCGCATCTGTATTTTTTTCAAAATTTTCAGCGCCGGGGAAATCGAGTATAGAGCCGGTTTTGGTACGATGAAGCCATACCTTATCTATGTCCAGGCCATCCATATTCCATATTGCTCCTTCGTACTCAGAAAGTCCTACGATTATTGCACCTGCTTGCTGAAAAAATAACGCGGAATGATAGCCTACATTTCCCATTCCCTGCACGCATATACGCTTTCCTTTTACGCCAATGGTGAGCCCTAGCTTCTCCATTATAGAAGGCATGCTGCAAATTTCGTTAAGTCCATAAAACACGCCCAGCCCGGTGGCCTCTTTTCTTCCACGCACGCCACCTTGTGTGACCGGCTTACCCGTTACACAAGCGGCACCGTCAATTTCGCCCGGGTGCATGGCGCCGTAAGTATCAAGTATCCAGGCCATTTCTCTTTCACCTGTGCCATAGTCTGGTGCAGGTACATCTGTACCCGGCCCAATAAAATTTTTCTTTATTAATTCCGCTGTATAGCGCCGGGTGATCTTTTCAAGCTCGTAAGGAGTGTATGCCCGCGGATTAATTTTAATACCACCTTTGGCGCCTCCAAAGGGAACATTTACAATGGCGCATTTATAAGTCATCAAGGCGGCAAGAGCCATCACTTCATCCTGATTTACCGCTTCGCTAAAACGAATACCTCCTTTACAAGGCGTTTTGTGATGTGAATGCTGCACCCTGTATGCTTCCAGGGTTACGATAACGCCGTTTTCTTTCTTTATAGGAAACCTCATTTGATAAACACTATTGCATTGTTTTATCTGTTGAAGGATGCCTGGATCCCAATTGGTAAAAATTGCTGCTTTATCAAAACTTCTTTCCACGCTCTGGAAAAAACTATATGGAACTGGAGAGGGCATAAAAACTATTTTTTATATTATTTAGCAATCGTTATTATTATTTCTTAAACGCAGTTGAAAAAAATGTGTACGAGTTTATAAGTTTTTCTCTTTCCGAGATACTTTCCTGTCAATTCTTATGAGATATAAAAAAAGTACAATAAGAATGGTGGTACATACAGCCATCACAACGTAGATTTTATCATTGCTTCTCATAGTAGTGTCCATCGAAGTCCCATTTGAATCTGCAGTTGCTTGTGCAAATAAGAACAAACTGAAAAAGGAGAGAATCATTGAATAACCAATACGCTTGAAGATTTTTTTAAGCATGAATTAGATTTTTATAGTCAAGCAGGCTCAATCTTATCTTTAAATTACTGATCCAAATACCTAAAATAACCCATCCTATAACGGCCGGCCAAAATACAACTGTCATTTCCGGAGTGAGACTTCCACCACCCATGGCAGGATTGCCACCTCCTTTGGCACCTTCCATTCCGCCGGGATGAAGCGATTGTACCAGCCTGGGAAGTACCATTATAAGAGGTATGTAAATAAAATAAGCGAAAATATTATACACAGCACTTACACGTGCCTTCTTATCAATGTCGTTCATGGATCCTCTTAGCACAATATAGGCGAGGTAAATAAGTACAGCAATAGCAGCGGCTATCTGTTTTGGATCATTGCTCCATGCCTCGCCCCACGTATAAGTGGCCCAAATGGAACCCGTCACCAGGCCAAGGATTCCAAAAATAATTCCTGTTTTGGCAAACTCAGCGGCATAGATATCATACTTGATATTTTGCTTGCGTAAATAGGCAATGGAATAAAATAGCGAAAGGCTAAGTAAGGCAATTTGCCCAAACCACATAGGTACATGGAAGAAAAAATTGCGTATGCTTTGATACAGATTACCGACGTATGGAATCTTTACTAAAAAACTGGCTATAAAAGTGAAGATCAATAACACAATACATGTTATTTTCCACCAGGTAAACTTCATTTAGATTTTTTTTGAAAGAAATAAGTCTTTTGAGGGGGCAAAATTAGGGTAAAAGTTTCGGGATATTCTCTTTTTATTTCTTTTATTAGTGCAGTAAACACCGTTCACATTTTTGGCCCAAAGAAGCACAAGAAATATTCGGATATTAAAAATTTTCTAATTCAGTAACTTGCGCACATGGATCAATATCTTCATCTTTTACAAAAAATTATAGAATCCGGAGCCGATAAAAATGACAGGACGGGCACAGGTACACGCAGCCTCTTCGGTCATCAAATGAGGTTTGCACTTGCAGATGGATTTCCATTGGTAACTACTAAAAAGCTTCACCTGAAAAGCATTATTTACGAACTGCTTTGGTTTTTAAAAGGTGATACAAATATTCAATATCTAAAAGAGCATGGAGTAAAAATATGGGATGAATGGGCTGATGAAAACGGAGACCTTGGCCCTGTTTATGGAAAGCAATGGCGGAGTTGGGAAGGCGCGAACGGAAAAGTTATTGACCAGGTGTCCGAGCTAATACATCAATTAAAAATCAATCCTGATAGCCGACGGATGATAATAAGTGCATGGAATGTGGCTGACCTGCCTCAAATGAACTTAATGCCTTGCCATTGTTTATTTCAATTTTACACAACGCCTGCCGCCAGGGGAGATGAGAAAAGGAAATTATCCTGCCAATTATACCAGAGAAGTGCGGATGTTTTCCTGGGAGTTCCATTTAATATTGCATCTTATGCCCTGCTTACAATGATGGTAGCACAAGTTTGTGATATGGAATATGGTGATTTTATTCATTCATTTGGCGATGTTCACCTATATAGAAATCATTTTGAACAGGCGGAATTGCAATTAACCAGGAAACCATTTAATCTTCCACAAATGAAAATTAATCCGAAAGTGAAGGATATTTTCAATTTCTCTTTTGAGGATTTCGAGCTCGTTAATTATGAAAGCCACCCTTCAATAAAAGCTCCCGTAGCGGTGTAAGAACGTTGATTATTATCTAAACCGATTAACTTTTAAAAATGCTTTCACACATAGTTGCCGCGTCTGAAAATAATGTAATTGGTTCAAATAATGAATTACCGTGGAACCTGCCTAATGATTTTAAATACTTTAAAAATAAGACATGGGGGATGCCGGTCATTATGGGAAGGAATACTTATGAGTCTCTTAAAAAATCTTTACCCGGAAGAATAAATATTGTAGTTACTAAAAAAACGGATTGGCATCCGGATGGGGTTTTTGTTTCTCATAATATTCAATCTGCAATTGAGAAAGCAGAAGAAAGTGATGCCCAGGAAATTTTTATTATTGGCGGAGGTGAAATCTTTAAACAAACTATGGATATTGTTTCGAGAATATATATAACCAGGGTGCATACAAATGTAGATGGAGATACATGTTACCCGGAAATAAATGCTGACCAATGGACAAAGACCAGTTCAAAATCCTTTCCTGCAGATGAAAAAAATAACTATCCCTATACCTTCGAAGTATGGGAAAAAAATCCTGAAAATTCTTAAACAACATCGGGATGTATTCTTCTTTCCAGTTAGCAAAAAAATTTATTGATTATTACTTTAAAGCAAAAAACGGAAAGGGTCATGGCATACATTCGCCTTTTGTATTTGATTTTGTGAAGAATGTATTAAATGACAAAAAAAAATACGATTGTTATAAAATAATTGAACCGTTACGCAAGCAATTATTAAATAATCACACACTTATTCCGGTAGAAGATTTTGGGGCTGGTTCTGCAGTAATTCCTTTCAAGAACAGAAAGGTGAGCGCTATCGCTGCTTCGTCTTTAAAAAAGAAAAAATTTTCGCAACTACTTTTTAGGATGGTAAAATACTACAAGCCCGAAACCATTGTTGAACTGGGAACTTCTTTCGGAATTACGGCTTCTTACCTTGCTTGTGCCAATGCAGGTTCCCAGGTTTATACGCTCGAAGGTTCTAAAGCTATTGGAGAAATCGCAGTATCTGGTTTTAAAAAACTAAGCCTGGAAAATATTGATTTTATCCAGGGAAATTTTGACAGAACAGTTCCCGAAGTATTGAACAAAATAAAGAGCATTGATTTTCTCTTTGTTGATGGCAATCATCGGCGGAACGCTACATTAGATTATTTTACGGAAAGTCTAAAGAAAGCAAACTCCTCGTCCATTTTTATTTTTGATGACATACATTGGAGCATAGAAATGGAAGATGCATGGCAACAGATAAAAGCACACGCTTCTGTAATCTTAACTATTGATCTTTTTTTTATTGGGCTTGTGTTTTTTAGTACTGATTTTAAAATAAAACAGGATTTTGTTATCAGATTTTAAAATGCCAAATGAAAATAGTTTTACTTCTTACTTTAACCTTTATAAGTCGTTCCTTAATTGCACAGGACTTAAACTTGTATGAAAAGAAAACATTCCGCAAGGGCAATGAAACATTGCCTTACCGTATTCTTTACCCGGTGAGCTATGATGAAAATGAAAAGTATCCGGTGGTAGTTTTCCTGCATGGCGCTTTCGAAAAGGGAAATGATAATTCAAGCCAGTTGGTAAATGGCGGCTCATTGTTTCTTCGCGACAGTGTTAGAAAAAAATATCCTGCAATTGTGATATTTCCCCAATGTGCCGCAGATAAGGCGTGGGTTTATTTTGAAGATAAAAGAGATTCCACTGGAAAATTGACAGACGTTATTTTCCCTTTCCAAAAAAATGCTGCTGTTCCTACGGCACTTGTAAAAGATCTTTTAGATAGTTTGTTAATTTCAGGTATCGCAGATTCTTCCAGGATGTATATTGGAGGATTATCGCAAGGAGCTATGGGCGTCTACGATTTACTGGGCAGATATCCTGATTATTTTACAGCAGCTTTTCCAATGTGTGGTGCGGGTAATCCGGGACTTACAAAGCGCTACGAGAGAAAAGTATCCCTGTGGATATTTCATGGAGAAAAAGATGAAGTGGTAAAGCCGGAATATTCGCGGACCTATTATCGGCGACTCAAGCGGGACGCAGCAGATGTTCGCTATACAGAATATCCGGGAGTGGGGCATGATAGCTGGAACAATGCCTTTGCTGAAAGTGAATTGCTATCGTGGCTATTTTCAAAAAGAAAAAATAATTTGTAGAGCACCTTAAAGCATTTTGCCTCAAAGAAGAAAGCTTTGTTACCTTCATAAAAGTTGCTAATAAAAAATCAGGGTAAAAATTGAGCGAATTCTCTTTGCCCAAGAATTACAGATAAATAATAATTACTAATTTGACAGGAATAATTAACTATGAAAATAGGCGTATTGAAAGAAGCTGATCCTGAAACAAGAGTTTCCCTGCTACCCGAACATTTGGGAATTCTTAAAAAGAACAACGTAAATATAATTGTAGAAAGTGATGCAGGTGAAAATGCATTTGCCAGCAATCCAACCTATGAAGAACTCGGCGCAGCAATAGTTTCAAGGAATGAACTTCTTGAAACTGCTGATATTATTTTGTCAATGAATCCCGGGTCTATTGATATAAAAAATCTTCAGTCGAAAATAATACTCGGGAATTTTCAACCATTATACAACACTGACTTTATTAAGCAGTGCGCTGAAACACAAATAACCGTTTTTAGTATTGACATGATACCACGTACTACCCGTGCACAAAGTATGGATGTATTGAGTAGCCAGGCAAATATTGCAGGTTACAAGGCTGTATTGCTTGCGGCTAATTTATTTCCAAAATACTTCCCCATGTTTATGACGGCTGCCGGAAGTATTCCTCCCGCAAAAGTATTAATTCTGGGAGCCGGAGTGGCTGGCCTGCAGGCCATAGCTACTGCAAGACGGCTTGGTGCCGTGGTAGAAGTATTTGATACAAGGCCTGCGGTTAAGGAGGAAGTGATGAGTCTTGGTGCAAAGTTTGTTGAAGTGGAAGGCGCTGCCAATGCAAGTGAAGCGGGTGGCTATGCAGTAGAGCAGTCAGAAGAATTTTTAAAAAAGCAAAAGGAAAAAATTGCTGAAAGCGTTGCGAAGGCTGATATTGTAATTACGACAGCTCAAATACCTGGGAAAAAAGCGCCTGTTTTGATTTCGGAAGAAATGCTGCAAAGTATGAAGAAAGGGTCAGTAATTATTGACCTGGCTTCA
The DNA here is from genome assembly GCA_040007435.1 of Ginsengibacter sp. GTDB lineage: Bacteria > Bacteroidota > Bacteroidia > Chitinophagales > Chitinophagaceae > Ginsengibacter. Next base: position 1,899 of record JBDTUZ010000020.1, on the reverse strand, counting down.
GCGACAGGAGGCAATACAAGCAATACGAAGGATGAAGAAACAGTAAGGTATAACGGCGTAAGCATTGTTGGAAATTCAAGGCTCGCGGCAAGCATGCCTTATGACGCAAGTAAATTGTATGGTAAAAATATCCTTAACTTTCTCGGGTTGATAATTGATAGTGAAGGCGCGTTGAACTTAAACTTTGAAGATGATCTCGTAAAAGGAACTTGTATCGTTCACAATGGGGAGGTAGTTAATGAAAGGGTAAAAGCGGCCTTATCTCAACCCTTCTCCAAAGCAGAAGGGACAAACTTTTAAAATCTATTGTATGCAAGCGATGCTAAATTTTATTAATCAGAATATCGAGTTGATCTACATAGTTATCCTTATGATTTTTTTGGGAATAGAAATTATAGGAAGAGTCCCAAGTGTATTACATACTCCCTTGATGAGTGGCGCTAATGCAATACATGGTGTAGTAATCATAGGCGCGATAATAGTGATGGGAAAAGCAGAGAGTGATAATTATATTGCCCTGGTCCTGGGATTCCTTGCGGTAATACTTGGCACACTCAATGTAGTGGGTGGTTTTGTTGTGACAGATCGAATGCTTGAAATGTTTAAGAAGAAAAAATAAACAAGAATTACCATTCACGAATTGTACAAATTACACAAATTCTGTACGTCGACTATCAAATGGAGTAATTAACGAATAACCTAATTAACCTAATCAAAGAATAAACCATTTAATGGGTATAAGCATTTTATCTCTCTGTTATCTTATTGCATCTGTAACCTTTATTCTTGGCTTAAAAATGTTGTCTAATCCCGCCACTGCCAGACGGGGTAACCTAATTGCCGCAGCAGGTATGGCATTTGCAATAGCAGGTACTATTTTTTTATATCAAGATCACGGAAAAAAATTAGGAAACTATGTATGGATATTTAGTGGAATTATTGTAGGCAGTACTATAGGGACATTTACTGCAAAAAGGGTAAAGATGACGGCGATGCCCGAGCTGGTAAGTTTTTTTAATGGGATGGGCGGAGCATGTGCAGCGCTGATATCAATAGTAGAGTTTGATTATTTATTCCAGGCAAATAAAATGCTTGATTCTACTTGGTTTTATGATGTAATTCCAGGCGGTCATTACCTCACTATAATAGCGGGGGCTGTCATTGGCTGTGTTTCTTTTGCAGGAAGTATTGTAGCCTGGGGAAAACTGAGCGGAAAGATTAAAGATTTTTCATTCAAAGGCCAGCATATATTCAATCTTGTAATATTTGCATTGGTTTTAACTGCAGCAATATTCACCTATACATCAAATGTAAAGGGAGTAAATATTCCATTCTTTATAACAGTGGGTCTTGCACTTTTATACGGCGTATTTTTCGTAATGCCGATAGGCGGCGCAGACATGCCCGTTGTGATCTCACTGCTGAATTCTTTTACAGGTGTAGCTGCGGCATGTGGCGGCTTTTTATATAATAATAAAGCAATGCTTACGGGTGGCATCCTTGTAGGTGCAGCAGGAACGTTACTCACTATTTTAATGTGCAGGGCAATGAACAGGAGCCTGAAAAATGTATTAATCGGTTCATTTGGCGGATCTGCAAAATCTACTGATGGAACACAAAGTGATTTTGGAACTTACAAAGAAATATCGTTGAGTGATGCTGCTATGATAATGGCTTACGCAAAAAAAGTAATGATAGTACCTGGCTATGGATTGGCTGTTGCGCAGGCCCAACATTCGTGTCACGAACTTGAGAAACTTTTGAGTGAAAAAGGTGTTGAAGTGAAATATGCTATTCACCCGGTGGCCGGTCGTATGCCCGGGCACATGAATGTATTACTCGCAGAAGCCGATGTTGATTATGAAAATTTATTGGAAATGGAACAAGCGAACGATGAGT
>JBDTUZ010000019.1:0-99348 GCA_040007435.1 Ginsengibacter sp. | reverse complement strand
ATAATTATAAACAATAAAATAAAGCACTAATGAAAAAAACTGTTTCTTTAAAAAAAGTATGTTTCGTTGCAATCACTTTTTTGTGCTGTACCGCCGGCATAGCTCAGAAAGCAACAGACCAGAAAATAAATTATTCCATTATACCAAAGCTTCCGCCTCCTCCAAAGCCCGAGCCATTTGCGGTAACTACCGTACCACTGCCAGACAGTGTTTTAGAAGCAGTCCTTGTAAACTATTTACCCGATGGAAAGCACATCGTTATGGAAGTAAATTTTGCAGGTAAAAAAAAGAGCGATCTCGCTGTAATGAAAGAAGACGGAAGCAATTTCAATTGTTTGACCTGTAATTTAAAAGAAGAGATTGGCGATGAAATGCCCGTACCACTGCCGGATGGTAAAAGAGTTTACACTCCACGCGGCGTATTAGAATGTAACCCTTCCATAATTAACTGTAAAGAAGCCCGAATCCTTCCCTTGGTTTATCCTGCTATTCCGCAAGCCACTATTGTCAGGCGAATAGCCACCAATATGTCACCCAATGGTGTACAGGTTGCCACAGGATTGGTAACTACAAGAGGATATATTGTTTTGGTAAGCGAGCTAACAAGGGTTTCGGATGATAAAGGGGACCGCTATGAATTGCAAAAAGGCAAGGTAGTAGCAAGCAGTCCGAATGAAGCTGATTTTGCTGCATTCAGACCTAAGATAGACGGTGCCGGAGAAGTGAAAAGTTTTGCTGACGGCGGCAAGTCGCTCATTAATCTTGCCCTCTTTGAAAGCAACAACTACGACCTGGCAAAGATTGACCTTACCAACGGCAGCATAACGCGTTTAACGAAACATTTCAGTTATGATGAAGGAACCTACCCCTCACCAGATGGCAACTGGGTCATTTTTCAAAGCCACCGACACACCACACGTATGGATGTTTTTGGTTTAATTCCCCGACCCCTTATTGCAGGGCTACCCCAGGCAGCAGGTGTTTCTTACCAAAGAAATGCAGAGTTTGAAGGCTATCCTAAAGCCACCCGCTTTTATGGACTCACTATGGTAGATAAATATGGAGACAGAGCAAGATTACCCGAAGAAGGCTATACAGGAATAAACTTAATGACAAGCAAAGACGATGTTACCCTCTATAATCATTTGGGAAATTTCGCCTGGCACCCGTCCGGTACTCACGGCATTTTTTGGGAACAAAAGGACCCTGCCACAGTAAAGGAAGGAGAATTAACAGGGCGGCTTCAAATGGTTTGGTTTACATCCAGGAAACCTACAAAACCGCTTGAAACCGTAATGCCAGATATGAAATGGGCAACCGACCTGAAAGATTTTAAATGGACTACCACAACCTATCCTGAACAGGGAATACTCAAAGGGAAAGTTTCGGGTTATGCTGAAATCAGCACGTCGAAACCAGCTGAGGGCTCAACAGACGAACTTCGTCGGGTGATTAAATACGTTGATTTTTCTGATGATGGTATTTATATTTTAAATGGCAATGAGTCATCTACGTTAAGAGCAGGAGGCTATGATAAGCCAGTATCATGGGACGCTGACATAAAAGTGAGCGGCAAACAAACCGGTTTTTTAAAAGCAATAGACGTAAAGTTCAGAATAACAAGTATGTCATCAGGTATTATTCAGACTCAACTTGGTAAACACAAAATTGAAGTTGATCTTTCCAAAGGGCTTCCTACAGGAGTACCGGGGGAACTTCGATAGGTTATTGTACGGATAAGCTTAGATGTGGCTGATATGTCCCTGTTGCAGGAGCAAACTAAAATGTAATATTATGTAATATAATGAAAGTTCAAAATAAAGTAATAGTAGTAACAGGCGGCGGAAGTGGCATGGGGTGTGAATTAACACTCAACCTGCTTTCAAAAAATGCAAAGGTTATCGCTATTGATATCAATCAAAATGGCTTACAAGAAACTGTTTCATTAGCTGGCGCAAATAAAAATAACCTTTGCACTTTTGTTGTTGATATTACCAGCAAAGTAGCAGTTGAAGCATTGTTTGAAAAAGCAATTATTCAATTTGGTTTTGTTGATGGCATCATCAATAACGCAGGCATTATTCAACCTTTTATTAAAGTAAATGAACTTAGCTACGAAGCCATAGAACGTGTAATGAACGTGAACTTTTATGGAACGCTTTACATGACCAAAACATTTTTGCCTCACTTACTCACTCGTCCTGAAGCGCATATTGTAAATGTTTCAAGCATGGGAGGTTTTTTGCCAGTGCCTGGTCAAACAATTTATGGCGCATCCAAAGCAGCAGTAAAACTTTTAACGGAAGGCTTGCATTCAGAACTCACAAATACGAATGTAAAAGTTACTGTAGTATTTCCGGGCGCTGTTAATACGAACATTACAAAGAATTCAGGATTAGGTAACACTTCAACTTCAACAACAGAAAAACAATCTGCTAAAATACTCTCAGCCGCAAAAGCAGTTAAAATTATTGTTGAAGGAATGAAACGTGATCAATATCGGATTTTGGTTGGAAAAGATGCAAAATTTTTAGATTTCATTTACAGATTGAATCCAAAGTTTGCTGCAAAATTTATTTCGTCCAAGATGAAGGAAAGATTAAAAAATTAGCTCTAATAGTATATCTTTTGTTTATCTGAATACCTATTCTATTATTCGGAAGAAGAGTGATATTGGCATTATCGTTTAAGCTGTGACTGCAAGTTTTGACTTTAGCGGGAATTCACAATTTAAATCCGAATACTTCTATTGTGTGTGTTAATAAATCATTTTCGGGTTTTCAAAGTAATTCTTTGAAATGAATTAAATAGGAGTCTTTTGTTCTTAAAAAGTTGCGCTTATTCATTGCACTCAGCTCATTACTAAATTTGGAAGATGTAAAATTAAAACCGGTTATGTGTTGTATCATTGATAGCATAACAGCCCATGACAGCTAACCTATTTTAGAAATTTAATTTTACCATATTGATATAAGAATAAATCCATACGAATGCAGGTATTATTGGGCGTCATCTTTCACTTCATCGGCGGCTTTGCTTCCGGTAGTTTTTATATTCCTTTTAAAAAAGTTAAGGGGTGGCATTGGGAAAATTATTGGATTGTAGGTGGCCTGTTTTCCTGGCTTATCGTGCCGCCACTCGCAGCATGGCTTACAATTCCCGGCTTCGCTGAAATCATAAGGGGAACAGGGTTTTCAACACTTCGCTATACTTTCTTATTCGGCTTACTGTGGGGAATCGGAGGGCTGACCTACGGGTTGGGTGTACGTTATCTTGGTGTGGCACTGGGCAGCAGCATCATACTTGGACTGTGCATGGTGTTTGGCTCATTGATACCAGCTATATATTATGATTATTCTCCGGTAGCCGGCAAGGATACATTTAGCATGATGACGGGTTCGGGGTGGGGATTAACTGTTTTAGCCGGGTTGCTTATTTGTGTTGCGGGTATTGTCATTTGCGGAAAGGCAGGCATGATGAAGGAGAAACAAATGGCTGGTGCTGTCACCGATCCACATGGCCTTGAAATAAAAACAGAGTACAAGTTTGGGCTCGGTATGTTGGTGTCAATTATATCCGGTGTGCTTAGTGCTTGTTTCAATTTTGGTTTGGAAGCAGGCCAGTCAATGGCTGTTGTTGCTAATGATGCCTGGAAAGCTGCTAATCCCGGGCAAGGCGAATTTCTATTTCGTAACAATGTTATTTATGTTGTGCTGCTGTGGGGAGGCCTCACCACTAATTTTATCTGGTGCATGATTCTAAATGCACGTAACAAAACATTTGGCGACTACACCGATAAAAAAACGCCATTGTTTAATAATTACTTGTTTGCTGCGTTGGCGGGCACTACCTGGTTCCTCCAGTTTTTCTTTTATGGAATGGGCGAAAGTAAACTGGGCAATGGTCCAAGCTCCTGGATATTGCACATGGCATTCATCATACTGGTAGCGAATATGTGGGGGCTGGTTTTGAAAGAATGGAAAGGAGCGAATAAAAAAACCATCACTACTATTACAATAGGTATCATCACTATCATATTATCTGTTTTATTAGTAGGTCGTGGAAATAACCTGCACGAAAAATCAAAACAAGAAAAAACTACAACATATGTCAGTGGCAACAACAAAATTTAAACACGTAAGCTACTTGTGGGATGATGCAAAAGCAGCAGAACTTGGTGATGACCAGGTTGCTTTATTAGTATATCGTTCCAATTTATTAGGTGCCGATTTACGCTTAACAAACTATGGCGGCGGCAACACATCCTGTAAAGCAATGGCGAAAGATCCAATAACCGGAAAAGAGGTTGAGGTGATGTGGGTGAAAGGCAGTGGTGGTGATTTAGGAACCATGAAACGCAGCGGCCTTGCGGCTTTGTATGTTGACCGTTTGCGCAGCTTAAAAGATATTTATCGTGGCCTTGAATATGAAGATGAAATGGTAGAATTATTCAATCATTGTATTTATGATTTAAGTTCCAAGGCACCATCAATAGATACGCCTTTACATGGCTTTCTTCCATTCAAACACATAGACCATTTACATCCCGATGCAGCCATTGCAATTGCTGCCGCAAAAGATGGAGAGAAGATAACGAAAGAATTATTCAACGGAACAATAGGTTGGGTTAAATGGCAAAAGCCTGGTTTTGAATTGGGGCTGATGTTGAAGCAATGTCTTGATGAAAATCCTGGTATTCGCGGTATTATGTTAGGTTCGCATGGTTTATTTACCTGGGGTGACACAGCTTATGAAAGTTACATGAACACACTTGAAGTAATTGAACGTTGTGCGCAATATTTAGAGGATAATTATGGTAAGAAAGGCCTTGTGTTTGGCGGACAAAAAATTCAGTCATTACCAAAAGAAGAACGGTTGCAAAAGGCAGCATCATTGGCTCCAATACTTCGTGGTTTTTGTTCTTCACAAACGAAGATGATTGGTCATTTTACCGATGATGAAAGAGTATTGGAATACATTAACTCAAATGATTTGGAAAGATTGGCTCCAATGGGTACAAGTTGTCCTGATCATTTTTTACGCACAAAAATTTCTCCGCTGGTTTTAAATCTGACAACTGATGAAGATGTAACAAATGTTGATGCCATCAGGCAAAAATTACAACCACAATTTGAAGACTATAGAAAGATGTATGCAGATTATTATGACACCTGCAAGCATAGCAACAGTCCTGCAATAAGAGATGCTAATCCGGTTGTTATAATTTATCCCGGTATTGGTATGTTTACTTTTTCGAAAGACAAACAAACAGCAAGAGTTGCATTAGAATTTTACATCAATGCCATTAATGTGATGAAAGGAGCAGAGGCAGTTTCAGTATATACTTCATTACCAAGACAGGAAGCGTTCAACATTGAATATTGGTTGTTGGAAGAAGCCAAGCTGCAACGTATGCCGAAACCAAAATCTTTAACCGGTCGCATTGCATTAATAACTGGCAGCGCCGGTGGTATTGGAAAAGCCATCGCAAAAAAGTTTGCAGAAGAAGGAGCGTGTATCGTTCTTAATGATATTAATGAAGAACGTTTAAGTGGCGCTAAGGAAGAGTTTATAAAAACATTTGGCAAGGATGCAGTGTCATCAACAACATTAAATGTCACGGCTGAAAACTCTGCGGCAAAAGCTTTCGATGATGCAGTTCTTGCTTTTGGTGGTGTTGATATTGTGATAAACAATGCCGGCATCAGCATTTCAAAATCAATTGCAGACCAAACATTGGAAGAGTGGGACAGGCTGTATGATATTCTCGTAAAAGGACAGTTTATTGTATCGAAGGTTGGTATTGCCATCATGCGCAAGCAAGGTTTTGGTGGCGACATTGTAAACATTGTTTCAAAGAATGCAGTGGTTGCCGGGCCAAACAATCCTGGTTATGGTTCTGCAAAAGCAGCGCAGGCACATCTTACAAGATTAATGGCCGCAGAATTAGGCGCTGATAAAATTCGTGTAAATACAGTGAATCCTGATGCGGTTATTGCAGACAGTAATATATGGGCTGGTGGTTGGGCTGAAGGCCGTGCAAAAGCGTATGGCATTACGGTTGAGGAGTTGCCTGCCTATTATGCAAAGCGCACCTTGCTCAACGAAACAATTTTGCCCGAAGATATTGCCAACGCCTGTTATGTTTTTGTTGGTGGATTGATGAATAAATCAACCGGCAATGCATTGAATGTAGATGGTGGAGTGGCAATGGGATTTTTGAGATAGCCCCTATCCCCGCCGCGGCGGGGTAAAAAGAAAGAGGATGCATCAGGTTGAAAAATTTGAATAAAAAACTAAAATAATAACACTAATACTCCACCTCTCCCGATTTTTTTTGGGAGGTTGGGGTGAGGTCTATATGAAACGCATTGCTTCAAAAATGAAATTGCTCAAAGGCTTTGAGGCCGAATACAAAAAGCGCCATGATGAGATATGGCCCGAGCTAAAAACGCTTTTAAAACAAACGGGCGTTAGCGACTATTCAATTTTCTTAGATGAAGAAACAAATGATTTGTTTGCCTGTTTTACAATTGAAGATGATAAGCAATTAAGTGAATTACCCGGAAAAGAAGTCATGAAAAAATGGTGGGATTATATGAAAGATATTATGGAAGCAAATGCTGATAATTCACCTGTAAGCATTCCATTAAAAGAAGTTTTTTATTTAGAATGATTAAAAATTACGTCCCGCTAAGACACAAAGGCCACAAAGAATTTCTTAGTGCTCTTAGTGACTTTGTGGGAAATAAACATAAAAATTTACCCCATGCAAATTGAAAAATATAAAATCGAAAAGCACAACGAATCATTATTAAAAAAGCATAAACACAATTTTGATTTTGTTTCTTCAGAGATAAATAATATCGAAGATGCGTTGCAAAAATTAATCAACTTTCAAATAGCCATTCCTTCATGGGCTTTAGGAACCGGGGGTACACGCTTTGGAAGATTTCCGGGCGGTGGTGAACCACGAAATTTAGAAGAAAAGATTGAAGACATTGGTTTGCTTCATGCATTGAATAAATCAAGCGGTGCTATTTCATTGCACATTCCATGGGATATTCCGGAAAATGCTGCTAATATAAAAGCATTAGCTGCACAACATGATTTGCAGTTTGATGCAATGAATTCAAACACTTTCCAGGATCAACCTCATCAGCAATTAAGTTATAAGTTCGGCTCAATGCAACATGTAAGTAAATCAATACGCAAGCAGGCAATTGAACACAATATTGAAGTAATAAAATATGGAAAGGAACTTGGCTCAAATTCGCTCACTGTATGGCTTTCAGATGGCTCTTGTTTTCCCGGACAATTAAATTTCAGGAAGGCATTTCAGAATACTTTAGAGAGTTTACAGGAAGTATATGCCGTATTGCCAAATGATTGGAAAATGTTTGTGGAATACAAAGCTTATGAACCTAATTTTTATTCAACAACAGTTGGCGATTGGGGGCAATCATTATTATACGCAAACAAGCTTGGCAATAAAGCATTCACGTTAGTTGATCTTGGCCATCATTTGCCCAATGCTAATATTGAACAGATTGTCTCATTATTATTGATGGAAGGAAAACTTGGTGGCTTTCATTTCAACGACAGTAAATATGGTGATGATGATCTTACTGTTGGTAGTATAAAACCATACCAACTTTTTTTAATTTTTAATGAATTGATTGAAGGCATGGATGCAAAGGGAATGAATCATGCAACTGATTTAGCCTGGATGATTGACGCAAGCCATAACGTAAAAGATCCGTTAGAAGATCTGTTGCAATCTGTAGAAGCGATTATGATAACTTATGCACAGGCTCTCTTGGTTGATAGAAAAAAATTAGTTGAAGCACAAAGCAATAATGATGTAGTAACTGCACAGGAAATATTGCAACATGCATTTCGTACGGATGTGCGTGCATTGGTTGCAGAAGCAAGATTAAGAAGTGGGGCAGCTTTAAATCCTTTACATGTTTATCGTTCAGAAAAAGTAAGAGAAAGTTTAATTAAAGAAAGAGGAAGTAAGACGGTTGCAACAGGATTGTGATGGTCAAAACTTTTAAACTTTTAAGCGGTATAATTAAAAATGAGGACGCTCACAACTGACAACTCACAACTCACATGAACTCCATTCCCGTTATAGCGATCTTCGATATAGGTAAAACCAATAAAAAATTATTGTTGTTTGATGAAGTATATAAATTGGTTTATGAAGAAAGTACACAGTTGGAGGAAACTAAAGATGAAGATGGTTTCCACTGTGAAGATGTTGAGGCATTGACACAATGGATAAAAGATTCGTTTGACACAATAACAAAGAATGAAAAATTCAAAATAAAAGCCGCCAACTTCTCTGCGTATGGCGCCAGTTTTGTTTACATCGATGAATCAATAGATGTAATACCTCCTTTATATAATTATCTAAAACCATTTTCTGCAGAGCTAAAAGAGAAGTTTTATAATGCTTATGGTGGTGAAGAAAATTTTGCAAGGACAACTGCTTCACCTGTTTTGGGAAATCTTAATTCGGGGATGCAATTGTATCGTTTGAAATATGAGAAGCCGCAAATCTTTGCTAAAATTAAATATGCGTTACATCTTCCTCAATATGTAAGTTTTGTTCTAACCGGCAAACTAAATTCAGAGATTACAAGCATAGGTTGCCACACCAATTTGTGGGATTTTCAAAATGATCAGTACCATGCGTGGGTAGCAAAAGAGGGCATAACAGAAAAGCTGCCCGGTATCATAAACAGTGATGAAATAACAATAACCGTCAATGAATCAATTCCGGCAGGCATAGGATTGCACGATAGTTCCGCAGCCTTAATTCCTTATTTAATTTCTTTTAGCGAACCATTTATACTTCTTTCAACAGGCACCTGGTGCATTACATTAAACCCTTTTAATAATTTGCCTTTGACTGAGAGTGAACTTCAGCAGGATTGTTTATGTTTTTTGTCGTACAAAGGAAATCCTGTAAAAGCATCACGGCTCTTTGCCGGCTACGAGCATGAACAGCAGGTAAAAAAATTAGCGGAACATTTTGGAACATCTCCCGGCTATTATAAAAAGATAAAATTCGATAGTAAATTTTTTAAAAGAAATTTGTTCAATGGTAGTGTTTCGGATCATACTGATAAGAGCTTACTTACCCAATCTGAATTTAGCAGGCGCAACCTGAATTCATTCATGAAGTATGAAGAAGCGTACCATCAATTGATAGAAGATATTATTGTGCAACAATACCGGAGCACTAACCTGGTAGTAAAAGGAACAAATTGTAAAAGAATTTTTGTTGATGGTGGTTTTAGTAATAATCCAATTTATATGAACTTGTTAGCCCGGGCATTTCCTGAAATGAAAGTGTATGCTGCAACAGTTCCTCAAGCTTCTGCTTTGGGTGCAGCATTGATTATTCATCAGCATTGGAACAACAAGCCTCTACCCTCTGATATTATTGAATTAAAATACTATGCGACAAAGCAGGAAACATTTTAATAATAAGTGTATTCGTTTTTTCCGGAAATCCGGCATAGGAAAAACAATGTAAAATGTTGATTCGTGATCATCTGTTAATTTAAGTACATGCAAATAAAATACAATCCAAAGTATCCTTCAATAAATGACCTTATAAAAAAAGCAAAGAAAAAGATTCCAAAGTTTGCTTTTGAATATTTAGATGGAGGTTGTAATGAAGACGTAAACCTTTTTAAAAATACTGCAGAGATAAGAGAGGTTGAATTGAAGCCATACTATCTGACCCCGCATGTTAGTTCGGATATGAAAACCGAATTATTTGGCCACGTGTATGATGCGCCTTTCGGAATAGCGCCGGTTGGCTTGCAGGGATTGATGTGGCCCGCCGCTCCGGAGATACTTGCAAAAGCTGCTGCTCAACATAACATTCCTTTCATATTAAGCACTGTTACCACTTCCAGTATTGAAAGAGTGAGTGAATTAACGGAAGGCAAAGCCTGGTTTCAGTTGTATCATCCAGCAGAAGAGAAAGTAAGAGATAGTATTATTAAAAGAGCTGAAGCGGCTCAATGCCCTGTGTTGGTTATTCTTTGTGATGTGCCAACGTTCGGTTACCGTCCGCGTGATATAAGAAATGGATTGGCAATGCCACCCAGGATGACGGTAAGAAATATGTTACAGATTATAGGCAAGCCGGAGTGGGCTTTGAAAACTTTGTTTCATGGCCAGCCTGCTTTTGAAACAATGAAACCTTATATGCCCAAAGGATTAAACATGAAGCAACTTGGGCTGTTCATGAACAAGACATTTTCCGGCAGGTTGAATGAAGATAAAATTGCACCAATAAGAGATATGTGGAAAGGGAAATTGGTATTGAAAGGAGTCGCTACAGTAGAAGACACTGCGATGGCAATAAAATTGGGGTTAGATGGTATCATAGTTTCTAATCATGGTGGCAGGCAATTGGATGCCGGTCAATCCTCTATAAAATCACTCCTCCCGATTGTTGAAAAATATAAAGGACAAATAAAAATCATGTTAGACAGCGGCCTTCGTTCTGGCCCTGATGTGGCAAGAGCTTTGGCTTCCGGAGCAGATTTTACTTTTATGGGAAGAACATTTATGTATGGAGTTTCCGCGTTGGGTAACGATGGTGGCAATCATACCATATCAATTTTAAAAACACAGTTACAGCAAGTGATGGAACAGATATGTTGCAAGAGAGTGGCCGATTTTCGGCAACACCTCATATAGCCACGACCCCTTTTTGCGGCTAAGCAGGAACGGAAATCATTGCGGGTCGTTCTGTTTACAATTAGTTTTAATTTTTGTCCATATCTTTTTGAGGGATGGCCGCCATAATTTCATAGGGCCCTTTCACTTCTCCCCAGCCCCACTTTGGCATTGGTTCCGTATCATTCATCATATTTTCCTCAAGATGCGAGTTGATGACTGCTAAACGTGTTCCCCACTCCAGGTACCCTACAAATGCTGACCGAAATTCAGGATCACTTTTCAATCCAATTTCATCCGCTGTTTCAAGCAACAGGTTCATCCAACGTTGTCTTTTTTCTTCGTTCAATAATTTACCAATATGCTTCCCGATCATTTTTGCGTGGCTGCCACCATCTTCCATTGTATATAATTTTTCTCCACCTAAAACCTCAGCAACAAAATGTGCAACATGTTTTACATGGTCAGGTGACATATTTTTGAAAACATCTTTTAATAAATCATCGTGTAAAACTTTATCGTAAAATTTACTGAATAGGTTTTCGAATGTTTGCATGTCACCCGCCCATTCGAACAGTGTTGGTATGCTTTTTTGTGTTTCCATTTTCAATATATTATTGCTCTAAAAATTACAGGTTTAAAAAGAAGTTTATATCGTTTCAGTTATTCATCTTTTAGTTTTCCATGCTGTGGCATATTGTTTTCTTAGCAGGCATGCATAGAAAATCTTAGATCAGTTGACGTCGAAAATTAAAAATAACTATCTTTTGAAATAATATTTCCAAAAAACGATTATGAAAATAAAAAGCTGCGAATCATTCCAGGTGCCACCACGCTGGTTGTTTCTAAAAATTGAAACCGATGAAGATATTACGGGATGGGGTGAACCAATCATAGAAGGGAAAGCCGCAACCGTGAAGACTGCTGTTGATGAGTTAATGCAAAACCTGGTTGGGAAAGATCCGATGGATATTGAAGCGCATTGGAATAATATGTATCGTGGCGGATTTTATCGTGGCGGCCCAATTCTTATGAGTGCAATCTCCGGCATTGACCAGGCACTATGGGATATTAAAGGCAAATATTTTAATGCGCCTATATACCAACTGATAGGGGGTAAGGCGAGGGATAAAATGAAAGTGTATTCGTGGATTGGCGGCGACAGGCCGGGCGATATCGGTAATGCTGCAAAGCAGGCGTTGGATAACGGATTTTCCGCAGTAAAAATGAATGCAACCGATGAAATGCAATACCTGGATACTTATCAAAAAATTGAAAGGGTCTTAGAAAGAGTTGCTGCGTTAAGAGAAGCCGTTGGTATGCAACTTGAAGTGGGTATTGATTTTCATGGCCGCCTTCACAAGCCTATGGCTAAGGTGTTAGCAAAGGAATTGGAGCAATTTCATCCCATGTTTATTGAAGAGCCCGTGCTCCCTGAAAATAATGAAGCCCTAAGAGAAATAGCGCAATTGACTTCCATTCCTATTGCAACCGGTGAACGGATGTTCAGCAGGTGGCAATTTAAAAATTTACTTGCCGACGGTTATGTTGATATAATTCAACCAGACCTCTCCCACGCCGGCGGTATTACTGAATGCAAGAAAATAATTTCAATGGCGGAAGCGTACGATGTCGCAGCGGCTCCGCATTGCCCGTTAGGCCCCATTGCTTTGGCGGCATGCCTGCAAGTGGATGCAACTTGTCATAATGCTTTTATACAGGAACAGAGTTTGGGTATTCATTATAACACCGGAAATGATTTGCTGGATTACCTGGAAGACAAATCTGTTTTCAATTATGAAAAAGGTTATGTAAATATTCCGTCAAGACCAGGATTAGGAATTACTATTAATGAAGAGTATGTGAGAAAAATGGCTACTGAAGGACACAACTGGAAAAATCCATTGTGGTATCACGAAGATGGAAGCATTGCAGAATGGTGATCGTCATTACACATTTTATTGCAATCAAAAAATTGGAATTCAATAGCCGCTTTCTGATAAGAAGTTTTACCCCATCTCCATCGGATTACTTTGCGGACATAAGTGTTATGAAAGCTAAGCTTTGAGAATTTGAGCGCACGAACTTTATTGCACGCTCTTCAGGGCGTGGGTTGTAATAAAAATATAATGGCTTTAGCCAAAAAGAAAGAGCAATAAAAGATGTGTCATTCCAGTAGCCTTTCGGAGATGGTGGGCCACAGTAAAAACATAAAATGAAACCCGGTAAAATACGATATACTATTCTTGCTGCTGTTTTTGTGAATGTCGTTATTAATTATATGGACAGGAGTAATATTTCTGTTGCAGGTACATTAATAAGTAAAGAGCTTCATCTTAGTACGATCCAGATGGGTTATGTGTTTTCTGCATTTGGATGGACTTATGCAACCCTGCAAATTCCAGGTGGTATTCTGGCGGACAGGTATGGTATAAGAAAATTATATACCATCAGTTTGGTTGCGTGGTCGTTGGCAACATTCGGTCTGGGACTTGTAACCGGCATTATTTCACTTCTATTATTACGTGTATTGATTGGTGTATTTGAAGCGCCTTCCTACCCGATGAATAATCGTATAGTCACGAGTTGGTTCCCGGAAAAAGAAAGGGCATCGGCAATTGCTACTTATACTTCAGGACAATTTATAGGTCTTGCATTTCTCACGCCCGTGCTTACATTTATTGAAGTGTATGCAGGTTGGCGCGGATTATTTTTTATTACCGGCGGTGTTGGTATTCTTTGGGGAATAGCCTGGTATTTTTTTTATCGTTCGCCAATGCAGCATAAAAAAGTGAGCGAGGCAGAACTCGATTACATAGAAAGTGGGGGAGGCGTATTTGACAGGGAAACAAAAGATGAAGGATATAAAAAATTCGCCTGGGAAAATCTCCGGATTGTACTTGCTCAAAAAAAGTTATGGGGTATTTATATAGGACAGTTTTGCCTTGGAGGAACTTTGTTGTTTTTTCTTACGTGGTTTCCAAAATACCTTATTGAATATAGAAAAATGGATTTTATCAAATCCGGTTTTTATGCGTCAGTGCCATTTATCGCTGCATTTGCAGGCGTATTAGTATCTGGTTTTTTTTCTGATTTTTTAGTACGAAAAAATGTTTCGCAAGGTATTGCGAGAAAAGCGCCGATAGTGATTGGCTTATTCTTATCTATTTCTATTATCGGAGCAAATTACGTAAGCAATCCTAATTGGGTAATTTTCTATATGTCACTTGCATTTTTTGGAAATGGCCTTGCTTCTATCACGTGGGTCTTTGTATCACTGCTGGCCCCAAAAGATCTGATTGGATTGACTGGAGGAACTTTCAATTTTATCGGTGGCCTCGCGGCAATTGTTGTTCCTGTCGCCATCGGCTACCTGGTAAATGAAGGTGACTTTTCGCCCGCGTTAGTTTTTATAGGATGCATGGCATTTATGGGCGCCATGAGTTATATATTTCTTGTGGGGAAAGTAGAAAGGATAACTATCGACAGATAAAAATATTGCAGGTCGTCAATTTTGATTGCCAGATCAAAAAATTGTTTCTTCATAATGGTGATAATAATATTTTAAACATTTTATAGACTAAATACGGAGGATTATTTATAAGCCATCTTTCATTTCTGAATGCGAAACCATAACTTTTATTTAATGGTAAATAAATTAATTTGCGGAAAGCTTTGCAATGACTTTTACAACAATACTTGGCCTGCTTGCTGCTTTTTGTACCACAATTTCATTTTTGCCTCAGGCAATTAAAACAATTCAAACAAAAAATACAGCCGGCATTTCTCTTTCGATGTATGGGCTTTTTACATTTGTAACATTTCTTTGATTGTGTTACGGACTATTTAGCCACAACCTGCCAATCAGCATCGTCAACGGCATAACACTTCTATTTGCGATGATTATTCTTTTCTATAAAATAAAGTATAAATAGTGCAAAACACTTTGACCGAATTGCAAGCACCAAAATAATTTTTATTTTTTTTTGTTCTTCTGACTGACGCGGGTACTTTCCAATTCATCTGCTCTTTGGCGTGGCAAAAGATCGTTACTTGTAAAAGATCTTTTTATATCTTAACAGCATAAATGATATGAACTTTACGTTTATGCCATACAATTCTTACTATTTATTCTATGGCTTTAACCAAAACTAATATGACTTCAGAAGCTTCTGTTTTTAAATTCGGTGAAGGGAAAATAAGTGGATACAGCTCCATTTTCCTTGGGCTGTTATCCTTATTTGGCGTTGTTTGTTTCAAATACCCGGAATGGTTTACCACGCCCGAGTTCAGGGAAGTTTACACAGGTGAATCTATGAAGACATTACTGACTTCTGTTATCATCGCTTCCTTCTTTTTTGCCGTATTAAGTTTTTTCCTGAGCCGTCAAAAAAAATTGGCCTGCATTGGCATATTGATATGCACGGCCTCTATTGTGCTTGGTGGGTTCAATGTAGAAGGGCGTTCTGTTGAAAAAACGGGTTGGCATCTTGGCCTCGACTGGCTTCTTCTCGACCTTTTACTAATGGCAGTAATTTTTATACCTATTGAAATGGTAATGCCAAAAAAGAAAAATCAATCAAGGTTTCATGAAGAGTGGAAAACGGATCTTGTTTATTTTGTAATCAGCCACCTTTTTGTACAATTTTTCGGCGTGATTACCCAAAAACCGGCTACTTTGTTTTTCGGATGGATTGGCCTTTCCGGTCTGCATACATGGGTGCAATCTCTGCCATACTTAGTTGAACTTTTATTTGCTTTTCTTGTTACCGATCTTTTCCAGTACTGGGCTCACCGTTTTTTTCACAGTCATCATTATTTATGGCGCTTTCACTCGGTGCATCATTCCACTAAAAACATGGACTGGCTGGCAGGATCCCGTACACATTTTGTAGATATTTTTGTTACCCGCTCTATAACATTTATTCCGCTGTATGTTTTTGGTTTTTCTGAAATAACTTTCAACACCTATATCATTTTCATGGCCATTCATGCGGTGCTCATACACGCCAACACTCGTATAAATTTTGGTTTTTTAAAATACATTATTGCGACACCACAATATCATCACTGGCATCATTGTGAAGATCCAAAATATTATGGCAAAAATTTCGCTACCATCTTTCCTTTTATTGATAAAATATTTGGCACTTATTATTTGCCTGGTACCACATGGCCTGAAGGCACCGGCCTGCATGAAGCCAATTTCCCGAAAGGTTATGTAAAACAATTAGTATATCCTTTTACCAAAAGTCCTTTCGATAACAACCTGAATATGGAAGATAGAGCCACGAGATAATTAGCAATTATCAAGTATCAAATACCAGGACAAGACATTCATCGCCGGCCAACTCATCACTCACATTTATTTCGCCGGCGTAATAATAATATTCCGGTAGTCAATAGTTCCATGATCGCCTTGCAGGTATATTGGGCCTGGTTCCCCTTCATTACTATTGAGTGCGCCACCTGTAATACCAGGTATTTCCTGGTTGCAAATAATCTGCTTTCCATTAGCTATCACAGTAACCATTCTTCCCACAAGTGTAATGTCATACGATTGCCATTCGCCTGGAGATTTTGCAACCATTTCAGAAGGTGCTATAAAACCATAAATGGCACCCATCAAATCTTTTAAAGGCTCCTGCCCTTTGCTGTCTGCAACCTGCACTTCATACCTTCCTCTCAGGTACACCCCGCTATTGCTTTCTGCAGGATAACGAAATTCAATATGCAATTTGAAATCATTGAAAGTTTTATTGGTAATAAGATTGGAACCAGGCCTTGGGCTGCGTAACAGGCCGCCTTCTGCAACCCATTGATTAGCTCCTTCGGTATGCCATTCTGCAATATTTTTACCATCAAATAATATGATTGGCTTTCCCCACACCGGTAACGATTTACGGCGTAGGGCAGGAGCTCTTACCCCAGTCCAATCATGAACCTTTCCATTGCTAAAAGTCATTTTTCCTGTTAGGTTATCTCCATTGAGCGTACCCTCTACTACCAGGTCATTGTCTTCAGGCTCCCATTGTGGCGGTATAGAAAAACTAATTTTTCCATCAACAAAATTTACTTTAGAAACAGGACGTGCACTTCCACCCGTGCCTACAAACTGGCCTACGAGCGTATGCAATCCTGAATGTCTTACTTCAAGCCATGACGGAGATTTTTTTCCATCAATATCAACGGTGATATCCCAGCGGCCTTCAATGGAGGAAGCGGGATTATTTTTAGAAACATTCACCTGAGCTTTTGCTGCCATTGTTATAACAAATACCAAAATGGCTAACATAAAGAGCTGACGATTCAAATTTTTCATATTTATAAGTGATTTATTATTTAAGTTTAATTTTTTCAAATTAGTAATAAAAAATTAAATATAGCAATTGGTCTTTTGGGATAATCTATTTTGGACATTTTAAAGAAGATGTATGGCATTCTTTAAATGAATTTTCTGATTTAAAAAAATTTCATAATTGTGTTTGGTAATACATTTTATTATCAGGGTCTTAAGATAAAAATCTTATCTTTTGCTTTTTATTTCTATGGGTAAGTTATCTCTTCAAAAAAGTATTTCGGATATTCTTGCAACTGCAGGCATAGCAGTCAATGGTTCTGATCCCTGGGATCTGCAAGTACATAATGATAATTTTTATAAACGTGTAGTTAGTGAAGGATCGCTAGGGCTGGGTGAATCGTACATGGATGGATGGTGGGACTGTAATCAATTAGATGAATTTACTTTTCGCGTCATGAGGGCAGACCTGTATAAAAAAGCCAACCTGGGTGTGAGGTCTTCAATCAATTTATTAATGGCCAGGTTTTTTAACCTGCAGCGAAAAAATAAAGCGGCAGACAATGCCCAAAAACACTATGATATTGGCAATAAACTTTACCAGTTTATGCTGGATAAGCGAATGGCATATACTTGTGGCTATTGGAAAAATACCGATAACCTTGACCAGGCCCAGGAAAACAAACTGGATTTAATCTGCAGAAAAATAAACTTGAAGGAAGGCCAGCATGTTCTTGATATGGGTTGCGGCTGGGGTACGTTTGCAAAATTTGCCGCCGAAAGATATGGAGCAAGAGTAACAGGCGTCACCGTATCTCACAACCAGGTAGCCCTGGGCAATGAACTATGCAAAGGACTGCCAGTCGAGATTAGGTTGCAAGACTATCGCGATGTAAATGAGAAATTTGATCACGTGGTTGCCATCGGATTGGCAGAACATATTGGTTATAGAAATTATCGCATATTTATGCAAACAGCATCTCGTTGCCTGGATGATGATGGCTTGTTTTTACTGCACACCATCGGTCAGCCTCTTTCCAAAACTGCATCTGATCCTTTTATAAATAAATATATTTTCCCCAATTGCCTTGTGCCATCAACTAAACAACTTACCGCTGCAATGGAAGGTGTTTTTAAAGTAGAGGATCTCCATAATTTTGGCAGTTATTATGATCCCACCCTGGTTGCATGGTTCAATAATTTCGATAAGCACTGGCATGAACTTAAAGATGAGTATGGCGAAAGATTTTATAGAATGTGGAAGTATTACCTGCTCGCAAATGCTGGTGCTTTTCGGGCACGGCACAACCAGCTTTGGCAATTTGTGTTGTCAAAAAAGGGTGTACCCGGAGGTTATGAAGCTGTGAGATAGGGTTTGTTTTTTTTAAAATTAATACATGGCCTTATTTACCTTTAGAATATTTCCTGCATGAATAATATTCCTACATACGATGCTATTATAGTTGGCGGAGGCCCGTCCGGAAGCACCTGCGCTTCGATCCTTGTCAAATCAGGGATAAAAACGTTGTTATTGGACAGGGCTACTTTTCCCCGTGTTAAGCTTTGCGGTGGCTGGCTGTCTGCGCCTATATGGGATATTCTTGGGATATCACCTGCAGAATACACCGAGCGAATCTGGAATTTTAAGCATGTTCATATTCGCTTTCATGGAAAGAAATACAGGCTTAAAGCAAATGGATATTTTGTGCGCCGTTATGAATTTGATAATTTTCTTCTGAAAAGAAGTAAGGTGGAATCCGTACAGGAATACAATGTTCGGCAAATAGAAAAAGATGATGAGGGCTACTGGCTAATTAATAATGAGTATAGGACTAAATACCTCATTGGGGCTGGTGGCACACATTGCCCTGTAGCAAGGGCATTGTTTCCCAAACGGGAGAATATGCAATGTGGAACGCAGGAAAAAGAGTTTAAAAGTAGTGCCGAAGAAATTGCGGCTACCCGTGCAGGTGAAGATGGCGAGCCGGAAATATTATTGCATGACGACATGAAAGGATATTCATGGAATGTTCCCAAAGGTGAGTGGCTAAATATTGGCTCAGGCACTTTAATAGCAAGAGATGTTTTGCCCGCATGGACTAAGGCAAAAGCTTTTTTTGAGGGTAATGGTACAAAGGGGACAATTCCTTCTTCGGCCAGTCCTGTACTTGAAAAAATGAAAGGGCACGGTTATGTTTTTTTTAATACTGATCATCTTGATTTTTGCCAGGCAGAAAATGTATTTCTCATTGGTGACGCACTTGGGCTTGCTCAACCCATGACCGGGGAGGGTATCCTGCCGGCGGTGCTTTCCGGGAAACTTTGCGCCACAGCAATTGTGGAGGGTTTGCCTGAAACCTATAAAGAAAGGTTGCGAAATCACCCTATTATTAAAGACTATACGATCATGCACAAGATACAGTCTGGATCAAAAAAACATTATGAAGGCAAGGAACAAAAACGTCATAACAGATCGTGGCTTCGCGATAGGATTGTTGTAAAAGTTTTTGCGCTTCTTTTTTCCGGTAAATCGATTCCCGGAAGCCGGCTGATTGCTAAAATGGTGGGATAAGCAAAAGTAAAAAAATACATAAACGCGAATAGAAGAAAGATAACTTACCTGGTACTGCAGATCCCGGAATTAGAGTTTCGCCACTATGCTTTATGCAGGATAATTCATTCTCAGAAGAAAAGGCTGAAAGCGTTTGTCAGTTTTTACATAATCGAAAAATGGCCAGCTACTCATGCTAATAAGTAAGCCCACCCTTTGCTCAAAAGCTTCTTCCAGGAATGTAAATGACTGATCATAATTCCTGGAATAATAAGCAGCGACCGACAAGGACACCCCGGAAATAAATTCCGTTTTTGATCTTACGATCAATTCATCCAAAATTTTTTGAGCTTCTGCCATATTATCAATCACACCATATAGCCAACCCAATAAGTGCAATGCGTATTGATGCCTCCCGGAAATTGCCACGCCCTTTTTAATAGCTTCTATAGCCTCATCATTTCTTCTCAACCTGTGCAGTGCCATACACATAGCACAATAACCCAGAAATGAATTATCATCGAGCTCTACGGCCGTTTGGCTCGATTCAAGGGCTTCCTGAAGTTTTCCGTAACATAGATAAGCCGATGATAATGTACTGTGCGAATGGGACATCATTGGTTCAAGTTCAATAGCCTTAGAAGCTTGTTTTATAGCCAATAAGTGATCACTTGTTACCCAACTCAGGTAGTTACTGTACCAATAGTGTAAAGCAGTATAATTAGGATTAATAGCGAGGGCTTTATTAAAAAGTACTTTTGATTCAGCCCAATCCCAGTCGTAAAAAGTAGCAATATAAGCTAACGCTGAATAGGGCTCAACACGTGCAGGATTTAGCTGTATCGCTTTTTCAGCGGCCTGTCTTGCCAGCGGAATCACCTTGTGGGGCGGCATACCTGAATAGAAGGCGATCAGTGTGTATGCATCGGCTATTCCTGCATGCGCTAGAAAGAATTCCGGATCAAGTTGGGCAGCTTGCTGAAAATATTCGAGGGCCTTTTGTAACCCTGGGCCACGGCGGTTCCAATAAAACCGGCCTCTTAAATAAAGGTCATAAGCTTCTTTATTTTCAGTAGGATTGTTTGTTATTGCCGCGATTTCATCGTCGAGTAAAGTGATTTTTAATTTTTCAGTGACTGATAACGCGATCTCGTCCTGGATAGCAAAAATATCTTCGATCTCGCGATCATATCTTTCACTCCACAAATGAAAACCGTCTGCCGTATTGATTAATTGTACAGTTACCCTTAAAAGGTTTTTATATTTACGAACGCTTCCCTCAAGCACTGTGCTTACACCGAGTTTTCTCCCTAACTCCCTTAAGTCGGTATTGGTACCCTTAAATTGAAAAGATGAAGTGCGGCCGGCAACTTTTAAATTTTTTAAATGGGATAGTGAATTAAGTATTTCTTCTGAAATTCCGTCACTGAAATATTCCTGCTCGGGATCATTACTCATATTTACAAAAGGTAATACTGCAATGCTTTTTTCAGGTATCGAAGATTCCGGAGGACTGACTTTTTTCTCACCTGTTTTTCCTTTCAAAGAATCACGAACGGGCTTTATCAATCCTTCATGATCCAGTGCAAATACTTCCACTTCCCGTTCTATATTTTTAAGATTATAAACTCCCATTGAAAGTGTTTGAAATGCCGGGTGGTTGCGAATTTCATCATTCACCCTGTCTGAAATTAATACGCTGCCAACAACTCCCAGCGATTCAATACGTGATGCAAGATTAACTCCGTCACCGAATATATTCCCGTCGTTAATGACAATATCGCCTATGTGTAGCCCAATACGTACCGGAACATGTGGTGATTGTTGAAAAACCTTTTGAATGCTTATTGCGCATTCTACTGCTTCCACCGCGCTGGCAAAAGTACTAAGGGTGCCATCTCCATAATAGTGAATGATATTGCCGTTAAAAGTGTCGTGTTCTGTTTCTACGATTTTACGATGACGATCTTTTAGCATTATTGCTTTGGCTTCATCCTGCTGCATAATTGCAGAATACCCTTCAATATCAGTAAACATTATAGCAAGTAATTGCCTTGACTGAGACATGGAGAAGTCACTTTGAATAGTAAATTACGCAAACTTTTAGATTTCTTAGTGGCTTTACAAACTAAAGGATCCAAAATTCAAATTAATTATTGGAACTTAAAGAAAGTGGGATGGCATGGCTTTTTATCTAATTTCTTTCGTCTGATTTCTATTTCTTTTTTTATCTTGAAATATATTGATGAAAAATTGGATGTTACTATTTTCAAATTGTAAAGTAAAAGAATTGACTTGCAGATTAGAAATTCCTTCATAAAAATATTTATGTAAACTTTTAATATGAATCGAGACTTATTATTTAATACTTATTAGAAAAAAAATTTTCCATGAAAAAAATTATTCTGCTGTTGTTTCTTTTTCCGGTCATTGATTGTTTTGCACAAAACAAACAAGGCTTCGACGGATTAAATATGAACCTGGGCAATCTCTTTATGCTCTCTGATGCAAAAACCCGTTCCATAAGCCCTGAAAATTACAAAGGCGAACCGGGTAAGGGGGGAATGGCAACATTGGAAAATGGATATGCAAGGTCTGCCGCACGAGACCTGGGGCAAGGCTGGAAAGTAAATCCATTTGTTGTTATAGAGCCCGGCCAAACCTTCACGGTAGCTGATATCGCAGGCCCTGGCGCCATTCAACATATATGGATGACGCCAACAGGTAACTGGCGATTTTCAATTTTACGTTTTTATTGGGATGACGAAACGGAACCGTCTGTAGAAGTGCCCGTAGGAGATTTTTTTGGAACGGGATGGGGCGAATATGCGGCGTTAAATTCACTTCCTGTGGCCGTAAACCCCGGTAGCGCTTTTAATTGTTACTGGGCTATGCCTTTCAGAAAAAAATGTAAGATCACTTTGCAAAATATCAACACAGAGAAAATGGTATTATACTACCAGGTAGATTATACGCTCACAAATGTGCCGGCAGATGCGGGATATTTTCACGCCCAGTTTAGAAGAAGCAATCCTACTGAGGGAGGTCTCCATACATTAGTTGATGGCATAAAAGGGAAGGGGCAGTATGTAGGGACTTACCTCGCCTGGGGCTTAAGTAATAATGGCTGGTGGGGCGAAGGCGAGATAAAATTTTATATGGATGGGGATTCAAAATTTCCCACGATAAATGGAACCGGTACTGAAGACTACTTCTGCGGGTCTTATAATTTTGAAAATCAAAAGACACACCAATACCAACCATTTTCCACCGCATATTCCGGCTTGCACCAGGTAATACAACCGGATGGATTGTATAAGTCAACACATCGATTTGGTTTATACAGGTGGCATATTATGGATCCTATCCGTTTTGAAAAAGATTTGAAGGTAACGATACAGGATCTTGGCTGGCGACACGATGGACGATATCTTCAGCAACAATCTGATATCAGTTCGGTTGTGTATTGGTACCAGGCCGAGCCTCATGCACCGTTTCCTAAACTGCCATCGAAGGATTATCTCGAAGTAAATTAATTACGAAGGTTAATATAATATTTCCTGGCACTTTTATAAACCGGAATAATAATCGTAACCTCTTTCATACCAATAATCAGGTGGACGCTGATTGCTAAAAGAAATTGTATTTATTCTTTTAAGATGCTTAATACCATATTTCACGGGGATGATTAAACGCAGTGGATAGCCCTGGTTCATTGGAAGCGGCTTGCCGTTCATTTCATAGCAAAGTATCGTTTGCGGATGCATGAGGCTTGGCATATCAATTCCTACATAATATTTTTTATCGGGGGTTATGAGGCTCCCGTATTTCAATTGAGTGTCGGCATCAAGATGATATTTTGCAGCGAAATCACTAAACTTAACTCCTGCCCAATGTGTAACCTGGCTCCAGCCTTCGATACATTTAAAATCAAAAATAATATCAGTTTTGGGCAGCGATTTTATTTCATCTAATGTTACAAATAAAGTATCACCGGGATTTCTAACAACCTGTAATTTCCAGGAAGCTGCGTCAAAATCATTACCCATTCCTACGTTACCGTTTAAACGTACCCGCGGCGCTGCTTCATTAAGAGCATAGGTCTTAGCAAGATGGCCATCACTTAAAAAATTTGAAAAAAAAGTTTGATTGTAATCTAAAACTGTCCGTAAAGGCTTGAGAGCACCAGCTTCAGTTGGTTGGTTATGTAACCATTTCCATGAATAAAATGCCGCAACGGAAAAAAGGATAAAAACAACAAAAGAAACAACTGTTTTATTTCTTAATTTTTTTTCAGAAATAAGAATTTCTTTTTTATAATTCATTTGTCTCGTTTTGTTGCTGCGGGTTATCCTGCTTCAAGGTTTTGTCTGATGTTACGCCTTTATCTTTGTCAATTTCAGTATCGGGCATTTCTGTCGAATGCTCAGCCTTATCTATTACATCCTCATTTTTAATTTTCTCTTCTTCCTCGATTATTTGTTGAACCGCGGGAATGTTTTTAACAGGTGCTTCTGTTGTTTTTACCGGCATATTATTACTGGTTGCGAGTTGTAACTTGTCTCTGGGTAATACATCAAGCCCCGTAACCATACTTCTAAAATTATTCCACCCTGCAAGTACGACCTGTACGATGTGAACGAAAAAAAATAAGGTGAATAAAATAGTGAGAATGAAATGTTCGGCACGTGCCCACTCATATCCCCCAAGTGCTGCTACCAGTAAATGAAACTGAACCGGCTTATAAATGGCCAGCCCGGTAAGAAGGGAACCTATTCCCATAAGAATTACACCGGTATAAGCAACCCTTTGTGCTGCATTATATTTTTTTTGCGGTGGCGCCGCCTTCCTGATGTGTAAATCATGTAACACTACAAGCCACGATTCTTTTAGCGATTTCTTATTTGGAAAAATAAGCCGCCATTCGCCTGAAAGAAATAAATATAAAATGTAAATAAATCCATTGATAGCGAATATCCACATAAACACAAAATGCAGGCTCATTCCTTCAGCCAATCTGAATGGTATGTGGAGCGCCGAATAAAATGATTTTGGGAAAAATTTCAAAATAGTTGTGTTACCCCAGCCTACGCGGTAAGCATCATTTGCCCAATAAATCAACATGCCGCTCCATATCATAATAGCCAGCACAGGAAAATTGATCCAGTGAAACCATCTTATGGCAAGAGGATGCTTTTTTAGTACTTTTTTCATGCTTGCAAAGTGAAAATTGTTCCGGACTTATTTAGGGATAAAGCTATTTACTTAATTCGGCAAAACCATAGAGGTGATTATATTTTTCACAATGTATCAGCGCATATTTATAAAGAGAAAAATCTGGCTTACCGGGAATATCATAAAGCTGGTTGCCATTAGTAGATTGCAGGTCGCCAAGTTTTATGAAGTTCTCAGGAAATTTTTCCTGCGAAATATAAACCTTGAGATCCGGGCCGTTAGTTGTTACAAAATTTTCTAATGCCAGTATGTATTTTCCTTCTTTGACATAAATTTTTGCCTGCCCGCTTACAGTACCCGAGGGGCCGCTTGAAAATGTGCCGCCATATTCCAGCATGGCTGTAGTATCCGAAGGGCTTATTACCTGGTCGAGCGTTTCGGTAGAGGCCTTTTTGCACGATGAAAAAAATGTAGTGGTAACAATTGCAAAAATCAAGATCATGTTTCTCATAAGGATTAATTAGTTGTGCGCATGCACATGATTGAATTATTATTTTTTAGTAAATGTGAGCGAAGCTGAATTTATGCAGTATCGCAAACCGGTTGGGTTCGGTCCATCAGGAAATAGATGACCTAAATGTGCACCACAGCGGCTGCAATGAACTTCAGTACGGGCCATGCCATAACTGTTATCAATGGTTTCACCAACATTCATTGTTTTTATGGGTTTATAAAAACTTGGCCATCCAGTACCGCTTTCAAATTTTGTATCTGATGTAAAAACTTCCTGGCCACAGTCTATGCATTTATAAATTCCACTCTCGTGGTTGTCCCAATATTTTCCGCTGAATGCCATTTCAGTCCCCTCTTTGCGGGTAACATTAAATTGCTCTGGAGTAAGTTGTTTTCTCCATTCGGCATCGGTCTTCATTACTTCGTATTTCTCCTGCTTTTTTTGGGCACAACTAAATAAAGTAAACAATACAGGAACTAACAATGTTATAATATTTTTCATCGTACAATAATCACCTTTGGGTTTATGAGTAACTTCGATATTCATATACGTATTATTGATTGATTTAGTTGCATAAAATTAACCGGTATTTATAGACATAAAATAGTGATATGGGCGTATGGAAACAAATAGCTGAATATCTATGGTTAAAAAAGAAAGACCCTAATACACCACGTACACAGTTTATTGGATATATGCATGGTATCAACAGGTTATCAATTTTACTTTTTTTGCTTGCCCTTATTATAATAATTATAAAATTGCTAAGAATTTAGAAAGGTCAATTTCGTTTATATAGAATGAGCTTACACACTTTCGTAAACAATCTTCGCAGCATTTGCTGACGCATCTCCACTTTCGGAAAGTTGCTTCTTTAGGAGGTAATATTCGAATTGAATTTTTTCCCTTCTTACAGGATCGTATAGGATTTCATTTAGCTCCCTGGTAATATTCTGCGGTGTAAGTTGATCCTGGATTAATTCTTTTACTACTTCTTTATTCATTATCAGGTTTACCAAAGAAATATATTTCAGTTTTATAAGTCGTTTTGCAATTGAGTAAGAAATGCTTCCTGCTTTGTAACAAACAATTTCCGGTACGCCAAATAATGCGGTTTCCAGCGTAGCTGTTCCGGAAGTAACCAACGCTGCATAAGCTTGCATCAGCAAAGCGTACGTATCATCTGAGACCATTTTTACATTGCCAAAAGGTTTTAGAAAGGGCTCGTAAAATTCGTCGGGAATTGATGGCGCTTTAGCAACAATAAAGGTATTTTCAGGAAAATTTTTTGTCACCTCCAGCATCAGCGGAAGTTTTGTTTTTATCTCCTGTTTCCTGCTTCCGGGCAGTAGCGCAATCGTGTTTATGGATTCTTCAATATCCGGATGGCATGCTTTAAAGTTATCTACAACCTGCACAAGAGGATGGCCTACATAGTCAACTTCGTAATCCCATGTTTTATAAAATTGTTTTTCAAAAGGAAGGATAACAATCATTTTATCAACGTACTTTTTTATAGTTTTTATTCTGCTCTCCTTCCATGCCCATACTTGCGGCGATATATAAAATACGTTCCTGAAATTATTTTTCTTTGTCCATTCAGCTATTCTTAAGTTGAAGGCCGAATAATTTATAAGTACAACTACATCGGGTTTGAAGCTTGAAATATCCTGTTTACAAAAAGTAATATTTTTCAGAATTGCAGGAAGATTCTTAACTATCTCTGCAAAACCCATGAAGGCAAGATCCCTGTAATGTTTGGCGATTGTCGCGCCTGCAGCTTCCATTTTATCGCCTCCCCAGCCCCGTATTTGGGCAGAAGTATCCAGTTTCAGAAGCTCGTTGATAAGGTTGCTTCCATGGAGATCACCCGAGGCTTCGCCTGCAATAATGTAATACTTCATACCTGCTTGTTAGTTTCAATAAGAGTTTTAAAGATAATTAGAATTCATCTCTGTAAGGCAAAAATGCAGTGTGTAATTATTCACGGTATAATCTTCATGCTTTTGGAATTGCCGCTTCGTGATTTATTAAAAGGTATAGGGCTATTTTGGATAAATGTTTTGGCAGGTAATAAACGTATTCTTCGGTAAGTCGGATTGAGCAATGTAAGGGCATATAGAATTCAATCACGAATAGAGGCTGAAGAGACTACTAATAATTCGGGCTTTTTTAATCAATAAGTTCCTGGATTACCAATACTTAAAAATCATTGCAATAACTGCGTAAATAACGGTGAGGACGAATATACCTTTTGCGGTTTTATCACGGTGGCCGTTTATATAGATTGTAAATAAAATAGCGTTCGCCATTAATGAGACGCTTATAGAGACAGTAATTAAATTGGGATTAAATTTCATCCATTGCATCATCTCGGCAAGGGTAAGGCCCTGGAATTTATAAAGCTTAAAAATCATGAAACCCAATACCGGGGCCACAAAACCCAGGGCAAGGCCAAAAATGAAATTATCTTTTTTGAATAGCATCATATTTTCCAGTTCTTTTCCAGTTCTTTTTTTAGCGTATAGTTGGTGAGGTCAAATTGCACGGGAACAACACTTACATAATTGTTTTGTAAGGCCCACACATCTGTGTCATCTCCCTTATCAAAATTTTTAAACTCCCCGGTAAGCCAATAATATTTTTTGCCATGGGGATCAATACGTTCATAAAAATCTTCATCGTATTTTGCATAAGCCTGCTTGCAGATTTTAATGCCTTTCATTTCTTCAAGCGGCACGGATGGAATATTTACATTTAGTAAAAGATGCTTATCCATTTTGGTTTCCAAAAGGCTTTTTACAATTTTATATGCATAATGCTTTGCAGGGCCAAAGTCGGCCTCGAACCTGTAATCAAGCAACGAAAACCCCACCGAAGGAATACTCTCAATAGAGGCTTCCATGGCGGCACTCATAGTGCCTGAATAAATTACATTTATAGAATGATTAGCACCATGGTTGATACCACTAAGGCATATATCCGGTTTACGATGTAACACTTTATCAACGGCTAATTTTACGCAATCAACCGGGGTACCGCTGGTTTGCCAGCACTCCACGCCTTCAAAAATATCCTCGATTTTATTTAACCTGAGAGGAACGCCAATGGTAATCGCATGGCCCATGCCGCTTTGTGGTTTGTCCGGCGCTACTACTACTACATGGCCAAGATCTTTTACGGCCTCTATCAAATTACGTATGCCCGGCGCTGTTATTCCATCATCATTCGTTATGAGTATAATTGGCTTGTCTGTCGAAAAATCTGTCATTAAGTTTTAAATATTTGTTATGTGCGATATACGATGGGATAATTACGAATGTCAAATGCCTTCGTAAAACCCTTCGCAATCTAAAACCATCTGAATAAGGGCCTTCCCACCATTTCTCTAAACGGCCATGGTGTTGCAAATAGTATAAGTACTAATGCAATTCCGAAAAAAACCAGGCTTCTTATGAATTTTCCCCGTGAAGTAGTTGCTTTTTTTACGAAGACCCTGCCTACGTGTACCAATATCCACGCAAGTATCATCATCACTTCGTGCTCCATCGTGAAAAAACGGAGATTGGCGTCTTTCATGTTCTCGCCTAAATGCTTCAACCGCTCGTACCACGACCCAACAAAATAAAGTGCGAGCCCAACTAACAACTGAATATCCATGCTAAGCATGAAAAAGAAATTACTGCGGCTGTCACCCTGTGTAAATTCTTTTTTACTGAACACACCTGCCAAAGCCGCCAGCACGGTCCATATTCCAAAAAGCAGAATGAGCCACCTCAATAAATTATGTATTACAAGGAGTGCCTGCATAAAATTATTTTTTGCAAAAGTAAGGGATTGGCGATTGTTGATCATAAAGATGGTTCGCTTCAACTATTCGCCCGTAGATATACTAAAATAATTTTTTTGCCAGTATTGGAATACCGCTGGAAGCCCTTCTAAAAAATATGACCGGGCTTAATTAATTCAGGAAATTGTTTTTGAAATCTCTTGATTCTTGGGATAGATTCCATGCGCACATAAGGCACGTTAGGATTGTTTACTATATAATTTTGATGATAATCTTCAGCATCCCAGAATTTTGTAAAAGGCACTACCTGCGCTGCAATCGGCGCATCATATTTTTTTGAATCATTTAGTTGCTTAATGTAATCTTCTGCTTCCTGCTTTTCATGATCATTGCGATAAAAAACTATTGAGCGGTATTGTCTTCCTTCATCCGGGCCCTGGCCATTTACCTGTGTGGCATCTTCAGAGGCGAAATATACTTTTAATAAAGTTGCGTAACTAACTTCTGCGGAATCATAATAGATATTTACCGATTCGGCATGACCTGTGCTGCCGCTGCCTACTTCTTCGTAGGTAGGATTCGCTTCGGTGCCACCTGAATAGCCTGATATAACTTCTTTTACACCCTTTACACTTTCAAAAACCACTTCCTCGCACCAGAAGCAGCCACCGGCAAATGTGGCCTGGCTATATTTTGCAAGGTCTTCTTTGGATAGGGATGGCGTTGCTGCTATTTTTTTAGAATCGGTTTCTCCGCAAGACATTATGCATGTCGCAACTGCAATAATTACAAACAAACGGGATATGTGCTTCATTAAAATTTTATTTTTCGTACCTACGGTACTTATTTATTAAAAGATGTTAATTAAAATACTAAACTATTAGCGATTAATAATTTCTGTATTGTTAAGGTTTGTTACCATAAATTAATTTGATCAGTTGTTATTTGTCATAAACAATTTTAAAAGAAGAAAGATCGGGTAGATGTAAACGACTTCGTTTTAGCTCATAATTATAAATTACCTGGCCAAGATTTTTCATAAATGGAAAACCTATTGAATCGTAATCATAAGCATCGTCGTTTACAATTTCATTGGTGTTACAGTTAATAGCAGCAGACAAAAAGAATTCAATGTTCTTATCAAAGTCAACAACGTAAGCAATATCAATAAGCTCTCCATAAGCATCTCCTTCTTTATTGAATATTCTTATATTTTTTGGTAAAGGTTCCTTCCCGGATCCATATAAAAGAAACTTGCCATAGGCATCATAATAATTAATGGAGTCATAAGGCGGGTAAATTGTTTCACCTGGAAACTGGGACATATAACGATGGACAAACGCATAATCGGAGTCGGTAAGATCAAACCTTTTATTATTTGGTACGCTTCCGGGGAACATTACACTTCTTAATATGCTGTGCAGGTCTTCGAGCGATATCCTGTTTTTCTTTGAAAAATTCATTGGTGCATTTACAAACTGACCAGCTTTGTAATGGGCTTTTCCAAGCGTATCGTTCCTTTCTGCGTAGCTGGTCGCATCAAATGCCAATGGCTGGCTGTACAAAGTGTTATTGTTTTTATCTAAAAATTTTACTGGGTTGGTATGCCTGTTTTCATCTTCAGACAATGATATTTCGAGGCGATGAATTATTTGCGCATCGTCATAACCTTTTCTATGAAGCTGTTCATTTAAATATTCCGGCCCCAAAAATTCGTACAGCCTGTTGAATGCATCATTATCGCTCACTAAAAAAATCTTTTTAATATAGCTTTCAATATTTGGCCTTCCGTCTGCGGTTTGCGGATCGTTATAAGTCGGGATCTGGCCGCTGTAAGCATCTTCTGTTATAAAAGTGGTACCCATGTTAATGCCTGTCTTTTGAAGTTCATTAAGCTTTTGCAAAGCAAGTAATGCAGTCGGAAGCTTTACGGTGGAGGCGGGATAAAAATATTGAGAGTTGTCTACATTGAAAAAGTAATCGGTAAAGGCCGGATTATTATTTTCATCGCGGTCAATAGCTGTATAGATAATTTGCACGTTTCTTAGTTTCCGGTACTTTAAAACGCTGTCGAAATATTCAGGAAATTGGTTTAGAAGATTTTCTAAGAATGGGGACGTTTTCGCATTGTCAATTTCTTGCTTCGGAAGGGCCGTTTTAGCCGTATCAGCCTTATTATTTACACTGTCTTTCATTGCTCCCGGTAAAATTACCTGGATTTTTTTGGATGAATTGCAGGCAGGCAGTAGTGCAATTGTAAAACAGAGAAGGATAATATCTTTTAATTTCATTTATAACTCGTTAAGCCAAAATTAGAAAAATACAATTGGTTTAGAAGGCTTCAATTATTTTATAAAGCTTTTAAACCACTTTAAATGATGGGCGTTTTCAACACCAAAACCTTATCTTTGCAAACTTCTAAAAATTAAGATATGAAATTGAAAGGTTTGGTGTGGTTTTTTGCCATTACTCTTATTCTCATTTCCGTGTACCAGCTTTCTTTTACATGGGTTGTGAACAGCTATGAAAAGAAATTACAACAGAAAGCTGAGAAAGTAATAAAAATGAGGCATCCCAATGCTACCGCCGATGAAAAAGAGAATTTTTTAAAGGCTGAATTAAGCCATTTGCGCGATAGTTCGAGAGATGTCAAAATATACCCGGTTCTTGGCACAACCTATCAAAAGGCGAAGGAAAACGAACTCAATCTTGGCCTTGATCTGCAAGGTGGAATGAACGTTACATTGAATGTGAGTCTTGAGGGCCTTTTAAAATCCCTTAGTAACAATCCTAAAGATCCGCAGCTCATAAATGCTTTGAATAAAGCAAACCAGGAAAAAGTTACCAGCGACCTTGATTACATTTCACTCTTTGGGCAGGTGTTTAAGCAGCAAAATCCATCAATCAATCTCGCTTCATTATTTGCGGGAGCTGGCAAAACAATTAAAATTACTGATAACGATAACCAGGTTCTCGACCAGTTAAGGACTACTTCAAAAGGAGCGATCAATCAAACTTATAAAATTTTATTGAAGCGTATTGACCAGTTCGGTGTTGCGCAACCTAACATCAACCTCGATGAAAATAAAGGAATTATAACAGTAGAACTTGCAGGTGTGCAAGACGCTGTAAGAGTAAGAAACCTCTTGCAGGCATCTGCTCATTTGCAGTTTTGGGAGGTTTATAACATTGGAGAAATTGGAAAAAATATTGACGATGCTGATAAAGCCCTCGGCCAATATTTAGGCGGAGTTACACCCGACACTTCAAAGAATTTAAATGATAGCTCTAAAACCGCAATTGATTCCTCAAAGCTCCTTGCTAACCAACATCCGTTGGCGAATGTTATTCGTTTCATCGGGCCGCAACAGGATAAATCTGGTAAGCAGCAATATTTTGCAGCAATAGCCAATGTTGAATTAAAAGACACTTCTAAGGCAAATGAATATTTGAGTATGGATGTTGTGAAAAACAATTTTCCATCTGATATGAAATTATTGTATGGCCTTGAGCAAAAAGATGAAAAATCAAACAGGAAATATTTTGAGCTATACGCAGTCAAAACTGTTCCTGGAACAGATAAAGCAAAACTGGAAGGAGAGGGGGTTGAAGATTCAAGAGCGGATTATGATGATCGTGGGCGCCCTGCTATAAAAATGCAAATGACTCCATCCGGCAGCCGCACATGGGCGAAAATGACTACTGATAACGTGAACAAGCCAATCGCGATAGTTCTTGATGATATTGTATATAGTGCACCAAATGTAAATGGTCCTATCGAAGGAGGAAACTCTGAGATAAGCGGAAACTTTTCTGTAGAAGAAGCACAGGATCTTGCTAGCATTTTAAAGATTGGTAAAATAGACGCTCCGGCAAAAATTGTACAAGAACAAATTGTAGGGCCAACGCTTGGGCAGGATGCCGTTAACGGAGGTGCAAAAGCATTTGCTATTTCATTTTTGATCATTTTCATCCTGATGTTGTTATATTATAATACGGCAGGCTGGGTTGCAAATATTGCTTTGATCTTAAACCTTCTTTTTACAATAGGGATTTTGAGTGCCCTTGGCGCAACCCTTACTGCCGCCGGTATCGCGGGCCTTGTGCTTACAATTGGTATGGCAGTGGATACTAACGTAATTATTTTTGAAAGAATAAAAGAAGAGCTTACCCGCGGTAAAAATTACCAGCAGGCGGTGAATGATGGTTACAGGAGATCGCTTGCGCCGGTTATTGATGCGCACGTTACTACTTTCTTAACCGCAGCCATATTATTTTATTTCGGACTTGGACCCGTACTTGGTTTTGCCACCACGCAAATGCTCGGTATTTCCCTGTCTCTTTTCTGCGGTATTTTATTGAGCAGGCTTATCACCGATGTATGGACTAATAAGCAGAGGCACTTTAAATATTTTACAGGCGTTTCTAAAAAAATCTTTAAGCATGCAAGTTTCAAATTCATCGAGTATCGAAAGGTTGCTTATGGAATTTCCGTAGTTGTCTTGATTCTTGGCGTATCGTCGTTTTTTAACGGTTTTGAGCAGGGTGTGGAATTTAAAGGTGGGAGAAGTTATACGGTTCAATTTGAACAACCGGTAACGCGGCACGCAATTGCCAGTTCGCTTCACGAATCATTAGGTGGTGATTATCCTGTAATAAAAACTGTTGGCGATGATAAGCACTTGAATATTACAACATCTTACCTGATAGGGCAGGAGAATGCGGACAGCACTGTTCAAACTCACTTGTACCAGGGTTTAAAATCCCATTTGCATGCTGGCCTTACTTACCAGCAATTTGTAAAAAGTAGCATTCAAAGTTCACAAGTGGTGCAACCGATTATTTCAAAGGATCTTAGAAACGGCGCTATAAAAGCTACCATCTTTGCTTTGATAGCAATTATACTTTACATCTTTATACGCTTTAGGGATTGGAGGTATTCTTTGGGTACAATCGTTGCATTGCTGCACGACGTATTCGTTGCGCTTGCTGTATTTTCTTTCTTCAAAAACATTGTGCCTTTCCCATTGGAAATTGACCAGCATTTTATCGCTGCAATTCTTACGGTGATCGGCTTTTCGATGAACGATACGGTAATTGTATTTGACAGGATAAGGGAATATAGCCATAATATGAAGGGCGCAGATAAACCCACCATCATTAACAGAGCCATCAACGATACTTTGAGTCGTACGATTATGACCTCGGCTACAGTATTTATTACACTGCTTATATTGTTCATTTTTGGCGGTGAAGTAACAAGAGGTTTTTCTTTCGCGATGTTGATAGGGGTAATTACAGGAACATACTCATCAATATTCGTAGCCGCTCCTATATTAGTTGATTTTGCCAAAGACAAACCTTTGGGCGCAGCAGACCTGGCAACAGAAAATGTAAAGAGAGCAGAAGCATCCAAAAGGCTTGCTAAAGCGAAATAATTTATATTACTTTTTTTATTGATTTAAAGCCTGTGCATCGTCACAGGTTTTTTATTTTATCTTTATGCGTCATTGTTTTATACATGACTTTTACCCCGGAAAATATTTTACTTATAGGTTCCATTCTTTTGCTGGTAAGCGTTTTTACCAGTAAAACTTCGGCGCGGTTTGGTATCCCCACATTGGTACTTTTTATAGGGGTCGGTATGCTGGCGGGCTCAGAAGGACCTGGTGGAATTTATTTTTATGATCCAAAGCTTGCACAAACGCTCGGTGTAATTGCACTAAACTTTATTTTATTTTCAGGGGGCCTCGATACAAAATTTGAAAGCATAAGGCCTGTATTGTGGCGGGGAATTTCCCTGTCAACCATTGGAGTTTTGCTTACCGCAGCTACAGTAGGTATATTTGTCCACCTTATTACTGATTTTACTCTACTGGAGGGATTGCTGTTGGGAGCCATTGTATCTTCTACAGATGCTGCCGCTGTCTTTTCAATATTAAGATCAAAAAATATTGGACTTAAGGGGTATATACGACCCACACTTGAATTGGAGAGCGGAAGCAATGATCCATTCGCCTTCGGGCTAACGATTACGCTCACCTCTCTTATCGTAACAGGGGAAACCCCGGGTTTTGCATTAATATTTCATTTCTTAAAAGAGATATTTTTCGGCGCTGTCATTGGCTTGTTGTTAGGCAGAATCGTATTATTTATTTTGAATAAAGTATCACTTGATATTGAAGGCTTGTACCCGGTTTTTTTAATGGCTTTTGTATTTTTTACTTTCTCATTCACCGGTCTTTTGGGCGGCAATGGATTCCTTGCCATTTATATTGCCGGCCTGGTATTAGGTAATAAAAATTTTATTCACAAAAAGAGCATTATTAGATTTTATGATGGCATGGCGTGGCTAATGCAGATCATCATGTTTTTGACGCTTGGCTTACTGGTATTTCCATCCCATATTTTACCGGTAATAGGTTCAGGTGTTTTAATATCATTGATATTAATATTTGTTGCAAGGCCTATAGGCGTCCTGGTAAGCCTTTCTTTTTTTAAACGAATACAACTTCGTGAGAAATTATTTATTTCATGGGTGGGCTTAAGGGGTGCGGTGCCGATAGTTTTTGCCACCTATCCGCTTATCGCTAACGTGGGTAAATCACACATTATTTTTAATCTTGTATTTTTTATCTCAACAATTTCAGTGTTGTTGCAAGGCACAACTTTACCAATAGTAGCAAAATGGTTAAGGGTGATTGTCCCACAAAAGGTAAAACGGAAATTTGCCTTAGACCTTGAGCTATCGGACTCACCGGATTCTGAGATGATTGAAATATTGATACCCGATACAAGTCCTGCAATCGGCAATTCTTTAGTGAACCTTAACTTTCCCAAAAAGGCATTTATAGTAATGATTCAAAGAGGGGGTAAATATATTCGGCCTGGAGGTTCCACTGTAATTGAACAGGGAGATAAGCTTTTGGTGCTTGCTTCAAGCGCTGAAGTGATTGAAGAGGTGTTTAATAACCTTGGTTATGTTGAATAAATTTTCAGCGAACTTTTAATCAACATGGTTCAATATCACGTTGACAATTTCGTCTGTATCTCCATCAAAATGATGACCGCCGGGCAATACCTCATGCGTATATTTTTTTAAAGAGATCCTATTCAACGCCAGGCTATTTTCATCGCTTCCGTTAATGATAACGAGATGTTCATTATTCAGCTTATTTATTTCGTTTACCACGTCCATATCTCTTTTGATATTGCCGCCAAAGATATCAGACCAGTGAATTTCAAAATCAGTATTTCCTGAAGAAGCCATAAGGAACGCAGCCGTTACATTATCATCAATATTTTTTGGAAGCTTGTTAAGAATAAAAGGAAGTACATCTGCGCCAAACGAATAACCGATAAATATTACCTGTTTGTTTTTTCTGCCGGTCATTTTAGCGTCCAAATAATTTTTTATATCATCGCTTGTTTGTTCAGGTGTTTTTTTATCATTGAAATAAGATCTTGCATTGAGCGCATACACATCGTAACCTTTTTTATTCAGGGCCTGGCAAAGAGCGTTTGAAAATTTATTAAAGCCTCCATCTCCTGAGATGTAAAAAATTAAAGGTTTATCGTGCGTAGCAAAGGGCCATTCCTTTACAGGCAGTTTTTGGGCCATCAGTTTTGACGTTAATAAAAATGAGATTGAAAAAATAAAAAAGAAAATTACTTTTTTTTTCATGTGCGAATATTAAGGTTGCATAACTTTATTGAGTGCCGCGGGTAATTGCAGCAGGTCGTAATCACTTTCATACACTAAAAATTTATCTTCCCAGATCGTGGCATATTTTTCTTTAAAATCACGAAGACCATGGTAATGTTTAAAGCGTTTTAATTTTTCGCCGGCATATTTTATTAATTGCTCTGCAGGGTTCTGCGGTTCGATAATTCCGGTCATAGGCACAAGGCCAAGGTTTATGTACTGGCAATTATTTTCTTTAGCATAATCAATCATCTTAATTATCAGCGCATCCATACAACCTCCAGGCGCTTCGGAAGTTTTCCTTATAAGGTCATAGGTGCATTCATCAGGAGTATAATCAGGGATAATATTTAGAAAAGCCGCAATTTTTCCCTCTGCGTCTGCTATGGTTATCACATCCTGCTGCATTATTTCTTTTGCCTCAAACATACCTTGCGAGAAAATCTGCTCCTCTTTATCATAAGCGGCAAGCCATTCGTCGGAAATTTTTTTCAATTCTGTTACCAGTTCATTTGTAAGGGGTGCTTTATGAATAGTCGTTACATATCCTTTTTTTTGCAAACTGTTCAATGCGTTGCGCAGAGATTTTTTATCCTTTCCTTCCAACTTAAAATTTGCTGCATCAAGTATGGCTTCCTGGCCTATAATCATTTTTTGTTTTCGCAATTGATTAAACCATAAAATACTATTTTCATCAACACGGTAAAAAGCAATTCTTAGTCCCATTTTACTGCACTGTTTATAAAATTCTGCTAATACTTCCATCTTATGTTCTTCAGCGCACACGGGTTCTTCCAGCACTATAGCGAATCCATTTGCAATGCGATAGGATACGAAAGCATCATGAAAATCAGAAAAGAAAAATAATTTATCCCTGTACAGTTTAAAATAATCCACCGAAGAGTTGCCATACTGAGATAGAAGAAATTTTGCCCTTTCCCTGGAGGATTCATTTCCCGGCTCTACTTTTAAAAATGGTTTAATAAGTGTGAACAAAAGAAAACCCCAACTCAGGAAGCCGAGCAAACGAATCATGAATATGAACTGGTGGCCAAAAGGCGTAAAAGGATGCAAATTTTCGCCACCCAATAAAAAAATGTTCATCGTGTTAATCAATGACTGTCGCGAGGTAAAGTCAATACCGAAATGCTTTACATCAATAAAATAAAAACTTATGTAACCAAAAATCAAAACCGATAAGAAAATAATCAAAACGGATAACACGCCGAAGCGAATCCATTTAATGCTGCTCCTGATCCTGTATTGGCTGCTGCTAAAGAGCAGCAATAAAATGATTACACCTGCGAAAGTTGCTTCCTCATAATCTAAGGCTTTCGTAAGGTTTCCTACCAATGATAAAACTGAAAGCAACATTGCCAGACGCCACGCATTTTTTAATCCTTTAAACATAAAGGCAGAAGTGATCAGCAATGCCAAACCTATAAAAAGCACAAGAATGTTCGATGCATTTATCGCTTCTAAAGGAAGAAATTCCCGGATCAGCTTCAGTCGTATTCTTAAAGGTGGTGTTACAACCGAGATAATATTTATGAGACCTAAAGTGAAAATGAGTAAAGCCGGAACGATCCTGATAAATAAATGCCTTCCCCGCCAGGCAAATGCAAGGATTCCAAAAACCATAGGAAGCCAGAATTCAAATACCCTGTACAAAACGGTAATTGATAAAGCCTGAACAGTAGTGTAGCCATACAATTCCAATATATAAACCAGTGATAGTTCTACTGCTCCTAAACCCCTTAAGAAGGGAGAGGATACCATTAGCAATACGGAAACCATATATGCAATGGCCGCTACAGAAAACGAAGCCGTGAAGCCAAGGGCAAGCATCGCAATATAAATGTGAAACATGCCTGTAAATTCCACACCCGTCGAAAATAAAATGCTGCCTGCATATTTCTTAGTTTTGACATTTGCCGCAAAAAGCTCATCCATCAGGGGTACAATACCTGGAAATTTCTTTTCAATATAGCTGTATAATTTGCCTTTTTCTTTAAGTGATTTAGCGATCCATATAATGCCGGCGAGTATAAAAAGAACCAGGATAAGCCCAATCCATGCGCTTTTCAAATGTTTATTTGTAGATATTGCAAATAGTATCAGCACAGGAAAACCTACCAGAAATACGGTGAACAAACCTGCAAAAGCATACAACCCGCTTGCCTGGTGTATTTGCGTTTTATTAAACTTTCTTTTTCTTAGTTGTGAAGGTGTGTATGCCAGGGCGCTTACCCCACCTGCAGGCAAGAAAATACTCAGTAAATTTCTTTTAAGGAAAAGTTCCATTGAATCAATCCATTTTAGTGAGAGTCCGATTGAGGCAAAACTGCTTACATACATACCACTTTGAAAAAATATATAAACAAGAGTAATGGCTACTCCCGCAAAAAGCCATCTTATGTCTGCATGCTCAATTTGTGGGATAATCTGCTGCAACTCTTTTCTCTCACTGCGAAAAAAAATAAAAGCAAGGAGTATCATCAAGACCGCAAGTATTTCTCTCCAATATGATTTTGGTGAAAACGATCTTAATTTTTTTAAAGCAGCGGAGAAAGCCAGGTGATTTTATTGTAAAGTTATGCAATCAAAAAAATATGTATTAGTCCCTTTAAATCTTAAACAAAAAATTTCATTGAAAATCTGTGACCCCGCAGAGACTCGAACTCTGGACCCGCTGATTAAGAGTCAGCTGCTCTACCAACTGAGCTACGAAGTCTTTGGTCAATACAAATTAACGTGTTTCTAGGTAGGTGAAATGCTGGCTGATTAATTA
Organism: Ginsengibacter sp.; assembly: GCA_040007435.1. Taxonomy (GTDB): domain Bacteria; phylum Bacteroidota; class Bacteroidia; order Chitinophagales; family Chitinophagaceae; genus Ginsengibacter. The sequence goes on along the minus strand of JBDTUZ010000019.1, from coordinate 59,814 downwards.
AACGCCAAATGAGGTTCCACAGCCACAAGTTGTGCTCGCATTCGGATTGTTAAAAGTAAATCCACGGGAGTTTAACCCACCCTCCCAGTGAACTTCCATATCTACCAAATAGATGCTATGAGCAGGATTCATTATGCATGGGATACCTTCAATTTCGAAAATCTCATCTTTTTCGCTTTTAGTATCAAAATCAAGTATATAGGTCATGCCTGAGCAGCCACCGCCTTTTACACCTACACGCAGAAATTTATCATTATCAAAGCCTGGTTCATTCATCAGGCGTTTAATTTCATTCACTGCTCCATTTGTAAAAGTTACCGGTGTCTTATTTATTGTTTCCATAATTATTTTTATTTTGAATACGAACTTGACCGTTTAGCCGTTACTATTTCAACAAAATATTAAATCTTTTCACCTGCAAATTTACAACCCTTTACTTAGGGATTAACTAATTTTGCCTGAAATTATCACAATGTCAACATTTGAAACCGTCGTTATTATCCTAATGGGTGTTATTCTTTTAGCTACCATTTGGATGATTACAGAATTCACGGGCTTAAAAAGAGAGATAAAAGAAAAAACGGGCATAGATCCCGAAACCTTGAAACTTAGACTGCAGGCTTATGAAAGGCTTACGCTGCTTGCTGAAAGGATATCACTCCAAAACTTATTATCACGTACACCAAACGCCGGCCTCTCCTCACGCCAAATGCAGATATCGCTGATTGATGCGATTAAGCAGGAGTACGAGTATAACGTGAGTCAACAGGTGTATGTTTCCACAGAAGTTTGGAAGGCGATTAATAATCTTAAGGAACAAAATATTTATGTTGTAAATCAACTTGCATCAACACTTCCTTTCAAAGCCTCCGGTATGGATCTGAACAAACAGATCATCGATTTTCTTATTAATAATCCCAAAGCTTCCCTGCATAATGTAGTATTGGATGCCTTAAATTTTGAAGCAAAGAAAATTATGTAATTTCTTTGCACAATATTTAAGTGCCATGCAATGAAAAAGATTTATACGGATTCGGGGATAGAAATCAAAAAGCTATATACATCCGCAGATGAACCCAATCGCGATGAGAAGGAATTAAAGCCAGGAGAATTTCCTTTTACCAGAGGGGTTCAGGAAGATATGTATCGCGGACGACTATGGACTATGCGTCAATATTCGGGTTTCAGCACTGCCGAAGAAAGTAATAAGCGTTATCACTATCTTTTGTCCCAGGGCGTAAGCGGTTTAAGTGTCGCTTTTGACCTGCCCACACAAATAGGATACGACAGCGATCACCCGCTTTCAGAGGGCGAGGTTGGTAAAGTGGGCGTTGCCATTGATTCAATTGAAGACATCGAAGCGTTGTTCAAGGATATTAAGTTACAAGATGTCTCTACCTCCATGACGATTAATGCCACGGGTTTTATTCTGCTGGCTTTTTATGTTGCCCTTGCTAAAAAACAAGGTGCTAACCTTTCTGAACTTCGGGGAACAATTCAAAATGATATTTTGAAAGAATATGCTGCAAGAGGTACCTATATTTATCCTCCCCAACCTTCCATGCGTATCATTACCGACATTTTTGAATGGTGCAGTAAGGAACTGCCTAAGTGGAATACCATTTCAATATCAGGATATCACATACGCGAAGCAGGCAGCACGGCCGTGCAGGAAATTGCTTTTACACTAAGCAATGGTAAGGCATATATACAAGCTGCAAAGCAAAAGGGCCTGGACATTAATGTATTCGGGAAAAGGTTATCATTTTTCTTCAATGCACATAATAATCTTTTTGAAGAAGTGGCCAAGTTCAGGGCCGTCAGGAGAATGTGGGCAAAAATTATGAAAGATGCGGGTGCAACCGATGAAAAAGCTATGATGATGCGCTTTCACACTCAAACCGGCGGGAGCACACTTACAGCACAGCAACCACTTAACAATATCAGCAGGGTAACGGTACAGACAATTGCCGCAGTTCTTGGAGGAACGCAGAGCCTGCACACCAATGGATACGATGAAGCTTTGAATTTGCCAACAGAGGCAGCGGCTGCAACAGCTTTAAAAACACAACAAATAGTAGCTTTCGAAAGCGGAATTGCAGATACCGCTGATCCGCTTGCAGGAAGCTATTTTATCGAAAAGTTAACCAAAGACGTAGAAGATGAAGCCTGGAAGATAATTGAAAAAATTGATGCGTTGGGTGGAAGTGTATATGCTATTGAACAGGGTTTTATACAAAACGAAATCGCAAGAAGCGCTTATGAATATCAGCGGAACATCGAATCAAAAAAGAAAATAATTGTGGGTGTAAACGCGTTTGTAGAAGATGAGGAGTTAAAACCACCGCAATTCACTATCGACGATAATATTCGACAGGTTCAATCGGATAAGCTAAAGGCTTTAAAGGAAAAAAGAGACAATTCAAAAGTTGCTATGATCCTGGAAAAAGTTAAAGATAATGCAACTAATGATAATAATTTAATGCCTATAGTGATAGAAGCGGTCGAAAATTATTGCACATTGGGCGAGATTTCGGATGCATTAAGAGCGGTTTTTGGAGAATACAAATAAGCCCGGACAAATTATTTTATGAAATATTTTTTACCTTTTTTTTTCTCTATATTTTTTATCAGCAGCCAGGGGCAGAAATTTGCATTATTGGACAAAAGGCTTGCCCAGCCTATTACTTATACCGATAAGGTTACCCAAACTGATAAATTTAATGGGTTTTTTCCTGTGGAAAAAAAGTACCTTCCTGAATTTGTTAGGGCCCTCGAAGAGATTTCCAAAAAACTTACCAGTAATGCGCCCATGGGTAATGTAAAGCAATACCAAATCGGATGCACAAAATTTATTGGCCACACCGTTTCGCTGCAATCAGGCGACAGATTAGATTATGTAATTACTTCGGATTGTGGTGATATGAAAATTAGTATGCACCTGAGTGATGCAAAAATCAGCAACGCAAACAACGCTTTTTATATCAACACATGGATAAAGTATATTAAAAGTGCCGGAAAATAACTGATAGTTTTTCCGCTTCAATCTTAATCAAACTTATAGTTAGAAATCGCGGAACGAACTTGTCTTATTCACTTTAATATCGCGAAGCAGAGGTGACTTCGGGCTTATATTAATGCTAAAGAAACGATACTTTCCTACGGGCGACACGTTTATTGCCATTTGCCAGCAATGCATATCTCTTGAAATGGAAAGAGCTATAGTGCCCAATTCTCCAGTTGTAAGATTATAATATCCGTTTACTCCCATTTGCCATTTGGGTGTCAAGTTCAATGTGCCGCCGAAGTTTGTATTCTGTGAAACATTAGTTTTAAAGCCCTGATTCGCAACAAAAACTTTTGAAAAGCTTAATGAATAAGAGAAGTTAACCGACCATGGAATATTGAAATCGGCAAATTGTCCGGGATTATTGGTGATATAGGCCAACTCACTGTTGTAGGTGTCATCCGTATATCCATCATTTCGCAACAGGTCGTCACGTTGCTGATCAGTGGGAGTTTTAGAACCCGCTTTTTTATCTCCTCCCCTAAAATTGCTTGACACGGATACGTTGCCACTTACCAGCCTGCCTAATGAAAATGCATTACGCTGCCATAAGAGTTCGTTCACCCTTTGTCCTTGTGCATTTACCTGGTAAGGATCGAGCACCGCTCCGGCTGTTATATTTACTTTGTCAAATAAATTACTTCGTGCCGATACAGTAATAGGGCTCAGTTGAAAAGAATCCGCGAAAAAATTATAACTCGTAGCCAGACCAAACCCATCTATCAGGGATACTTTTTTTAGTGCATTTTCACCAGTATCTTTTTTATTACGCACCTTCATAGAAAGGTTATTGTCAAGATTAAAAGTTAAGCCGCCAAACCTCCCCGGCGAGTAAGAACTAAAGACATTTCTTTCATAGAATGAAAACTGGCCTTTTCGTCCTGTAGTGTCAACCTGGGTGTAATAGAAGCTATTCTTATTAAAATCCGGTTTATAGCTAAAGCCAAGCGTCGGGCGAACTTCATGACGTATCGCCTGGATCTTTGCGTCTTTATTTTTGGCGGTTATCATCCCAAATATTCTTGTGGAAATTCCTATGCCAAATGACATTTGCCTGGCTGTATAAAATCCTTTTTGGAAGGTGGTATCCAGTTTTTTTCTTGCAGTGTCCCATGTTCTGAAAACTTTTCTCTGGTACCATGTTTCATCATAGCTAACAGATGGGGCTACCTGGAAAGCTCCTATTTGTGGAAGCGAGAGGGATATGGGTAACGAATGATGAGCCCCAAATTGAAAGGTGTCTGCTATCTGCCGGAAAATGTGCCCAAGCGTATCATAAAAAGAAAAGAGGCTTTTCGCATTTCCGTTATAAGCAATTCCCAGATTTTCATACCACTTGGGCGTACCCGCAAATTCTTTTTTTCTAAAAGGATAAATCGTTTGCACATTAAAACCAACATCAGGAAGGTTTACATTTATGATCTTTAGGTTGGTATTCTGGTTATGATTGGCAGTTACCGTTAAGTTAAACGGTTTGTCTTTCCACGTTTTGGAATATGATATTGAGGAGGTTAACTGATTTTGAAAATTTTGTATAGGCCTGTCAGGTACATAGGAATTGTAGCTACTGCTGCCGGCATTTACATTGGCGCTAAATGTAACTCCCGGCCTCGCTTTACTATCCGTAGAATGGCTCCACGCAATATGATAACTTCGATTTCGGGAATAATCCGGATCTCCTTTGAAGTTGTATTTAAAGGTTTGCATATCAAAAGCAATATTACCTGTGTACCGGTATCGTTTTCTATAATGCGGGCTTAAGTTTAGCGTCCATCCTCCGTATGAATAAATACTTGTTCTTACGGTAACATCCCAATAATCACTGAGCACTTTGTAATACCCCAATCCTTCAAGCCCAAGACCCAACTGTTGATTTGTTGCAAAATTAGGAGGCAAAAATCCTGAATGCCTTCCCTGGCTTAATGGATAAATTCCAAACGGAAGATATATTGGTATGGGTACGCCTTCAAATTCAGGATGCACAGGCCCGGTAATCGCTACTTTGTTATTAATAAATTTTATCCGGTTACTGATAAATGCAAAATGGGGAGTGTCCAGGTCGCATGTGGTAAATCTCCCTCTTAAGGCATAGAAAACATCATTGTCTATTTTTTTTATCACCTTTCCATACACATACATTTCCCCTTGCTGGGTATAGGTGCTTTTTGTCAATCCCTTTAAGCTTTTCATATTAAATCTTATGGAATCGCTTTGAGAAGTAAAATCACCTTGCTTGTAAGTGGGGAAAGCAATTACATTTCCGGCGCTGTCTCTTTTAATAGAAGCGTTAATATCTCCGGTTGCCTGGTCAAATGCAATCACAGGGGCTGTAAGTTCATTGTCCTTATAATTGGTCACTGCTTTTTTTCCGTAAAGGGTTACTGTTTTACCAGGCACATCAAGCACCATAGAATCTTCAGCAGAATAATCCAACACCGCTTCAATTGCATTTTTTGATAATTTATACAATAAAGTATCCTGGGTTTGGGTTAAAGAAGAGGAATCCCTGCCTGCTAAGGAATCAATTTTATTTAATGGAATTGTATCAATAACCGGAATCCTGGTCTCTTTAATTGAGTCAGAATTTGAAATTTGTTTTTCCGGAATTGAAATATCCTTTTTGCCTGGAGGGAGTGTATCTGAACGTGAAGTTAAAAATCTGTAAAAGGGAATTTTTAGATGCTGTTTATCCTTACTTTGAACCGTTAGTGTAAATAGTATAGCTGCAGAAGCGAGAGTCAATATAGTTTTTAAGCTAACTTTGTTTACCATGTTCATAGCAGTAGTGAACAAAAATAGACAGATTTCAATTAAGGTTTTGTGAAGATTATTGAATATCAATTTCGTACCAATTAATAAATTTTTAAGCTACATGGTTAAATTCAGGAGAATATTTTCTTTTTTATCAATCCCTAACATTGTTTTTATTTTCTTAAATGCATTTATGCTAATGCCCGTAAATACGAATGCGCAGGGTAAAAAAATCAGAACCATCATTGTGGATGCGGGACATGGAGGTAGTGATGCTGGAGCACGTGGCGAATATGAAGGCACACTCGGTTCATCGGAAAAAAATATTACGCTAGCTATCTCGAAAAAACTGGTGCAAACTTTAAAAGAGCAAATGCCCGGAGTGGAAATCATTCCTACCAGGACCACCGATGTTTATCAGCCTGTTCACGAGAAAGCCCAAATCGCAAATGATAATCACGGAGATCTTTTCGTGTGCATACATGCAGATGCTGTTGATTTGAGAACCGGCTCACGAATTCTCGGTTACAAGAAGGAGACTTATAACACTGTTAAATACATTGGTAAAGGTAAGAAGCGAAAAAAAATCGTTACTCCCCATACGCGTACTGTTGCTATAAAGCAATATTATAAAATTCCTACTGACAGAAAAGGAACGAGCACTTGGATCTTTGCTGCACATAAAACCAATGACAAAATAAAGGCGATGGAAAAGAGTGACCTTATTTTTACTACAGAAGAGAACGATAGCACACTGGATATAAACGATGATAGCCCGGAGTGGAGGGCAAAAGCGTTATTATATACTCAAAATTATTTTAAAAAGAGCTACAAACTTGCATCTGTCATACAGGAAGATATTGCAGAAATGGGACGGGAAGACTTGGGCGTACATCAGCGGCAAAAAGGTATATGGGTACTACAGGCAACTTCAATGCCGGCAGTTCTAATTGAAACCGGGTTTATAGCTAACTACGATGACGAAAGATATCTCAACAGTGAAAAAGGCCAGCAGCAAATTGCAGAATCCATTACCCGCGCGCTCATAAAATATAAAGCAATTGTAGAAGGCAATGATGGAACTCCAAGTACTGAAGTGACGCAGTCTAAATAATAGATAACTTTTTCATTGCCTGAAAAGGCTGTTACCCTTAATTATCATTTTTCATAAAGCTGTAGTGATATTGAGTTCTCCATGCCAATAAAGATTTTCCTATTTTCGTGATCGCAACTTATCAATTAAAAAGAAAGATGCTGTATTCATTAAAAATAAAAAATGAAAATTAGTAACGAAACGAAAATAGGATTACTGGCAATTTTGGGCGTTGCGCTCTTGTTTTTCGGCTTTAATTATCTGAAAGGTAGAAGCCTTTTTAAGAAAGAAACACACATTTACGCCGTCTATCAAAACGTGCAGGGACTTGCGAAATCCAATTCGGTAATCATTAACGGTTTACAGGTTGGCAACATTGCCAATCTTGACGGCGGTAAAGATATGAGAGAAATTGTAGTTACCGTTAATCTTACAAAAGATGTAAATATTCCATCCAATTCTCTTGCGGTAATTAATCCAAATCTTCTTGGCAACCCGGTACTTGAAATTCAATTAGGAAATTCATCCGATTACCTGAAGTCTGGCGACACTTTAGTCACTTCGCTAAGCGGTGGTGCCTTTGACGAGGCGTTAAAATTGATCAACCCGGTTTTATACGAGGTACGCAATGCGGTGAAATCTTTGGATTCGGTTTTGCATATAGTTACGGGGGTTTTTGACCCCAGCACTAAAAATAATATAAGAGGGATCGTAGAAAATTTGAATAAAACAACTGCATCGTTTTCCTTATCAGCTTCATCACTCCAGCAATTGTTGAATAACCAAACCGGTGCACTCGCACATACTCTCGATAATGTAAATGCTTTCACTGCCAACCTGAATTCTAATAACGACAAGCTCAATGATATTCTTGGGAACGCACAAAAAGCATCAGCAAAATTTGCCGAAATAGATTTAAAGCAAACCCTCGATACATTAAATGCCGCGGTTGAAAATTTCAAAAAAGGTTCAGAAAAAATAAACAGTAAAGATGGGTCACTTGGCTTGCTTCTTAATGATAAAAAGCTATACGACAATCTTGAGTCAACTACAAATAAAATAAATATTCTTCTGGATGATATAAGGGTTCATCCCAAGCGCTACGTAAACATTTCCGTTTTTGGCAAAAAAGATAAAGGCGATTACATAACGGCTCCTTTAATAGATGATACACTTAAAGTGGTTAACTAACTTGGATGCTCACACGATTTAAAATTCTATGCCTTTTCGTTTCAATAAGCATTGGTTTCAATTCGTTGGCGCAGGTAGCGCCTCCTCCAAACGTTGCTGATACAATAAGGGAATTTGAAATAATAAAAGGGCCAAGCATGCGTACGGTACGTTTGGATTCCCTTACTACTTTGCAAACAATTGCCGGTGGAGCAATTATAAAGCAAGAAACAACCATCTTTTCAAGCGACAGTGCTGTCATAAATCCTACAACACATATTGTAGAAGCATTTGGAAATGTTCACATCAACCAGGCAGATAGTATTCAAACCTACGGTGATTATCTAAAATACATTGGAACTGAAAAAACCGCCTACCTAAAAAGAAACGTAAAACTTACAGATAAAAAAGGAACATTATACACGCAGGATCTCGATTATAATCTCAATACCGGCATCGGGAATTATCACGATGGCGGCAAAGTTATTGACAGGGATAACACCATTACAAGCAGTGAAGGCACATACTATGCGGATACCAAAGATGTCTATTTTAGAAAAAATGTAGATGTGATTGGTCCAAAGAATCGCATAAAGGCTGATTCACTTATTTATAATATGCAAACGGAAGTAGTAACTTTTACGGGCAATACCAGTATTAAAAATAAGGAAGTAGATATTGTTACCACACAGGGAACTTATGACCTCAAGACCAGCAATGCTTTTTTTACGAGCCGAACTTCTGTTAAGGATAGCAGCGGCCGAATTTATGTTGCAAACACTATGGCGCTTGAAGATAAATCGGGCAATGCACAACTTGAAGGCAATGCTATTGTAAGAGACTCGGCAAATGGATTTATTGTTACAGGCAATCAAATATTTTTGGATAAAAAAAATAACTCATTCCTTGCTACCAGGAAACCTGTAATGATTATTAAGCAAAAAGATGATAGCACGTACATTGCGGCCGACACGCTTTTCTCGGGCTTATCTGCATTTGTAAACAGCAATGAAATGGTATTACAAAAAGATAGTGTTGTAAAAGATAGCATTGAAATTATCAGAGCCAGGGACAGTAACAATATCCTTTCACTGAAGGATAGTGTTTTAAATTTTCAGCATGGAAAGATTAGTGACTCTGCCCGCAATGTTATGCATATAATTGATTCATTGAAATCTCATAGAGCGGATGGTGCGAAAAATCCTGGCTTAAACCCGGCCCAAAGCATAACGGTAATTGATAGTTCTAAGATGATTTCTCCTCCGATTAATTTATTCATTCCCGATTCTTCTGTCGTGGATTCATCCGCTCATGTTTCAACGCTTAATATAAGCGACAGCATAAAGGTTGGTGATAAAATATTAAAAGGCACAGTAAATAAAGCCGACTCTGCGGTTCGATACTTCCTGGCGTTCCATCATGTAAAAATATTTAATGATTCACTTCAAAGTATTTGTGATAGTCTTTTCTTTTCAGCCAAAGACTCCATTTTCAGATTATTTTATGATCCCGTTATTTGGAGTGGAAGAAGCCAAATAACGGGTGATACTATTTTTCTCTACACAAAAAATAAGAAAACCGAGAGGTTATATGTGTTTGAGAAAGGAATGATTGTAAACAAAACGACCCAGGGCTTTTACAACCAGATGGCCGGTAAAACAATCAACGGCTATTTTGTGGACGGCAAAATTGATTACATGCGTGTGAAAGGTTCGCAGGCAGAAAGTATATATTATGCGCTTGATGATGATAGCTCATATATTGGAATGAACCGCGCCACCGGCGACGTTATTGATCTTTACTTTAAAAATGATGATCTTATAAAAGTTCTTTTTGTAAACGATGTGAAAGGAAAAATGTACCCAATGAGAGAGATACCACAGGAAGAATCCAGGCTAAAAGATTTTATTTGGCTCGATGATAAGCGGCCTAAAAACAGGCTTGAGCTTTTTGAATAATTACTTACCTGGGATCACTAATTTTTTCTTCCCGCGAAGCGTTAGCAATTTTTAAATCGGGAAAAATGGCAACGATCATAATCAAAACGGAACTTATTATTAACAGGTAAAGCCCTGCTCTCTTTTCAGGACAATAGGTATTATAGCAGGAAGTAAAAAGTATAAAGGTCTTTATCAGGTACCCGATATTAAGCGCTGATAAAAATAAATGTACCCGCTTAGCCCATATCTTGTTAAGATAGATTAGTGCCATGGATGCTACCCCAAAAAAAACAAAAAACTTTCCCGGCTTGCCATAATTATTTCCTTCGGAGAAAAAGCCGTTAAATGTTTTATTAAGATCTGCGTAATAGGCCCATGGCATAATGCAGCTCACAATTAATAAAGAACATGCCAATAAGCCAATTACTTTGTAGTGTTTCATAGGTTAGAATTTTATAATCAACCCGGTAACAATTGCAATTCCTATACTTAGCAAGGTGCCTATTACTAAATATTCAGTTTTGATTTCCTGCCGGTCTTTTTCATTAAATCTTATTATGCCTTTTGCTGCAATCAACAAACCTATTGCGGAGTATTGGCCTTGCGTAACGAAGATGAGTATTATGAGCCGTTCTGCAATACCAATCCATTTGCCTGCATTGGCCAGGTTTTGAGAATCAGGAATTTGGTCTCTCCAGTTTTTAGTTAACTGCCCTATTAAAATTCCCGATGGTGTTGTAAGAAAAACACATGCAGTAAATGCAAGCCAGAAATGGGAGTTGCCGTTTAGCATTGCCCAGGTATGCTGTACATTTTCCCAGTGTATAAATGTAAAATACCAGCAACCGATGATTACGATAATATGAAATAGCTGGTCAACTAAAAAATAAATGCTGTTCTGCTTTTGATAAGATTTCCATCCGTCAATAATGGTGTGTGTAATAAAAATTATTAATGCTACGACCCAGTACTTCCATCCAATTAGTATCCACGCCACCATTGCAGTGATAAACCCATGCAAGTACAATTTACCTGAGGCGAAATGATTTTTATTCCGGCTTACTATCCAACTCCAGGGTTGCAAAACAAAATCTGTAAGGAGATGTGCCAATATTAATTTTATGAACCATATAGATGCAATGAACATTCTTAGTAATTAATAGCTGATAGTTTTATTGTTTAGCCCGGTTGTTTAATGGAAACCTTTTTTGATATTTTATCCCATGGCTTTAACCAATAATTCGTATTGATTTAAAATTTTTTCTATTTCGGTCCAGCGCCCTGAATTTGCATGCTGGCTAATTGTGCTCTTTGATTTTTTTAATCTCTTTACTACGTCCTGTTGCAATCCGCCTTTCAATAACTCAAAAATTACTTTGGCCTGCTTTGATGTCATTCTGCTGTAGATCGAGTTAATATAATTTGAAATTACCTGCAAACTAATATTGGCTAATGTATTCTCAGCAGAGATCACCAGCCTTGAACCTGATTTTTCTAATTCATCAAATGCGCGGCCCGATAAAATAAATGCTTCTCCTTTTGCCGAGCCGAGTGTTTTGATACGTTCGTCCACATCACCCAGGCCAATACTCACCTTTACATCCGCCTCGTTGTCAGTAATCCCTATAGCACCCGTTCTGCAAAGTAATGCAATACGAAGTGAACTGCCGGGCTCTTTTATAAGTACCTGGAAACTGTCCCCACGGTAGAATTCATACTTATATGGTTTCAGTATTTGCTCTAATAATTTTACAAGAGCCTTTCCTTTTGCTGAAGAAAGCCGGGTTGAGTTTACGATATCTCCTGTAAGGACTGCCTGCATAAATTTAATTTGTAAACATACGAATTCTAAGCTTATTCGTATAATTACACGAACTGACTTTGGTTCGTGCTAATATACGAATTTTGATTCAGTTCGTATAAATATACGAATTATAATAAAGTTCGTATTATTATACGGAATAGTCATAAGTTCGCATAACGATTGTTTTTTAAAACAGGTAGTAAGGGTAAGTATGAAAATATTTTTTCTCCTGCTTTAAAGGAGGCCCGATTCCAGAAATTAAGTTTGAAGATGGGTTAAAGAGATTTAGGTTTTAGAGATATCTTTTAATATGATACAATAACTGTTTCATCAATAGAAAATGCGGATTGCTTATAAAAATCTTTAAAACAATTTCAATTAAGATTAGTATTTTAAACTTTCATTTAAAACAATAATAATTATGGACCAGTCAGCTATTATAATTAAAGATACAAGTGCAAATCCAGCTCCACTTGGGCTTCTCGCGTTTGGGCTCACTACTGTGTTACTCAATCTCCACAATGCAGGATTTTTTGAAATGAATTCAATGATACTCGCTATGGGAATTTTTTATGGCGGCCTGGCACAGATTGTCGCAGGAATTATGGAGGTAAAAAAGAATAACACCTTTGGGTTCACTGCATTTGTTTCTTATGGTTTTTTCTGGCTTACATTAGTAGGCCTCATTGTAATGCCGAAACTAGGGTGGACGGTTGCCGCTTCAGAAGGCGCTATGATCGCATATCTTATTATGTGGGGAATATTCACAGGCCTGCTTTTTTTTGGAACGCTTCGTATAAGTAAAGCTTTACAATTTGTGTTCGCCACTTTAACGATTTTATTTTTTTTATTAGCGCTTGGTGATGCAACCGGTAATGCAGCTATAAAAACTTTTACAGGTTATGAAGGCATTGTATGCGGTGGATCTGCCATCTATACCGGCGTAGGGGCATTGCTAAATGAAATGTATGGCAGGCAGGTATTACCACTTGGACTCGTAGTTAAAAAGGTATAAGAGAGGCCTTGTGTAAATTAATTTAAAACAAAAAAATATTTCACCACGAAGCCTGATACAAAATGAATATGGGTTATAGGCTTCCTGCAGAAATGTGCTTTCAGTGTTAATAAATTTTAACTCTTAAATGATATTTATTAATCAGAGTTAAGTGTACATTTATTTTATGGAAAATGAGTACCACGTATTGCAAACAATTTTTGATATAGTGAAGTATGATGCTCACCCTGAAACCTACTTGTGTAGTCCACGGGAAATAATACTCAGGCAATCGCTGGATTGGGATGCTATTCAACATTACCTGCAATTGTTGGTGAACCAGGAATTGATTGTTATTAAGCAACTTGATAAAATTGCAATTTGCATTACACTTAAGGGTATTGAAAAAGCAAAATTTTTGCTAAAGGCAAATCCGCCAATATTTAGTTTCTCAATAAATCTTGCCTCGTAAGAAGGTGTATTATTAGCCTAATAAATCTTTTGCAACTACATATTGTGTACATGTAAGAGGCAAAATAATCTTTTCAATTCTTTTTTTAACTTCCCACAATTTCAGCAGGCTGTTTACTTTGGTCAAAAGGATAATCAGGTTAATTTCAGATTTAACCAAATGCCAATCTTGTAATTTCGAATTACCTTCTTAATTTTAAGTATCACAACTTTCTCCGTTCCCCTGGAAAATAAAGCGCTTCATTAACACTTAAATGAAATAATCCAGGTCAAAACAATTTTCCGGATTTAAGTGTGAATGATATCCTGCGAAAGAATCTCTATAGATATTCGTTAATAATATTTTTTCAAATAAAAAAACTACTATGTCAGTTTGGGGACCCTTACAACAGCGTTACGAAACCACTCAGCCGCGAAAAATTTTAGCTCTCGATGGCGGAGGTATCCGCGGTGTTTTAACATTGGAGATTTTAGCGGAAATGGAAAAACAGTTGCGACAAAAATTGAACAAAGGCGATGATTTCGTACTGGGAGACTATTTTGATTATATAGGCGGAACCAGCACAGGCGCTATTATTGCCGCAGGGCTATCAATAGGAATGTCGGTAAGCCAGTTGCTCGAGTTTTATATAAAAAAGGGTAAGGACATGTTTGATAAAAATTTTATTTTAAAAAGATGGAAAGCTTTATATGAGTCAGGTCCTTTACTTAAAATGTTGAAAGAAACATTTGGAGAAGATACTGACCTGATGGTACGAAAAGGCAAATACAAATCTTTACTGCTAGTAGTAACCATGAACAGGAGTACCGACTCTCCCTGGCCTATAAGCAATAATCCCTTAGCCAAATTTAATGATGAGTCTTTACCGGATTGCAATTCAAGAATTAAGCTTTTTCAATTGGTGAGAGCCAGCACGGCTGCCCCGGTTTATTTCCCCCCGGAAACTTTGCAATGGGATCCTAACGATCCTGAAAAAACTTTTGTATTTGTTGACGGTGGAGTAACTCCATATAATAACCCTTCATTTTTAATGTATAGAATGGCAACGCAATCTGCTTACAATCTAAGCTGGCCAACCGGTGAAGATAAGTTGTTGATTATATCAGTGGGAACCGGCTCAGCACCAAGCGCAGGGGCTTATAATAATTTATTGGATGCTGCAAAAGGGCTACCAAATAATCTCATGTATGCGATGCAGGTAGACCAGGATATCAATTGCAGAACCGTCGGCAGATGTACTTACGGGGCTAATATTGATCTCGAATTAAAGTACATGGTACCCATGGACGAAAAAGGAAACCTGGTTCCCCTGGCGAGTGATACAAAAAGACATTTTTTATATGCAAGATACAATGCAGATTTAAGCAGGAAAGGTTTGGATGAAATGGGATTGGGCAATATTGATTCCGACCATGTGCGTGAAATGGATTCTGTTCTTTATATAGACCAGTTACGACAAGTGGGGAGCAAAGCTGCGGAGCAAATTTCAATGGAACATTTTGGGTCGTTTGTGTAAGATGTGAATTTTGATTTATCAGAAATATCGCAGTAAAAAAATAATTTACAAACCGGTTACAGTTGTTTCATAAAGCTTAATATATGGTAGCAGTTCTCGCGGGTAGAAGAATAGATGCAGCCGATGTTGCTACACCACGATTTCCGTTTCAAAATGTTGAAATGGTAAAAGAAAAATTAAAGCAATTTTTTATTGCAAGGGGTATTCACTACCTGGTTTGTTCAGCGGCCTGCGGCGCCGATTTAATTGCATTGGATGTAGCAGGAGAATTAAATATTACTGCAAAAATGATTCTGCCTTTTGACGTGGAAACATTTAGGTTCTCATCAGTTACAGACCGGCAAGGGGATTGGGGTCAATTGTTTGATATGATATATGAAAGGCTGAACGGGCAATCAAATGTGGTAATATTAAATTATTCCGAAGATGATACGGATGCTTATGTAAAAACAAATTTTGATATTTTAGATACTGCTGATTCAATAGTTGATAACCCCGATATTAACAGGGATGAAGAAAAAATTGCTGTTATTGTTTGGGAGGGAGCTCCAAAAGATTCCGATGATACCACGGACCATTTTAGAAAAGAAGCAATGAAGAGAAATTATGTGATCGGGGAAATAAATTGCTTACGTTAATAAAAAATAGTCAAATGGCAAACGAACCAACATGCTTCGTAATAATGGGATTTGGAAAGAAAACTGATTTCGAAACAGGAAGAACTTTGGATCTTGATAAATCGTATGAGAATATGATTAAGCCCGCAGTAGAAGATGCAGGCCTTATATGTATAAGAGCAGATGAAATAGTTCATTCAGGCGAGATCGATCTTCCTATGTATGAGCAATTGCTTAATGCTGATGTAGTGGTAGCAGATTTATCTACATCCAATAGAAATGCATTTTATGAATTGGGCGTGCGCCATGCATTGCGGCCATATACAACAGTGGTTATATGTGAAGATGGAATGAAGTCCCAGGCGTTTGATGTAAACCATATTCTTGTTCGTCAATATCATCACCTCGGAGAAGACATAGGGTCCAGTGAAGCCAGGAGATTTAGTAAACTCCTTACGAGCGCTATCGTTGACATATTAAATAAAACCCCGAGGGAAAAGGACAGCCCGGTTTACACATTTCTGAATCGCCTGAAAGCTCCTGAAATAGCTGCAGCCATTGAAGAAGCTGCCAACGATGGCGCTAATAGTCCTCCTGTAAAAAGCCAGGAAAGTAGAAATACTACAGTTGAAAAAACACCTACTCATAGTGAATTGATGAAGGAAGCGGAAGACGCACAAAAAGCGGGGGACTGGGCTACCGCGAAAACATTTTTAGCTACGATCCGCAAAAATTTAAAAGCAGATAATCCCGATAAGGAGGATTCTTACATTTTACAGCGGCTGGCATTAGCGACTTACAAGGCTAAAATTCCTGATGAACTAACCTCGTTAAAATCAGCAAAAGATCTATTGGAGCTGTTAAACCCTAATGATTCTAATGATCCGGAAACATTGGGATTGTGGGGATCCATACATAAAAAGATTTGCGAAATGAGTAACGATCCTGACTCGCTTAATAAGGCTATCAAAGCTTATGAGCGTGGATTTTATATTCGCAGAGATCATTACAATGGTATTAACTATGCCTATCTTTTAAACCTACGAGCATCACTAACGAAGGACAGCGCTGAGGCAATTACCGATTTTATATTGGCAAAAAGAGCGAGGCTGGAAGTAATCGAAATCTGTGAGAAATGGATAACAGACAATCCACTCGTTGCCGGAAAAGATGGAGCGCCTGATGTTATTCGGGTATATTGGGCAAGCCGTTATTGGGTGCAGGTAAGTTTGGCAGAAGCATATTTAGGATCAGGGGATGAAGCAAAAGCAAAGGAGCTTTTAGATGATGCTTATTCTAAGGTAACTGAAAACTGGATGAAGGAATCTACCGAATCACAAATTGAAAAATTAAGAAAATTATTAAGCGCTTCTCCATTGCAATATATAAAGGAAAAGCACGCTTAATTTTTGTATAATATTTTTGTTTTAAAACGGACACCGCTTTCGCTTCATAGTTATTAAGCAAACTTTATTGAAGTTTATTTAAATTTAGGGTAACTAATATTCCAACCATCGTTATCATTGCACATTTGAAGATTTAAATTCCATTATCCTCTTATTATTTTTTCAAATGAATTAAATGGCTTCTTCTATTAAAATATTTTTATCATCCACCAAAAGAGATCTTGAAAAAGAAAGAAAATCTCTTATCGATTTATTGCAGACAGCAGACTATGAGGTATGCTGTATGGAATGGTTTGGAGCATTTACCAGGCATCCCAAAGATGAAGTAGAAGATTACGTAAAGCAATGCCCCATTTATATTTTAGTGATTGGAGAGTCTTATGGCTCCATTCCTGAAAAAGATGATGTATTACTTGGAAAATCTTTTACGGAATTTGAATACGATGCTGCCTGCCAAAAGAAAGACATGGTAATTCTTTGCTTTAAAAAAGATATCGAGACAACTGACGAAAGACTAAAGAAATTTATAGAAGGCGTAGGAAAATCCCGTGGCGTTGCTTTATTTAAAAATGCGGACGACCTTCCGGGTATCGTATTGGCTTCTTTGCGCAGGGAATTAAATAAGCCCGAGTACATTAAACTATTTCAACAAGAGCCCGTTGTAATTCAGCCTCCGGCAAATGAAGTAAAACCTTTGTCCGGTGATTTAAAATATTTCTGTAACCGCTACAACCAGGTAGATGCATTTGATAATTCATTTTATATATCAGATTACCAAAATCCAATTCATTTATTTTTATTGCCGGGGCATAAAGAAGACAACCACACTTCTTTTGTAAACCGCTACGAGTGCCAGTTTCGTTACGAAGGTAAGCAGGTGGTAGAGGTGACCGTTATTACAAAATATTTTCCGCTCCAAAGTGAAGTGCAACTATTATTGCGCATTAAGAATGAAATAAGAAGCCAGTTGATACAGGCGCTCACCTTACCGCTACGCCAGATACAGGCTTCAGATATATTCGATGCACTTCGCAAAGCAAAAAAGGATTTCCTGGTAATTAATCTTGTTATAGAAAGTTCTTATTTGAAAGACAATAATATTCTCATCTATAAAAAAGCCATAGAAAATTTTTATAAAGAGATTTCTGTTTTGAATGCTCCGGATGAAGAAAAGAAAATCCTGGTGTTTTTATTATTCAGGCAATCTGATATTGAAGAGAATGTTCAACTAAGCAACCAGATAACGGATGATCCTACATTCCTTGCAAATAATAAACTGCCGCGTCTCGAAAAAATTTGCATCGATGATATTGAAGATTGGTTACTGAGCAGGAAGATTGAAGAAAGTGAGCAGGGAATAAGTGCAATCCTTCAAAATTATTTTCCTGAATATTATAATAAGCCTGAAAAAACATTTTCCATGTCGGCCGCGGAGCTTTTGCTGGATAAGGTAATTTTTGATAAATCGAAAAATATATAAATATGCCTTCTGAAAAATTATTTGATCTTAAAAATATTCAGACTACTGCAGATCTTGATCCGCGGTATTATGTGATTGAAGATACAGGCCTGGCCAAAGCTGTGAATATGGCAATATGGTTGCAGAAGCCCTTATTGGTGACTGGCGCTCCGGGAACCGGCAAGACCCAACTCGCATTTAAAGTCGCTAACGAACTTGCGGGAATGGAGGAAAAAGACCTGAATGGTTTTGCACCGTTTCTTCCAGCCCCTTTTATTTTTAATACTAAAACCACATCCAGCGCTTCTGATCTTTTTTACACGTATGATGCCATAGGGCATTTTCAGAAAAAAAGTGTTGACCAGGTAAATAGTAATTCAGCATTGATAAGCCAGGCACATCCTTTCATAAAACTGAATGCGCTGGGCAAAGCTATTTTACAAACGTATGGCAGCGCAAAAATTGCGTCGGATGAAAAGCTTATGGAATTGCAGTTGCTTAAAAATTACAACGAGATAGGAGAGGTGCCACGAAGCACGGTCGTACTAATTGATGAAATCGATAAAGCGCCTCGTGATTTTCCTAATGACCTTTTAAATGAAATTGAATATTATGAATTTTCAATCAATGAACTTAACAGCAGCCTGAAAATAAAGAGAGCGCCGCAAAATGAAAATGACCCAACGGCAAGAATCGTGGTAATCATGACGAGTAATTTTGAAAAAAATCTTCCCGATGCATTTTTACGCCGTTGTTTATTTTATCATATTCCATCTCCAGATGAAGATACCTTGTATAAAATAGTTTGCTCACGAATGGAGCCCTATTTGAATGTTATTTATAAAAATGAAACAGAGCAATCTGTTAAAAATAAATTTGAAGACCTAAGGAAAAAAGTGAAAAATGTGATTTCACAATTTCAGCAGTATAAAGAAAAGATGCAGGATAAGCCGCCATCCAATTCAGAATTGCTGGAATGGATTAAGGTTCTGGAAGTAGAAGGGTTTTTTACAGAAGAGGTTGATTTCCTAAAGCTTTCTCCGGGTCAAAAAACAATATTGCAATACACACTTCCGATAATCGCAAAAAGTAAAGATGACCAGGAGAAGATTGCTTTAAGCTGAAGTGATGATGTGAATTGAGAGTTGTGAGTCGTGAGAAGTTGAAATGGTGAATTTTGAAATTGAGGCTTTTATAAACAGGTACGATAAATTATAATTTTAAATAAGTACTGCTAATACCCTAACTCCTCTCCGCCGTCGCGGAGAGGAGTTAGGGTCAGGTTCCCATGCTATCTTCTCACATATCAACTCCCCTGGCAACTTTGCTTGCAATGTTGAAAGCAGAAGGCTTCGATATAAGCACATTTACACTTATTGATTTACAAAAGGTGTTGGCAAACCTGGGTGATGAAAAGATGCAGGACTTTTCTGATCTGCGATCAATTATCAGCCCGCTCATTTGCCGTAATAAAGAAGAGCAGGAACATTTCAACGCTGTTTTTGTAAAATATGAAACTTATATAAAAGAGAAAACTTACCAGCCAGCCGATCCTGTTATAGAAGTTTCGAAAAAAAATAACTACAAAAAAATTGTTGTAAGAGGCGTTGTTCTTTTGCTGTTATTATCTGCGATTTTGTATTTGATTTTCAGGCAAAGCCCAAACCCAAAGCCATCAATAAATGTTGCTGCTATATCAAGTGACAGCCTTAGCTATTTAGTTCAGGGTGAAACTGTACTCTTTCGTGCGGAAATAAAAGATACAGTTTCTTCAAAAAAATATCATGTCACATTTAAAATTGATGATAGTGTTTTTCAAAATACAAGAGAGGTAAAAAAAGTATTCGCTGCAGACGGCAACAAAAGGATCGCTGCCTTCTTATTAGATGAAAAGAATGATACCGTAAGCCTTTACCGCAATGATAATTTGCTGGTTAATTGCGAAAGGCAACCCTCGGTAACTATTGCAAAAGACGTAATTGAAACGACTAAAACGTCGAAGAAGAATTATTCGCTGCAATTTACCAATGCGCAAGACAACGGTAGCTATAAATATAAGTGGTATATAAATGACAGCCTGGTATCTGATTCTTCGCATCTTCAATCTGCGTACCATTCTAATAAAGTATACACCGTTAAAGTGGTTGTAGATACTAAGGGATCATTTAAGTGCACCGATTCACTTACTGTTTTTTTAACTGAACGGCCCGCTTACCAGTTGTCGGTTACAGGTACCAAACCTTTAAATCTAACTGCAGATATTAATTGGAAGAAAATCTTAATCGCCGGTTTGTACACTTTTTTACTGCCGCTTACTTTGGCAGCTTTCATTTTATTTGTAAAAAGAAAAAAAGATTTAAAAGAAAAGAGTGGTATGCAGGGACCCGCCGAACTTAAAGAATATACCGGGCCCTATAAAATTGAATTCAAAGACCAGGTTCAAAAAATTTCTGCGGAAAAAGAAATCAGCCTGTTGGCTGAGACAATGCGCAAGAGGCATGTGAATGATATTTCTTTTTTGAATGTACCGAAGACAATTCTGGCTACAATACGTTCCGGCGGATTTCCATTTTTACAATTTTCACCTAAGACCCAACCAACAGACTTTTTGGTTTTTATTGATAAGGAATATGCTGAAAGCCTGCAGGTGAAACTATTTGAATATGTTATTAAAAGATTAGAAACAGAACAGGTAAATATCAATTCCTTTAGTTTTTACAAAGAACCGCTTTTGCTCAGTAATGAGAAGATGAATCAAAGTATGTTGCCGGTGGATAAAGTAGCCCGGCTATACCCGAATACCATCCTTTTTATTTTTTCTGACACAAGAGAATTTTTTGAAGCGGTTTCCACGAAAATAAAACCGTGGGTAATTGATAAATTTAAATCATGGACACATAAGATCATTTTGACGCCGGTTCCTGTAAATGACTGGGATTATAAAGAAAATACATTAGTGGCAGCCGGATTTACCTTAGTGCCTGCAGATCTCAATGCACATCACCTTATTACTAATGAAATTAATGATCTCATCAACAGGCAAAAGATTCAAAATGTTGTTATCCCCTCTTCATATTCTTCACGCTTTGTAAATTTTGATGAATGGGGTCAACTAGTAAATTATCTCGGTAACGATCCTGAATTGGTTCAATGGACATCTGCGCTTGCTGTGTATCCATACATAGATTGGAAAGCTACAGTCGCTATTGGTAAAGCATTGGAAGAAAAAAGCAATGCGAAAATCAAGCTGGTTAATTATACCAATCTGCTAAAGCTTTCGAGAATCAAATGGATGCAGACCAGCTTAATTCCTGATTCGCTGCGGCTCGAAATGCTTTCTCATCTTAGCAACGATTCGGAGGCTATTGCAAGAAAAACGATGCTTGAATTATTTCACGAAGTGGAAGAAAATATTACCGCTTCATCAATGATTGTTGATGAATTTGAATTGAATAAAACCGTAAATAAATTTTTGCTTCATACCCGTAATCCTGAAGAACACTTGCTGAGTGCTGCGGAAAATGAAAGGATGAAAAGCTATGTCGAAAATCAATGGCTTGATCAGCCGCTTGAGAAGTACCTTGACCGCGCTGATAATACACTTCTTAAAGATGCAAAAGGCGATAAAAGTATTTCACCTGCTGAATACTTTAAAAATGAAGATTTCGTCGAAACTAAAAAAAGAAGCCGTGATCGAAATGTCCGGCGCTTATTGGCCGCCGCAGCTTTACTCGCAGGTTTTTATTTTATGTATAATTTTTTTAGGACTGATTATAACTATAAAACATCAAAGCAATTTGCTGACGTAACTTTTAACCTTTTAAGAAATAGTAATCTTGGTAATTTTAAAAATATTCTTTTCTCGGTCACCGCGAATGATAAAATTTATAATGGCGAAGTAGTTTCCGATACATCAATTATTGTAAAGAATTTACCCATAGATACTTCTCAGCAGGTCATGATACAATTGGCTGGTGATAGTATTGCAAATTTTGAAAAACTTGTAAATCTTAATTCGCAGCAATATACTGTTGCGATTAATCCCCCAAAATCACCTGTTCCACTGTACATAAGGTATAATGATCCGGCTTCTTATTCCGCTATAGAGCAGCAGGTGCAAAATGCATTTTCTGATTTTGATATTTTAGCAGCCGGAGCAAATTTTTCAGATTCATCACGCGTCGTTTATTATGAAAACAATCAAAAAGCAAGAGCCGATTCAATAGTTCAGATTGCCAAAGAAAATTTTGGTATAAATGTGCATACTGAACTTGTTACACAACCAACCAATCCACCTGGGATCCCAATACTATACCTCAATCTCTCAAATAATCAGTGTAACATTATTGCGGCAAATGCTTTGCCGGAAAGCCTTAACGAAATATGGAGCGGCGGCACAAGTAATCGTTTAATAAATATTATTCCGGTTAAAAAATTGATTTATTATTCTACAGGCGATAAAAAAACGTATGGAACTTATCGCATTCAGGAAATATGTTCAAATGCTAAGGGTCTCTACAGGATCATAACAAATGCTGGAAACGGATACCAGGATTTTCTAATAAGGAATGTGAATGCTACATCTTTCGAATTATCTATTTGCCAAAACCGCTATCAAACTATAGAGGAAGCAAGATCAGTGGATGAAAGTTATTGCGATCATTTTAATGTGATGCGCGTTTACTATGAGACTGATAACTCAAAAGCCTTTTTAAATCAGCAGGGCAAATTGCAGGCAAGCCAAATGGATAAGTTGAAAAAAGTAGTGTATGTACGAAACGCAAATATGATACTGTTCAAGATATCGTTGTTTAATAATTCTTTTAATTCATCAGCCGCAACGCTCGCTTCTGTTAAAGCAGCAATCGGTAATTCATTGCCCGGTAAGTTTAGTTACAGCGAGAATAAATTTCGCGGAACTCCCTTTGACAAAAATTATATAAGTATCGATGACAAAACACCGATTGACAGAAATGTTATTTCCATTCCAGCCGGAGCAAGTATTGCCACAAAAGTAGAGATAATAATTGCCAATAAACTTGGAGCTAAACAATCTGATGTAACCCCGCAAGCATCGCTTACAAACGATTTAGGAGCAGACGATTTGGATAAAGCTGGATTAGTATTGGCGTTTGAAAAGGAATTTAATATTTCCATCACGGAGCAAAAGTTTAATTCTATTTCCACAGTTGATCAGGCAATTAAACTTGTTGAAACACTTGTTTCAGGTGTTAATAATCCGGTTAGCAAGGAAGCGTTCTTAACAAGAATTGATTTTGATGCAAAAGGTTATCCCGATGCTAATGCACAATCGAGTCTTCGAAAAATTATTAGTTATTTAAATAACTATGCAGATGCGAATATTCGCATCGTCTTTTCTTACGAAAAAGATTACTCGCAGAAAGCCGGTGATATTTATCTTAGCGGGCTTCAAAATTATTTGTCGCAATTAAAATATAGTAAAGCGCAAGTAAAAATTGAATATAAAAATAACCCCGTTCAACAGCAACAAGATTTAAAGAAAGGGCCAAATTCAAGTTTATATTTTGACCCATTTTCTGAAAAAAAGTATGCAGACATCTACGGAACGGCCTTCCCTGCTGATTTTTCAAGCCAGCTAAACAATAAAGCAAGTGCAAATTGATTTACCCCACTCAGAGGTAATGGTCTCACATTACCATCTCAGTTTAGATATGTCTTTAGGCTTAAAGACTATTGAATAAAATTTTGTCATACAATTGTATCGTTTCATTAAATTCTCTAATTGTACTATCTTCATAATTCAATCCTGGCTTATCACGAAAGTTTATATTAGTTAAGTGAGGTACGGCCTGAAATTTCCAATCCCTTAGATCAATCTCTTTATAAACCTGCGTCGCGGTAGAATTTATTTTTATTCAGGCGATTGCTTCCCTACATGAACACCTGCGTATTTGCCTAACAGAAGAATTAGCTCTGTTGAAAATTATTTATTATTTAAGCTTCAAATTAAAAATCTCCCCCAATGAGTGTTCAAAAAATTGTAATTAAGGGAACAGAGCAAACGCTTCCGGTAAATCCCAAATCAACGGATGATATAATAGAATTACGCAAGTCATACCTGGTAGGCGGAAACGTAAGAGGCATTACAGAGTCGCACGATATTGAGTTAAAGAAAGATGATCTTGTTGAGCTCGTGTTCAACGACGACACCTTATGGTATTGCAATACGGATACAATTGATGAGGTTTTTCCTGATGCAGCGAATGCAAAACGTTCCGGCGACAATGCTTTTGAAATCCCTATGTCTCTTACAAGTACGGATGCGGAAAGGGGAGTGGTGGGGAGTATTTTGCTGAAGGGCCTTAATATTTTTGCAAAAAAAACAATAGATAAAAAAGTAAAAGACGTTGCGGAAGATTTTGAGAAAAAACAATTGGAAAATACCAGCGGCTTGTACCAGCTCGACGCTAATTTTCAATTGCATCAATTTTCTGCTGCGGTTGCCGGCAAGCCGGTTCTTTTGTTCCTGCACGGCACCGCATCTTCTACTAAAAGTTCTTTTGGCGAATTGTTAAATACAGATCTCTGGAAGTATATACAATATACTTATGGAAGCAACATACTGGCATTTCAGCATGAGAGCCTTACCAAGAGCCCATTGCAAAATGTGCTGGAACTTGTAAAACAATTGCCACAGAATATTTCATTTGATATTATAAGCCATTCCCGCGGCGGCCTTGTGGGTGATACATTGGCTCGCTTTTGCAACACTAACGAAAACAATAAAGGCTTTGACGAGAATGAAATTGCCTACTTAAAAAAAGCAGGAAACAGGACAGATGATCTTTCGAATATTGAAGCCATAAAAAAGGAACTTTCCAATAAGAAGATAGCGGTAAACCGGTTTATTCGTGTTGCTTGCCCCGCCCAGGGAACTACGCTCGCCTCAAAGAGAATGGATCATTTTTTTAATGTCACGTTTAACCTGTTAGGGATGGCAGGAGGTTTTGTTGCAAGCCCGGTATATAGTGCTTTTAAAAATCTTATCTCAACCGTAATTGATTGTAAAAATGAAGTGGATGTACTTCCCGGCCTTGAGGCAATGAATCCCGATTCTCCATTTATCAAAGTGCTTAACAGCCCCGGATCCAGCGTCATACTCGATCAGCCGCTGAGGATCGTATCAGGAAATTGTAAAACAAAACTAAACCTGAAGGCGCTCCTGATTATCGTAAGCAAATTATTTTATTTAAAAGACAATGACCTCGTGGTAAATACAAGGTCGATGTATTCAGGAACAAAAAGAGATACACCGGTACAATATCTTTTTGATGAAGCAACTGACGTTGATCACTTCCATTATTTCAAAAACAAAAAAACAAATGATGGAATAATGATGGCGTTGAAGACAACAGATAATACGCTGGTACCCGGTTTCAGTTTCCTTGAGCAAGCCACACTGGCAGAGATGGATAGAAATGCAATATTAAAACTTGATGGCGGCCAGGTATTCAGTGATACAGTGACGGGAACCAAACCAATTGTAATTGTATTGCCGGGAATTATGGGATCGAATCTTTCAAATGATGAACATTCAGTTTGGATCAATTACCTGAAATTCCTTAGCGGCGGGCTTGAAAAATTAGATATTAAATATGCGGATGTTACCGCTCCATCCATTGTAAGTACATCTTACAAGAAGTTGGTAAAATTTCTGGCGACCGATTACGACGTAGTAACTTTTCCTTTCGACTGGAGGTTGCAGCTTAATAAGGTTGCATCGTCGTTAAATGATAAGATCAATAAGCTATTATCATTTCACCAGCCAATAAAAATAATAGGCCATTCGATGGGTGGCGTGCTGGTAAGGGATTTTATACTTACTTATCCTGATACGTGGAAAAAGCTAAATGAATCCTCAGGCTTCAAGTTACTTTTTCTCGGCGCACCGTTAGGCGGTTCTTTCAGGATACCGGTTGTATTCGCGGGTAAAGATTCTATTATAGATAAGCTTGCTAAAATCGATCTGTTTCATACTAAAAAAGGATTGATAAGCCTGTTCTCAAAAATGCCGGGACTGCTAAGCCTTCTTCCTCTTACTGTGGATGCCGGTAATGACTTTTCAAGCATTGATACATGGAAAACTCTGACTGCGCCTTTAGGAGACTGGCCTGTACCCCAGGCGGCTGACCTGAAAGAATTTCAAAAATACAGGGATAACATTATCACTTCGATGGGAAATATTGACTTTTCAAATATTATTTATATCGCCGGAAAAGATGCGGCTACACCTTGTGGTTATACCATAGAAAAAACCAATCGCGGCGACGAACTGGTTTTCTTAAGCACTGCGGAAGGCGACCAGAGTGTGACATGGGAGAGTGGAATTCCAAAGAAGATGATTGAAAATAATTCAGTCTATTATGTAAACGTTTCGCATGGTGGGCTTGCTAACGATCCGTCAATATTTAAAGGCATTACGGATATCATTGCCTCCGGATCTACAAATTCCCTGAGCAAGGTAAGGCCCGAAATACGAGGAACTAAAAAAGTGTTTAAGTCACCAGAGCAACAAGATTTCGATCTCTCTGCAGATGGAGTTACCAATACACTCTTAGGATTGGACGGCACCGTTACACAAGAAAAGGGACAATCGAAACTAAATGTTACCATCAGTAACGGGGACCTCAGGTATGCATCATATCCTCTGCTTGCGGGGCATTTTTTGAACGACGGTATTTTGAATGCCGAAAGGGAAATTGATAAGAACCTCAATTTTGCTTTATCCGAAATGCACAAGCTTTCAATTTACCCGGGCGATATCGGCAGCAGTGAAATTTTTATTCAAAAGAACGACAGCTTCAATGGTGCTGTGATAGTGGGACTTGGAGAAAATGGTGACTTTACAGCCTACCAGCTTATGCAAACCATAGAGCAGGGAGTAAGCAAATATTTGCTGAACCTTAGCCGTAAAGACTCTGAAATTTATGATTCAAAAGAACAACAAGGTAAGTTTGGTATTTCATCTCTTATAATTGGGAGCGGTTATGGTGGGCTTTCTTATGAGAATTCCATAAGGGCAGTTATGCAGGGAATTCAAAATGCCAATGATAAAATTAAAAAGCTTCGGCCTGAAAATTATATAGCTATTGAATATCTCGAATTTATTGAACTTTATGAGGATGCTGCATTGAGCGCCTTCTATTCCTTAAGCAGGATTGAGGAGGAGGATAGTACATCTTTAAGAATTAAAAAAGACAGTCAAAAAATAAAAATTCTGCTAGGTTCAAAAAAGAGAATTCTGTCACAAACTTCAGAAGGGTGGTGGAATAGAATAACCATTCAACTTGAGAAACAAGATAAGGATTCATCTGCCGTTCGCTCAATGCTATTCAATACTTCTACCGGGGGTGCAAGAGAGAAGCAAAGAAAATTAAGAAGCAATCCAAAAATAATAGAGAAAATAATTGATGATATTTCTACAAAAAATATGTGGTCGGAAGATCTTGCGAAAACTATTTTTGAGTTGCTCATTCCTAATGATTTTAAAGAACAGTTAACAAGGCAAGGTAATATCAGCTGGATCCTGGATAAAAGTACCGCATCGTATCCATGGGAATTGCTACAGGACAGGTCTGCCGACGCAAAACCTTTGTGCATAAATGCAGGAATGATACGCCAGCTTGCAACCCAGGATGACAGGATAAAAATTAACCTGGTTTCTAAAAACACTGCACTGGTAGTAGGCGATCCTTTTCTTGATGGTTATGTTACGCAACTGCCGGGTGCTTATGCAGAAGCCGAAATGGTTTCAGCTTCGCTAAAGACAAATGATTTTACGCCCACTTTAATTCTAAGAGGTTCAGCCGCTGATATTATTAAGAGTCTTTTTTCAGAAGATTATAAAATCATTCACCTGGCAGGACATGGTATGTTTAATCCCGATGATCCCGCAACATCGGGGATGGTGATTGGTAATGAAGTTTACCTGACAACAGCCGAAATTTCGCAGATGAGTATGACGCCGGAACTTGTTTTTGTAAACTGTTGTTTTCTTGGAAAAACAGATGGCGTATCCGAGGACTTGTATCGTAGCCGGTATAAGCTTGCCGCTAATATAGGTACCCAGCTTATAGAAAATGGAGTGAAAGCTGTAGTGGTTGCCGGCTGGGCTGTTGATGATGCCGCTGCGATGGAATTTACTAAAGTTTTTTATGCAGAGATGCTTTCCGGTGCGGGGTTTGGTGAAGCGGTTCAAAAAGCACGCAAAACGATTTATGACAATTATCATACAGTTAATAATACGTGGGGAGCTTATCAATGCTATGGTGATCCGTTTTATAAATTTGATAGTCGTGCACGACAAAACTGGAAATTTGCACCAAAGTATATTATAGCTGAAGAAGCTGAAATCGCTTTGTACAATCTTCACAACGAGATGGATCTTGGCCAATATGATGAGAATGATTTACTCACCAGGCTCATTGCTATATCGCAGGCTGTAGATGATGCCGAACTTCGCAATTCTGAAATAACAAGTATGGAGGCATTTATTTATGCTGATCTCTTCATATATGATATGGCGGTTGCAAAATTTGAACTGGTAATGGCGATGGAGAAAGCGAATTTTTCAGTAAGGGCTCTTGAAAAATATTGCAATGTAAGGGCTAAAAGATGCGTGACTGAATATGCAAAAATTAAAAAGCCGGCCAAATTTTTAAAGGAAATAGATGGGATAATAAAGAGCCTGAAAATGTTGATGGAAATACATTCAACCACGGAACGGAATAATTTGCTGGGAAGCGCTTACAAGCGTAAAGCATTTATCTCCACCAGTGAGACGGATAAAACGAAGGCATTAGCTGTGGCTGCGTATTATTATATGAAGGCGCATTACTCGCCCACCAATAGCAATAAGGCCTATTCACTCTCCAACTGGCTTGAAATAGAAAGTCTCCTGGTATTGCTTGGTGCTCATAAATGGGGCGATACTATTTCCTTCGAAAAAGATTCCTACAAACTTTTTGATTATGCCGATGCGCTTACAGAATTACAAAACATTAAGGATGCATTAAATGTATCTACCGCCGGCGACATGGATTACTGGAAACTTGTTGAAGCGGTTAATATTGGTTTGTGTACGCTTATAATTAATCCTTCTTCCGTTACCGACACAAAAGCCTGGGACGAAGTTCTCATGGCTTATAGAAAAGTATGGCAGATGGCAGGATCGAAGGGGTATAAGCTTTCTGAAATTGAACACATGGATTTGTTGACAGACGCATTGGTGCAAACCAGGAAAAGAGATGCTGTGAGTCTAAGAAAAAAGATAGAAAGTTTAAAAGAAGAACTTTCGAAAATGATTTAATTTTTTTCTGCAAAAAAATGAAAGTTGGTATTTATTGTTTCCAGGATGGATTCATAAGGTGTCCGTATTGAATTAATAATTTTTCAAGATCCGCAACCTGGTCGTCGTAGCCTTTAAGAATCCATGGAGTAGGTTCCAATGCCCTTGCCATCGCATCGGCTTTTTTGTATTCATCCATTTCTCCGAGGCCAAAATATGCTTCAGCTTTGTTTGCAAGAATATAGTATTCTTCTTCATTTTGAATTCTTTGCTGGCTGATTGCTATGTCATCAGCCGAGGAAGTTGAAATAGAATCCGCATTATTTTTTTTTCTGTCTGATAAATCCGCTAAATCTTTTTCACATAGATCCAGTACTTCACTCCTGTACCTTGATGCCCATGTAAGATCGGCGACTTGATCTTCTGTTGTAGCATATATTTTTGAATCAACACGCAGGTTAATAAGAAAAGCGAGGTTGATGCCATGATACCTGTTGCTAAGTAAATAATAAGCCCGCTCAAAATAGGTTATGGCATTTCGAAGGTGTTCATCACCTTGTCCGAAATTATATAATCGTTTTTCGATTTTGCCGGCAAGGGCAACCGTTTCTGTATCATTGGTATGATTAAGGTCAAGCTTATTTAAAATATCTATTGCATCCTGTAATGCAGAAATCTCGTCAGGCTGTTTTGCTTTATAGGTAGCCAGGGCAAGTCGCTGGATCAAATAGGGATTATAAGCAAATGTATTATCAGGTGAGTTGGATTTCGAAATTTCAATCGTGGAATTAAAAAGACTTTTGGCAAGATCAAAATTTCGATTATGTATTGCTTCTTCACCTTGTTTTACCAAAAGAGCAAGTGTTTGATTTTGATCGGCATTTTCATTTGTGGTGTTACCATTGTCATTATCGGCTCTTATGGCATTTGTTATATCGATTGTTGTTTGTTGTACTTGTTCTTTTAAAAATGGTGGGATTAGGTTATTAAGGAAAGTGTAAACCGGGCTATCGGTTACATCGTTGTTTAATACACTGTCAATTAAATCACCCAGGATTTTCTGAAATCTTAAAACTTCAAAATAATCAATACTGTCGCCAAGCGTGTTGTATTTGCTGATAAAAATATGGCTCAGGTCAAATGGGTAAGAAAGCTGCTGTTCAGAAATAACAATGGTCGTGCGGGGGCGCAATGCGTGTCTTAAACCCAACTCGTAAACTGCATTTGCATTGGCGGTAGAAAGATCAGCAATGACTATATCGGCTGTTAGTAATTCCTGGTACATGGGCACATCTATTGAACCGGAATATTTTATTTCATCCGCCCTTATGCATTCGAGACCTTTATTCTCAACTACAGGTTTTATTAATGCATTATAGGAGTAATCAAGGTTTATGGTGCGGCCTGTGGCAAAATCTATTTTTTTGCCGAAGCCCATTACAACGAAGCACCTTTTTTTTGCCTCGCCAGATGACGACTGAATGTTTTCCATACCTATTTTTTTTGCAGAAGGAAATCTGCCTTTGCATGTTGAATCTAAAATTACTTTTTAAATGTATTAAATCAATTACTTTTTTAGGCGATTCGCATTTTGAATCCTGGGAAAAGGTGAATTAAGAAGAGATATAAGCGGATAGAACATCAAGGCAAAATGAAGAGTGTTTCTTTTGAATCATGCAAGATGCAGTAT
The DNA here is from genome assembly GCA_040007435.1 of Ginsengibacter sp. Taxonomy (GTDB): domain Bacteria; phylum Bacteroidota; class Bacteroidia; order Chitinophagales; family Chitinophagaceae; genus Ginsengibacter. The sequence goes on along the minus strand of JBDTUZ010000019.1, from coordinate 28,506 downwards.
GATTATAGAAATTACTGAAAGATGTTCGATAAAATCTATGCAGAAGCTGGCCTGGTCTTTTTTAGCTCACTTAGTTCGCCTTTTTTGTATCGAAAATATCTTTTCAGGTTATTGATTGGCTCTTCGTAAAACTTAAGGGAGAGCCAGGAAAATAAGACCAATAATATTAGGTTTTCAACAACGATGATAGAATCAAGATGAGGAAGTGCCCAAGCCGGCAGAAAGCGATTGAAAAGTTTGTCGAGCAATGGTGAATCCCACGGCAGAAAAACATGATAGAGGTACATGCCATAACTTATCTTACCAAGAAATATCAAAAAGCGGTTATTGAAAATAAAAGAAAAATTCATCTTCTTACTTTCACCTTTGTAAACAATGTAAGAGATTACACAACCTCCCATAATCGAGCGAAGAAATCTTTGCTGGTGAATAAAATAATTATGATCAACAAGTATTACTGTAAAGAAAATTATGAGGCTGATGATGGCAAGCACCTGGAAAACCAGGAACATTTTTCTCACGTGCTGAGGATGATATAATGCTATCCATGAAATAAATGCGCCAATGCCGAAGGCATCAAAGCAAGTGTAGGTGGGCATGTAGCCAAAGTCCATATCAGTTATTAATGTTTGGCTTATAAACCCGATAGAAATAAAAATAATTATTGCATGCAGTAAATATTTTTTATTAATCAATAAAATTACCCATGGCCAAAATAGATAGTATTGCTCCTCAACCGCGAGCGTCCAAAAATGTGTCGTCATATCTGACCATACCTTCGTGTGGTATAAATAAAAATTAATAGTATAAGTAAGACTAGGTAAAAGATCCTGCTTAATAGTTGAAGGTATAAGATGAGTAACATGAAAAATCACGATAAGGAAAACAGTGAGAAAATAAGCTGGAAATATTCTCAGCGCTCTGCGGATAAAAAAGTTTTTATAAACAAGCGTTATGGGAAGATCAAGTTCCTCTGCTTTGTTTCTGCTGATGAATAAAATACTTGTAATCAGAAATCCACTTAGTACGAAAAAGAAATCAACATCAAAAGGGCGATTGGGGTATGTACTCAACAATATATTCTCGGGCAGCCAGTGAAAGCCGACTACCAGCACAACCGCAATTCCTCTTAAAGCATCTAATTGTTTTATCTGTTTCAATCCGCTAACTCTTTTATCTTAATTACTAAACTGTTGTTCAAAGCTAAAACTATTATTTTCCAGGGTTTATTGTTAGTGTCTGTGGGTTCTCCTATTTAAAATTCTCGCGAGGGTTGCCAGCCTTTTGCTGGCCAATTCTTATTTATAATTAGCTTTAGCAAGGTTGGCAACCATACTAAAGTATTCACAATTTTAAATGCCCCTATCTGCAATTGCGCCCGGGTGTTTCATCTTAAATATTCAAAACCAAGGCAATAATAGTTTTTAACGGCAAGCCGGAAAAATAAAATAGTTGTACTTTGTTGCACGCGCATGATTAAATCATCGCCTGTTAAATGCTATGGTGAAATATTTTTTTATTCCAATTGTTCTTTTTCTTGTCGCATCTTGTACTACCAACAAAAAAAATGATAAAGCCTCAACCATAATTGAACGATGTATTGCAACCCATGGCGGAGAAAATTATCGCCACCTCGATGTATCTTTTGACTATCGAAAATTCAGGATGCATCTCATGCAGAATGAGGGAGCATTCCTTTATGAGCGAACAACCAAAGACTCTGCGGGTAATGAGATACATGACGCACTTAACAACGATGTCTTCACAAGAAAAATAAATGGCAAAGTTCAGGATCTTTCAAAAAAGGACTATGAAAAGTATAAAGAAGGATTAAATGCGATCGCATACTTTGCCTTGTTGCCTTACAAACTTTCTGAGCCCGCTGTAAATCTTAAATACCTTGGTGAAATAAAAATCGGCAGTAATACTTATGATAAAATTGATGTAACCTTCGATAAAGAAGCTGGCGGTAAAGATCACCAGGATGAATTTTGTTACTGGATAAACAGGCAAACGCATACGATGGATTACTTATCATATTCTAATGGTGGACCTAGATTCAGAATAGTAATAAAGCGGCAGAAAGTAGATGGTGTTATGTTCCAGGATTATGATAATTATGAAATTTTAGACACTACACTCTCCACTGCTGATTATGATGAAGCATTCATTTTAGGTAAGGCCGAACTTCTTTCTAAAATTGAACAGGAAAATTATAGCTCGAATGGTTCCAAATAATTTTTTAATGCACCTTAAAAATCCACGGCCTTTGTCGTTGGTCATGTTCTGATGGCTACGCTTTACTTTTGGGAATGGGCAGCAGTAAATACAAGAAGCTATCGCATGTAGTTTATAAATGCGATTATCAAATAGTGTGGACACCAAAATAGCGTTATAGAGTACCACTCGGCATAATTCCTTTAGGAGCACGGTATAAAAAGAGGCAATATTTTATTCATGTTCAATTATTTTTCGGTAAGACTTTCATCAATCAGATAGGTCTCAATCTCAGATATCCCGGTTGCTTCTTTTTGTTTCTCAATGGAGAGAACAACATGACTAGCTTCTACGGCTGGAAAAGTGAGGATTCTTTTATGGCCTATCGTAGTGCCGTTTATTTCTTTTATCATTTCATATTTCGAGTTCAGGAGCTTTATCGTGAATTGTATGCAGTGCTGGCCGTTTACCAGGTTTTCTTTTAAGACAACGCAATTCATTTTTTGAGGACTTCTAAATTCAATTTTCATTGATTGAACAAAAGGAAAATTAACCAGTTCGAAGGATGCAGTATTTCCGTCATTTATTTTTGCTGTTATTCTTTTCCCGTTTTGTGGTATAAAATATCCACGGCCTCTCCGGGAAAGATTATCTCCAAAATTTTCACTTCTCAATTTCTTGAAATCAACAAGTGATGCCGAATCATATTTAGTAATTAAACCCCTTCCATCCGGAGGTACGTTCAGCAACAAACAAGCGCCTCTGCCCACACTTTTTAAATACAACTCAAAAAGTTGTTGCGGTGTTTTTACTAAACTGTCTTCTTTTTTGTGATAAAACCATCCGGGGCGAATACTCACATCACACTCAGCAGGTATCCAGTTTTTACCATAAATATTTCCTGTGTTTAAAGTGTCCGTTGACGGCGCACCTGCTCCCCGCATGAAGCCTGCAGTATTCAGTGTGTTCCAGTTCGTTTTTCCTGCGATTCCATTTTCATTACCTACCCATCTTATATCAGGGCCAATATCACTAAAGATTATGGTGTTGGGTGAAAGCGTTCTGATGAGTTTTTCAAAACGATTAAAATCATAAACCTGTTTTTTGCCATTAGGCCCTTCGCCATTGGCTCCATCCCACCAAAGCTCCCAAATGGGCCCATAGTTTGTAAATATTTCCTTCAGCATATTTGCAAATACATCATTGTATTTGTCGGTGCCATACGCAGGATGATTTCTGTCCCACGGTGAAAGGTACACGCCAAACTTCAAGCCGTATTTTTTACATGCTGACGATAATTCTTTCAATACATCTCCCTTACCATCTTTCCAATTGCTTTCTCTTACCGTATGTGTGCTGTATTTACTTGGCCATAGGCAAAAGCCGTCATGGTGTTTGGCTGTTATAATAATTCCTTTTGCTCCTGCTTCTTTTGCAACACGGCACCATTGGTCACAATTCAATTCTGTAGGATTGAATACTTCTTCTTTTTCATTTCCATGCCCCCATTCAAGATCGGTAAATGTGTTTGGGCCAAAATGTGTGAATAAATAAAATTCCATGTCATGCCAGGCAAGTTGCGCTTTTGTTGGCTTTGGTTCGGTGCTTTTATTTGTTTGCGCACGGGTTGCTGAGATGGTAAACAAAAAAAGGATTGCAATAAATATTTTCATTAAAAAAAGTTCTGAATTTGTGAGATGATTTTGAATTTTACTTTATTTGCATTTCAATAATGGTATCAACATCATCAAATGCAACACCTTCCAAATTTATAGTAATACCATTTTTATCCTGTTTGAATTTTAAGGGTTCACTATTCGCCATCAGCGAGCACTTCTGGATCTTTCCGGGCAAGCTTTCAAAAACGATGGATGATTGGTCTTTTTTTTTCAAAATATGTACATAGATCATTTTATCTTTTGCGGTTACAACGCCCCATGGTTTCGGGCTAATCAAATTGCCGTTTGTACCATAAATGCTTTCTCCGTTTTGTTGAAGCCATTTACCCATCTCTTTTAAAGTATCCTGGAATTCCTGTTGTATTATGCCATTAGGCATTGGGCCAACATTCAATAAAAAATTAGCATTGCGGCCGGCGGCGTTTACCAGGTAGTGAATTAATTGTTTCGAAGATTTATAATTTGTGTCTGTAATATTAAAGCCCCATGAATTATTTATCGTTTCACAAGTTTCCAGCGGCATTTTTTCCGATGCTTCCTGGAAGCTTAATCCTGATTTATTTTCTCCGGGGAGATCTCTTTCAAACATTTGAAAATCTTCACCGGAAAATGGAGTAAGATGATGATTATTGCCAATTAAACATTGCGGTTGAAGTTCATGTATCAATCCGTAAATTTCATCATAATGCCAGTCGATCCGTGAAGAGCGATCTTTTTCTCCCTCAGGTTTTGTCTGGTCCCAATGACCATCAAACCATATACCCGCAATCTCTCCATAGTTTGTTAATAATTCAGTAAGTTGATTTTTCATGAATCGAAGATAACTTGCATAATCACCATGGCCTTTCCTGCCGCTGTATTGTCCTGTTCTGCCCGTTTCGTGTGGGTAATCTTCTCTTCTCCAGTCCAACAAAGAATAATATAAAAAAAGTTTGATCCCTTGTTTATGACATTCATCTGCCATCATTTTCACTATATCTTTTTTGTAGGGAGTATTCATGATGTTGAAATCAGAATATTTGGTATCCCACATACTAAAGCCATCATGATGACGCGTGATTAATGTTATGTATTTCATACCGGCATTCTTCGCCATACTTACCCATTGCTCAGCATTAAATTCTATCGGATTGAAAAAATGCATGAGACGGGTATAATTTTTCACTGTTATCTTCCTTTCATTCATCACCCATTCGCCATCTCCGGGAATGCTAAATGGTCCCCAATGAATGAACAGGCCAAATTTTGCATCGCCGAACCACTCTCTCGCTTTTATATTTTCGGGAGCAGGCGTATAGGTTTGCGCAGATATATTGCAAAATAGAATGAAACTGAATAAGGCTGTAAACAAAAACTTCATTGGTAATAATTTAATTGTTGAATTTGCAAATTGTATTCGTGGAATATGCAAGAGTAAAAATTGTTTTGAATAAAAGTATTGCATTATTTGAACTTTAAATGACAGTATTTCTAATTCAATTTCCTGCTTCCGGATCATAATAGAATATGGAAAAGTCGATAAGAGAAATAAATACTAATTTCTTCGAAAAACAGCGCAGAAAAATTAATTGTAAGACTGACAAGAAGTAAAAAATGAGTAATTTAGGCTCCGGCAGAATATCAATTTACTTTTTATTACTGTCAAACAGATAACTAACCGGACAGTATGAGACGATTGCAAATAATAAATCTAAATTTAACCCCGCGATATACATAATCTCTTAGTTTTTCCTGATGCTCATTAGAATAAAAAAACTCGCCTGCTTGATAAGCAGAATTGCTTTAGAAGATAAAATGATAACTAATAAAAATTAAATCTATGCCGGGAGATTCTCTCTATGTAAATAACAAAGCACTCGCTCAAAATACGTACGATGCCATAGTAATCGGTTCTGGTATCAGTGGTGGCTGGGCCGCAAAAGAGCTTACCGAAAAAGGCCTGAAAGTATTGATGCTGGAACGTGGCCGCGACTTTAAGCACATAAAAGATTATAAAAGTGCACCTAAGCGACCCTGGGAGTTTGAGCACCGGGGTAAGGCAACATTAAAGCAAAAGGAAGATAATCCTGTAATATCGAGGGATTGGGCTATGTATGGAACCGCAGCCCAGGAAGCGATTATGGATTATTGGACCAATGAAAAAGATTGTCCTTATGTAGAAGTGAAGCCATTTACATGGTGGCGCAGCTACCAACTTGGAGGCCGTTCCATTTTATGGGGGCGACAAAGTTATCGTTGGAGTGATTTTGACTTTGAAGCAAATGCAAAAGATGGGATAGCAATTGACTGGCCTATTCGCTATAAAGAAATGGCACCGTGGTACGATTATGTTGAGACTTTTGCCGGCATCAGCGGTTCCAAAGAGGGCTTACCTCATCTGCCGGATGGACAATTTTTACCGCCAATGGATTTGAATTGTGTTGAAAAAGATGTTGCTTCAAGGATAAAGGATTATTACAAAGGCAATCGCCACATGTTCATTGGCCGTGTGGCAAATTTAACGCAGGCAATTCCGGGCAGAACCAAATGCCAGTTTAGAAACCGCTGTTGGGAAGGATGTCCCTTTGGAGGATATTTCAGTACACAATCTTCCACACTTCCTGCGGCTACTGCTACAGGAAATCTAACCGTGAGGCCATGGTCTATCGTTACAAAAATTATTTACGATAAAGACAATAAGAAAGCGACGGGAGTTGAGGTGCTCGACGGAGAAACTAATAAGACCTATACATTCAATGCTAAAATTATTTTTTTAAATGCATCCGCATTAAACAGTGCATGGGTATTGATGAACTCCGCGACTGATGTTTGGCCTGATGGCCTGGGCAGCAGCAGTGGTGAGTTGGGGCACAATATTATGGATCACCATTATATGCTGGGCGCACAGGGATTGATTGAAGGCTACGAAGACAAATATTATTATGGCCGGAGAGCAAATGGATTTTATATTCCCCGCTTTGCCAATTTATTTGGAGATAAAAGAAATTTCCTTCGTGGCTATGGTTACCAGGGAAGCGCCAGCAGGCAGGGCTGGAGCCGCGATGTGGCTGAGTTAAACATAGGAGCAGATTTTAAAGAAGCACTCACGGAACCAGGTGCATGGACAATGGGGGCAACGGGCTTCGGAGAAATATTGCCTTATCATGATAACAAAATATCACTTGATAAAAATGTGAAAGATAAATGGGGGCTTCCGGTTCTTGCAATGGATGCAGGATTAAAAGAAAACGAAATAGAGATGCGAAAAGACATCATTAAAGAATTGGTGGCCATGTTTGAAGTAGCTGGAGTAAAAAACATAACAACATGGGATAAAAATTATGCGATAGGGCAGGGCATACATGAAATGGGTTCAGCTCGCATGGGAAAAGATCCCAACACATCTGTTCTAAATTCACATAACCAGGTTTGGGATGCAAAAAATGTTTTCATAACAGATGGCGCCTGCATGGTATCTAGCGCTTGTCAAAATCCATCACTTACTTACATGGCTCTTACCGCCAGGGCGGCTGATTATGCAGTGAGTGAATTAAAGAAAGGAAATTTATAAATTGCAAACGCGAAATTGTTCTATCTAGCATCAGCTGCATTATTCAACCACTTCATTATTAGAAGCCTGGCATTTTAAATAAAGCTGGCATGTTTTTAGTTTGTTAGTCTTGCGATTTAGCTAACAATGATTTGTCACTGCGAATTCTTAATAAACACCTCTGCTTACTTCTTTCAGGGCTGCTTTGCCGGAAGGCTTCAATTCCAATCACCGATAGTTAAAAAGAGAAAAAGCTTTGCGAATGCGAAGGCATTTGCTACAACCCTGAATTTTCTATTATAGAAAATTTTCTACCACGAATTAAAAAAATAAATTTTAAAAAGCAATCTGACATTAACATTTACTCGTTCTTAGAAATGTTCCAACAATCATGTTGATAACCCCAATTCAATTTAAAAAATAAAAAAACAAAATGAAAAAAAACAAAATTCTGATAATAGCTTTTGCAGTATCAGCCCTGGTTACGGGGGGAATTATTTATGCGGCTGACCATATTGATGCGCCGGCTGTAACTAATCAAGCCTCAGACATTACTGACCTGTACGTTTTCCAGGGTCAGGATGCAAACAATATGGTTTTTGTAGCAAATACGCAAGGGCTCTTAAGCCCGGGTGCTACAGCAGCAGCTAAGTTTGATGAGAACACTCTTATTGAATTTAATATTGATAACAACAACGATAATGTTGAAGATCTTGTAATTCAATGTAAATATGATGTAGCTTCAAACACTATGAATGTGTATGGCCCTGTTGCTCCTTCTGAAAAAGGTTTACGCAGTAAGGTCGAGGGCACTGTAACAGCTTCTACAGGTGTAACGCCATACGGAACAGCCGCTGTTATCGGTACTAAAAACGGTATTTCGGTTTTCGCTGGTCCAAGAGACGATCCTTTCTTCTTCGATCTTAATCAGTATAAAAAAATCATTGGAGGTACAGCATCTTCATTTAATAACCCTGGTACAGATGCTTTCGCAGGCTCAAATGTGATGAGCGTAGTTGTTGAGGTTCCTAAGGCTTCACTTGGCGGATCTGGCAAACTTAATGTTTGGGTAGAAACCAAGAAGAAAATCTAAATAATATTATAACTCAAAAAACACAAATAATGAAATCAACGATAAAATTAATAACACTTGTTATCGGTTGTGGCCTGATAGCTGCTTCTTGTAAAAAAGATGACAACAATAACGATACTGTTTACTATCAACAGCAGGATCAAATGGCAAGGCCCGCGGTTAACACAGTTTTTAATGATGCTGCAGATAAAGATGCCTTCAACGTTATAACCCCTTCTGCGATGGGCGCCGCTTACCAGGCAAAATTCCAGGCAAAACTTTTAGGCCTAAACGCAGGATATACAACTAATGCATTAGGTCTTGATGCCGCAACATTTACAGGCTTATTGGCTACAGATGTTTTAAATGTTTCCACAACAGCTACTACTACTTTTTTCGACGGAACCAATGTATTAACTGGTCGTGCATTGAACGACGATGTAATAGATGTTGAATTAACACTGATTTTTGGCGGACCAGATGCTTTAACAGGTTCCCCGACAAATCCCGGTTTAATTAGCGATCACGTGGATGCGAATGACAAGCCGTTCTTAACGAGCTTTCCTTACCTCGCTGCACCATTTTAATATAACTACTACAAATAAAAAAAGCGGAGAATTATTCTTCGCTTTTTTTATTTATCCTGTGAATTAATAATTCAGAAGCGAAAATATTTCAAACCCGAATTATCAATACACATACTCTTTTCAAAGAAATTAAATGCGTTATTCTCCCTTAAGTAAATGGGCTTATGTTTATAAACCCACAGCCATCCTCGTGCTTGTGCTGCTCTTTAGCCAGCCTCTCCGGGCGCACGTAATTGTGGGCGAGTTGGAAAATATGAGTAAAACAAGCGCTGCATTTTTATACCTTAAGTTGGGTTACCAACATATAATTCCTTTAGGGTTCGATCATATTTTATTTGTGTTCAGTTTGTTTTTGCTGAGCCCAAAATTGAAGCCGCTTCTTTGGCAGGCAACAGCTTTTACAGTTGCTCACTCTGTTACTTTAGGCCTGGTGATGTATCATGTTATTACGCCTCCATCTAATATTGTAGAACCGGTAATTGCCTTATCTATTATGTTTGTCGCTTTGGAAAATATTTTTTTTCCAAAGTTCAAGGCTTCACGGGTTGGTATTGTTTTTTTATTTGGATTGGTGCATGGGATGGGTTTTGCAAATGCACTGGGACAATTGGGACTTCCTGAAAATGCCTACTTCACTTCATTGGTAATGTTCAATATTGGTGTGGAGCTTGGGCAGATAAGCATCATATTGCTCGCATGGTTTACAATGGGAAAATGGTTTGGCCACAAAAAATTCTACCGGCAAACTATTGTAATCCCACTATCGGCTTTAATTGCAGTTATTGCTTGCTATTGGACTGTAGAAAGATTATTCTTTTAAAGCGGCTTCGAGGTCTTTCACTTTGGACGGACTGAGATCGTATTTATTATCAAAAGCAGCTTTGAAAAATTGTTGCGCATTATACCCTTTCTTTAAAGCCTGCATCATCTTTCCCATATAGTAGAGTTCCAAACCTTCTAGCGGTTTTCCTGACACGAATTTTTCGTAATAAGAATAAGCCTGCTCTTTTTTATCATTTGAAAATAAACTCCATACATACCACGCATAAGTTTGTGGTGTAGCCCTGCTTGTCAGCTCTTTTTTTGAAATAAACTCCGCTTTAGTCGGATCGTTTAATATGCCGGTGTACAACTCTATCAAATATTTATTGTACATATTTCCATAAGCGCTATCTGCAGTTACCTTCGCGAATTCTTTGGCATATTTTAGTTGCAGGCTGCTATCGCCTGTTGCTTCTGCCACCTGTGATAATTTAAAAAGAGGGTCTGGCGCCTGTGACTTTGAATGAACGAATTCAAAAATTTTTGTCGCCAGTGAATCATTTTTATCATGAACCAGGGCTATCCACCCCAATCCTGTTATGCTATGAAGATCCGAAGCGCTTAAATGTATTGACTCCATATAAAGATCTGCAGCCTTTTGTAATTTTCCGGAATGAATATAGAGATCAGCAGCATTAGATAACGCCGCCTGCTTAAGAGGTATTGATTCTCCTGCCAGGTCGGAGGCCGTTAGCATCGCTTTTATCGAAGAGTCCAGGTTGCCTTTATAATGTTCAAATTTAGATTTTCTAAAAAAATACCCATAGTCATTTGAAGAGCGAATGGTACGAAGTTCATTTGCGCAAAGGTCGTACCTGCCCAGCTCAAAGTCAACATCAAATGACGTTGCAATTGATTCATATTTTTTTAACCCGATTTTTTTTGCCATTTCTAATAAAGAATCTGCTTTCTTAAATTGATGCTGAGTAATGGCATGGCTTGCGAGTGAAACTAATGGAGCTGCTTCTTTGTGATCAAAATCTGAATCAACTTTATACAAAACGCTATCGGCAAGTTTTATGTCTTTTATATCGCCTTTTAAATGAAAACGGACAGCAAGCGCTCCTGCATATTTTGTTTCATTTACAAAACCTGGATTAGCAGGATTAATTCTTTTGCCCCAAAATTCTATTTCGCCCTTGTTAAATTTGATTGCAACAGGCTCTGTATAATTGCTGATAAGGCTGTCAATAAACCCGCGATCAACGATGATTTTTTTATCGTTATTACAAGAGATGAAAATAAATAGTGTGGCAATAAGAGGTGTTAACTTCTTCATTAATTATAATTATGGTTGCTGCAAAATATTTGAATTTCCCTGATGTATTTATGAAACGTTTATTAAAGGAAACAATTATTAATCTAAAACAATGAATGCATGTATTTCAAAATGAAATCTGTTAGTCAAAATAATAAATGAAAAGACCGTTCAATTTTAATAGTTGCAAAATAACATCAAAAAAATTCATAGCTTGGTGCCTTTACCGATAATGCGATAACTTGTATATTCCGAATTGTATTCCTTTAACTTTTGCAGTAAATATATGATGATGAAAAAATTTACACTTTTATTCCTTCTGTTTATAATAACCATAGTTTCAATTGCCCAGGAAAATAACGCGTTCGCGGTGAGAACATCCATCGGGAATGGTGTTATAGAAGGAAATTATGATACACAAAACGGGATACAAAAATACTTTGGTGTTCCATTTGCCAAACCACCGGTAGGTGATTTGCGCTGGAAAGCCCCACAGCCATTAGGAAATTGGAAAGGGGTGAAGGAGACCAAAAAGTTTGGTCCTCGCCCAATGCAAGCTGTTGTGTTTGGCGATATGAAGTCACGTTCGGATGGTCTAAGTGAAGACTGTCTTTATCTTAATGTATGGACACCCGCGAAACGCAATACCAAAGGCTTGTCGGTGCTGGTTTATTTTTATGGAGGTGGTTTTGTTGCGGGAGATGCATCAGAGCGAAGATATGACGGCGAAAATATGTCGAAGAAAGGCATCGTTGTCGTTACCTGTAATTATCGCCTCGGTGTTTTTGGTTTTTTAGCTCACCCGGATTTAAGCGCTGAATCTCCTTATAAAGCTTCGGGCAATTATGGTCTGTTAGACCAGGTTGCGGCTTTGAAATGGGTGCAGAAAAATATTGCTGCATTCGGGGGCGATCCTAAAAAGGTTACCATCGCAGGTGAGTCTGCAGGTTCTATTTCGGTGAGCTATCAAATGGCTTCGCCACTCTCTAAAAATTTAATAGCAGGCGCTATAGGAGAAAGTGGTGCAGGAATAAATCCCACACTTGCGCCAGTATCTTTAGCAGACGCAGAAAAAGCGGGAGCGGATTTCGCTAAAACTGCCGGTTATCCAACCATAGCTCAATTGAGAAAATTAAGCACAAGAGATGTCTATGAAATTTATAATGAATCTAAAAGATTTGGATTCTCCGTTGTATTAGATGGATATTTTTTATCAAAAACATTACCTCAAATTTTCAACTCTAAAGAGCAGGCACAGGTGCCGCTGCTTGTTGGCTGGAATTCCGCTGAAATTCCAGGTCAGGCATTTATGCAAGGCCAGCCATATAAAGACGAAAATTATGTTGCACGGGTAAAACATGATTATCCAAATGATTTTGAGACCGTCCTAAAATTGTATCCTCATAATTCAGAAAAGGACATCGAACTTTCGGCAACAGCATTAGCCGCTGACAGGTTCATTGCGTACAGCACATGGAAATGGTTTGAGCTCCAGGTTAACAATAGTCCGAAACCTGTCTATCGGTATTTATTCAGCAGAATACGCCCGCCATTGGCAGATAATTCCATGACACCGGGTTTAGCCGGAGGAACTGTAAAGAAAGATTCTGAAGCGCCTAAGCCCCCGCCGCCCGTTGGCGCGGCCCACGCAAGTGAAATTGAATATTGCATGGGAAATCTAAACCTTGTGAATGACTATGCATGGACGCCCGATGATTACAAAGTATCCGAAACCATGTTTAATTACTTTGCAAATTTTATCAAAACAGGAAACCCCAATGACGGTAAATTGCCGGCATGGGATTCGGCGAAAGCAGGTGAGCACACTCCCCCCGTGATGGTATTGGATGTTGAATCAAAAACGGTAAATGCTACTAACGATGATCGTTATGAATTCCTGGATAACGCTTATAAGAATAAATAAATGAACTCGAAGAACATGAAGTGGATTGTATTTTTTTTACTGGTGGTTTTTTCGAATCCGGTTTTATGTCAAACTTCTTCAATGGAAAAACCACGAACGATTGTAACAACTGACGGCGAAATTGATGATGTGGATTCATTCATCAGGATGCTGCTTTATTCCAATGAATTTAATATTGAAGGACTAATATACAGCAGTTCTATGTGGCATTATAAGGGCGATGGAAAAGGAACAAAGATGATTTCCGAAATGGATATGACCAAAAAAATGTATGGCGAGAGAACAGACTTGCGATGGGCCGGTACACATTGGATGCAGGATTTAATAGATGCTTACGATAAAGTATACCCAAAATTAAGTACGAATGCAAAAGGCTTTCCTGATCCTTCAGGATTGCGAAGCATTATAAAGGTCGGTAATATCGATTTTGAGGGAGAAATGGAACGTGATACAAAAGGTTCAGATTTTATAAAAGCTAAGCTTCTTGATGGTAATCTTCAACCTATTTATTTGCAGGTTTGGGGTGGAACTAATACGATTGCAAGAGCTTTGAAATCTATCGAAGACGAATATGCCGGCACGCCCGATTGGGGAAAAATTTATAAGAAAGTATGCGATAAAGCCATCATCTATGAAATACTTGACCAGGATGCTACCTACCGGAAATACATTTCAATAAATTGGAAAGACATCAAAGTGTATTATAATTCTCACCAGTTTTGGTGTTTGGCTTATCCCTGGAAACAGGCTGTTAATGAAAAGCTTCAGCCATTTTTAGAAGGAAAATTTATGGGAGAAAAGATCATTAATAATCATGGCCCCTTAATGAAAATGTATTACAGCTATGGCGATGGTCAAAAACAACCCGGCGATGATGAGCACATACACGGTGACATCACAAAAATTGCAAATACACAATGGGGAAGCTTTCATCAATATGATTTTATTTCAGAAGGGGATTCTCCGGCATTCTTGCATTTGATTGATGTGGGTCTTGGAAATTTGGAAAATCCGGAATTTGGTGGCTGGGGCGGCCGTCTGAAACAATCAAAAACAAATCCTAACCGATGGGAAGATGGCGAAGAGGTAGCCGATTACAATCCATATTCTAACAAGATGGATTTGGCATATCCTCAAATAAGGTGGCTTGAAGCAATCCAAAATGATTTTGCGGCACGCGCCGATTGGTGTGTAAAAGATTACAAAGATGCCAATCATCCTCCAAAAATTTTTGTAAAAAACAAACAATTGCAGGTAAAGGCCGGGCAGAAAGTAAAGGTCGTGGCTGCCGCGACGGATCCGGATACTAATGAAGTAGATCTTTCGTTTTGGCAATACTTCGAGGCGGGGACATCACCTGAAAAAGTTTCCATTGAACCAAAAGGCAAACAGGCGATAATTCAAATTCCTGTCACTGCAAAGAGCGGCGACACCATACATATCATTGTTGAAGGAACGGACGATGGGACACCTGCCTTAACGAGATATCAAAGAGTGATATTGACGATAAAATAGTTTAAAAATAAATTGATAAAAATATCTTCTTTTTGAAATCGTTTCAAGACGTAATAGAAATTATTTTTTGCTTTAGAAATACTTCCCAGCTTACTTTTTATTTCTGAGCTCTGCAAGGGTCCACGGTTTCTTTCTATCTTTATTTTCTTCCCTTATTTTTTTTACTTCATCTTGTTTTACAATAGGGGAAGAAGTTTCGTTATTTCCGTGAATGTTACCAAATTCATAGCGGGCATAACTCAATACTGATGCTATCCATCTATCGCTATTATCCGCCATAGAGGGCATTTCACCAGGATATGTTTTTCCTTCGACAGGGCCGCTTAATCCATTAAGCAATATCCTTATTGTATTGTCTTTTTCGGCAAATTGAAATGGCTTTGCACCAACGAGTGGTGGCGCTGCCATAGTACCACCGGCAGTCAATCCCTTTCCATCACCTCCATGACAATTTGCACAAAGTGATCTAAAAGTGGTCGCTCCTTTTAGTATCGTTTTTTTGTCTTTTGCGGTCATATTGCTAAGCCTGCCTGAAAGATTTTTTACAAGATCGTTTTCATCGAGTGCATCTTTTGCAGCCAACACTATTTCACTATTTGCGTTCTGTTCTACAATTTGCTTTACAACCGCTTTTGCTTCATTGGAATTGCTGTTATACATTGACAGAAGCACCTGCAGGCGAACATCATAATTTACATCGTCTTTAAGTTTTGCAACTTCATCTATTAGCTGGCTATCGTTTTTCTTCATAAAAGATTCACTGATCCAAACGGCAGTTTTTCTTACTTGCGGATCAGGATCATTGAAAGCATGTGACAGCAATTCCTTATCAATTGCATCCAACCCTTCTAAGGTCCACAAAGCATGTATTCGTACCAGTTGCCCGGTGTCATTTTTTGAAATCTTTTGTTGCCCGGTGGCAATCTCTTTTAAAGCGGGAATTACCGATCTGTCTCCACGCAGAATGATAAGCTTTTGCGCATTATCCCGCCACCAGCCATTTGGATGCCCAAGGTATTTGAGAAGTACTGACGAAGATTCATTCAGCATATTCGGTTTAGGCCCCTCTTTGAAACCACCATAAACGACTCTATAAATGCGGCCACCGGTAATGTTTTTAGCAAGGCCAAGGCTATCAATTTTGTTGCGGAGAAAAGATCCGGGCTTTGTCCAGTTTCCCTGCTGGATAATTCCATGGTTCATATCTACGATGTATAAATTTCCATCAGGGCCGGTAGCGCTGTTTACAGGGCGAAAATTCATGTCCGATGATGATATAAATTCCATGCTGTCATAAGCATTTTTGAGTACGATTTTCCCCTTCATGTCAATCACTTTAGCCCTTCGTATTATTCTTCCAACTGGTTCGCAAACGATATAATCGCCTACAAGATCTCCCGGCAGCTTATCGCCCCTGTAAATTGACTGGCCGCAACAGGCCGTAAAATGATTAAGGGTATTATTTGGCTTTAGCCTGGCATTTCCTCCCTGTACATCCGGAGTAGCTATGATCGGCCATACTTCCTGAAAGTCAGGACTGAACTGGTCGGGTAAGTCGAGACTTCCATAAACCGGGTTGATCTGAAAACCCAATACAGGAGTTTCGCCACCGGCACTGGAGAAAAATAAGCGACCGTAATTATCATGGGTTAAACCCCATTGGCCATCTACTCCGCTGGGAATGCTATCTACCTTTATGGTGCCGTTAGTATAGCGAAAACGAACAGGATCATAAGTCATATACATCCAGTTATCAATGTTCCAATCCAGCCCGCTTCGCTGGTGCTCCATATTGGCATCGCTGGGAATATAGTTATCATCTTTATAAACTATCTTTTTGGAATCTGCTTTTCCATCACCATTCGTATCAGAATAGCTCGTGATATTAATTGAATTCGTTTCATTTACCAATAACTCATTTCCTATGCTTTGCATCATTCTCGGCAATAAAAGACTATCGACAAATATGGAGCTCTTGTCCATTTTGCCATCATTATCGGTATCCTCGAGCAGCATTATTCTGCTCCAGGGTTTTTGCTCGCCGGTAGCATCCGCATCCTGCATATAGGTAAGCATTTCCGCGACGTACATTCTGCCGTTGCCATCCCAGGTAATCGCTACAGGATCTTGTATCATCGGCTCGCTGGCCACTAATTCGATATGGTATCCTTTAGGCAGATACATAGTCTTCATACTTTCTTCCGGCGATAAATACTTTGCTGTTGGGTGTGGATTAAATACTGGCTTTTGATTATCATCCTGCATATTGCAGGTAAAAACCATTATAGATAAAACCACCAGGCATAGAACCTGTAATTTAATTTTCATGTCAGATTAATTATTAATTCAGTTTTGTGCCTTCGCCTTTGTCCACACAAACATAAATTTAGTTTGTGTCTGACAGCCATTTTTCTATTTTAGAAATTGTCAAAGCATTTATATAGTCGTATCGCAATCTTCTTCACTTAAAGTCCTTCCTTGTCCGTTTTGAAATGTCAATTTAAATGTATTTGTCTTTTGTTGGTATGTTACATAAGCCATCCATCGGCAATACTAATCTTTGTTCGTAATTATCAGCAGTTGACAAACCTAAAGATTCGTGTGAATTACTTGTAAAATACTTTTCACAAATTCCAATTTTGTCAAAATACTGAATGAGGTCGATCATTGGTTCTTGTTGCCATTTATACTTGATCACAAGCTCTTGATAAAACTCCAAATTTTCATTCCACAAATCTTGCTTTTTATACTAATAAATTAAGTCAGAATTTGAATTGATTAGCTCAATTCCTTCTTTAAAAGTATTTCCTATTGATTTTTTTTGGTCATAGCTTTTGAAAATTCCCTGGCCGGTTTTGAAAAATCCAATAGAGTGGCTGTTTATTAAGAAGTCACAAAACCCAATATAATTTGTATCGCCATCGTCTTGATACTCCTCCAAAATTCTGTCAAGCGACCATAAAGAAAACATATGCTCGTTCCAATCAAAGTCCTCAAAGCCGTTAACTTTTGAATATAGTTCAATAAAGTCTTGCGGAAACGTAAAGTCTAATAGTTTTTCAAAATCAGAAATTTTGTCAATAGAAATGCCTTTTTGCAATTTTATTCCTTTTGCAGTCCAAATGTGAATTACATGGTCTGTCCAACTTAAAATCTGTTTCGAGTTGTCCATAAATTTCTAAGTTTTCTTTGTCAATGAGAACTGTCCGTAAGGTGAAGCACAACATTTAAACATATTAGTTTGCGAAGATTTATGACCTTACTAAGATTTTTTCCCCATTGCATATTTTATACCCGCAAGAATGTGCCCCAGGTAAAGCGGATCGGCAAAAGATTCTTCCGTATGGCCTAATTCTGTGTAAAAAGATCTGCCGCCATCATATTCATGGTACCAGGCCATCGGATGATGTCCCATGGGTGCAATCTTACCAAGATCATAGCTTTTTTCATCAATAGAAATCAATTCATGCAAGCCTTCTGCCATCCACTTAAAACTATACCATTCATCTTTTCGTTGCCACGGGTTAGGCAAATGTTTGGTAGAAGGATCATTTGTATCAATAATATTCAATGTCGCAGTCTGTTGTGCAGGATGCCCACCAAAATATGCACCGACAAGATTACCATACCATGGCCAATCGTATTCACAATCTGTAGCCGCATGAATGCCCATGAAACCACCACCCGCTTCAATATATTTTTTAAAGGCCTCTTGTTGCTCATCATTTAATATATCGCCGGTAGTGCTTAAAAATATTACCGCTTTATATTGCTTTAAATTTCCAGGATTAATTTTGGTGGCATCAGTAGATGTATCCACGTCAAATTTATTTTCGGTACCCAGTTTTTGAATAGCCACTATGCCAACAGCGATTGAACTGTGGTGATACCCGGCAGTTTTGCAGAATACAAGTACTCTAAGATTTTGCTTTGCAGAGGCAGGACTTATATTAAAAATTAATAAAGCCAGCGCAGTTAATAGAAGTGGCAGTTTAGAGCAATTTAACTTCATTTGATTTCTCATTGTTTTTTATTTAGAGATTAATTTATTTCATGTTTAATGATATTGGAGCCTCCTTTAAAATTAATTCCGCTGAATTATTCTTAAAGTAAAACACGCATTATTTTATTTCCTTGAGCATGAGATTTTTATAGGCTACCCGCATGATGTGGCCCGCATGCATTTGCAAACCAATAACTCCGGATGCTTTACGATTGGTTGTATCATTATCCGTTACATCGCACATCAGCACATCGTTGATATAATGTTGCAGGTGATTACCTTTTGCCACAATATGAAAGCTGTTCCAATCTTCATGAATAAGTGCTTTTAAAGAATCCCTGCTGCCCAGGGAATCGGTTACCACTGCGACTGACCATATATTATTTTTGGCAAGCGTCTCAATAGGTTCTGTAACCGGGGGAAGCGTAACTTTCTGTCCACGGAAAGCTATTATAGATCTGGCCCGCTCTTCATAGTTTTGACCGGTATAAGTATTGGCACCGTCTATGTCAAATTGATACCCTCTTAAACCAAAGGGCACGCCTTCTACTTCTTCACTGCGGTATTGTATGCCACTGTTTCCCTCTGCGGATATTTCATACTCTCCTTTTAGTTCAAAGTCAGCGGGTTTACCATTGCTCCAGATAAGGAAAGTATTGGTCTTTAGTGGCGTTGAGGAAGGAGTAACCTCTCCTTCGATCATGCCATCTTTCGCATGCCATACTGCGGTATCGCCCTCCCAGCCTTTAAGTGATGTTCCATCGAATAATGAAACAAAATCTGATGAGTCTTGCATGGTTTCTTTTTGGACATCTTCGTTGCCGTCAGAAGAATTGCAACTGCTAAAGATCAGGCAGGCGGATAGGATGGCGAATGAACATGTGCCTCCGAAAGATTTTAAATATTTATACATGGTTTGATTGATTGGTTAAAGAATTTTTTAAATTAAATTTTATCAGCGGAAACTATATTTTTAATTTCGTCAGGAACAAATTTTCTCACTCTTGAACTGTTGCAGATAGCGATCTGACCCGAAGTTCACAACGTCCAGCCCCACTTGCAGCAATACTTCTGCGGGCAGATGTATTTATAATTGCAGTGGTAATATGTTTGAGTAGTCAAAATGTTTGTTTATTTTATCTACTACTTTTGTCAGCTTAAAATTTCCATTGTCATTTGCTATCTGAAATGTAATTGTTTTGCCAATAATGTTTTTCTTGGAATATTGAATGTCTGATGGCGAAAAAGTAAAAATTACTCTATCATAAAAATTGTTTGTTAATATTTCGTTCATTCTTTGTTTTATTCTGATTTTCAAATCCCTTAAGCTATAAATACAATTGAAAAGTTTAATTGATGTTTGTTTAATCCAAAGAGACGAAAATTCGTGTTTTGAAATTCCTTCTTTATTACAGTCAACAGATAAGATTAGATTGTAAAAAAATAGTTTTCCAATTTCCTCATAAGCATCATTGAAATTATTATCCATTTAATTTTATTTAAAGAAGCAATATTCAAAAGCCCTTTTTTTAAGTAGTGGTTATTCCTCGATCCTCTGATGTAAAATTTGTCTATAATTGTTTTAGTCTTATTTCTATCGTTGTCTCCCCAAAGTATCGATATTTATCCAGCCAACCCCTTTCATGGGGGGAAAGTAATCCTGTGTTTTTATCAGATAAATTATTAAAAATAGCCTCTGCATCACTATTCGATTTATTAAGTTCCTTTTCTAAGAAGGATATGATTTCTTGTTTTGATAAAACAACCTTATAGTCTGGTAATATCTGTTTAAGTAAAGTGTCATATTCTAAGAAGTTCTTTCTAAAGCTTAAGTACATTATTTCTTTTTTCCTAAACGTCTCATTTTGTTTTTGTTCGTGTTCGGTGAAAATATTTTCAATTTGGGCTCTTTCGAATTCATCGGTATTTAAATTATTATAGACTTGAAGGGCCTTTTTCTTAAAATCGAGAATTTCATTGTCTGATGAAAAGTGTAGTGTCCTACCATATAATTTTATCCAACCTCCATAAGAAATCGAATATTTATCATCATCGTCTTTGCGTTCCACATAATTTGCATAAGGATTGAATAATTCTCTCATGTCTTTTTGAAAATGACTTAAAATTCCAATCTTTTTTTCTATTTCTTCAGTTTGCTTCTTTTTTTTATTTACGTAGGGTAAATACAAGTATCTATAAGCCAAATATGCTAACGTAATAAGTCCGATAAATTGTAGTGTCTCCATTCATGTTAATATTTTTGCCAATATTATCATTTCATATCATCGATATCTTTCCAACTCTTTGAAGCGGCTGAATCAAGAACTGCTTCGCAAACTTTCTGTGTTTCCAGCGCCTCTTTAAAAGTTGGCGAACAGTCTTCTCCTGTTTCAAGACTTTTCAAAAAATCTGCTGCATGGTGAACGAAACTATGTTCATAGCCGATAGAAAGGCCGGGCACCCACCATTTATCCATATATGGCTGATCACCGTCAGTCACGTGAACAGATCGCCATCCACGCACAATAGAATCGTCAGCATGATCAAAATATTCCAGCCTGTTCAGATCGTGCAGATCCCAACGAATAGAAGCATGCTCTCCGTTAATTTCAAAAGTATATAAAGCCTTGTGCCCACGGGCATAGCGCGTGGATTCAAAAAGTCCGAGCGAACCATTGTTGAAGTGACAATGAAAAATACATGCATCATCAATACTTACCTTTTCCATCTTGCCCGTTAATTGGTGCATACGCTCTTTTATAAATGTTTCTGTAATTGCAGATACATCTTTAATACCACCATTCAGCCACATTGCCGTGTCAATGCAATGTGCCAGCAGGTCTCCTGTTACACCAGAGCCGGCAACTTCTGCATCCATGCGCCACAGGGCTTCGCCGCCTTGCGGC
Organism: Ginsengibacter sp.; assembly: GCA_040007435.1. GTDB lineage: Bacteria > Bacteroidota > Bacteroidia > Chitinophagales > Chitinophagaceae > Ginsengibacter. The sequence continues at coordinate 6,994 of JBDTUZ010000019.1, read as the reverse complement.
AGATCCGCGTTGATTGTCCAGTCTTGCAAAAAATTTGCACGGTAATGAAATATTTTCCCAAGCTTACCCGAGTCTATAATTTGTTTCGCGAGGGTGACTGCGGGTATCCTCCGATAATTATACCAAACCGTGTTTTTTACGCCGGCTTTTTCGATGGCATCTACCATTCGTTTACCTTCTTCAAGATTGCGTGAAAGCGGTTTTTCGGTAAGCACCATTTTACCCGCGGCGGCGGCAGCGATCGCAATTTCAGCGTGTGTGTCATTTGGCGTACAAATATCGACCGCATCAATATCTTCTCTTTTTACCAGGTTTTTCCAGTCTGTTTCATACGATTCAAAACCCCACTGATCTGCAAAGGCTTTCACTTTATCTTCAGTTCGTGAACAGGCCGCTTTCAAAACAGGCCGGTATTCAAGATCGGGGAAAAAATTAGGTACCCTGTTGTAGCCATTGGAATGAGTGCGCCCCATAAATCCGCAGCCGATCAAACCAATTCTTAGTTCTTTCTTTTTTGCCATATTTGAGAACTTTTTTAGTGATGAAATTTCCCTCCGTTTTATTTAAATAAAAACTACATTATTTCAACTTCTTTAGCAGAAAGTTTCGATACTCAACCTTCATTGGGGGACCTACATGCACCTGCACACCCAGCAGCCCGCTGAATTTTCTATTTAGGGTATCCTTATCCATTACCTCGCTCATTAAAACACCATTAATATAATGTTGCAGGTGATTTCCCTTTACAATTAAATGGCATTCATTCCAATCACTTGTTATCGATTTTTTTAGCTCCTCAGCCTGTCCCAATGATCGGGTTACAACAGATGCAGTCCATGCATTGTTTTTAACAAAGGCTGACAGAGAATCCTCTACAATTGGTAACACTACTGCTTGTCCCGGATAAGCTAATATCGTTCTTCCACGTTCTTCATAGTTTTGACCGGTATATTGATTTTTGCCATCGATATCAAATTGATATCCCTTTAGTGCGTAGGGAATATTTTTTATTTCTTCACTGCGATAGTTAATGCCACTATTGCCATTATTAGAAATCCTGTATTCTACTTTTAATTCGAAGTCCTTAGTTATTCCTCCGCGCCAAATAAGAAATGTATTTCTTTTCAATATTGTTTCGGGAGTTACGGTTCCAACTATCTCGCCATTTTCAACATGCCAATATACAGAGTCGCCTTCCCAGCCGTTAAGTGTTTTACCATCAAAGATACTTTTGAAGCCACCCTTGTCAAACCGCTTTTGCGTAAGAACATTGAAGCCGCTGAATGCAAAAAGTATCAGTGATCCATAGAAAAAACATGAAATAATTGGTGACCTGTAACGCATATATTTCATCCTGTTGTTTACGTAAGATTTTTTTTTAAATGAATTTTTATTTCGCTCTATAAGTTTAAAATACTTTGCTTATTCTGCTTCATACCAACCGTGCTGCTTGCGAACTTTTATCATAGTTCCCAGTATATCATTCCATGTTTCTTGTTGTGTCATTACCTCGTTAGGAAACATACAACCGTCCCAGCAAATATGCCTGAACGCTTTTGTGAGTTTTCCATTTTCGTCCCGCAACCAGTAACCGGCATCGTGAGGGATGTTTAGTCTTCCGTTAGGATCAGTAGCCAGGCAGTGTCGGCCCGTTTTATCATGAGATCCTGTTCCGTGCACCGTCCCGTCATTCTGTGCCACATGAAAATCAATTGTCCACGGACGTAATGCACGGGTAAGCTCTTTCAATCCTTTTTCTAAAGCCGCACGATCATTCCAATTAAAATCTGCCGGCAGTATCCTGTCTTCGGGACTGTTATATCCAAGAAGGTATAACAGTGTGTGAGCCATGTCAGCCTGGAACCCGATGTTAGGACGATCAACTGCTTCGAGTGTGTCTACCATTGCTTTCCAGCTATGCATGCCACCCCAGCAGATCTCTCCCTCCGCGGCAAGTTTTTCACCATACTCAGCAGCTACGTCGCACGCCTCGCGAAAGGTTTCGGCAATTAGCTTCGTGTTGTTGGCAGGGTCAGTCAGCCAACTCTCCGGAGTACTCGCAGAATCGATACGAACTACTCCATACGGACGAATGCCAAGCTCACGCAGCTTTTTTCCTACGTTGCATGATTTTCGAACCTGATCAATGAAACGCGATCTTTCTTCTTTATTTCCCATCGCTGCACCTCCTGAAGGTGGCCACACAGGAGCCACTAGACTGCCAATCTTAAGGTTATAAGATGCAACTTTATCTGCCAGTTTTTTGAGGCTATCATCTGAACTATCAACTTCGACATGTGGGTCAAAAAGTCCGATGTCAATGCCGTCGAATTTCACACCGCCAACCGCAGCGGCAGCGGTCATTTCCAACATGGTATCAAATGAAATGATGGGCTCTGAATCTTGCCCTTTGCCTACAATGCCCGGCCAGGTTGCATTATGAAGTTTGGGATAATTATTTTCATTCATATCGTAAATTTTTTTTAGGATTTATCTCAGAAGATGTTTAAAAATAAATTTTTGATTGTATTCAACCTTAGTAGAAAATTATTTACTTAAGTTTTTAACCTTATTCCCTTATTCAATTAAAGTATATGCAACTCAATAAGATGATAAGATCAATTTATGCATCTGCAACTTTTCTACTGAGGTTTAATTCATATCGAAACAAAATATTTAAAACACTTTCTAAACAGCTTCTCAGGCATTATAATTTCAAATCTGGATTCTCAGGGCCAAAATGTTTCAGCATTACAATAGGATCCGTGGCAGATTTATTTACAATCTTAACACCTTCTATCGCTGCTGATTCGCTGACAAAATATTCATCATGGGTCAACTGTCCATAACGAATCAATGCCGGGGTTTCAATATCCCACACACCCATAGTACCATGCCCCTGCATCATAATCATTCCATACGCTGCGCTGTCTTTGATCGTTACGCTTGCACCCGGCTGCACGGTTAATTCTTTGGCGCTAAATGCAGTTGATTTATAACACACCCATTTTTCAACGTAGCCTTCTGCCTCCATCTCATCCAATGATTTTACTGGCTTTGGATTCATAAAACGGGTTTCTAAAATATTCGGATTTACATTCAAATCCCAATCTATCACATCCATCAAGGCATCGAAATCTTCTACCTTATCCTCAGGTGTACCATTCCATAATAATACTTCCGGAATGATCGCTTCGTTTACTAAAGATTGATACATAGCAAACACATCAGATGCTTTCTGCGGCTCGTAAGTACACATACTTCCCGGTGCATGCAGCATGCCCGGTGGCACATCCCAACCGGTACCCGGCTCGAGGCGAAAAGCCTGTGAGTAATTCGTTATTTTGTTATCTCCTTTTGTAAAGTTTACCAGGCATTCACGAATTTGATCTTTCGTGGTTCCTGGCGCAATCCCAAAAAAAGTGTATGGAAAGTCTCCGCCATGATTATTAACCTGCGGTGGAAAATAATAGGCTTCAGGTTTACCTTTCTGCCCTATCAATGCAGCCTTTTCATCGTTATGATGAATGTGATGAGGTAGCGGCCCCATGTTATCAAAGAACTTTGAATACATCGGCCAGCTTTCATATTCATCCCATAATCTTTTTCCAATCAGGTCACCTTTTAATTCGTCTACTGCATCTTTCAGAAGAATAAATTTTTCATCGTTACCATCTTTAAATACAATAAAGCTCAATCCCTCATGTTCTCCGGTAAGCGGACCATTCTTTGCAGGAGTGGTGGAAGAAAACCATCGTTCATCAATCCCACCTCTTGCTCCGCCAAGAACATAATAATCGTCCGGATGTAATTTTATTCTGCGACCCGGCACACAAAAAGAACGTGGCACCCAATTGGGTGCAAGACGCAAAATGCCTTTCCCCTGGTCTAATGCCTTTTGTGCTAAACTTAATTTTTCTGCTGTTTCCATTGCATTGATTTTATAGTTAATCCTAAAATTTATTTTTTCAAAAATTCATTTATTTTTTCTTCATCTTCTATTACTTCCATCTCAAGATCATAAGCACGCATTTCTCCCGGTTTTAAGAAAATTAGCTCTTTATCCTGTCTCGCTTTGGCTTGCCCGATAGGCGGATTAGTACCGGGTTCAAGACCGGTGACATATTCACCTTTGCCCCAATGTTGCCAATTCGTTAACCACGGCAATTGTTTTTTATTAAACCGCAAAGCCAGTGCAATGCCTATCTGAGAATTGTATAATCCGCAGACACATTTGCCTGCCTTATCAGGTGCAGCATTTATGAAAGCGACAGCTTCCCCTGTGCCATTATGTTTTTCTAACGGTGGCGGACATTTTCGGAAGTTATATCCTTCTCTGAAAATTTTATTATTTATTCCGCCCTCCCGTGATTGCCATTCGCCCTTCCAAATTATATCAGTTCCTTCATCAACCAATGGCCATCCAAAATTGAAATGATATAAAATCATGTGGGGGGCAGGGACATTCCCGACGTTCGTAACTTCATCATGAATGCGAATGGTTGCCTGCCCGATTGTTGCTGATATCGTTCTTCTCAATTCGAAGCCCGGCCCAAATATTTTCGTCTGTTTAATTTTACCTGTAATAATCATATCCATTTTTCCTATCGCGGGATCGGGCTGAATTATTGATTCAATTTCAGCAGGAATATTACTGATCAATCCGTGGATTCCCCGCTCTCCGTATTCGTCGTTCTCAGGGCCGCCTACGTGATCAAGTCCGCAGGTAATAAGCAGTCCACCACCAAATGTTCTCAACCAATCCAGTCCTTTGTCAGAAAATGGTTGCGGAGTGGTGATCCCTAAATGATTTATCCATGCGAGACTATGCTCATTATAAAACGCGTCAGCAATATCCATAGCACGGTCAACAACTACTTTATAACGCAAACCCGTACCTGTATTTATCCAGGCAATGCGATTGCCCCGGCCCAAACCATTGTCCAGCACGGAAGTTTCAATTCCACCTAACTGTGTATGATTGGAGATTTTGCCGGTCCAGGCTTGATCTTTCAAATTATGCTCTTTTGATTGTGACTAATAAAATTATACCAGACTTATTTGGCGCCTACTTTAAATACTTTGTTATTCTTATCACCACCCGACATCAGGTATGCCATCAGGTCTTTAAGTTCTTCCGGGCTTAATCGGTTGATCAATCCGGGAAGCATTATAGACACGTCTGAAAGTTTAGTTGAGGCGACGTCTTTCTTCGGAATTTCCCTGAGTGTTTGCGGAGCAAATGGATTCTGAGAGACATAGTACTTATCATTGTCGTCCCTTATCAGCCTACCCATTACGGTACTGCCATTCTTCAGAAGAAAATTAGTAGCGGCATACTGATCTGATATCGCTTTACTGGGTTCTATTATAGATTCCAGGATGTCTTTACCGGAAAACCGGTTACCTAATTGAGTCAAATCAGGACCAACCGAACCTCCTCCTCCACCCAGGCTATGGCAAGAACTGCAGAGGGATGCTTTAAACATTGCCTTACCCTGACCAAAATCTCTGCCTGTTAAATTTTCTACTAAAGGAGCGCCTTCAGCCAGCGTCCAATCCCGTCCGGGGCCTTTAGGTTGTATATCATTATTTGCCAAATGAATTCCACGATCGTTAAGTAAAGCATTTCCGGAAATACTATCATAGTGTGCAAATTGTTCTTTCGGCACATTTGCCAGGGCCATCTTCCTGGCCAAATTAATGTATCCGGTGTAGCTGTTACCACCTGTACGGCCAAGGAAATTATAAAAATATTTAAAATATTTTTCTCTCATTTCGGGTGTCCAGCCGACTTTATCTGAACTCAATACTGTTGCGAGATATATCTGTTGTGCAGGTGGCTGATGCGCCAGCATGTTAGCTACGTCCAGGCCATATTGCTGATTCCGTAAAATAAGGTCCGAAGATTGAGTTGCTGTTTTTTGATAAGTAGTATCGTCCTTGGAAACGTCCATCAAAGCAAGCGTTTTACCCGCCGCCTGTGGGTCTCCGGTAAACACAAGAATTTTGCTAAGCGACCGGTTTAATTCGTTGGCGGCGGCAGGATACTTAGGGGTTAGGTATGAAATTAACTGCGCGGTTTGAATTGAATTCGGCTTTCCCATGCGGGAGAGCGTTAATTCAATTGCCCGTAAAAAGTCTACCCGCTGCGGTTCAGATAATGTTTCATAATTAACGCTCATAAATGCGTTTAAAATTCCGTCTTTGACATCTTTATTACCATCTCGTGCCAAAGCTATCATTGCCTGAATTAGGGTAACCGGATCTTTTTCTGCTAATGCTTTTGCCTGCCATTGGCTTACCGGCTGATGTTCTACTGCAATACGGGCAGCGTACCTGATGAAGCGATCATTATCTTTTAAGTACGGCCAGGCGATTGTAATTGCGGAAGTATCTGGTTTCCCCTGAAAATCTTCCAGTTGCCTTCTGATTTTTCTGGCTTGTGCTTCATCTGCTCCGTTGGATGGTGACAACGGATCAATTTTTTCGGTATTATCTCCATAGTACACCCGGTAAAGGTGAGACTCAATTCTGCGCCCTCCTGTAAGAAAATACATAGCGCCATCCGGTCCAATAGCGCCATCTGTTAAAGGTAAAGGCGACCCGGAAATGAATTCTTCTGCTTTTCCTTTGTAGGATGAACCCTCGGGAAGTAGCTCAAAATGATACATAATACCATAGCTCCAATCAAAGGTGAATAATCCCCGGCGATATTTTTCAGGGAAACGGGCATTCATAGCGCTCATGACGTTCGTGGGGGACCCCTGGCCCACATTTATCACTGCCGGTAAATTGTCGGGGTAGGCAGGTGACCATTTCTCATTATTTTCCCTGTATCCATAATCACTTCCACTGGTTACATGATTTATCCGGATTGGCCTGTACCAGGGCAGCCCCATATCCCACTCCATATCAGAATCAAAAGTAAATAGTTCGCCATCTTCATTAAAGGCCATATCAAAAGGATTCCGATAACCTGAGCTAATTAATT
>JBDTUZ010000018.1:0-106095 GCA_040007435.1 Ginsengibacter sp. | reverse complement strand
CTGGTGACTGCCAGAGTCGGTTACTTTGGTTATTCGTGTTGGCAAAACGGAGGATGCTGTCATTGTTTCTTTGAAAAATATTTGTGTAAAATTAAAAAATGTAATTCCATTTATTGATGAGATAACAAAGTAACCGGTAATTAGTTTATGCAAATCATTTGCGCGCTGCAAAGAATTGGCTTTAACGTTGGCTTTGCAAGAGCGATGATGTTCGCAGTAATGTCTATTGCCTAAAGTCCTTCTATCAAAGGATTGGACAATTAGTTATTTTATGTCTCTACATGGCTTGGCAATCATGCAACACTGTGTTGCCGGGCTGAAAATTTACAGATAAGTATTTCTAATAAAACAGCTGAATAAAATTGTCATGCCATTCCAAAGAATGAAGTGGAGAGCTTTATCGCCCGAAGCAGAATAATCTGAGCGTTTAAAACCTTATCAACAAGAAAGTGACATGACATCAGATAGTATTTACCAGCACGGCTATCTCCCTATCAAAAAAACAGTTATTTTAGAATAATATTTAACCCCTTTTTAAATTATGGGAAATCCTCCTCAACCCGCTAATGAAGTAGCACGTCTTGAAGCGTTAAAGGAATATAATATTCTTGATACGCTTTCTGAGCAGGATTATGAAGATATTACCCTGTTGGCGGCGACTATTTGTAAAACCCCGGTTTCATTAATCACTTTTATAGATGAAGACAGGCAGTGGTTTAAATCTCATCACGGCACTTCGGAAACAGAAACAAAAAGAGAATATGCTTTTTGTGCACATGCCCTCAATTCGCCGAAGGAAGCGCTGGTGATTGAAGACTCAAGGCAAGATGAACGTTTTGCCAATAACCCGCTTGTGACAAATGATCCTTACGTAATTTTTTATACAGGGATGCCATTGGTAAATCCCGATGGTTATGCCCTCGGAACATTATGCGTTATAGACCACAAGCCCCGCAAACTATCGGCGGAACAGATAAAGGCTTTGGAAATTTTATCTAAACAGGTGGTCACACTACTTGAAATGCGCAAGTCGAATATTGCACTTCAAAAAACCAAAGAGGAACTGGAGACAAGAAATAAGGAATTGGAACAATTTGCCTCGGTGGTGTCACATGATATAAAATCTCCGCTTTCAGGTATTGTGATGGCGAACCAGCTTTTGGATGAACAATTTAGAGAAGCGCTTGGTGCGGAAGGCAGGGAAGTTTTAGATGTTTCAAAAAGGTCTGCAGAAAAAATTAAAGCACTTGTTGAAGGCATCTTGTCGTACTATAAAGGCGGGGAACATTCCGGAGATAATGATGAGTTTAATATCACCGATTTTTTTAAGTCTATTTTTTCAGTACTCCCGGCGAATAAAAAATACAATTTAGACTATCCCCGCAATGGCGAAAATATTTCGATGAATAAAATACAACTGGAACAAATATTCAGCAACCTTATCAATAACAGCATTCGTTATAATGATAAAGATGTAGTTGAAATCAAAATAAGTTTTTCCGAAGCGCCACAACAATATTTCTTCTCCATCACTGATAACGGAATAGGCATTGCAAAAGAAGACCAGGAAAAAATTTTCACTTTATTCACAACGCTACCTTCTGAGGCTAAGGATAGCAAAGCAGGCTATGGTATTGGGCTTTCTACCGTTAAAAAAATCGTAGAAAGAAACGGAGGTATGGTCACTGTGCAATCTTCGCCCGGCAACGGTACAAAAATTTCATTTAATATAAAGAAGGGGTGGCCGGTGGGGAGGTGAGTTTACGAGAATTAAGAACCTGCTGTGACTTAAATGTTATGTTTTGAGGTAGTGTTTGGCCTGTCGCAACAGGTAATCGTTCTAAATTTTTAATTCTGGCTCTATTTCTTCATGTTTGAATATTAATCTGGATTCCATTGAATCTAAAATTTGACTTAACGCTTTCAAATGGATATATCAGCAATTCTCAAATTGCAAGAGTACTTACAGAATCATGGGTTAAACAAAATGTTTATTGTCCATCATGCGGAAATAATGAATTGGATCAGTTTGGTAATAACAGCCCTGTCGCTGACTTTTTATGTATTGAATGTAAATCAGAATACGAGCTAAAAAGCAAAAAAGATTCTTTTACCACAAGAATTGTTGATGGCGCATACCGCTCGATGATAGAAAGATTAAACGCTGAAAATAATCCACATTTCTTTTTTCTCCATTACTCAAGTAAGATACTTGAGGTATTAAATTTCTTGGTGATTCCGAAACATTATTTCATCAATGATATTATTGAAAAACGACCACCGCTAAGCTCTGATGCCAAGAGATCTGGATGGGTTGGTTGTAACATTTTGCTTACAGGTATTCCTGATTCAGGAAAAATATTTTTCATTAGAAATGGGGAATTAATTAATAAGAAAACTGTCATTGAGACATGGGCAAAAACAGAGTTCCTTGTTAATCAAAAAAAGGAAAGCCGGGGTTGGATAATTGAGATTTTAAAAATAATTGAAAGAATTCCTTCGCAGGAATTCAAACTTAAGGACGTTTATATGTTTGAAAAATATCTTAAAGAAAAATTTCCCAATAATAATTTTATAAGGGATAAAATTCGCCAACAACTGCAAGTTCTTCGTAACAAAGGAATTTTGGAATTCAAAGGTTACGGTAATTATAAAAAAATTTAAATCTGAGTATTTTAGATAGTAAGCTAACTCGCTTCCACTCCCTGTAACAAGAGTCAGTAAATCTTATTCTATTTTTGACGTATGCCACACAATCATCTCCAATCGCAGTTTTTATTAAACCCTACCATCACTTATTTAAACTTTGGTTCTTTCGGCGCCTGCCCTAAACCTATTTTTGAAGACTATCAAAAATGGCAACTTGAGATTGAAAAAGAACCTGTGCAATTTATGACAGTAAATGGCCCTGGTTATTTAAAAGCATCGCGGGAAGCGTTGGCGAAATATATTCATTGCAATGCTGATGATGTAGTTTATGTAACCAACCCATCTTACGGGATAAATATAATTGCAAAAAGTTTACAATTAAGTGCGGGTGATGAAATACTCAGCACCAATCTTGAGTATGGCGCACTCGACCGCACCTGGAATTATTATTGTAAAAAAGCAGGAGCAAAATATGTAAGGCAGGAAATATCGCTTCCGCTTGTTTCCAAAGGACAATTCATAGAAGATTTTTTCCGGGGTGTAACCAATAAAACAAAGGCCATTTTCATAAGCCATATTACCAGTGCTACTGCATTAATATTTCCTGTAAAAGAAATTTGTGAAATGGCTAAAGCAAAAGGCCTTTTCATGATCGTAGACGGCGCACACGTGCCCGGCCACATCCCTTTAAATATTAAGCAACTGGAACCCGATGTTTACACAGGCGCTTGCCATAAATGGATGTGTGCTCCAAAGGGCTGCTCTTTTTTATATGTAAAAAAGGAATGGCAACATTTGTTTGATCCATTATTAATAAGCTGGGGATACGAGAGTGTAAAGCCTTCGGATTCTCAATTCCTGGAATATCATCAACTACAGGGTACGAGGGATTATTCTGCTTTTTTAACGGTTCCTAAAACCCTACAATTTTTAAATGAAAATAATTGGCCGACAGTGTCAGCAGATTGCAGGCAACTGGCACATTCAAACTATATGCGCTTTTGCAATTTGCTAAACACGCAACCGCTATGTCCCGTTACTGATGAATTTTTAGGGCAGATGTGCAGCATACGCGTTTCAACCTCTCAACCGGAAAAATTACGATGCTTACTCTTTGAAAATTACAAGATAGAAATTCCTGTTATGAGACAAGGTGATTCTTTATTTATAAGATATTCTATACAGGCCTTTAATAGCCAGGATGATTTAGATAAGCTGTACTCGGCGTTGACGGAAATAGTTGTTGAAGGTGGGTTGATAAGTACATAGTTTTTGCGGAATGACAATTAGGGTTGCCGACTTTTTAAAGGTTGGTAACCCTTGCAGCCACCTCTCAACCGGAAAAATTACGATGCTTACTCTTTGAAAATTACAGGATAGAAGTTCCTTATATGAGACAAGGTAATCTCTTGCTTATAAGGTATTCTATACAGGCTTTTAATAGCCAGGATGATTTCAATCAGCTATACATAGCGTTGACGGAAATAGTTTTTGAAGGAGGGTTGATAAGTACATAGTTTTTGCGTAATGACAATAGGGTTGCCAACCTTTAAAAGGTTGGGCAACCCTTGCAGCCAGTGGAATAATTTCTATCTTACACGCATGCCCATTCCGTCAAAATATTTAGTTGATTTTGAAGAAGAGGAAATATTCCATGTTTACAACAGAACCAACAATAATGAAAAGTTATTTTTAAACGATGAAAACAGGTATTTCTTTTTAAGACGATATAAGGAAATTCTTTCACCGTTCATGGAGACATATTGCTGGAGCTTACTTACGAATCATTTTCATTTATTAATCAGGGTTAAAAAAGAAAGTAGCATCATATCTTTTCTGCGAAGCAAAGCCAATAAGGAAATTACTATTACTGAAAAAAAATTCCTTGACAAAAAAGTATCCTTAAGCGAATTGATTGAGCAGGAGTTTAAACGCTTTTTCCAGTCTTATGCTCTTGCCTACAATAAAATGCATAACAGGAAAGGAAATTTATTTTATAAGCCATTCAAAAGAATCAGGATTGAAAAGGATTCTCAATTTACTATGACCATGGTTTACATACACGCTAATCCAATGAAGCACGGGATGGTAAAAGATTTTACAGTTTATACATGGAGTTCATGGCAATCAATTATATCAAGCCAGCCTACTTTGCTTTGAGAAAAGAAGTTATCGAATGGTTTGGGAGTGCTGAAATTTGCATTAAAACGCATAAGGAGCTTACAATCTATTATTATGATTGTGAAACGGATTTGGAAGAATGAGTATAGGGTTGCCAACCTTTAAAAGGTTGGCAACCCTATAAAACTCTGTAAAATCCTATTCCATCCCACACCCAATTGGTGACCCGGGTGGAATTTCTTCGTGCATCGTTGGCTTTGCATCTTTCGGTTTTTTCATCCGGTCAAGTGCCAGCATCAGGTGTGCCGTGTAAGACCCATCTTTTGAAACCTTCAGTTGCGATTCAATATATTCTTTCAAATCGTTCAATGCTTTCTTTACATCTGCCTTTACCTGGAAAGAAGCGTTGTCATTTACACTCAGGCCAAGCATGTACGTTAGCAGCACCTGTTCTGTTTGCTGTTGTATTAATTTCTCCATGCTTGTGCGCCTGGAGGCTTTCCATGTATGATTAACAAGGTAGGAAAGCATTTCATTAAAAGGGAAACCTCCTATTACGGCGTCTTGTTCCAGGCGGCTAACCCGCTGGGTATTGAACAAAAATGATAAGGGCAGATCGGCTGCTGTTTCCGCAGGAGACAGTGCATCAAAGGCGAGGCCCGTTCTTTTATTAAACAATTCCCGTGAATCAATATATCCGGCAGGACGTGGCGGTATCATTGAAACAATTTTATAAGGCAGCAATAAAAACGTCGGATCAAGGCAATCCATTATGGCGTCTAATGCTTTCAGTTGTGTTTCGCTTGATACAGGCTTTGTAGTGAATTGCCCGTCGCCCCGTAATGCATAATTATAATCCACGCCGCCTACCAATTTGGTTACTGCCTCGAGTTGGTAACGATGGTAAAAATAAACGGGTACCAGCACATCTTCCAGCATAGCCATCGGCATACCTGGGCGTATATCATTTTCACCAAATTGCTCAATCGCTTTAGCTCTTACACGCATTACATTTTTTAATTCATCAAACACATTACTGCCATTATCCCATAAGTGCGCATAAGGGCTCATGCCACCGGCGGGCCTTGCATCCTGGTCTGTTAAAAAACGCAGGCCACTTTTAAAAGCATTATTAAGCAATGTATCTAATGCTTCATTTTCATTGGTGCCTTTTGGAAAATCCTTGTAGCCCCAGGCGACTGAAACTTTGTCCCAGGCGCCAATCTTATCATCATAAGCTTTACTCAAATCAATATCACCGGTAGCATTTATAGCTGCCACGGGATGCGGATAGTCCATCACACTAGAACGGTTAACCGTGCTGGCAGAATAATTATGCATTAATCCTAGCGTGTGGCCTACCTCATGCGCAGCCAGTTGCCTTATTCTTGCCAAAGCCATTTTGAGCATTTTATCATCAACAGGTTTCCCGTTAGCGTATGGGGCGAGCAAACCGGTAGCGATTAAATAATCCTGTCGCACACGCAACGACCCGAGCGATACGGTTCCTTTAATGATCTCTCCCGTTCTGGGGTCAACAACCGAAGATCCATAGCTCCAGCCGCGTGTTGAGCGATGTACCCAGTTGATCACATTATAGCGTAAATCCATAGGGTCAGCATCATCCGGTAATATTTTTACCTGGAATGCATTGATATAACCGGCAGCTTCAAAGGCTTGGTTCCACCAGCTTGCACCTTCTACCAGGGCGCTGCGTATCGGCTCTGGCACTCCGTTATCTACATAATAAATAATGGGTTTTACAGCTTCACTCAAGGCAGCATTGGGATCTTTTTTTTGCAGTCGGTGGCGGGCCGCAAAATATTTTACGATTGGTTCTGATACCGGTGTGCTGTAATCAAAATAAGAGATATTATAGAAGCTGGATCGGGGATCAAATTCCCTTGTCTTAAAATTATTGTCAGGCAGTTGCACAAATGAATGATGCATGCGCAATGTTATTGCTTCTGTTGATGGAGCCACTAATGTAACCTGGTTGCCTGCGCTACCATCGTTATTAACAAATGTAATGCTCGCTTCAAATTCTGTATTGAGCGGAAAATCTTTTGTGCGCTCCAGGTAAATGGCACAACGCGATTTGTCAATGGAATAATTTCCTTCTTTTTGTTTCTTTAATGTATTAGAAACATTCATTGCGTCTCGTAATAAAAAATCGGTGGCATCAACCAGCACGGCATTGTTACTTTCTGCTTCTGCCACGAAACCCCAAAGTGTTGATTGAGCGAATGATTGCTCTACCGCACGTTTTTCATTTACATCATTTGTGATCGCACGGTACGTATAATTGGGTTGTACCATCAATATTTTTCTGCCGGTTTTTACAAATTTTATTATGCGGGTATCGCCGGTCAATCCCCTGTCAAGGCCTATATCATTAGAACCGAGCCCTGCAGGCAATGAAGCCTGGTACAAAATTTCCGAATCAAGTTTATTTATTTCAAGCCATATTTTGCCATTGTCTTCATCCTAATAAAAATTGAAAAAGCCCTCATACTTTTTCATGTCTTTTGTTTTTTCTTCTATAGATGGGAGTTTTTGTGCAATGGCACATAGGGGGAGGATAAATAGAAAAACGAAAAGTAATTTCATCGCAGTTATTTTTTACTGTTAAAGGTAAATGATGCGAGAAAGTATTTCAATTTTAAAGAGTTATATCTGTATGATAAATAAATATCCTATTTACTACCTTTATAACTCAGTTGAAAATTCAATTAAATACCTCCTCAAAAAATTACTTGCAATGAAACTATTTTTCTCTCTGTTGTTATTATTAAGCGCTAACTGTTTACACGCCCAACAAAAAATGCTTGCAGCAACCCCTCCGATGGGATGGAATAGCTGGAACAAATTTGGATGCAATGTAAGTGAGCAACTCATAAAAAAAATGGCCGATGTAATGGTAAGCAGCGGCATGAAAGATGCAGGATACGAATATATTGTAATTGATGATTGCTGGCAGGTGGCCCGGGATTCCAAAGGAAATATTGTTGTGGATTCTGTCAAGTTTCCGTCAGGAATGAAAGCGCTTGCGGATTATATACATTCAAAAGGCCTCAAGTTTGGATTGTATTCAGATGCAGGAACCGGCACTTGCCAGAACCGGCCCGGGAGCTACAACCATGAAGAACAGGATGCAAATCAATATGCGGCGTGGGGTGTTGATTATTTAAAATACGACTGGTGCAATGCCGACGGACTAGATGCAAAAACACAATACACTAAAATGAGTAAAGCTCTTAAAAACTCAGGCCACGATATTGTGTTTAGCATGTGCGAATGGGGCAGCCACAATCCATGGTATTGGGCACAGGGTGTTGGTAATCTCTGGCGCACTACCGGTGATATTGTCAACTGTTTTGATTGCAAAGAGAAATGGGGTGGCCTGGGCTGGGTACTCATTCTTGATGAGCAGGAGGGCCTTGAAAAATATTCCGGACCAGGGCATTGGAACGATCCCGATATGCTTGAAGTGGGTAATGGAAAATTAACCGAAGATGAATCTAAAGCACACTTTAGTTTTTGGTGTTTACTTGATGCGCCTCTTATTGCAGGTAACGATCTTGCAAACATGACGGATACCACAAAAAATATTCTTACCAACCGCGATATTATAGCAATAAACCAGGATCCGCTTGGCATACAAGGCAGCAAGAAACTGGATGAGGGTAACTTCGAAGTGTGGACGAAGCCATTAAAGGGAGGCGACTATGCTGTTATCTTGTTTAACCGGGGTGGAATTCCTGTAGATGCGAATGTTGTGTTTTCCTCAATTGGTATTAAAGGATCTTACAACGCAAAAGACTTGTGGAATAAAAAAGATATGGGCCTGCTAAATAAATATTCAGGGACTTTAAAAAAGCATGAAGCAGTTGTGTTGCATTTGTACAAACAATAATTCTTAAAAAAAAGTCTTCCGCAAAAAAACCTAATTTTTAATGATGCTGTATGATTCGCTTGTTCCGTCAAGCGTAAACTGAACCGTGTAGGTGCCATTAGATATTTCACCCAAATGAATGTGCCCGCTATTAACTCCTGTTGCCGCCGATAGATCAGTTTGCAACACCAGTTTGCCTTGCCCATCTATTATTTTCGCGATCATCGTGCCGGGTTTATCTACGTTAAATTTCAACATGAGATGGCCCATCCCACTTATAGGATTTGGCGAAAGTGAAATAATTAGTTTTGAGGCTGCAACTTTATTTTTAAAAATTTTAATTGGCGACAATTCCATTTGGCCATCTTTATCTATAATCGCCAACGCGTAATATGCATAACGGATCGAAGAAGAAATCTGGTTATCAGTGTAAGAATAATCTCTTTGAAGGGACGAATTTCCTACGGCCGGAATTTCAGCGATCTCTTTAAAATCTTTTCCATCCAGGCTTTTGCGAATGGAGAAATGATCGGCATTCAATTCTGTCTGTGTGGACCAGGTGATGCTGGCTTTCCCATTAGAAGAAACAACATTGAACTGCGAAAGAATTACAGGTGTAACAACCGTCGCAGTAAAAGTGCCCTGCATCTGCAAGGGATGAATACTGCATTCATAGGAATAGGATCCCGCTTTGGTTACTGTGTAATCAAATGTAGTGCTTGTTGAAGTTATTGAAGCGTCCCATACGGCGGCACCCGAAGGAACCGTTAGCGAAGTAGTTGTGTGAAAGCCACTCACCCAAACCCAGTGAATTATATCTCCCACTTTTACATTGAGAGTCGGTGATGAAAATTGAAAATTTGAAACATTAACCGGCCACGTAGTTGCCTGCGATTTTAAAAATAAAAAGCATAAGAAAGGTAAGAGAATTTTTTTCATAAAAAATATTTTAGCACAGTGAGTCCAATAAAATCTCTAATGTATATCGCATAAAAAACCGGGGTGGTTGCCTTAATATTATAAAGAAATATCTCATATCATTCCTGCATGAAATTTCTGAGAAAGCGTAGTTTCCAATCCTGATTTCACAGGCAGAGCCAGGAAGTCGCGTTTTTTTTAATTGATTTTTTAAAATTGAAACAGGCAACTTTCTTATTTAGAATTGCGATAGCAATTGTATCAGTCTTTATGAATCAACTTAAATCCCTTTTTATGAGAATGAATAAGAGAATTTTTTTAGTAGTTATCGTTTTTATTACAACTTCTATCGTGTCCTGCGGCAAAACAGGAAGTAATGGCTATAACAATAATCCTCCACCCGGAGGAGCGTCAGGCAATACAGTCGATATTTATGGAATGGCCTTCAAGCCGGCTACATTAACCGTAAAGGCAGGTACAAAAATAACATGGACAAATAGTGATGGATTTGCACATACGGTTACTGCAGATAATGGTTCCAGTTTCAATAGCGGGAATCTCGCGGGTGGAAGCACTTTCAGTTTTACGCCCACGGCAGCGGGCACTTTCGCTTATCATTGTAATATACACTCTAGTATGACGGCAACGATTGTTGTTACTCAATAAAAAATGAGGCCGAACACAGATTTAACTGCAGTTGGAGATGGTAAAACTGTGAATATTATTTTAAAAATTATCAGAAACAGTTGTGTAATTTCGAAATTTTAATCCCCGAAATAACTGTTATGATACCAAAAAAACTACTAAAGAGCTCCCTTTTTATTTTAATCGTTTGCACATTTTTATCCCCGGCACTATTTGCGCAGGTAACGACTGCAACCCTTGCTGGTATTGTAACGGATCCGAAAGGTGCTCCGCTTGACGGTGCAACTGTTACAGTTGAATTTGCTGATGCAGGCATCAGGCAATCATTAATTACAAAGTCTGACGGGCGTTTTACAGTTCCTAACTTAAGGGTGGGTGGCCCCTATAAAGTAACTGTTGCTCACATTAGTTTCCAGGAGACCGTTGTTAAAGATATTTTTCTGGATCTTGGGCAAAACAATTCTATAGATATTGCTCTCAACGAGAAATCCCAACAACTTGAAACGGTAACTATCTCATCGGGCTCATCAGTATTTGATAATAAAAGAACCGGCGCTTCTACCAATATTAGCAGTCGCCTGTTGAAAGCTCTTCCCACAATATCAAGATCAGCGGATGATTTTTTAAGACTCACGCCATCAGCATCGGCTACTTTCAACGGCCTTTCTTTTGCGGGACGCAATGGCCAGTATAATAATTTTTCATTGGACGGCGCAGTGTTTAATAATCCTTTCGGTTTGGATGCTCCCACTCCCGGCGGTCAGACAAGCGCTCAACCTATTTCGCTTGACGCGATAGACCAGATACAGGTAAACCTTGCGCCTTACGATGTAACACAGGCTGGCTTTACAGGCGCCGGGGTTAATACCGTTACCAAATCGGGTTCTAACAATTTTTACGGAACTGTATTTGGGTTCTGGAGAAACCAGGCGCTCACGGGTAAAAGAGTAGATAAAAATAAACTTACCATTCCAGACTTGAGCCAGTTGCAGGCGGGCTTTTCGTTGGGCGGAGCCATTGTAAAAAATAAATTATTCTATTTCGTAAATTTTGAAACAGAGCAAAGAAAAGATGAGGCCTCCAGCTATGTTGCGCAGAATTCATTGAATGCAGGAAAACCTAATACCTCAAGGGTGCTTGAAAGCGATCTCCAGGATGTAAGCGCCATTTTGAAAAATCGATTTGGCTACGAAACAGGCCCTTATGAGGGATTCACGCTTAGCCAGACTAATTATAAATGGCTTGCGAAAATTGACTGGAATATTAATTCGGTTCATAAGCTTTCTTTTACGTACAACGGACTTGATGCCAGTAAAGGTAAGCCTGCACATCCCAGTGCAATTCAAAGACGCGGGCCTGATTTTACCACATTGCAATTCAGAAATTCGGGCTATGAAATTGTGAACAAGCTTCATTCCTTTAATGCAGAGTTGAAATCTAATTTCGGCGGTAATTATGCCAATAAACTAAGAGTTGTTTACAGCATTTTCAGGGATAACAGAAATCCTTTCTCAACACCTTTCCCTTCACTAACGATTACAAAAAATGGTGTTGCTTATATTGTTGCGGGGCATGAACCGTTTTCAATACACAACGTTCTGGATCAGGATGCCTTCCAGGTTACTGATAACTTCAACATCTTTTTAAAGAATCATTCACTTACCATTGGCGGTTCTTTTGAATCATTCAAATTCGCCAATTCTTTTAATCTTGGAGCGTACGGGCCTAGCGTATTTGGTACCATTGACCTTCAAACGTTTAAAGATAGCGTTCCCGTTGGAGGTAATGTAGTTTTCGGCGCGTATCCACTTGATGTAGATGTAAACACCGCAAGCACAAGGGCTGCAGCAAATGCGTGGACACTTGCTAAACTTACAGTCGGGCAGATATCCGGCTATATCCAGGATGAATGGGCAGTTACGAATAAATTCATATTAACGTACGGACTAAGAATGGATATTCCTCAATATTTTAATGCCAGCTATAGCAGCCCAAATTTTGACCCGAATACGGGAGCTTTCCCGGGGACTTACACTACTGGTTCGCCCACAATTCAAAACAATGATAACCTTACACTTTTTGATGCGAATGGAAATTCCGTTACGAATGGAGCAGGCAAAGAACTTGACAACGGTCGCTTTCCTACAAAAAAGCCTTTACTCTCCCCCCGTGTAGGTTTCAATTATGACGTAAAAGGTGACAGGACTTTACAGGTTCGTGGTGGTTCGGGCTTATTCACCGGACGTTTTCCTTTTGTATGGTTGGGCAACCAGATTGCCAATCCTTTTTCCGGATTTTATAACGTAACAGATAGAAATTTCAGGTGGCCGCAAGTGTGGCGTTCCAATCTTGGCCTTGATTTTAAAATTCCTTATGGTACTGTTTTTAGCATTGATGGTTCTTATACCAAGGATGTAAAAGCAATGATGGTTCGCAATTATAATCTCGGAACTCCCGGCGGTTCATTGCATAGCGGTACTGCTGATGATAGAAATGTCTATCGGGCAGCAGATAAAGGTACCGATGGTGCTGCGACCGCAAATACTTACGTGTTCACAAATACAAATGTGGGATATCAATTCAATGCCTCCTTCCAGGTACAGCAAACTTTTAAAAACGGTTATTATTTGATGGCCGCATATAACTATCTTATCGCGAAAGATGCCAGTTCTATTTCTGCTGAAATATCGAGTGATGCTTTCGACAGAAACCCCATTTTATATAATTCGAATGCAGCGGTTTTATCCAATTCATTGTATGGTAATACGCACCGCATAATAGTTGTGGCGTCAAGAAAATTTCAGTATGGAAATGGAAAATATGCAACTACTATTTCTAGCTTTCATTCATGGAACTCGGGAAACCGGTTTGCTTATGTATATGGTGGAGATATAAATAATGATGGTACCCCCAGTAATGATTTATTATATGTTCCGACTGATGCGGAGATTGATAATATGACATTTAACCCTTCTTATGTTGATGTATTTGGAAATGCGCAAAGCCCCGCTGCACAGCGCACGGCTTTCAAGCAGTTTATTGCTCAGGATAAATACCTGAGAGGGCTTCGTGGCCAATACACCGGAAAATATGAAGGCGAGAATCCGTGGTTCAATCAGCTCGATCTGCGCATTTTACAGGACTTTAATTTTAAGGTTGGTGAAAAAGTTAATACCGTACAATTCAGTATTGATTTTGTAAATCTTGGGAATCTATTCAACAGTAAATGGGGTGTAAGAAAGTATGCAACCACAGCCGGTTATTTCCAGCCGATATCTGTTTCATATAATAATAACAATCCTGTTTATACTTTTGATCCATCGGTAAACTCAACATTTACTACCAGTCCTGATTTACCGTCCCGCTGGCAGATGCAAATAGGAGCGAGGTATATTTTTTAAGAAATATTTTTTTTGAGATAAAGGCCATCCCCGCGGGTGGCTTTTGCTTTTATCCTCTAAACTTTTTTACTACTTCTCTTTTTAGTAAATTACAAGGTGAGGTTTGGTAAGAGCTTCTCTTAATTTTTTTCATGCGGCTAATCCGATTGCATATCGCTATATTATTCCTTCTTCCTTTCGCGGGAATTAGCCAAACTGTTTTTTCAATAAATATTAATGGAGGTATTAATCCATCATCATCGGAGTTTATAAATAAAAGTATTAAGGAGGCAGAGGAAGCTAACGCAGAGTGCCTGCTCATTCATTTAAATACTCCCGGTGGGCTCGTAACTTCTACAAGAGGAATTGTAACAGATATATTGCAATCAAAAGTGCCCGTGGTTGTTTATGTGTCTCCGACAGGTGCCCATGCGGGATCCGCCGGTGTATTTATAACAATGGCGGCCAACATTGCCGCAATGGCCCCTGAAACCAATATGGGAGCAGCCCACCCGGTATCGCTGCAAGGGGGCATGGATTCAACTATGAATGAAAAAGTTATGAATGATGCGGCCGCATTCATCAAAACAATCGCGATGAAAAGAAACCGCAATGTTGAATGGGCTGAAGATGCAGTGCGAAATAGTGTTTCAATAACGGAGCATGAAGCTTTGGAAAAAAATGTAATTGACCTCGTTGCACTCAATGATGCTGTGCTGCTCGACCAGATTAACGGGAAGGAAGTTCAGATGGGTAATGGCGTTAAAACACTTCATACAAAAAATGCGCAGGTAAAAAAGGTTGAGATGGGCTTTTTTCAAAAAATACTCGACCGGATAAGTGACCCGAATGTAGCCTATATACTAATGATGCTTGGGTTCTATGGAATTATGTTTGAGCTGTTTAATCCCGGTGCAATATTGCCGGGTATTGCAGGCGTAATATTTCTCATCTTTGCATTTTATACCATGAATACGATGCCTGTAAATTATGCAGGAGTTGCATTAATAATATTCGGAATTATTTTATTCCTGTTGGAAATAAAAGTAGTGAGCCACGGAATGTTGACTATCGGCGGAATTGTCTCCGTTCTGCTCGGTTCTCTCATTTTATTCAGAACGAGCTCAACTGATAGTTTCGTTACCATCTCACGGGGGCTAATATTCGGAGTTACTGCGGTCACCGCTTTGTTCTTTTTATTTGTGGTGGGCATGGGCCTAAAAGCACAGCGGGCTAAAGTTGCCAGTGGCGTTGAAGTATTAATTGGTAAATTTGGTCAAACAGTTGAATCGCTCCAACCGTATGGCTCAGTAAGAGTGAATGGAGAACTGTGGAAAGCGGAATCTTTGTCGGGTTCTATAAGTGAAAATGAAAAAATAGTTGTTAAGGGAATAAAAAATCTTACATTATACGTGGAACAGGTTCAGCAAAGCTGAAAATTTATTTAGTCCTATCAAATTTGTAAACACATAAATTATACTAATGCAGCAATTACCTTTTACCCTTATTATCATTTTAGTTTTTGTCTTGTATATTCTTGCAAGTGCTATACGCATTCTCCGGGAATATGAAAGAGGCGTAATTTTCCGTTTAGGAAGAGTACTGGGTGGAGGAGCAAAGGGACCGGGGCTTATTTTGTTGATACCGATAATTGATAAAATGGTAAAGGTAAGCTTACGTACCGTGGTTATGGACGTGCCACCCCAGGATGTGATTACATCAGATAACGTTTCCATAAAAGTAAATGCTGTTATTTATTTCCGCGTAGTAGATCCTCAGCTGGCAATTGTAGAAATTGAAAATTACCTCGTAGGTACATCACAGCTTTCGCAGACCACTTTGCGAAGTGTGCTGGGCCAGTCTGAACTTGATGATCTTTTATCTCAAAGAGAAAAAATTAATATCAGGTTGCAACAAATTATTGACCAGCAAACGGAGCCATGGGGTGTAAAAGTTACCCACGTTGAAGTAAAACAAATTGATCTTCCCCAGGAAATGCAGCGTGCAATGGCAAAGCAGGCAGAAGCGGAAAGAGAAAGAAGGGCAAAAGTAATTTCCGCGGAAGGTGAATTCCAGGCTTCACAAAGATTGAGTGATGCTGCAAAAATTTTGAGTGAGCAACCAAGCGCACTTACGTTACGTTATCTTCAAACCTTGCGTGAAATTGCTACAGAAAATAATTCCACTACCATCTTCCCTGTACCTATTGATATTTTAAAGCCGTTTATGAAGATGAATGAAGATGCGGAAAAGAAGAATTTGAGTTAACATGTTTCCCTCGTAATGCTTATTTATCAGCACCGAATGGCTTTTAGGTTATCCTTAAATAGTCATTTAAAAAAAATGTGCTTCCTTTGCAGGAATTCTGCTATACAAATTGCATAGAATATTTTGTTCATAAAATTGATTTTATGATCGAACCTGGTAAGATTAAATCAACCAGCCGGTAATATTAACCGGAACATTAGCCACAAACTTTTTTAAAACAGCAACTATGAATTTTTGGGACACAGTATATTTTGGAAACTCATTAAGAGAATGGGGAATAGCATTAGGCATAGTGGTAATAGGATTTACTTTAATTAAGATCCTCAGATTACCTGTGCTAAAAAGATTTAAGAAATGGTCTGAAAAAACATCCAATTCTTTTGATGATTTTATTGTATTGGCTATAGAAAAGACAGTAATTCCTTTCCTCTATTTTGTTGCGATATATGGCGCACTTCAATACCTGACTTTCAACCAACGTATAAATAATATCATTCAAGTAGCAATGATGTTTGTAGTTACTTTTTATGTTTTGAGACTACTATCATCAGCGGTACAATATTCTATTTATACGTTTTTAGGTAAATACGAGGATAGCGACACCAAGCAAAAACAAGCACGTGGCCTTGTCCTCATTTTCAAAGCTGTCATTTGGATTGTGGGACTGGTATTCCTGATGAACAATCTTGGCTACAATGTAACTACAATAATTACGGGACTGGGTATTGGTGGTATCGCAGTCGCATTGGCGGCACAAACAATTCTTGGCGACCTATTTAGTTATTTTGTTATTTTCTTTGATCGTCCATTTGAAATAGGAGATTTTTTAAAAGTAGATGACAAGGTGGGCAGCGTGGAATACATTGGCATTAAAACCACAAGAATAAGGGCAATTAGCGGCGAACAATTAATATTTTCTAACAAAGATCTTACTGATTCCCGCGTTCACAATTTTAAACGGATGGAACGAAGAAGAGTGGTTTTTAGTGTAGGAGTTACCTACCAAACATCCGCAGATCAACTGAAAAAAATTCCAGAAATAATCAAGGGGATCATTGAAACCATTGATGGCGCTACATTTGACAGAAGCCACTTTTCAGCCTTTGGTGATTTCAGCCTCAACTTCGAAAGTGTTTATTATATAGCGGGCCCCGATTATACAGAATATATGAACAGGCAACAAAATATTTACCTGCAAATCTTTGAAGCTTTTGAAAAGGAAGGGATTGAATTTGCTTACCCAACACAAACATTATTTGCAGGAAATTCGTTTATTAACACTAAAGAAAATAAGGGGGAGGTTAAGAGTGAACATTTCGCAAATGTTAATGGAAGATAGTAAGCCAATAGGATTCTGACAACGAATTTTGGGCCTGGTTTCCTCATTAAATTATCAACCTTACTCCGCCGAGATCAGAAACGCGATGTGTGAAATGATCACTTGGTGAACTGATGAACATGAAGTTCTTAGGAATGTTCCATTCACTGCATAATTTATCAATAAGCTCCGGGCCAAAGGTTCCGTTTATTTTTATATACTCTATTTTGATGTCAGGATAGGCACGGTCAAGCGTTTCAAAATCCCGTAAAAAGTCCTTAGATAAATGGCTGTCCTCATTAATAACGGTAACTATTTTCAAGTTCCTGGTGATCTCATTTTCCTGCACGTAAATGATTACTTTGTTAAGGATAGAAATGTCATCGCCTTTAGTAAAATAAACAAATACCTGCCGGTTGAGCTTTCGCATTTCACGGGTGAGGTGAAGCCTGCTTACGAGGGATAATCGCTGTATCTTATCGAAGAAATTATTTGCCACCAGGAGCAGGTATTTTAGCACGGCGTTTCTTCTTAAGAATAAATAAATAATTAAAACAGCGGGCAGGAAATATTGTAAAAAAACGACCAAATAATCCGGATGCATTTTCACATTTCCGTATAGCGCAACTATAATAGCAAATATGGCAAGCCCTACTGCAAACTCCGGTGCATACTCAGGACGCGGGAGCCTTGACCGTTTTATTTTTAGCAAAAAATTTCCTAATCCAAAATATATCATTACAGAAAGAAAGGAAATGGTATATACCCCTGCAAGCGGACCCAACTCACCTTCGGTAATAAATAAAACCGAAAGGCAAAGAAGATAAAAAACAATTAGTATTCTTGGTGAGCTGCCCTTGCGGTTTTCTTTTAGTAAAATTTGAGGCAGTATGCGGTCGAGGGTCATACGTTTTAATAATCCACCCACACCCACAAATGAAGTAAGTACTGCTCCACTTAACACTAGTACTGCATCAATTGAAATAACTACGGCAAGCCACGAACCACCGGTTTTGCCACCCATAAAAGAAAGCAAAGCTTCCTGGTTTTCCCCGACCTGCGCAACGGGCAGAACCATCACGGCTAACAATGCAATTGAAGGATTTATAATAGAAACAGCCACCCACATATTGCGCAATGTTTTTGGAAATACGCCGGGGTCCTGTTCTTCCACAAAATTGGCTGAGCTTTCAAACCCTGAAATTCCAAGCATAGCGGTGCTAAAACCAAGAAATAATATGGTAAATAAACTCCCCTTTAAAGGCGCATGAAAATTGATATTCGCAATATCAAATCCATTTACGGCTACGAAGTAAACAGCGCTTGCTATAAGCAACAGCATTACGGATAAGTGAATTACAAATATTATAATAGCAACGATTGAAGACTCGCTTATTCCGGAAATATTCAGAATTAAAAAAATGGTAAGGACCACCATCGTGGCTATAATTACGGGAATAAACGAAAAGATGCTGTGCAAATATTTCATCGCTTCTGATGCAGAAATTACTGCTGTTGCCATGTAGGAAAGTATGGTAAGGCATGCCGCAATGGATGCATTGCTTTTGCTGGTTGTGTTGAGTAAAACATTATAGGCGCCACCATTAAGAGGGAGTGCACCTACTACTTCGCCATAGATTTTTCTAAAAAGAAATAAGACGCCGGATACTATAAGTAATGCGATAAATGCATACTGCCCCGCATAAGCAATGGTAAGCGCAGATACATATAAACAAGAAGAAGTGATATCGTTACCGCAAATAGCTGTGGCAGCGAACTGTTTTAGTTTTTTTGGATGGTGCGTTACTTGGTCACTCATAAATTATACTGCGTCTCTCACAATTCAATATGATCAATTTTACATAGCTTAAAGTGAGTTATGATTTTTTGTAAGATCAAAAAAATCTCTAACAAAAGCGAATAACGGAAAGATACGTAATAATGAAGATGCCATTCTCAACGGCGGACATTCTAAAATTTAAATTCGACACTTCCCAGTATTCCAAACTTAGGAACACCCGGATTGCCCAAATAGTTCAATCTCCATATAGCATCTATGCGCAGAACGTGGAAAATATTATTTATGCCTGCTCCTGCCTCCATATAAGGTGATTTATCAGGAACGGTGAAATGATAAGCGATCGAAGAATCATAATAGCCGTTCGCTACCTTATTAGCTTCTGACATGCCGCCCATTACTCCCCTGAAACTTACCAGGGAACGCCATTTCAATTTTTTCAATAATGGAAAATATTTAAAAGGAAAACTGCCGAAAGATTGTTCAACTGCGAGACTTACATATTTATCTGTTACGAACTCGAAGCGGTTCATATTGCTAAAAGCATATTTATTATAGTAGTAAGTGTCATTTCCTTTTAAAACATTTAATAATACAATTGGTAAAACGCCGTTCGTAATTCCCGCGTCTATTGTGTAAGACAATTGTCCTATTCGTCCGTTTGCCACGTCGTGCTGGAGATAAAAATTCCACTTACTGAAATCGAAATCGCTTTTCAACAATCCATTATTCACCTTAACTCCTTTTGTGTAACTCAATGTAATGATCGGGTAATAGCTACCAAGGCTGCCTCTTCGATAGTGTTGCGTAATGTACCTTTCTTTGTGCGAAAACCTAACGGAGAAGGTAGCATCATTTACAGCATAAGTATTGGTTTCTGCGATGTTGTTAACGTATGGTTTGAAATCTTTGTAGGTATAATAAACATCAAAAAAAGGTGTAAGCACATTATGATTCACTTCACCTTTAATCGCCCAGTCATTACTTAAATACTTTAAATAAGTTACATCGGTGTATTGGCTATTGATAAGCCTCGATTGAGAGTATTTTACTCTTCTTAAGGCGGAAGCAAAAATCGAATTCTGATCGAGTTCATCACTATGGTTAAAAGTCCCGGCCAGGTCATTGCTGTGTTCTAAAGTGAGCGTGGACCACTTGTGGGGATTTAATACAAACACAGATTTTAGTAAGTAACGAAACTGTTTGTCTCGGATCGCATAACCTCCATAAGCCTTCAATTGTATATGCTTATTGAATCCTGAGTTTGTTTTTAAACCAAACGTGAAGCGGTTTCCCTCAACCAGGTTACTTGTGTAGATGTAGTAGATGTCTCCAAGGTCAATATTGCCAGCACTATAATACCCGGTACTTAATGCCGAAATAATTTTACCGTAAGTAACTACCTGCGGAATTTTCATAAGCGTGTCCATTAAAACATATACCGAGTTTTCTGATCTGCTTAATGGCTCAAATCTTTCTATGGGCTTTTCCTTCACCGAATCAGCGCCGAATGCAGAAATAGGAATAAATTTTTTATCAAATGCCGTATCGATAGATTTATTATTCAGCAGGATATTTTTATAGATAATTGTTTTTTTAGCAATGGCACCCATTTTTGTTTTTAATGGTACCACAACATCCATGTATAAAACAGTTTTTTCCGGCAAGAATTTTTCCTGATTTTCAGCATCAAAGAACTGGGAGATTTCAAACTTCTTTACAAAATTCACGTTCGCATTTTTGTCCATGTGCATTACCAATGATTTGACAGCATAGGACGTGTCTGCTATCCATAAATATCCATTAAAAGTGTTGCTGCCAAAATGAGCGGGAGAAAACTGCACCTGTATGCAGCGATGGTTATCAAAGTACACTGTATCCAAAATATGGTAGTCATAATAAGTAAGTGCATTGTCCGCAATAGGACTTATGAAATTTATATCTACAAGCTTTATATTGTTGTCATAAATATTGATCCTTTTATAAAGCCCGTCAATATAGGTGAGAACAGATTTATTATCAAACCCCGAACTTTTAATGGCTGTATAGTCATACCTGTCCCTCTCAGGATTTTTTCGGTAGTAATAATCGGCATTCGTCTCAGACAAATAAACCGGCAGTAGCTTGTCATGATCAGCAGTTGTGTCTATATTGTTGAATGCGAATGCAAGTGGCTTAAGGAGCCGGTTATTTTGTAATTTTTCCGGAAGATTTTTCAGGTCAACCTCCATTTTATCATATACTTCGCACTGGAAAGTTTTATTGCTGAAAGCATCATTGGCATCCTTATTTTTTATCACATTCAAAATAAGCCTTTGCGCTTTCGTATATTTTACTTTTACAGACACCACCACACCTTCCATTTCTTGAGAGGCAGGGTCCGCATCAAAATTTATTACCTGGTTCGGGGATTTAGAAACCGCTTTTACCATGGTTTTATATCCTATCATCGATATGGCAATTGAATCGGTTTTGCGGTCGACTGCCAGGGTGTACTTTCCATCTTCATCTGTAATTACCCCATTGCCGGAATTAAGAGAGTATATGCTGCATGAAAACAATGGAGCACCTGTTTGCGCATCTTTTATTACGCCTGTGATAATACGTTCCTGGGCTTCTGCTTTAAAAAAACAGGTAATCAAAAGCAGGCATAAGACGTAGTATGGAAATAGTTTTTTGATAGATGGCCGGAATTAATATAAAAACGCAAAATTATGGTAACAAAGTACCATCCTAAAAAGTTTTCCTTTTACATAATTTAATGGGGTAATATTGAATAACATTGAATGGAGCACTGCAAGATATAAGTGAAATCTATTAACATCCTGTAAGTTTAATAATAAACTTTATGGTCACTATTCACGAAAGCTCCCCAAAATTTGGAGTATCCGTGAACTGATGACGTTCGAATTCCTGTGCTGTCATAAACGGGATATCCTTCATTGATCCATTCAAAAATCCCGCCTAGCATATTATGCACTTTGGTGTACCCTGCATCTATTATTTCTTTGGCAATTTTATCACTCCTCACTCCCACGGAACAATACACCACTATGCCGGCATTTTTGGGAATCTGTGAAAGTTTTTCTATTGAAAAATCCTGGTCACCCACATAGATTGAGTTTTTTATGTGGCTCACATCATATTCTTTTTGCTGCCTTGAATCAAGAAATATATAATCTGCCGGATGCGAAGCCGCCAAGTCAACATTTATTTTGGGAACGCATGAAGACTGCAATGATTTCGTCATCACGCCAATTAAACCATCTTTTATTTTGCCTGACAAACTACCTTGACTTTTCATAACAAAAATGATAAATGCTATTAACAGTATAAATAATACTCCAACAATCTTCAGCCATTTGTTGTTGCGTTTCTTCATATTTATTTATTGCCAAAAATGTTTTCAGCATTGCTTGTAGTTTGCTCAGCCACTTCTTCAACAGTTACCTTTTTTATCTCCGCTAACTTTTGTGCAATGAATTTTAAATAACTGCTTTCATTTCTTTTACCGCGAAACGGAACAGGAGCTAAGTAAGGAGAATCGGTTTCCAAAACAATGTATTTAAGATCTATATCTTTTAATACCTCAGTAAGCCCGGAATTTTTATAGGTAACGACCCCACCAATTCCCAATAAAAAATTTTGGTCAATTATTTCTTTGGCATTTTCAACTGTTCCGCCAAAGCAATGAAATATGCCACGCAACCCCCTACCTTTATACGTTTTGATTACATCTATAGTCTCCTGCATTGCATCGCGGGTGTGCAATACCAGTGGTAAATCATATTGCAAAGCCCAACCGGCTTGTATGTTAAGGCTTTCATATTGCTCCTTCGTAAAAGTCTTATCCCAATAAAAATCCAGGCCACTTTCGCCGATAGCGGAAAATTTTCTCTGCAGCAGCATGTTCTCAACCTTAGCAAGTTCTTCTTTGTAATTTTCTTTTACCGAGCATGGGTGTAAACCTGTCATCGGAAAGCATTTACCGGGGAATTTTTTTTCTAAGGCTAGCATGTTCGCTGTCGCGAAACTGTCAATGGCAGGCAAATAGAATTTTTGCACACCTTCGGCTTTCGCCCTGCGGATAACATCCTCAATGTCGTTGGAAAATTCTTCAACGTATAAATGGGTGTGCGTATCAACTAAAATCATTAATAAATATTAGAGGTGTTTTGAACTAAAAAAGTTGGGTGCAAAAATATTTATTAATAATCTAAACTATGGGTTTCAACATTTTAGGACTAATTACCAAAGCCTATTTTCCCTGTTTATATGCAGTAATAGTTTCTATGCTCCCATCCGGTAGGTAATGTAATTCTGTTACCTTAATATTTCTTAAATGCGTTTTACCAGAAAGTTGCGTATCATGATAAAAGATGTACCACTTACCATTGACTTCAACTATTGATTCATGATTGGTCCAGCCTTGCACCGGGTTTAAAACTATGCCCTGGTAGGTGAAAGGGCCGTAAGGATTGTCGCCGGTTGCGTAACAAATAAAATGTGTATCACCCGTTGAATAAGAAAAATAATATTTGCCATTGTATTTGTGCATCCATGAAGCTTCAAAGAAACGCCTGCCGTGATCGCCCGCCAATAAAGGCTTTCCGTCTTTGTCTATAATTTTTACATCCTTTACCGGGCCATCAAAATGAAGCATGTCACTGCTGAGCTTTGCAATTTTCGGGCTTAATGCCGGCGTCGTTGAATCGGTTGGTTCCTGTCCATAAGTGGAATCAAATTTTCCGCTTTGCCACTTTTGAAGTTGCCCTCCCCAGATGCCGCCAAAATACATATAGGAAGTGCCATCGGCATCAGTGAAAACTGCGGGATCAATACTATAGCTGCCTTCTATTGGCTTTGGCTCGGCTTTGAACGGCCCTGTTGAAGAATTGCCCGTTGCTACTCCTATCCTGAAAATATCCTGCTTATCTTTTGCAGGAAAATATAAATAATACATGCCATTCTTATAAACTGCATCAGGCGCCCACAACTGCCTTCCCACCCAGGGAATATCTTTTATATCCAATGCAATTCCATTGTCTGTTATTTTACCGTTAATGCTATCCATTGACAGCACGTGATAATCTTTCATGGCAAAGTGTGAGCCATCATCTTTTTCAGGAACACGTGCATCAATATCGTGAGAATTATAGATATAAATTTTCCCATTAAACACGTGTGCAGATGGGTCTGCACTGTAGATGGAAGTTATTAGTGGTCGTGAGAGATACCATGTGGAATCAGCAGCAGTTGAATCTGATTTTACAGTATCTGATTTGCTTTTGTCGGTACTACTATTATTACACGACGTCATCACTGCAGCGGTAAATATTGAGCAAATAAGAACTTTTTTGAAAACGTATTGAGTATGCATCTTTTTTATTTTGATGTTAATATTTGATCTTCATTTTTTAAATTTTCAAACAAAGAAAAATAAGATAACTAAGGCGGTAGATTAGCTTTGTGTCTTTCTCTACTTAGCGCCTTTGCGTGATAGAGTTAAAAATTTACCACTTCCCAATACGCTTTCTTCGGTTGTAAATTCTCATCAAACAACAGGGGATAATCTTTCCTGTTGCGAACAGGAAAATTGTCCAGCCAGCTATGCCTGTCGGAAACATTCCAGAAAGTTACTCCTGAAATAAAATTTTTATATTTCCTGAAAAGATCAAAGCACATTTTATACATTTCCATTTGCTTATTTTCTCTTTCACTGCTAAATGCAGTATCGGTATCTTCAAGCCTTCTTTCTCTTGCATTGTGTTCTTTAGAATAAACAGATATGTCCATTTCTGTAATCTGCAAAGGCAATCCCAGGCTTGCAAGCTTTTGAATGGTACTGTCCAATTGCTCCCGTGATGGTTCATTTACCGCCCAATGCCCCTGCAAGCCGATAACGCCTATTGGTACTCCGGCATCTTTTAAACTTTTAACCAGCTTATAAATCTTTTCCCTTTTTACTGCACCAATTTCGTTGTAATCATTATAAAAAAGAACAGCATTGGGATCGGCTTCATGTGCATATTCAAACGCTTTTGCAATATATTCTTCGCCACATATTTGATACCATAACGAATTACGAAGGTACTCATCCGGCTTATCCGAGATGGCTTCATTCACCACATCCCATGCGTAAATTTTTCCTTTGTAACGATTAACAACAGTAGTAATATGGTCTTTCAGCCGCTTTAATAATACTTCTTTCGCGACCAAATTACCCTGGTCATCTTTGAACAACCATTGAGGGGCTTGCTGATGCCAGCATAAATTATGGCCTCTGACTTTTAGCCCATGACGCTCCGCAAAATTCACAATACTGTCAGCATCTCTCCAGAAGTATTCAGTTTCCTTTGGATGAATCGGCCCCATTTTCATAGCGTTCTCGGGTGTCAGGCTGTTGAATTGTTGCAAGATTAATTGCTCTTCATCTCCGGCTAAATTTCGAGGGCCAACTGCCACGCCTATAGCAAAATAATTCTTGTAATAATCTTTTAAACCCTTTTGTGAACTGGTACTTTGACTATCTATCTTTTTTGTATGCCCGCAACTTGAAAAGAAAAGACAACTGGCAAAAATGTATGCGAGGTATTTGATTTTTTTCTTCATAAGATTTTACAAATTTTCATTTACTGCCTTGATTTTATAAACTCAGCCACATCTATCATTGGTGCTATCCAAATCTCTTTGTCATTTTGTTTTAGAAAATGCAACAACGCACTGTGTGCATCTAATGAAACATTCAATGAATGTTCGCCACCCACACCATGAAAAAGAAAAACAAGTAAGGCATGCGTGGTCATCGCTTTTTTAACAAGGTCGATCATTTGTTCAGCAGATTGTCCATTCATCCCATAGCATCCTACATTGTACAGGTCAATTTTATCAATCGGCAACATTTCGGGTGTTGTACCCCGGGCCGCAATAAAAGCATCTCTGATTGGATCGAGGTAGGAGCTATCACGGATTTTAGTATCGCCACAAGGATAAGCGAATGTTCGTTTTGTGTTACCATCAATTGCTTTTAAAATATTATTCATTCCAAGTATTTCATCATCTATCCGTTTAATAGTGTACTTGCTGAGGTCATAGTCTGCTTTTACAAAAGTTCTTCCTGGAAGGCTTCCATCGCATGGATGCCATATTGTATGATTGCCCAATTCATGCCCTTCTTCCGCAGCGCTTCGCCATTTAGGTATTTGCACATTCAACGCGTTGAAATAATCCGAGATATAAAAAGTCCCTTTTAGTCCAACTGAATCAATTGCAGGAATTACATTGGTAAGATCAATATTCAATCCATCATCGTAGGTTAAAACTACAGCACATGTTTTTCCGTTCCATGTCGTGCTGGTTTGTGCATGTACAAAAAGATTCAGAGTCAATAAGCTTGACATAAAATAAACTACTTTTTTCATCTGCAAGTGATTGTTTGAATTGTTTTACCGTGGTTTTTTTTCATAACCCAACATCTTATTTGCCCATGGAATAAAGTATTTAAAATTTGGCGCATCAGTATGCCCGCCATCATGCTGTCGCCATGCAAGCTGACCATCTAACAAACCAGCATTCACAGGCGGCATGTACTCTTTCATATAATCATTCGATACACCCAAATCTTTTGCGCCAAGAAATTTATACACTTCGCCGCCTGCAATGATCGCCATGTAACTGCCGCGATGATCGAGCCAATTCGCATCGCCTTTTTCAGGAATACCATAACTGAGAAACATAGGCCGCGGTGCACATAATGCAATCAGTTCATGAGAGTCAACAAGCAGGTCACAACCAGTCATTTTACCAAATTTGGATTCTTCTGTTCCATACTTTAAAAAGTTTCCATCCATCCAATAAAAGCCACCTCCGGTAAGGCTTTCAACGGCTTCCCCATAATTTCTGCGCAGCAAGGTAGCGCCCCCTTTTCCTGGTGAACCAACTAGTGCCGTGGCAAAACGTGGTTCAAAAGCAAGCGTAATCAATGCAGCCTTTCCATATCTTGATACACCATCAATACCAATTTTTTTTGCATCAACCAAACTATCAATTTCCAAATAATCCAATGCCCGTGCGGCGCCCCAGCTCCATGCTCTCAATCCACCCCAATCTTCCGGTTTGCGTGGCTGGCCTTTATTTACCAAGCCAATAATACCTTTAGTTAAACCATCGCCATTATCAGCCTGGATACTTGACGGATCAAGTGTGCAATATCCCCAGCCTGCTGCAAGTAGCTGTTCAGTTGGTGGCGCATCGTCAACAGGAGGCGGCGCGAAAAAATTAATGCTTGTTTTTGTGACGGGAGAATAGGCAGGATATTTGTCGAATATACTTTTTACTGCAGGATTAGTTTTTACCATCAGGTCTTTAAATGTTGCATTCAATGTTTCCATATCATCTGCCGATGGTTGTGCAGCCGCAGGAAAAGAAGGCTGTCCAAACATCATTAACACAGGAACGGGACCTTTCACATTCATTGGTACCACCAATATCATTTTAATATCAACATTAACTAACGGGTAATCGCTGTTGTCAACATGTCCGATAATTTGTTTTGCGATCACCGGTATAAAACCCGGAAAAATAAATTCCCGGTCGATTACTTTTATGGTCCATGTTACTTTAGGTACATGCTGCGGAATTCTTCCATACACTTCGCGTTCATAGTCTTCAACAATTTGAGGGCGACGCACTTTCCACCACATATCAGCGGTTGTTACTTCCTTTCCATTTTTCGTGATAAGTATTTCTGGTAATTGCGGGCATGGGTCGGATTTTGTGGTATCATAATTCGCATGATTGGGTGCAGATTCATTTCCGCTTGGCCCGCGTCTTAATGTTTTGATGCCTAACTGTTGCATCATGTTATCCTGGTTTTGTTGTGACGTAAAATTGGAAGGCTTCGGATATTGTTTGCCATCAATAGTTGTGTCTTGTGCAAAAACAATATCAGCAATGCACATCGTTATAGCAGCAAAAAAAAGTTTTTTCATTATTTATTTTTAATAATTTATAACTGAATTATTCATCCGTTCTGAATGGTGATGCCGGCAATCCTTCCTTATTATATAAATTTGGATTATCCGGGTTATCTGCCCATGCATAACGAACATATTTCGGATAAGGAACATCATCACTCCATACGACCACAGTATTTGCTTCAATCTTCGCATTGGCCCAAACAAATTTCTTATCACTGCCTGCAATGGCGAATTGGCTGAGCGATTCACCATCATCTGTCATTAAGCCGCTGCCAACATTACTAAAGTTGATAATTATTTTATTGCCTTCTATTGTTGCTGATTGATAGATAGGACCCGAATAAATTATATCTTCTCTATATGCAATTTTTTCAGCGACCAGTGCCAGCCGATCACCAACATCTTTTTTTCTGTCGGGATGTATATCATTCCATTCGCCTAAATCAATAGCGACAACCATTCCGGTATTCGGCATTGATAAAGCTTTCAATTGCGCTTCCCGGATCAATGCCCAGTTACTTTCTTCCGGCAAATAATTTACGTCCATAAAATTGGGAAGTTGTACATATAAAAAAGGAATATCACCTTCATTCCATTTCTTACGCCAGTCTGCGATCAGCGCTTTTTGAAGTTTTTCATATCCCTGCGGACGATCTGCGTTGCTTTCTCCCTGGTACCAGGTGATGCCTTTAATGGTATAATTTATTTCCGGAGCTACCATTGCGTTGTATAAAGCCGTTGGCTGATTTTGTGCAGCTATTCCGCCGCCAATACCACCGCTTCGAGGCGCAAACACTTCACCCACTTTATATTTCCAGTAACCTTTCAGATCAATGGTATCATTTCCGGCAAATAAACAATAAGGTTTATTAGGAACAAACCCTCCTTTGCCAAAGTTGTTGGTCACTTTAACAACAAAAATATTTTTACCTGCTTTCAACAAATCCGCGGGCACATCATATCTTCTTTGCGGGTATTGGTAGGCGGTAGTACCGACCTGCCGGCCATTTATATAAAACACATCGGCATCGACAATTCTCCCAAGAAATACTTTAGCAGGCTTACCGATCATAGATGCAGGTAGATTAATTTCTCTCCTATACCAAACCACACCATTAAGATTTTTTGTCCCCTGGTCTTCCCAATAACCGGGGATATTTATGGTGCGCCACTCTTTGGGAGCATAAGAAGGATCATACCATTTAGTTGGACCGGTTAAACCCTTGTCATTTGGCTTTTGTGGACGGTTTGCATCATGAGCAAAAGCTCTTCTGTTCATTCCATTGACGTATGCTGTATCCTTATTCTTTTGGATTATATTGGCTATCGAAGAAAAATCCTTAAGTCCATCTTCACTTGTCCATGCTTCAATAGGTGTGCCGCCCACGCTCGCATTGATAAGCCCTATAGGTACATGGTATTTTTTATAAAGATCTTTTGCAAAAAAATACGCAACAGCGGAAAAGTCTAATACATCACCAGGGTTAGCTGATTTCCAATAGCCGATGGGTAGGTCTTCGCGGGGACCTTGAAGATCTGTAAATGTAGGAATCCAGAAATGTCTTATCTCAGGATAATTAGCGTTTGCAATTTCATAAGCATAGCGGACACTATGTAATTTCATTTGATGAACCATGTTTGACTGACCGGAACAAAACCAAACGTCACCGATGAGAATATCTTTCAAGAGTATCTTGTTCTTCCCGGAAATATTCATCGAGTAAGGTCCGCCGGCTTTCATTGGAGAAAGCATAACCATCCAATTTCCTTTGGCATCAGCTGCCGTTTTATACTTCTTTTTTAAAAAATCAATTTTAATTTTTTCGTTTGGCGAGGCCCATCCCCAGATTTTTACCTTAGCATCTCTTTGTAAAACCATACTATCTCTCACTAATTGAGGTAAATGCACCTGGCTATAGACGGGGCAAATCCGGACCATAAGAATCCACAGAACTATCAGAGAGAGGAAATCTTTTTTTCTCATATATTTTTATAACTATTCGCGCATCTTCAATCGCAATACATACATATCGTTGGTGATATATAAAGTCTTTTCATCAGGCGAAAATGCGCAATTTGACACTGCTTCCGGGAGTCTTATTTTTCCAAGCAGCTTCCCATCCTTATTAAATATCCAGAGGCCGCCGGGCCCCGAAGCAAACACATTTCCGTTTTTATCAACCTTCATCCCATCAGGTAAACCTTTAAGCGTAGTATCGTACCCGGCAGCACTGTAAAATATCCTGCCGTTAGTAAGTGAATCAGCATTTCCAATATCAAAGGCATACCAGTTAGGCTTTTGCGGGTCGGAATTGGCAACCAGCAATGTTTTTTCACCTGGAAGAAATGCGATCCCATTAGGACGCGTTAATGTGTCAGTCAATAACACCAACTCTCCTGATGATTTAATTTTATAAACTCCCTGGAAAGGAATTTCTTTTTTAGGATCATCTGTCAGTTTTTCCAATCCATACGGAGGATCGGTAAAAAACAGATCTCCGTTACTATCATATGCCAGGTCGTTGGGGCTATTAAATTTTTGATTATGATATGATGATGCAAGTGAAATATATGTAGGTTCGGGCTTGTCAATGGGAGCATCCATCCTGGCGATCTGGCGGTTGCCGTGCTGGCATAGAATGAGGTTGCCTTTTGCATCGAGCGTCAATCCGTTTGATCCCATCTCACCACCTCTTTTTGTTGTGTCAGTATAACCCGAGGGAGTGAGATAAACTTCTTTTCCTTTTTCTTCAGTCCATTTAAAAATAGTGTCCCTGGGAACATCGGAGAATAGAAGCATCTTTTTACTTTCGACCCATACCGGCCCCTCACTCCAGTCGAGACCATCGGCAAGTATCTCCGGTTTTGCCCCGGGAGAAATTATTTCATCTAAAGCAGGATTAATCCGCTCGATGCTGCCAATGGTTTTTAGATGTTCCTCATTATGACAAGCAGTGAGAAAACATATAAGAAGAATTAAAAAGAGATTTTGTTTCATATCAATGCATTTTTAGATTTTTATTTTAAACCGGTATTGCTTATGAAAGCAATCTTGTTGCTGTCCGGCAAACATGCGGGTACATTAATCGTACACTGCCCTTAACATACACTAAGAGATAATTTGTGGCATAGTGCCAGAAAAAGCGACGCATCGTCTATACCTGCGTGCATTCCCAAGCCTCTATGATTTCCCGGAAATTACTTAACCTGCCTTTTCTTTATCATCATTCAATACTTTGG
Source organism: Ginsengibacter sp. (assembly GCA_040007435.1). Classification (GTDB taxonomy): domain Bacteria; phylum Bacteroidota; class Bacteroidia; order Chitinophagales; family Chitinophagaceae; genus Ginsengibacter. Next base: position 74,885 of record JBDTUZ010000018.1, on the reverse strand, counting down.
CTAACATATCTGTTGCTATTAATAATATCTCATCCGTTGCCGGGGGCATAAGGAAATTTTAGAGACTCGTAATATTCCAAGGTATGATCCGGCTTTTCATATTGCTGAGGAATTGACATTTTTGAAAATGTTTGAAAATATAAAAGGCATGCATTTCGCCACCATACTGCTTCATTCTCCTGGATGGTTAACAACATACGCACCTGGTTAAATGTTTCTTCATCAATATATTTCCCCACGTTATTCCACGCGTTTTGTATCCACCTCACGGTATCTACTCCTTCATTGTATTTATAGCACATTTCGTCCCAAAGATTTCTTCCTGATTTTAATTTATAAGTCCATGGAACATGATGAAACCATAATAAATAATCCTCTGGACAGGTAGAAAGGGACTCGAATTCATGAGTAACAGGTGGGTTATATTGGGCAAGGGCATTACTGCCTTTTACCGTGCGGTCGAAGCCTATACCCGTGCTGTCTGCACGATGAAAATATACAGGGTTCCAGTCGGCACGTGGAGCTTTGTCATACCATGGTGCGGGTCCGTAATGGTTGCCATATCCCATGATATGATGAAGGCCAAGAGGAGTCATGTAATTAACAACTGCTTCCCGTGATGCAATCATTATTTTTTTTACCGTATCAATAAAATGCTCATTATTTGAAAAAGTTTGCCTGATCCATTCATCAGCTATTTGGTCAGAACTTAACGTATAATCCCATGCGATACGGCCGTATGCATACCAGTTAGCTTGTCCAAAAGGATGACAGGTCCAATCAATATCATTTCCGATATTTGAAACACCGGCGATGCCGGATAATTGATGATTATCTAATGAGCCGTCTATGATTTTTGCAACAGTTGAACCGGTTCCGTTTTCGTAAGTATCGGCTTGCAAAACTTCTTTGAATAAAGGAGCTTCATATACAAGATTTGTTCCTTGTCCCAAATATTCCTGTGTTAACTGAAACTCCATCATTAAAGGAGTTTTAGGCATTGCACTAAACAGGGGACTGAATGGTTCCCGCGGCTGGAAATCGATAGGGCCGTTTTTCACCTGGACCAAAACGTTTTTTCTAAATTTTCCGTCTAGAGGATTAAATTCTTCATAAGCCTGCTTAAATCTATCTGCAGGGGTTTCATGACTGTACACAAATGCACGCCATATAATCACGCCGTTGTGGCCCCCAACCGCATCTGCCAGCATGTTTGCGCCATCAGCATGTGTTCGCCCATAATCCTGAGGGCCGGGCTGTCCTTCTGAATTTGCTTTTACAAGAAATCCACCAAAGTCCGGTATATAAGAATAAATTTCATCGGCTTTTTGTTTCCACCATTTCCGTACATCGGGATCCAAAGGATCAGCAGTTTTTAATTTTCCGATTTCAATAGGCGAACTAAATCTTGCTGTGAGATAAACCTTAATTCCATAAGGACGAAATACGTCTGCCAGGGCTTTTACTTTTATCAAATAGTCTTTCGTAAGCACAAGCGAATTGGCGTTAACGTTAGTAAGCGCAGTTCCGTTTATGCCAATAGAAGCATTTGCTCTTGCATAATCAATATATCGCTGATCAATGTAACCAGGTAAGGCGTGCCAATTCCAAATAGAAAATCCTGCATAGCCTCTTTCAACAGTTCTGTTCAAATTATCCCAATGATCAAGCATTCGTAATTTTATTTTGGGAATACTTTTGATCGAAAGTTGTTCAATTGACTGGTGTGTCTGAATCAACCTCAAAAAATTGAACACTCCATATAAAACACCTGCATCATTTTTAGCGGTAATAAAAATGATGTGCTTTTTATTTACAACTAAACTTCGAATTATGAAACCTTCATCGCCTAACTGATTAATTTCTTTTGGAGAAAAAAACGATTGAATCGCAGATGATGTTGAAAAAGTACCGGCAACGACAGTTCCATTAGCTATAGAAGTTTCACCGGGTAAATTTGTATTAAGTAACCCTGCCACACCTTTTACTAATTCTTTTTTTGCAACTTTCAACGTTTGGCCTTCGTCATTGAACAGGATCCCTTTTACCAGGCTTTGGTATTTCAATAAAAGTTTGGGGTTGTCTATTTTGTCATAGCGTAACCAAAGTTTGTATCCATTATCGGCATAGGAGAATCCCGAAATAATCAGGCACAGTAATGTTGCGCAAATTCTCTCTAGGTATCGTATTTTTTTCTTCAAAATCTATTGAACATTCTTCCTTTGAGATGATTGATTTAATAAAGCGACAACGCTAATGTGCCGGGGAACATCAATTTTATGCTCTTTCAATGTACGCATACAAACGCCATCTACAAAATCATTTGTTATAAAAGCACTATCCGGAAGCGGTTTCATTTTTAAGATTTTCACTGCTGCATCAACATCTGCCTGCTCACTTAAATTATCCAAGATCAAAAAGCTGTATTCAACCTGCATGCTATGGTCGTACAAAGCAGCGCTGTATCCCCGGGTAGTGCTGGTTGCAAACATTACGCCGCAGGTTTGAAGTTACGGCAACTATTCGTTTACAGCCACGCAAATAAGATGTGTCGTGGTAAGGTATCTGCATTTACAGTTATCGATAATTACGACGCGGTTATTTTCATCCTGCTCCACGCGATGGAAAAATATAATGGAAACTCCCTTTTTTTCAAAAATTTACCTCATTTTTAAACTATATACAGGAACTTTATAAACACATTCAATATTAAAGCAATAACATTATGAAAGTAATTAAAGGAGAAAAAGAATTTTTCAAAGGTATTCCGCAGATAAAATACGAAGGGTTAGAAAGTGATAACCCTTTTGCTTTTCGTTGGTACAATGAGAATAAAAAAGTGAGAGGCAAAACGATGAAAGAAGTCTTAAGATTTGCTTGCGCTTATTGGCATTCGTTTAACGGAAACGGCGCGGATCCATTTGGTGCACCCACCCATATTTTTCCCTGGGATACAAAAGAAAATGCCATTGAAAGAGCAAAAGACAAAATGGATGCAGCTTTTGAATTCATCACGAAAATGAATATGCCATACTACTGCTTTCATGATGTGGATGTAGTGGATTATACAGATAATGTAGCTGATAATGAGAAAAGATTGCAGGCGCTTACGGAATATGCAAAACAAAAGCAAAAGACGAGTGGTGTAAAACTATTATGGGGTACGGCAAATTTATTTTCTCATAGGAGATATATGAATGGTGCGGCTACCAATCCTGACTTCCAAGTGTTGGCTCATGCTGGTGCACAGGTAAAATTTGCGCTGGATGCCACTATCGCATTAGGTGGAGACAACTATGTATTCTGGGGAGGCAGGGAAGGTTACATGTCATTGCTGAATACAAATATGAAAAGAGAGCAGGAGCATCTTGCAAAATTTCTGCATACCGCAAAAGATTATGCAAGAAAGAATGGATTTAAAGGGACATTTTTTATTGAACCAAAACCATGTGAGCCCACCAAACACCAATATGACTATGATGCTGCTACTGTTATAAGTTTTCTAAGGCAGTATAACCTCATGGATGATTTTAAGTTAAACATTGAAGTAAATCACGCCACTTTAGCCGGCCATACTTTTACACATGAATTACAGGTAGCTGCAGATGCGGGCCTGCTCGGAAGTATGGATGCCAACAGGGGTGACTATCAAAACGGATGGGATACTGACCAGTTTCCAAATAACATAAATGAACTCGCAGAAGCAATGCTGATAATTCTTGAAGCCGGTGGCTTCAAGGGGGGCGGAATTAATTTTGATGCCAAGATCAGGAGAAATTCTACTGATCCTGCTGACCTTTTTTATGCCCACATTGGCGGCATGGATATGTTTGCGAAAGCATTATTAGCTGCTGACAATATCTTAAAAAATTCAGATTATAAGAAGCTTCGGAAGGATCGCTATGCGTCATACGATAAAGGCAAAGGCAAAGAATTTGAAGCAGGTAAGCTGTCTCTTGAGGATCTTAGAAATTTTGCTGCTAGTAAAGGAGAGCCAGAAATGATCAGTGGAAAGCAGGAGTATTATGAAAATATTATTAATCGGTTCATTTGATAATTTTTAATGCTAATTAGTCGCATTTATAAATGCGACAACAGTTGGCGATTACAAATTATAATAAAAGGAATCTATTCTATATAACACTTCTTACGATTGTTGCTTTACTGGGCGGACTCCTATTCGGGAGTGGATATCCTTAAAAAATTTCCTGTGACGAAATGCTTCAAAGACTTTAGAAGAGATAAAATCAATAACGCATGAAACCTGCAATAAGTATGAAATTAATCATTTAAACAAAGTATATGCTCCTCTTAGGAATTGATTTAGGCACTTCATTCATAAAAGTTTCTGCTGTTGATGTTGCGACTCAGCAATGTATTGCAACCGCACAGTACCCGGATACTGAAACGCCAATTATTTCTCTACAAGCCGGCTGGGCAGAGCAATCTCCCGAAATGTGGTGGAATCATACTGTTGAGGCTATTCGAAAATTAAATGCCACGGGAAAATTTAACGCAGCAGATATAGAAGCAATTGGAATATCCTACCAAATGCATGGACTCGTTATCGTTGATAAGCAACAAAAGGCTTTACGAGACAGTATTATCTGGTGCGATAGCAGGGCGGTGGAAATTGGCGAAAAGGCTTATGAAGAAATTGGTGAAAATATTTGTTCCGAATGTCTTTTAAATTCACCCGGCAATTTTACCGCTTCAAAGTTAAGTTGGGTAAAAAATAATGAACCTGAAATTTATAAGCATATTGATAAAATAATGTTGCCCGGGGATTTCATTGCTATGAAACTAACCGGGGAAATTACAACTACTTCTTCTGCATTATCGGAGGGAATTTTGTTTGATTTTAAAAATCACGAAATTTCTAAAGATGTCATGCGCCATTTTGCTTTCCCGGATTCTATTATTCCCACTTCGCAGCCATTGTTTTCTTCTCACGGAACAATCTTACCCTCTGTTGCAAAACAGCTTTATCTAAAAGAGAATATTCCTGTTACATACAAGGCGGGTGACCAGTTGAATAATGCTTTGTCACTGAATGTGCTTGAGCCGGGTGAAGTTGCTGCAACGGCTGGAACTTCCGGTGTAATTTATGCCGTAACTGATAAATTATTTAATGATAAATATTCAAGGGTAAATGCCTTTGCCCATGTAAATAATACATTCGAAAACCGGCGATTGGGCGTATTACTTTGCATCAACGGCACCGGCATTATGAACAGTTGGATAAAGAAAATGTGCGGTGATGACCTTGATTATGAAAAAATGAATTTCCGGGCATCAAAAATTAAACCCGGTTCTGATGGGCTGTTTGTAATACCATTTGGTAACGGCGCGGAACGGATGTTACGAAATAAAATTCCCGGCGCTCATATCAACGATATCGATCTCAATAAACATACAAAGGCTCATATTTTTCGTGCGATACAAGAAGGCATTGCGTTTGCTTTTCGCTATGGTCTTGATATTATGAGAGAAAATGGGCTATATCCAAAAATTATTCGTGCTGGCAAATCCAATTTATTTTTAAGTGATGTTTTTGTGGAATCATTTGTAAATACAACCGGTGTTTCTGTTGAATTATATGCTAATGATGGAAGTGTAGGCGCGGCGCTTGGTGCAGGAATCGGCGCCGGCATTTACAACTCATCCGCGGACGCATTCAGAAAATTTACTCCTTTGAAAAGAGTAGAGCCGACAAGTACGAAGCAATACAACGATTTATATTTAGCCTGGAAGGATTTATTAGAAATGTATTTGAAAAAGTAATTTCCATTTTAAAAACTAATCTTCTTTCATTATATTTTTTGTGGGAAACATTATTATTTGATTTCAATTTTTTTTTGCCAATCATATTAGTTTCTGTAGTTCCTAATACACCTCATGTATTCCCAAAAACGATAACCCTGGACTTCGGGGACGGCTGTATCGGAAGAGATGGAAAGTTGCGCAAGGGCAAGGGCAAGATCATAAGTGTGTACACAGGCCCTATGTTTATATCAGGAAGCAAAATTTCCACCACCTTTGCCGACTATTTCGTAAATAGTTTCAAAGTTGAAAGAACTCATAGCGTGGAAAATACCAGTACTTCAAATAAAAAAGAATGGACCGTAAAAGTCGCCGATGGTAAAATTACTAGCACCAATACCGGAAATTGGAAGGTGTGGAGCGGCATAAAAATTCACACCCAAATGTATTGGAATGGCACTCAATATTTTCCCTTGGATGATGTTTTTCAAATTACCGGAAACGCTAATGGGGCTGCATCTGGTGGCAATTCATGGTCAGCATCTATAGGGGATCCGCTAATCAAAAAATTTACCTGTCATTGGATAGTAAAGTGCACAGTACGTATTGCCCGAAATGATAATAAGGCGATACTTGACTATGGTGACGGAGCATGTGATAATAAAGCAATCATTACAATTAATGGATTTTCTAAAAATATTACCCTCCGCTGGTAAAATTGTTGTTGATTTGTTAAAAACTATTTATTAACTTCACGACAGTTTTCATAGGGTACGGATTAAAAACGGGCCTGGGTATCTACCCCGGCCCAATTTTTTTTATAAAAGTCTTACGGATTTAAACTCGTAGCCTTTTAATGAAAAATATTCCAGCACCCTTGGAAGTGCATATTGTAACCTAGCAAAGGCTTTCAGGCTATCATGAAAAACTATCACAGATCCGGGTTTTGAATTATTGATCACATTAAGGTAACAATTCTCGCCTGATAGCTTCTCGTCGAAATCGCCGCTCAACACGCTCCACATAACCGTTGCAAGATTAAAGCGGCCACCTTTTAAAGCTTTTATCTGAAAATTTGTTATTCTTCCATAAGGGGGACGAAAGAGATTTGAATCGATAACGTTTGTCGCCATTGCTATATTTTCAAGATAATCTGCATCTTTTGTCTTCCATCCATTTAGATGATTGAACGTGTGATTGCCCGGCTGGTGGCCCATTTCTATTACCTCTCTGTAGGTTTCGAAATGCTTCTTCACATTATCTCCGATACAAAAAAATGTTGCAAGCGCATTATATTTTTTAAGTTCTTCCAATACGAATTTGGTCACTTCGGGTTGAGGTCCATCATCGAAAGTGAGGTATAAAATTTTTTCAGGAGTTTGGATATCCCAAACGCATCCCGGATACAATTTTTTAAGCAGCGAAGGCGTTTTTACGAGGTAAAACATTAGAGAAAGAATATTTTTTTGGTTGAATTAAACTTCTTCAAATAAACTTCATCTTAACATTCACCAAAAACAATTAAAAAATACTTTATGAAATTAAAAAACTTTCTGCTTACTGCTACCGTTTTTATAGTAGTTGGTGGTTTTTCTGCATGCAAAAAAGACAAAAACTCTTCATCCTCAGAAATTGAAGCGACTGTTGAATTGAGTGGCGACCAGGCAATTTCCGATAATCTCAATTCGGACGCTGAATATGTTTTAAATGAGGCTGCAATAGACAATAACTTTTCAGGCAATACACCTGCTACAGTTACCTCAACTTTAAATGTACTTAGTTGCGCTGAAGTAACGGTGGCGCCTCTGCAAGGATTTCCTAAAAATATTACTATTGATTTCGGCGGTGGTTGCACCTCAACAAACGGAATAACCAGGAGTGGGAAAATTTATATTGCCCTATCGGACTCTTTGCGTAAATCAGGTAGCGTAGCTATTATGACGTTTGAAAATTATTATGTAAGTGGCTTCAAAAAAGAAGGTAAAATTACATGGACTAATACAAGCCAGGGGAGCATAAAAAGCTGGACTCGTACTTGTGAAGATGGAAAAATAACAGCTCCGGGAGGACGTTACTGGTTTCATGTAGGTACGCAGGAAGTTGTACAGACACAAGGATCCTCAACGCCACTCAATTTACTGGACGATGTATTTTCAATTACAGGTAGCCACACCGTTACCAACGCCGCCGGAAATTCAAGGACCTCCACAATTACCGACGCATTAGAAAAGAAGGTTTCCTGCGAAAATATCGACATGGGCAAAATAAAAATTGAGGGCCCAAATCATTTTGCTATTCTCGATTTTGGTGATGGAAGCTGCGATAAAATTGCAACAATTTCTATTGATGGCAGTACTCCGGTAACCGTATTACTGAGATAGGTAAATAATAAAACATCAATCTTAATAAACTAAGCCTGTGATTAATTCACGGGCTTTTTTTATTAGATAATAACTGTAACTGTGATTCAGCCTCATTATCTTTGCCTCATGAGTAAAGTAAGAGTGAGGTTTGCTCCAAGCCCAACCGGCGGGTTGCATTTAGGTGGTGTGCGCACAGCTTTATACAACTATCTCTTTGCAAAAAAGCACGGTGGAGATTTTGTGTTGAGGATTGAAGATACTGATCAGGTACGTTATGTGGAAGGGGCCGAGCAGTATATAATTGATTCGCTATCCTGGTGCGGTATATTACCGGGAGAGGGGCCACATAACGAGGGGGATTATTCGCCGTACAGGCAAAGCCAGAGAAAAAGTTTCTATAAAGAGTACGCTGAGGGATTAATAGAAAAGGGACATGCATACTATGCTTTTGATACGCCGGAACAAATAGAAGCTCTGAGAGAAAAATTAAAAGCGCAGGGTAAAAGCAACTTGCAGTACGGACACCAGGTAAGACTTGGAATGAGAAACTCACTTTCTCTTTCAAAAGAAGAAACACAATTGCTACTGAGTTCTGGTTTACCTTATGTTATTCGCATAAAAATTGAAAGAGATGAATTTGTATCCTTTAAAGATATGATACGGGGCGATATACAAATGGACACGAATGGGGTTGATGATAAAGTTTTATTAAAGGCCGACGGTATGCCCACCTATCATCTTGCCGTAGTAGTCGATGATTATCTAATGAAAATAAGCCATTCATTTAGGGGAGAAGAATGGTTGCCAAGTGCCCCGGTTCATGTATTACTTTGGAAATATCTTGGATGGGAAAAAAACATGCCTCAATGGGCTCACCTTCCATTGATACTCAAACCAGATGGCAATGGGAAATTAAGCAAGAGAGATGGAGAGCGGCTTGGTTTTCCAGTCTTTGCTTTAGGATGGACTGATCCGGTTTCAAAAGATCTGATGAAAGGATTTAAGGATTTGGGATTTTTACCTGAAGCATTTATTAATATGCTGGCAATGATCGGATGGAATGCGGGAACAGAACAGGAACTTTTTTCTATTGAAGAATTAGTTGAGAATTTTTCCATCGAAAGGGTGCATTCAAGTGGTGCAAAATTTGATTATGAAAAAGCCAAATGGTTCAATCATGAATGGATAAAGAAGTGCGACGTTGATCGTTTGTTGCCCGAGGTAAAGAAAATATTTGGCGAAAAAAATATCGCGATTCATGACGAGCAAAGTTTGAAAAAAATAGTGTCGCTTGTTAAAGACCGCTGTACGTTGCTGACAGATTTTTGGGAACAGGCCAATTATTTTTTTGTGGCTCCGGAAAAAATTGAAACCGAGGCAATTTTGCCCAAATGGAATGATGGCAAAAGTCTTTTTTTTATTGAATTAATTCGTAATTATTCGATGCTCAATTTATGGGGGCACTTGGAACTTGAAAATTCTTTTAAAGAGATTGCATCGTTTAACAGAATCAAACCCGGTGAGTTAATGCTTCCATTCAGGATCATGCTCGTTGGTGGTAAATATGGCCCAGGGGTTTTCGACATTGCAACAATACTCGGTAAAGAGGAAACTGTAAAAAGAATCCGTTACACGATGTCGTTATTGCCTGGTTTGTCTTCATAGGTTTAGAATATTTACTAATTTTTCAATCTTCCATTATTTCATTGAATTTCTTTTTCAAAATATAAATAATGAATGCAGAAAAAAAAACTCTGGCTCAGGAAAGGCCCGTACGTGTATTAGTGGCAAAAGTAGGACTTGATGGCCATGACCGGGGTGCAAAGGTTATTGCCACGTCCTTACGGGACGCGGGTATGGAAGTTATTTATACAGGACTTCGGCAGACCCCTGAAATGGTCGTAAATGCGGCCTTGCAGGAAGACGTTGATGCCATTGGAATAAGTATTTTATCAGGTGCCCACAACACAATTTTTCCTAAAATACTGGAACTGCTTAAGCAAAAAAATATGACAGATGTGTTATTGACGGGCGGAGGTATTATTCCTGATGATGACATGAAAAAATTAAATGAAATGGGTGTGGGTAAATTATTTTCCCCCGGTGCCAGCACCACTGATATAGCAAGCTATATAAAAAACTGGGTAGAGAAACATAGGAGTTTTTAAAGAAGTAATTATTAAAATCTGCAAAATAATGTATATCACCTTACTTACTAATTTAGAGAACGGGATATTTACAATTACCATAAACAGGCCCGAAAAGCTAAATGCGTTAAATAAAATAGTTTTAAAAGAACTTGATCTCGCAATACAACAAGTGTATGATGATGTTAGTATTAAAGCCGCAATTATTACGGGACAGGGAACAAAGGCTTTTGTTGCGGGGGCGGATATATCAGAATTTGTTGAAATTAATAATGAAGAAGGTGTTTCACTTGCAAGGAGAGGGCAAGAAATTTTTTTCAAAATTGAAAATGCTGCCAAACCTATAATTGCTGCGGTGAATGGCTTTGCTCTTGGGGGCGGTTGTGAACTGGCAATGGCCTGCCATTTCAGGTTGGCCAGTGAGAACGCAAAATTTGGACAACCTGAAGTAAATCTGGGCTTGATACCTGGTTATGGAGGCACACAGCGTCTAACTGTGCTCATTGGTAAGGGTAAGGCAATGGAATTAATGATGACAGGAGGCATGATTGACGCAAATGAAGCCAGGGATTTGGGGCTTATTAACCATATCACCACTTCAGAAGCACTTCTTGAGAAGTCAAAAGAAATTCTTGAGATAATTCTTACCAAATCTCCCGTAGCAATATCTAAAGTTATTGCAGCCGTGAACACACATTTTAAAAATGATAAGAACGGTTTCGAAGAAGAAATTAAATTGTTCGGAGAAGTATTTGCGTCTGATGATAAAAAGGAAGGTACAAGTGCTTTCATTGAAAAGCGCAAGCCAAATTTTGGTCAAACGGATATTGTTAATTAAAAACACGAATTGTTTTTACAAACCTGCCCCTGTAATATTTATTAAGAGCAGTAATAACAACTCCATTTGCTTTACCTGATGAAGAATGTATAAATCTTAGGCTATCGTCGTTAGAGACCACGATTCCCATATGCCCGATAACTCTTTCGGTGCTATCAGTTCCGGTAAATAAAATAAGATCCCCTTTTTTGCTTTTACTGATCGGAATCTCAATTCCTGTATTTTCGAAGCCTTTCGACGATCGGGGTACATTTATGTTGTAATGATTAAACACATAAGTTATAAAACCAGAGCAATCAAAACCTGCAGATGGATTAGTTGACGCGTATTTGTATGGAGTTCCAATAAGGGATTTAGCAAATGCCACTAAACTATCGGGTTTTAATTTTTTTGTTACTACTTCTACAACAGGTAAACTGTCTTTGACCGCAACAGAATTTCGTTCATTCTTTGATGGTAACTCATTTTTAATCTCCCTATTTGTACGTCCTGTGCTTTGTTCCTTTTGATAGGTATTTTTTGGCTGATGCGTAAATACATAAAAAATAAAAATTGCGAAGGCGAATACAAGTAAAAAAGTAAAAAATTTCAAATTTTGAGTTTTTGACGTTTTCAACAAAAGCAACTATAGGAATTTAGTATAAAAATAGGTATCCCTTTTAGTTTTAAATTAAATTTGTAAAGAGGTATTAATTAAATTTTTTGAAATAAAGTATATATCATGGAGACCAGGGTTGAGAAAGATACAATGGGAGAAATGTCTGTACCGGCTGAGGCTTATTACGGAGCACAGACCCAACGAAGTATCGAAAATTTTAAGATTGCACAGGATATTAATAAAATGCCAAAAGAGATAATTCAGGCATTTGCTTATTTAAAGAAGGCTGCCTCCATTACAAATTTTGATGCAGGCGTTTTATCCAAAGAAAAATGCGAGCTTATAAGTAAAGTATGCGATGAAATACTCGGAGGAAAGTTAAACAAAGAATTTCCACTTGTTGTATGGCAAACGGGAAGCGGAACGCAAAGTAATATGAATGTGAATGAGGTCATAGCTTACAGAGCACATGTATTAAATGGAGGCAAATTATCTGATAAGGAAAAAGTATTGCATCCTAACGATGACGTGAATAAATCCCAATCCAGTAATGATACCTTCCCGACTGCCATGCATATTGCAGCATATAAAATTTTAAATGATCTTACTTTACCTGCCATTGAAAATCTCAAAAATACTCTGGCAGCGAAGTCGAGTGAATTTATGAATGTTGTTAAGATCGGGCGTACGCATTTTATGGATGCAACACCTTTAACGCTTGGCCAGGAATTTAGCGGCTATGCCTCACAGCTAGAGCATGGCTTGAAAGCAATCAAAAACACGATGAGCCATTTGAGCGAGCTTGCTCTTGGCGGAACGGCTGTTGGAACAGGAATAAATACACCACCCGGTTATGCCAGGAATGTTGCTGAAGTCATAGCTGAGCTTACGGGCCTTCCATTTATAACAGCAGAAAATAAATTTGAATCACTTGCCGCGCACGATGCGATAGTAGAGACACATGGCGCATTGAAAACAGTTGCCGTAAGTCTAATGAAAATAGCAAATGACATAAGAATGTTATCGTCTGGTCCGCGGAGCGGCATTGGTGAAATTCACATTCCGGATAATGAGCCGGGTTCTTCAATTATGCCCGGCAAAGTAAATCCCACTCAATGCGAAGCGCTTACCATGATCTCGGCGCAGGTAATGGGTAATGATGTGGCATTAAGTATTGGCGGAGCTACTGGTCATTTTGAGTTAAATGTTTTTAAGCCAATGATGATATATAATTTTTTGCACAGTGCAAGATTACTTGGTGATGGATGCAACAGCTTTAATGAAAAATGCGCTAATGGAATTGAACCCATCGAGTCAAACATTAAGAAGCATGTAGATAATTCTTTGATGCTTGTAACTGCTCTTAATACAAAAATTGGTTACTACAAAGCGGCTGAAATTGCTCAGAAAGCTCATAAAGAAAATACAACTTTAAAAGAGATGGCCGTAAAACTTGGGTATCTGACTCCTGAAGAATTTGATAAATGGGTAATTCCTAAAAACATGGTAGGTAAAATTGATTAAAGGTCAATGCGCATCCTCATTGACTTATTAAAAAGGTAATATTAAAAGATAACTCGTTACAAAAGTGCCCAATGACTTTTGCCTGATTAAATTATCATACTTCCCCTTATTGATCTTATGTTATTGGTATTGTATAATCTAAATATCCATGCTCTAGCCGCGAGCTTCTTGATATCGATTGAAAAATTATTGTTGTTAGTGCTCCTTGTTAAAAAAGGTTTGTTTGTCGCATGGCGGCAGCCGCTTTGAGGGAGGTAAAATCTTTTGAAGCATTCATGTCTATAAGGGTTCTTTGTCACCGGTATGTTGACGTCCTGTCAGCCTTTTAACCAAAATTTTCATTGCCTTATTAGTGACTCATTCGATCTACCACAATTTTCCATTTTGATTTAAGTGGGAACACCGAATTAACAACATACATACCTGGTTCATTTTTGACTATTACTGTATAAAAACATTAGTCGGGTATTTTATTTTATTTTTTGTTTTAATAGGTTTTTTACTGATAGCCAAGGTTTAGACTATAAATAACTTGTAATCGTAGGTCAGCTTTTCCGAAACGGCGAGAAATCATGACCTATTTTAAGAGTAGCACATGAAAGGTAATTGAGCCTTATCGTTTGATTTTGCATAATAATAATTATCGCAATTCGTTAAATCGAAGAACTTACCGGAAGACGCCTATGCCAAATCATGATTATGAAAAATTATTCTGGAAAATTCAATCTTTATTTTATAGAAATTGTCAGAAAAAAAAATAGAAAATTGTCTCTTTCGGGTTCTAAAGCAATTATTTTTTTGCTGTCTGGAATTTTTATATCAATCCTGCTTTCTCCAATACATCTTTTTGCCCAAAAGATTGATTTTAGCTACAGTTATATCAACATTACCCGCGGCGTGGGTGGCGGAACACTTGAACAAGGAGATATAATTGAAGTCCGCGCCTTAGCAAAACTGAATGCAGTTACCAACAATTTCTATTTTATAGATACCGTGCGAACTGGTACTCAATATCTAAGTAATTCACTTAAAATAGTTACCAACGAAGGATTAACTTACCAAGGGCCATTTACTAACGCACCTCTTGATGATAGGGGAGTGTATGCGACAACCGGCGGTATAGGAAGAGTAAGGGTAAATATTGGAACCGGGGCTTCTAATCCCGACAATGGACTTGCGACGTTTGGAGTGAATACTGGCGGGGGCACTATTATCCCTTTTGTCAATAAGCCAAAATTTTATGGCGCTACTCTATTGATAGTGGCTTATCGCCTTCTAATAACCGCAAACTATGGAGATACAATACATCTTACTGGGAACTTCTATTTTGATACTTCTGGCGTTAACAGAACTTATAGATTTGATTACCCCGGTATTAAGATCATACAAAACCAAGGGCTTTGTACTAACTTTTTGGGGGCAAGCTTTACGGCTGACAGTTCGTTTAAAAGCGGAAATACTCAAAACAGGGCATTACCCGCAATTGTTCCGGGGTACACGAAAGTTAATATAAATATTAGCGGACCTAATGATAATTATTATGCAATTGCAAACAATACGAGTTCCAATGGCACCACAAATAATGCAGGCCCTTATGCCCCAACAGCAAACGCTAATAGGGTATTTAATGGATATTGGGATATTATAGGAGATCATACCGGGTCGGCAAGTCCCGTAATCGGAAATCCACCAACGCCGGCGGGCCAACCTGGTGGATATATGCTTGTGGTAAATGCAGCTTATCCCGCAGGTGAAGCATTTCGTGATACAATTAAGAATGTCTGTCCGAACACATACTATGAATTCTCCGCCTGGATAAGAAATATTTGCGGTAAATGCGGTACAGATTCTAACAGTAATGCCACCTATACGCCGGGCGTATTACCGAATCTCGCTTATGCCATTAACGATGTGGATTATTTCACAACCGGAAATATTACTTACAATCAGCAATGGGTAAAGCGCGGATTTATTTATAAAACAGGTCTAGCAGAAACTCAGTTCCGGATCACTATAAAAAATAATGCAGCAGGTGGAGGGGGGAACGACTGGGTTATAGATGACATTAAGCTTGCTACCTGCTACCCTAATCTCGTAATGAATCCAAGTGATACCGCCACCTCGTGTGTAGGCTACCCGGCTAATTTAAGTGATACGGTTAAAAGCTTTTTCAACAACTATACAAATTGGTGCTGGGAAAAAAGTAGTGACGGAATAAACTGGGGAAGTACAGGGGTGTGTGGCACAAGGACTCCCACACTTGTAAATGGGCTTTGGGTTTACTTCGTTGATACGACTTTTACCACAGTTGCCGCAGATAGTGGAAAGTATTATCGCCTTAAAGTTGCCACAACCGGCACTAATCTCACCAACGTTAACTGCTCCGTGGATAATAGCCAGAAAATATTCCTGAAAGTATTCAATGTAAGTTGCAGTGTTTTAGATTCAAAACTCATTTCCTTTACCGGTAATATATTAAACGAAAAAGCAACACTAAAATGGTCGGTAAGCAACGAGGGCGGCCTCAGGGAATATGAAATTCAAAAGAGTATTGACGGAATTCATTTTACCAGGTTAGGAATTATGAATTCTAATAAAGATGTGAATGGTTCCTCGTATGTATTTTACGATGCTGAATTTAACCCAAACTGGGTAACATACTACCGGATTAGGCTTATTAGTGCTACAAATATCCCTGATACATATTCAAAAATTATCGCACTGGGAAATAAGAACTTAATAGTAAAGGTATCAACGGTGAACCCTTTCAAAAATAATTTGAAAATTGAAGTTACTGTGCCAGAGGATGGAAAAGTATCAATAAGACTCTATGATATATATGGCGGAATAATAGCCAACAAAAAAATGCAACTGCTAAAGGGGGCAACGAAAATGGAACTTGAAAACGTAAATAATTTATCGAGCGGTATTTATATCTTACGTACTTCCTTCAATGATATTACGATAAAAAATAAATTAATAAAGGCGGACTAATATTCTTCTCTTGACTTCTAAGGGGACACATTGGTATGTGTCCAAGCAACTCTATACAACTCTTTTTACCAGATAGCTTTTTGATTACAAATCAATAGAATCGTCAATCAGTTTTGCAACTATTATAGCATATTTAATTTCACTAATAATTTTTCATTCGTTTATGGGTAGAACATAAAAAAACCGCCACAGTTAAGGGGCGGTTGCTATTCATATATTTTAAGGTTTAAAACACCTGGTATTTCCCTACATCATATCCTGCTGCATTCACTCCGTCGTTAAAATCAAAATGAATTTCACCCACATTTTTTGCAAACCAGCGTTCATCTGTCTCAATTGGAATGGGAGAACCTGTTATAAAAAATTCATACTTTACTTTAATTACGTCGGGAAAATTAAAAGTTCCAATTGTTACCGGAACTGCTTTTTCAAGAAGCGTCATTTGGATATATCCCGAAAATGGCAGTCCTAATATACTACCCGATACATTTGGCGACTGCCAGATGGTTCCCATCGCGACGTTATCTTTAAGAAACACAAATTCGCCATCGACGGGTTGGTCGAAAGGAACATAGTTGCTGTAGTTTATATACTGGAAATAATCCCCGCCGGGCTTACGATAGTATGCGGAATCAGGGACACCGGTAGGAGGCACAAGGTCAGCGGTAATTGTTGCAAAAGTATTGCCAATAAACATTGGCAAATAATTAATCACTTCATAATGAACTGAGTCTGATGAAGTACCCCCTATCAGGCTATATGTCCAGTTTGAGTTAACAGATGTTGGAAAGTAATCCCCTGAGGGTGCAACACCTGGTAAAAAATCAATACTGAAATTACATATACTGGTTCCGGTAGTTACTACAAAATTTTGGATACCTGCATTGAGCGGCGTTCCGGTTCCTGCAAGTGTTATTATTTTCAATCCTGTAGTTGTAAAGGTCCCAGAATTACTAAAGCTCACGCCGTTAACTGTATCTGTAGCTATAGTATAATTTCCTATAGAGGTTACGGTAACCTGGAGTTGCACAGTGTTTGTTGGGTTAAGTAAAATTCCCTGTTGATAAATTCCCCCAATTGTAAAAGGTGTACAGTTGCCCCCATTTCCACCAAGGGTAAATACCGCTGCCGACCCAAAATCTATTGCAAAAGTACATTGGCTATTATCGTATGTTACTGTGAAATTTTGTGTACCTGAACTTATGGGCGTTCCATTTGCGATAAGCGTAACTGTTTGAACACCTGCAGAGGTAAACGTTCCGCTTTTTGTAAACGAAATTCCGTTTGCTGTATTAGTAGATATGGTATAGGAACCAGCTACTGCAACAGTTACCTCCAGTTGCACAGTATTACCGCTTGTAAGTGCAATACCCGGCAAATAAGAGCCAGCTAAGGTAACCGGTTTACAAATACCTGAACTATCCCCCAATACTCCTGAGGAAGCACTTCCTGCACTACCTGACGCACTTATGGTAGAAGTAAATTTCCCCAATGTTAGTTGAACTACTGCACCGGACGAATCCAGTGCTGATCCTGAAAATGTCCCAACAATAAGATTATTTCCAAAGGAAGACACATTTACAATAAACTCTCCCACTAGCTGATTAGCATTGTAAATTTGCTTTGATCCGGAAGAATAAGTAAATGATGATTGAAATAATGATGCCTTATAGCTCCCTGTTGTAAAATTATCTGCGTATAAATGAAGATGAAAAGTCTGTGTGCCATCGAGAGAAGTTCCAATAAGGTGAAGTTCTTTTGTTGCTCCTGAAGAATCAATATAGGCCGTATCCATATCTCCCTGGAAAAGCTTTGAGCCTTCCTTAAATTCCCATGAGCCCGAAGGGTTGTTAACATTGCCATTTTCAACACTGTATTCTTTCTGACAACTATTTAAAAACATCACAGAAAGGAAAATGTAAAGTGCAATTTTGATAGTTTTCATAAACGGAATTTAGTAATTATTTTTTGGGATGTTATCGGGATTAATTATGAAACCTGCATTTCGTCGTTTACAACCGTTTTTGTTTCTAAACTTTTCTGTTGCAAATTGCCAGTTGCTGTTTTAAAAAAGCGTTTTTGAAAAACAAGAATGGTAATTATCCCTGTGGATATGGAGGCATCAGCAAGGTTAAATATCGGTCTGAAAAATTCAAAATCTTCACCACCCCAAATTGGAATCCAGGCAGGAAAATGAGCATTCCTTATTAGCGGGAAATATAACATGTCCACGACTTTTCCATGTAAAAATCCTGCATATCCATACTTTGGAAAAATCTTAGCCACAGTGTATGCGTTCATGGCGCTATCTTCAAAAATAAGCCCATAAAACATGCTATCTATTAAATTGCCAAGAGCTCCTGAAAATATTAGCGCAGCGCAAATAATAAAACCCGGGTGATATTTTTTTTGAATAATCTTTCTAAGGTAGAAGATGCCGAAAATAACCGCGGCAAGCCGGAATAAGGTAAGTAACATCTTGCCCCATTCGCCACCAAATTTCCACCCGTAAGCCATACCCTCATTTTCTATAAAATACAGCTTGAACCAGTTTCCAATTACTGAATGCGATTCTCCGGAATAAAAGTGGGTTTTCACATAGATTTTAAGTGCTTGATCCGCAAGCACAACGAGACAAATAATCAAAAAAACGTTTCTTCCTTTCACTTAATAAATTTGATGGGCAAAGATAATAAAATTGAGGATGGGTATAGAGGAAATACGTTAATTATTGGCAAATGAGATTTAACGATCAAAACGATTTTTTTAACTGGTTATTGCCGCAAAATCCCCCGAGCAAAAACTACAAAATACGTGAAATTTATTCTTCAAAATAAACTCTCTTAACTCTTTGCGATATTCCTGTCATTATCTCGTAAGGAATAGTATTGGCCCAATGTGCTAAAATAAAAAGGGGCAACTTTTCGCCAAATACCATTACCGATTCTCCTTCGCTTAAATGTTCATAACCGGTGACATCGAGCATTGTCATATCCATACAGACATTCCCAACTACAGGAACCAGCTTTCCCTGAATCATCATTTTCCCATTGCCGTTGCCAAGGCTCCGCGGATAACCATCTGCGTAGCCGATACGCACCGTGGCAATTAAGCTATCTTTTGCCACCCTCGCGTTCCTTCCGTAGCCAACTGTTTCGCCGCTTTTTACTTTTTTTAGTTGGGATATTGTAGTGGTAAGTGTAGTAACATTTTGTAGCTTCCTTTGCATAGCCTTGCTGCTATCAATTCCGTACAGCCCAATACCAAGGCGAACCATATCCATTTTTTTTTGGCTGTGTCGGCTAATCGCAGAAGTGTTAGCTGTGTGTTTATAAAATTTATATCCCAATGAATTTTCCAATAATTGGGCGCAATCTTCAAAAGTCATTATTTGTTGTTTGGTGAACAAATTATGCTTTGGATCTTCACTTGCGACAAGATGGGTAAACACGGTCATGATTTTTAAGAATGAATTTGACGAGAGGCGGTTGGCTAAATCTTTTATATCAGGTGGTGTAAATCCAAGCCTGTGCATGCCGGTATCAATTTTAATATGAACAGGATAATTGTTAATTCCGCCCGATTTCAAAAAGTTTTCAAATTCTTGTAAAATTGAATTCGAAAATATTTCGGGCTCAAGATTATAATTTACGAGTGATTCGAAAGTGCCTTTTTCAACATTCATAACCATTATGGGCAAATTAATTCCGGCTTTTCGAAGTTCAACGCCTTCGTCGGTATAAGCAACTGCGAGATAATCAATCTTATTATATTCTAAAACTGAAGCTATCTCATAACTGCCGCTTCCATAGCTAAAAGCCTTCACCATGGCCATTAATTTAGTTGCCGGGTTGAGCAATTGCCTGTATTGTTTCAGGTTGTGTGCAATCGCATTTAAATTAATAGAAAGCACAGTCTGGTGAACTTTTTGCTCGAGCGCTTTTACAATGTGTTCAAATCCAAAAACACGGGCGCCTTTAACAAGTATACTTTCATTGTGGAAATGAAGACGAGATATATTTTTTAAAAAATCCTCTACGGTAAGAAAAAAGTCCGAAGGGTCTAAAAATGAAAATTCTTTTTGATATAGAAATATCTCAGGCCCTATACCTATAAGCCTCGTGATTTTCTTATGCTGAAGTAAAGAGGCAACTTCTGCGTAAAGTTCACCCGGTTTTTTGCCAGACTGTAAAATATCAGATAATATTACAGAATGCCGTGCATGCTGCTTCTGCTGCGAAAGAAAATTTATGGCGATACTTAACGAATAGAGGTCATTGCTATAACTTTCATTAATAATAGTACATTGATTTATACCTTGCTTAAGTTCAAGGCGCATTGTAACAGGATAAAGCGAAGCAAATTTTCTCGTAATTCTTTCAACATTTCTCTCCATTACAATCAATGTACACCAGCAGGAGATTGCATTTTCAATAGATGCGTCATCTGCAAAGGGAATAGTAACGGAGGAGTTCTTACCCTTATAAGCACCCGTAATTTTTGTTGAATTTTTAATTTTGCTGACGGACAAAATTTGCAAGTCATTACTGTCTGTTTTCCCCCAGGAAAATAAATTCAGATCATTTTTAGTTTTCTTAATTCTTGTCTTAAAATCAATCACTTCCTTTTTCAAAACTTTATCATCACCGGGGAAAACCAATATATCAGCATGAGTAAAAAGTTTCAGCTTTTCATGAATTTTTTGATTGATACTTTTAAATCCTTCGCCATGCGCCTGGCCAATATTGGTAAATATTCCTATAGTTGGCTTTATGATTTTTTCTAATAATTTCATCTCACTGGATGTTGATATTCCTGCTTCAAAAATTCCAAGGGTATGCGATGTGCTTAAATTCAATACGCTTAGAGGAACACCTATTTGCGAATTATAGCTTCCGGGACTTCGCACGATTCTAAAATCATTTTCAAGTAATTGCTCCAGCCATTCCTTCACTATCGTTTTCCCATTACTTCCCGTTATTCCAATTACAGGAAGTTTATTACCATTAGGCTGTTTATTATGATTAATCCGGTGATTAATTGCCAGCAATTGTAAAGCGTGCAATGTGTTACTTACCATGATCACATTTGCAGAGCTAATTTTATTCAGATCGGCAGTCGTTTCATCAATTATGAAATTTCTAACTCCTTTTTCATAAAGGGCTTCTACAAAATCATTACCATTCCGATGGGAAGTTTTTAGTGCAACAAAAATGGTGCTTCCGGGAAAAAGAATTTTTCTGCTATCTAGTAAAAGATAGGCGGGTGCAGGCATGTTGAGATTACTATTTACAAGTCTCCCGCCTGTATATTCTGCAATTTGTGTAATGGTATAGTTGATTGCTACATTCACTATTTTATTTTTTTAATAAAACTCCGCGATACTTTTTCTAATCTCTCTTGCTATTGTTTACATAAACAGAATATAAAACAGAGCCGGAGAGGCAAATCACGATGACCAAAAGTGACACCCAAATGGGGAGATGAATGTCAAAATATTCAACCAGCATTTTTGCCCCGATAAAAATCAAAACAATTGCTATCCCTTCTTTCAGGTATTGAAATTTTCCGACGGCACCCCTTAGCAAAAAGAACAGGGAACGCAATCCTAAAACTGCAAAAATATTAGAAGTATATATAACCATTTTTGTTTGAGTAATGGCAAATACGGCAGGAATAGAGTCAAGTGCAAAAACAATATCAGTTGTCGCAAGCATTACCAAAACAACAAAAAGCATGGTAAAATGTCTTTTACCATTTATTCTTTTCGTAAAATTTCCATTACTGTTTTCATGAGTAAGTGGAACTAATTTTTTTAAAAATTTATATACGGCATTACTTTCAGGATGAAATTCCTTCTCACTATCAATAAAAAACATTTTCAAACCCGTATAAACCAGGAACGCTCCAAATAAGTACAATATCCAAAAGAATCTTTCTACAAGCACAATACCTGCCGTAATAAAAATGACGCGTAAAATAATTGCCAGTAATATTCCTAAAAGTAATACCCTGTTAGAATATTGTTCAGGGATGCCGAAATAGGAAAATATAAGAATGAAAACAAAGATATTATCAATGCTGAGCCCCCATTCCATTAGGTAGGCGCTTATATACTCCAGCGCAACTGTTTGTCCGTCCTCAAACCAAACAAATAGAAAAAAGCCAAGGCCAAGACCCACCCAAAAAAGAGTTTGAAAAAATGCCTGCTTTAATGATATCGTTTTCGATTGCTTACTTAGCAGGCCGAGGTCAAAAATTATCGCAATGATCAATACGATTCCAAAAATGAGATAGGTCCATTCTGTTTCATTCATCTATAAAATATTCCGGTAAAGATAAGTGATGGTGATGCGAAAGGATAAAGGCTGCAATATTTTTATCCAGGAATAATCTTAGCTGCTGTATTTTTTTCTTCGCCGCCATTGATAGATTATTCCTAAAAAAATAATAAGTGAAACAGGTAATACAATATTAACAATTTGCCAGATTGTTTTTTGGGTTTCAACTTTTTTTGGATCAAGTAATCTTAGCGTATAATCCTTTGCACGGGCCTCACTTAGGCCTGCATCATTAAGGAGGTATTCGATACAATTTTCCGCAAATTGTTTATTAGCAAACTGGTATTGATACTGCGTTTCAACAGTATAGGGGTTTACTCCCATTGGCAGCGGCTGGCCCTGCAATACACCATTCAGCGCAATGTCGCCATCCGCCACTACTATCATTTTATTTTCGTTCGCAGACTGAGGCAAAAAGGGAGTTCCGTATTTGATGTTGGAATCTAAAAGAGCCTGACTTACCCTGTTTTTATAAAGGGATGTAAATATCCCTTCCAATAAAACAGCGGCTGGTATGTTCTGCTTTTTGTAAGCCTCATCTTCAGGAGCATTGCGATTTTCCTCGCCGCTTATTAGAGCAGGTGTTTCAATTGTCCGTGAGTTGGGCGATGAACTTAATAAAATTGTTTTCCTGATTCCGGAGGCACTTACGGTATCTATAGAATTCACGAACCTTCCTGCCACAAGTCCAAGGTTTTTATTAATAACACTATTCTGTTTGGAATCAAATAAGGGAAAATAATTCCAATGCAAAAATTCAAATTGCTTATCGCCGTTTACATCAAATGGCAAAAAATCACATTGAAGATCCATTATAAGATCCGGGTTAATCCTTACTCCATATTTAAACAAAAGATCTGCAAGCTTAAGATTGCGGTCATACGCAACCACCTGGTTTTTTATTCGAAGACTATCCATTTCGGCATTAAGCCGGTCGATAAACCAAAGCACTTTGCCGCCACGCATCACATATTGATCGATTTTTAATTTTTCTTCTTCAGTGAACGAGATTGATGGTTTTACGATCACCAATAATTTGAATGTGTCAGGTATTACCGGCTCTTTCTCAATATTTATTGTGAATAACTCATAATTTTTTCTCAACACATTTTCTATAAGGTCGTAAACATTCGCTCCGCCCGGTTCTCCATTTCCGGTGGAATAAGCTACAAGTGTCTTTTTGTTTTCTCTTACTTTATTAATAGCATCCGCAAACTTATATTCGAGTAATGCCTCTGCGCTGTTTAATTCCACGTTGCTTATGGCCTTAGGGCCAGAATACAAATTTACCGGGAGCAATTTGTCCTCATAACGAACTAAAGCCGCAGGATAAATGTATTGTGATTGCTCGCCCGCTTTTAACTGCACTTTTAAATTAATTGGTACAATTCCCAGTGAAGCAAGAGTATCAGCATACGTTCTATCGGTTCCGGGGATTGGTTCTTCAGGTGAAATCAATTTATACCGGATGTTGCCCTTCGCATACTCTTTAAATTCCTGTAATAATTCCTCTGACGTAATCGCAAGCTTCCTGAAACCGGATGGCAGATCGCCTTTTAAAAAAATATCTACTTCAATCGGGTTATCAATATTTCTCAATATTTTTTTTACTGGAGAAGAAATTGTAAATCTTTTTTCATTGGTAAGATCAATGCGGTAATGAAATATTGCAGCCAAAAAGTTCAATGCTACCAATAAAATAACTACTACAATTATTCCCCCTCTTTTAGCTGCTGAAGAAATCTTCATTATTTATCTATACTATTTTTTTGAAAGAATTTTTTTAGTCGAAAAAAGAAAAAGAAAAATGACACTACCAAAATAAACAATGTCCCTTGTGTCTATAACCCCCCGGCTTATGCTGTGGTAATGAAAATCTATCCCGGCCATTTCAAGATAATAATCGGCATTGCCCGAAAAAACCGAAAGTTTGCTTATAGCACTGAATCCGAAATACAAAATAAGGCATGCGAAACATCCGGTTAAAAAAGCTACTATGGCATTAGAAGTAAGTGAAGAGCACCATAAACTTATTGCAGCAAAAACAGCGGAAAGAAATAATAAGCCAATGTATGATCCCGTGATTCCGCCAGTGTCAATACCGCCTCCAGCTGCTAAGTAATGTATTGTATAAACGTATAAAAGTGTAGGTAATAATGTAATTACAATTACAACAATCAAGGCAAAATATTTGCCCAGCACAATCTGCCAGTTTGTAAGCGGTTTTGTTTGCAATATTTCAAAAGTGCCGGTCTTAAATTCATCGGCGAAGCTTCGCATAGATAATGCGGGTATTAGAAAAAGAAAAATCCAGGGGGCAAAATCAAAAAACTGGTCAAGTGTGGCATAACCGAAATCAAACAGGTTGGTATCTTTTAAAAAAAAAAGAAAAAAGTCGGTAATGAGCAAAAACAAAATGATGGTAATATAGCCGGTAAGGCTGCTAAAAAACTGACGTAATTCTTTATTGGCAATAGCTATCATCCTTGAGGGAAAATTATATTCTGATTTGAAAAGTAATTAAAAGTTTTTGATTTTAAGATAAGCAGCGTTTTTAAATAGCCTGCTGTCCTTATATCTACCAGCTTACCTATTCAATTTTTTGTTTTTTTAATGCTTAAATTATCTCTGAAATTAAGATGACCCTATCTTTCTTTAGACAAGAAAAGTAGTCTTCAGAGATTTTGCTATGAAAAGTTTACCTGAACAAACTGCTGAAGCCCTGTAACAACAGGGCTTTTTTTATTATGGAAAATTATGTTTACAGCATCTATTCTGAAAACATAATTATGAAATCATTACAAACAAGGTTCATTGGAGTATTCCTTTTATTTACGAGTACTACGTTTGCCCAATCCGAAAAAAATTTTTTACCCCCTCCACCTCCCCCGCCAATTACTCTGCCTGCACCACCAAAACCACCCTTACCGCCTGCAGAACCTCAGGTTACCAAATTGATTCCCCCAGCGCCTCCTCCTCCTCCACTACCTTCTAAAAAAGAAGACAAGGAGTTGTAATTTAAATACCATATACTTTTTAGAATATATAGCGGAATTACGCGGGTTTAAAAACAAACAGGCTTTCCATAAGAAGGCCTGTTAAAATAAAAAAAATCAAAAAATTAAACTGCAAAACTTTCCCCGCAGCCGCAACTACGGCTTGCATTTGGATTGCTGAAATAAAACCCTTTCCCATTCAATCCATCACTAAAATCGAGTGTTGTATTAACCAGGTATAAAAAACTTTTGAGATCGGTAACTACTTTAACGTCGTTATCATCAAACTCCTGGTCCATAGGTTTTTTCTCATTATCAAAATCCATTTTGTAGCTGAGGCCTGAACATCCGCCACCTACTACACTTACCCTTAAAAAATAGTCGCTATCCTGTAAAGCTGCTTCCTTCTGCAACTTGATAACCTTTTCTTTCGCTTTATCACTTACGTATATCATGTTGTTTAATTTGAAAATATGAAAATTATGAAGAGATCATTTTCATATTTGCTAATTGAACCATTTGCTAAGTTGAATTAATGCACTAAGCTTTCTTCAAACTTAATTTTTTCCAAACCGTTTTTTGCACGGTAGTCATTAATAGCTGACTTTATTGCGTCTTCCGCCAAAACTGAGCAATGTATTTTAACCGGCGGAAGATTGAGTTCTTCCACTATATCCATATTGTCAATTTTCAAGGCGTCGTCCACGCTTTTGCCTTTAAGCCACTCCGTAGCCAATGATGAAGAAGCAATCGCAGAACCACAGCCGAATGTTTTAAATTTCGCGTCTTTTATCATTCCTGTTTCGTCATCCACTTCGATCTGAAGACGCATTACATCGCCACATTCTGGTGCTCCTACCAGGCCAGTGCCTACGTTTTTTTTGCTTTTATCTAAAGTCCCTACGTTTTTGGGATTTTGATAATGATCTATAACTTTATCTGAGTATGCCATGATTGTTTATTTTTTTGATATTTGAATTTTCTTTTTACAATTTACAATTTATTGAACACATTTCTTCATTCGATCTTTAATGGGCTGCCCATTCAATTTTTTCCAGGTCGATACCTTCTTTCCACATTTCCCATAGCGGGCTCATTTCTCTCAATTTTAATACAGTGGAACTTACCTGGTCGATAGTATAATCAATTTGTTCTTCTGTCGTAAAGCGACCTAAACCAAAACGGAGCGAAGAGTGTGCCAAATCATCGCCAAGTCCGAGGGCTTTTAGAACATAAGATGGCTCAAGCGATGCTGATGTACAAGCCGAACCGGAACTTACTGCAATGTTTTTATTAAAACCCATCATAAGGCCCTCACCTTCCACGTATTTAAAGCTGATATTGCTCACGTGCGGCAATCTGTGCTCGGTACTTCCATTTACATAGGCTTCCTCAAGTTTTAAGAATGAGTTTTCAAGTTTGTCGCGGAGCTTACTTATACGTTCAGTATCTTTTTCCATATCCAATTGGCATAGTTCGCAGGCTTTTCCAAAACCAACTATTCCTGGTACATTCAAAGTACCACTGCGCATAGATCTCTCGTGGCCGCCACCATCCATCTGGGCAGTAACCTTCACTCTTGGGTTTTTGCGGCGAACATATAAAGCTCCAACACCCTTTGGCCCATACATTTTATGTGCGGTAAAAGCCATAAGATCAATCCCGTCCTTATTCACATCAACAGGGATTTTACCTACTGCCTGGGTCGCATCAGTAAATAATAATGCTCCATGCTTCTTAGCAATTGCGCTTATTTCCTTTATGGGTTGAATTACACCAATTTCATTATTAGCATACATAATAGCCACCAAAATGGTTGTGGGCTTCATGGCAGCTTCAAGTTCTTTGAGGTCAATCAAGCCATTTTCCTTCACTTCGAGGTAAGTTACTTCTCCACCCAATTTTTCAATGTGCTTGCATGTATCAAGAACAGCTTTATGCTCGGTAGTGGCAGTTATTATATGATTTCCTCTTGACGCATACATTTCATAAACCCCCTTCAGGGCAAGATTGTCGCCTTCAGTGGCTCCGGAAGTAAAAATAATTTCCTTAGGATCAGCACCTATTAGCCTTGCAACTTGTTCACGTGCGTAATCCACAGCTTCCTCTGCTTCCCAGCCAAAAGGATGATTACGGCTCGCAGCGTTTCCAAAATGATCAGTAAAATAGGGTATCATCGCTTCCAACACCCTCGGATCCATAGGAGTAGTGGCATTATTATCAAGGTATACAGGTAATTTCAACATAAATTTTTAGGTTTTCTAATTCTTACAAATTTACACCAAATGATGGTAAAAACTTAGTTATACTTTGGCTTAAGCCTATTTTTACCAAAGTCGCAAGCCGGAGTTTTCTTTGAAATTATGCATTGCTCATGAAAGCTGTGGCGTAGTTTTACCCCAAAATTTTTCATGAATAAAATTGACCACATTGGAATTGCTGTAAAGAAACTTTCTGTTTCAATCCCATTATTTGAAAAGCTTTTAAATACGCCCTGTTACAAAACCGAAGTTGTGGAAAGCGAACAAGTCAATACAGCTTTCTTCGAAAAAGGCGGAACAAAGATTGAACTTTTAGAAGCTTATGCGCCGGGCAGTGTAATCAATTCTTTTATAGACAAAAAAGGAGAGGGAATACATCACATTGCTTTTGAAGTTGAAGATATTGAAGCTGAGGTGAAACGATTAGTAGTTGAGGGCTTTAATCTAATAAATGAAGTACCCAAACCCGGGGCTGATAATAAAATCGTTTGCTTCCTTCATCCTAAATCGACTAATGGCGTATTGATTGAATTGGTAATGGAGAAGAAAAGTTGATTATTGTAAGAAGCAGTCTTAATGCTAGCCCATTTTTAGCTAATCTATTGTTTATTAGTTTCTCTTCCCGAAAGTGTAAAATTATTTTTTCTTGCAAATCTCTTTTGAATTTCCTCCAGCCGCATTTGCAACGATTCCGAGTGTGCGTCTATTTTTTTAGCTATTTCGTCCAGTGTTCTTATCTCATCATGAGATGCCAATCCGCTATCCATTTTTGCTTTCAAGTGAATTAGTCTTTTGTTTACATCTACAAAATTCCCGGAGTAATATTTAAAAAAATCAGTAGTTACTTCTCTGAAAGAGGAATCACCTTTGAAAGGTGCCATCTCCTGAATATCCAGCAGGCTTTTGGTAGAATGTATAAAGATTGAGTCAAGTGTTTTTGTTGCGAACGCATAGTCATGCTCCATCGCAAGGTTGTAAATATCTATATCTTCTATTAATGCTTTATGCCGATCAACAATATATTGATTGTATAAAACAGCGCTGCGAAATGTAATACCATGCGGCGAACGGGTTTCCATTTCGCACGAGAACGAAAGAATTTGGAATAGTAAAAAAGCCACCAGTAAATAAAATCCTTTTACAGTCATATTTTCATAAATCAGGAAAGGAAAGGATTATGTTGTTTTTCATACCCAATAGTAGTTTCAATCCCATGGCCGCTGAATACTTTCACATCATCGGGAAGCACAAATAGCTTTTCATTAATGCTTTTTATAAGTTGCTCGTGGCTGCCACCCGGGAGGTCCGTGCGGCCAATGCTATTATTAAATAAAACGTCACCGCCAATAATAAATTTTTGCGCTTTACAATAAAAGCAAACGCTTCCCGGCGAGTGGCCCGGAGCATATATCACTTCCAGTTTATCGTCACCTAAAGAGATGACATCACCCTCAGTCAAAAAAATAAACTCTCCGGTATAATTATCAAAGGGCAGGTTAAACATAAGACCTGAGGCTGGAGCCATCTTCAGCATTTGTTCCTCAGCCTGGTGTAAATGAAGGGTGAGGTTGTATTTCTCAGCAATAAATTTATTTCCGAATACATGGTCAAGGTGGCAATGAGTGTTAAGAAGCAATATGGGTTGCAAATTGTTTTGAGCGATAGCAACTGTCAGGGCTTCCTTCTCGTTATCATAATAGCAGCCTGGATCAATAATGATGCATTCTTTTTTTTCATTAAAAAGCAGGTAAGTATTTTCCTGGACAGGATTAAATGTTAAAACTTTAATTTGGAGCATGACGTACGTTAGTATATGTTAATTTCATTTTATTCATTAACCCGAAACAATTAATTTTAGGGCAATTATAACCAGCGGTATATGCAAGATCACAAGAAACGAATGCACAAAAAAATATTTCTTCTCCTCTCTTTGTTCGTTACCATAAGCCTTATTTCAATTGTAGGAAATGCCCAGGTGAGCGATGTGGAATTTGGAAAAAACCGGGTTCAGTATAAGAAATTAAAGTGGCAATATTATCAAACCAGGAATTTTAATACGTATTTCAATAAAGGGGGGCAGGAACTGGCAAAATTTGTGTTACAGGTTGCTGAAGAAGAGTTGCCGGATGTTGAAAAATTTGTTGAATACAGTTTGCAGCGCCGGGCTAATATAGTTGTTTACAACAGTTTTGATGATCTTCAGCAAAGTAACATCGGCCTTGGCATTGACTGGCAAAATACTGGCGGGCTCACAAAACTGGTAAATAATAAAATGATTATTTATTACACCAGCGATCATGCTGATTTACGAAGACAAATCAGGGAGGGTATTGCACATGTACTTACACAAAATATTTTGTTTGGCGATGATCTTGGCGAAGTTGCCGGTAACCAGGCGCTCCTCGATTTGCCCCAATGGCTTATTGATGGCTATGTTGCTTATGCAGGGCAAAACTGGAGCACTCAACTCGATGATGATCTTAAGAGTGAAATATTGAGTGGCAAATACAAAAACTTTTACCAGTTTGCTTTTGAAAAACCACTGCTTGCAGGCCACGCATTCTGGTATTATATTGAAGAAAAATACAAGAAAGAAAATACGACATATCTGATTTACCTGGCAAGGGTTTATAAAAGCCTGAACAGGGCGAGCAACCAGGTTACCAAAAAAAGAAAGTTTAAGGAAGTACTCGCTGACTTCATGCAATATGAAGAAGAAAAATATGATAAGGATATTTCACGCCGGAGAAATTATCCCAAAGGAAGTGAGATCACCAGCGTGACCGTAGGAAAAAGAAAAGACTTTTTTCATTTTAACGTAAATCCCAATAAACGTAATGGCTCTTTTGCTGTAGTGAAATATGATAAAGGGCAATATAAGCTTTTACTAAATGAAGGGGATAAGGATAAGGTACTTTTAAAATTTGGCGTAAAAGCGAAGTTGGATGAAATAAATCCCAATTACCCAATGATGGCCTGGGATCCAAAAGGGACAAGGCTTTCGGTTTTATATGAAGAAGAAGGGCGTATAAAATTATTTGTTTTTGATGTTATTACAAGAGTAAAACCTTATAAGAGAGATCTTACCGAATTATTTGACCAGGTACAAGACATGAAGTACATGCGCGACAGCAGGTCTTTACTTTTTAGCGCTGTTAAGAATGGCCATTCAGATATTTATACTTATGATATTGAGAACGAAAAATTAAAGCAGGTTACCAATGATGTTTTTGACAATCTTGATCCTTCTTTTGTAGCCTTTCCAAATAAGGATGGAATTAT
Source organism: Ginsengibacter sp. (assembly GCA_040007435.1). Classification (GTDB taxonomy): domain Bacteria; phylum Bacteroidota; class Bacteroidia; order Chitinophagales; family Chitinophagaceae; genus Ginsengibacter. The sequence continues at coordinate 43,778 of JBDTUZ010000018.1, read as the reverse complement.
TTTCGCAAGCAACCGGCCCTCGCCTACAAACCGGGGTTCGGATACTTCCCTGCTCAACAATAAGTATAATGTATTCTTAATAACAGATTTTGCTACCAATAAGCCAGAGCTTAACCAGGTAACACAGCTTACTAATCTCAAATTTGGTAATGCAAGATATCCTACACAATACAACACCAATCACTTCACATTTGTAAGTGATGAGAATGGGGTGGGAAATCGCTATGCAGGCTTTTTTTCAACTAAACGGGAAGGGTTGGATACCCTCGTACTCATAGGAGACGACATACTGCGTAATCCTACTGAAATGGAAGTGGATTCAGTGCTTAAGTCTTATCAGAAGTCGGATGTTGACTCTATTGCTGTTGTGTCTGTAACCAGCGATTCGGCGTATGTATTTCCGCTCACCAATTACGCAAGCAGTTTACGTGAATCAAGAGAAGCGGGAGATAACAACCAGGTAAGTGAGGTGACACGGCAGAGCGATGAGAAAATTTTGTATAAACTTAAGATCGACGAAAATACGTTGCGTCGGCGTAACATATCTGTTCCGCCCACTGCCTATATGAAGAGATTGATGGAAGTAGATAGGATCGGGAGAGGCCAGGAAATCCTATCACCTATAGATAAAACAAATCCGCAAGATGATATCTTTCAAAATGAATTTAAAAATGAAAAGAAGGATACTTCCAACGCTGCCAATAACTACCCCGGCATTGACCAAAATGAATCAACTGTACTAAATAATGCGAAACTCTATCCTTATAAGCCGTTGAAATTTGCAACTGAATATGTAGTTGCAGGTTTTAATAACAATGTTCTCGGTACAAAATATCAGTTGTACCAAGGTGGATCGGGCCCTATTACACTTTCTTCCAACAATGGATTAAATGGAATGATTCGTATGGGAATTGCAGATATAATGGAGGACATAAAAATTTCAGGAGGGTTCCGTCTTTCTACTAACTTAAAAGATAATGATTGGCTTTTTCAATTTACTGATTTAAAGAAAAGACTGGATTGGGGGCTCACTTATTATAGAAGTGTACAGCAGGTTTCCTTTACCAATGGAACTACGGGCTACCCGGGCAAATTATTTTCAAATCTATACCAGGCTAGCATAAGCTATCCATTTGATGTTACTAAAAGTATACGCATAAGCGGCGGCATGCGAAAAGACAAGGCTGTGGTAAGTACATTTGACAACATATCTCTTCCTGCCCCCGACCAGGCAAAAACATATGGCCTGCTGCACCTGGAATATGTGTATGACAATACTTTAAATCCAGCTCAAAATATATGGAACGGTATAAGATACAAAGCATACATAGATTGGAATTCTCAAATAAGCAAGCTCGCAACAAATGAAGGGCGCTACACTTTTAATTTTGGTTTTGATGCGAGGGCATATTACCCTATTTATCGCAACTTTATTTGGGCTGGCAGAGTGGCTGGTGATTTTAGCTGGGGTAATCAAAAGCTCATTTATTACCTCGGAGGCGTTGATAACTGGTTTACGTTTGGAAGCAATATCAAAGAAAAAAATGGTGTTCAATCCTATCGGTATTTCAATCCAAATAATCGCCCTGATCCTGATGCGGATTACGCTTTTCAAACCCTGGCTGTAAACCTGAGAGGCTTTATTCAAAATGCTGCAAACGGAAATAATTCGGCTATTATTAATAGTGAATTCAGGTTGCCCGTTTTTACGACTTTATTTAGCAAGCCGATCAATAATGCTTTTGTTAGAAATTTTCAACTGGTGCAGTTTGTTGATCTTGGCTCTGCCTGGAACGGCGCTTACGATAAGTTGGCCCGCCCTTTTCTTACTTATTCAGATCCATCTGACCCAACTGTGCAAATAAAAATAAAAGCACCAGGCGTTGGTCCATTTCTCGGTGGTTACGGATTTGGTGCCAGAAGTACTATCTTAAGTTATTTTTTAAGGTTCGATGCCGGTTGGCCAATGAATGGCTTCTTCAAAGGCAAACCAATTTATTATTTTAGTATGGGCCTCGATTTCTAAACAAATTTAGTTTTTTCATATTCTGCTACCCGGCTTGTAACCCATGCCGGGTAATTTTTTTATAGTAAAATAAAATATACTGAAAAAGATGGTAAGTATTAGCGTCATTCCTATACCGCGGGGATGTTGAACTGGATTAAAAAAATGTTCCCCCGCATCAGTAATTAATCCGGTTGGATTTGCAATAATATCCCAGCTATTCCATCTTAAAAACCGCCCGAGGTAAACTCCAAAAGATGCAAGAAATAAACAGGTAATTAAAATCAACCTTGTCTTGTGGATACTAAATTTTGATACTAAAAATAATTCTATATTTTGCAATGAAATGCATGCCATTATCAACCCATTGATAGAAGCGGAAAAAATAAGTATAACATCAAACCATAGCGGCACATTTCCTCTTTCCCTTAAATGTATAAGGTCCGTTATAATATATAGTGCATTTGGAAAGAATAATAGCCAGGTTATGAAAAATATTATTTGAAATTTTCTCTTTTTGGTTTCATTTAAAAGGCCGCTTACAAACAACGGTGTGCCTGCAAGAAAAAGATTCCATGCAAAAAATAAATAAGTAAAACTTCCTGAATAGAATACCCTCGACAGGATTAATAAAAATGTAAATCCTACAGATAGCAATACTAAATGGTTAATGGTTGTTTTCACTCATGAAATTTTTTTAATGATTGAAATTATTCTTGGAATAAAAATGATACATCCGGTTGCGAGGCTTATTGCTGATACAAGTAAAACTCCACCGGCTGCAATATCTTTTACTTGTTTTATGGCCGGGTGGATTGAAGTAGTTATCACATCGCAAAGCCTTTCAATAGCCGTGTTTATTATCTCCATGCCGAGCACAATAGCAGTGCTTAAAAGAATGGCCAGCCATTCCTGCGATGTAAGTCCGAAGAATATTCCCGCAAAAAAAACAATCACAGCAAGTACAAATTGAACCAGGAAATTTTTTTCATGTTGAAAGCAGTATAGTAACCCACGCACTGCGTGCATAGCAGAGTTAAGAAATCGCATATTTGAAAATTGAATTTAATAATGAGTTTTGGTTATACTAAAGGGAATGGTTGTTTGTATTTCCGGCTCTTTTAAACCTCCTATTGTTTTTTTAAACTTCATCTTCATTTTTTTCCAATAGCTATTGAAGTCGTTTTTGCCGGCAGTAAATGTTCGCCTGTAAACAAACCAGACGAGGATTATTATTGAGAAATAGAAAAATTTATAGAAATAAAAGAATAGAAGCTTTGACAGCGGTCTTTTGGATTCATAAATCAATCTAAACCTTTCACACTGGAACTCGATATGAAAAGCTTCATCAATTAAAATGTCGGTACATATTTGTTTCAGAAGCTTGCAGCCGGTAGCATCTTTTAAAGATTGATAAAAAAGTTGCGCCGCGCTTTCAACCGTGATAACGGTAAGTGTCCAAAGCTCCATGCTCGCATTGTAATGCCGCACTTTTCTAAACATGGTATCCGCCCAATTTCTTTTAAGCCTGGGCTCCTGAATTAAATCTAAATATTTTCCCAGGTTGCTGCCATGCTTCTGCTCTTCCTTAATAAATAATTCTATTGCTTTTACATAATTGCTGTCTTCGATTTTCCTTGCATAATTTCTTGAGGCATTCAATAAGTGAGATCCATCCGATGTCTCACCCAATTGCCAGGCTTTTAATGATGATAAAATGTTTCTTCTTTCAATGGTAGTTAGTGAAGGGTTTAATTGCCAGTCAATTCTCTTAATTTTAGCACTGCTTTCAAAATGGGCTACCCACTCTTGTGATGTTTTCATATAGTTTTAGAATTTCTTTTTTCGCTATAATAAAAATGTAATAGTGAATGATATTCCTTGCAATTTCTATTTGAGGATCGTTGGCTCCGGAACTTTGCTATCGCTGCACCGTCAAATAAACGATTCCTAAAATGATCGTTATAATTGTAATCGCCAGAAAGTAATTGACGAAATATATTTTTTTCATTTCATAAAATTTTGTTCTTAATTTTTATTGGATGATAAACTCCTGGTGGAAGTTGATATCGCTTCTTTAATATAGTTGTCATTAAGATTCCATGATAGCCACGAATAATTTTTTTGCCTCTCTAAAAAATCTTTTTTTCTGAACTCAAATAACTCAACCGCAGAATTATAATATACTCTCCTGTAATAGAATCCCCTTCCATCAGACCTGAGTACATCTTTGTTTTTCTCAATTAAAGGGAGCGTTTTATCTGAGAGAGAAAGCAAGAAAGGAACATCAAGTGGTATAAAGGATTTCCTGGCCAGATTGTATTCAGCCATGGTTACATCAAAATCGAAAAGGGAGGAAAATATGAGAAGTACTATTGCTGCCCAGGCGTTTATTCTTAGAAGATAATAAGTGGTTTTAGTATAATAAATTTTGAGAAAAATAGTAAATAGACCAATTAATACCATAATAAGAAAAAACAAAAGCCCTATGCGCTTGTATGCAAGGCCAAAGTGCGAGATGTAATAATAATCCCGCATAAATACAGAGAGCACAAGAAAGGAATTTTGAATGATCCAGAGGTAAGCCCCATACCTGAGCCATTTATTTTTTTTGTAAAAATTGAGATTACCGCGAAAGAAAAACAGCAGTAAAAACATCGCAAGAAAAATAGAAAGAATGAGCAACCCTGCTCCTTCGTGAACATAAGAAGCCATCATTGAATATTTCCTGAAAGTAAATCCCAGCCACACATATTTTACATCAATAATATTAATGAATAGCAGTAGTATGTTTAATAGAAAGAGACTTATAATTCCTGAAGTCAGCTCACTTTTAAGGGCCATAATTCCGGTTACGGTTTTTCCCGCGATTATAGAAACCAGATCAGCAAAAGGACTTTGTTGCCATTTTTTTAAATTATTTTTTTTGCGTGAAAGATCATTTTGTTTTCTTAGATCGGCATCTGAAAAAAAAGTGTTTCTGTTCCTTAAAATCAACCCGCCTGCAACAAAAATTCCAAGCAGGAAAAAGCCAAATCTTTCAAAAGAATACCAATCAAAAAAACGCGATAACCATACTTCAAAAGCTATTGCTATTTGAGTTGTGATTTGAGAAAATACTGTATTGGCGGAACTATAGATTATGTAAAAAATAATGAGGATACCGAATGGAATTAACAGAATTCGTGCCCTCCTTGGCCAACCTGTTTTACGCGTTCGTTTTTGCCTCAGGCTTCTGAGTTCGTAGAAAAAATTTGGTATCGCATAAACATAATTCATAATTGCAGAACCACCTGCATACCAAACGGAGCGGTGTAAATATTGAGAAAATGAAATAAATAGCAACATCGTAATGCTGAAACCTATTTTACTCAATATCGTGTTTTGAACAACTACCATCGCTGCTGTCAAAAGGTGCCCGGCCAGCAGCCATTTAGATAAATTATTTTTCAAGGAATAGGGAAAGAGAAAAAATACAGATCCGCAAATAAATATGTCGAAAAGAATTAGGTTCACTCCAATCTTTTCATTCCAAAAGATGAAGTTGAAAACGATTGCACCGGTAACAACTAATAGAAATTTTAATGGTTGTGTTCTCATAAAGCTGATTAATTAATTTTTTTGAAATGGTTAAAATGTAACATGATACTTGTGATGGCAGATAATGTTATAAGGAAAATAAAAGCATACTTGTTGCGGAATTCGTGTGTAAATATTTCTGAAGAACTTATGCCCGTAATTAATGCGAGTATGAATCCGGTGGATAAAGCTGTTCTGAATAAAGCCCTTTCCCGAACCCATTTGGTAAAGCTTGCGAGTATAATAATCCAAAAGATGAAAAAGCCAGGCCCAGAAAAAAATAGTGAGATAAAAAAAATAACGACGAGGTTGCCTGCCCGTAGTCCCGGTTGGTACCCGGTAACGGCAAGGAATATCCCGCACAATAAACCATTAATGAATGCTGACAACAGCCATATCGTAAATGTTATAAATGATAACCTGACATATTGTTTCATAAGTTGGTATTCAATTGAAGTTTTTTACTCTTGCGATAGCTTATCCATAGGGGAATAAACCCAAATACGCCAAAAGAGCAATCTATCAGTTGCCAACCGAGCGGAATTCCACGGAAATGACCGGCTATAAGTGCAAGAGGGAAAATTAATACACAGGCGATAAGCCCAAATTCTATCACCCAAATATTTTTTACCGGATCTCTGTAAGGACCAATGAAAAGAATGGCGAGCACAAAATGGGCAAAAGCAAGCCAGTCATATCCATACAATAAAAAAGGATACTCACTGCCTGTGTGCCAGTAGGCTGCTAAAACTTTCTTTAGCCATTCAGCTAAAATGCTGTCCGATGAGAGCATACTTAATAAAATTAAAAGTTCTTTATCAATCGGAATGGCTGTAAGGCCGCTAAGAAATAAGGCAACTATAAAAAGCCCGATTAGCCTTTTGATTAATTTTACGTCTTTATTTTTCATTTTGAAAGTACTTTGTATTTCAAAGTATTTAGATAAAAAAAATTATTTAATATTCTTTATCATTTGTTCCAATGCCGCTACATGTTGCTGGAATGCCTTTTGTCCTGCCTTTGTAACTGCATAAGTGGTGTTCGTTTTTCTTCCTATGAAACCCTTATTCACTTTCACATAGCTACTATCTTCGAGCGATTTCATGTGGGAAGCAAGATTGCCATCTGTCACATCAATTAATTGCTTTAAATCATTAAAGTTTATTTCATCGTTCACCATAAGCGTGCTCATAATGCCAAGGCGGACCCTGCTGTCAAAAATTTTATTTAGATTTTCTATTGGGTTATTCATTTGTAGTCTTTACTCATTATTAATTACCCGCTCGTATTTTACCCACATTAGAATTCCGTATATGATATGCAAAAGCCCGAAGCCTGCTGCCCAAAAATATAATCCATATCCCGTCATCCATAAATTAATAATTCCGAGAATCACCTGGCAATAACCTAAGTATCTTATTTCTCCCAATGTGTATTTACTCGCATTTATCAAAGCCAGCCCGTAGAAAATTAAACTGCCTGGCGCGATTAGTTCATACCCGCCAAGCTGCAGGCACTTTAATAAAAATACGCCACCGGCAACCAAAGGGATAACGGTATTCCAGAAGAGACGAATGGAAGCTTTACCCCAAAGCGGTATTCCCGTTTTTTTACTTCTCAGGTAAGTAAAAACGAATGAAGTAACAAAAGCAGCAGTAAAGGTTAATGCTGCAATTAATAAAAGTTGGTTAATCAATAAATAAACTCCGTCTTTAAAAACGTATGTACCACGGTCATCGTTAAATAAGGTGCTATGTTCGAAATTGTACAAAGAAATTTTAGAGTGTGCAAGCCATGCGCCTGCTAATGCACACAAGCCGGCAGATATGCCACTTAGCCCGCTAAGACTTATAAACCTGCTGCTTCGCTCCATCATATTTTTGATGTGCCGAATATCCTCCAAAGGTTGATTTTGATAGTCCATAAAAAGTACTTTGAATTACAAAGTAAATATTACTTTTTGATATTTCAAAGTAAATTGTTAGGGATTTTAAAAACTATCCAGTGTTTTATTTATGATATCGCACGATTGTAAAATCTCGGCGTTTGTAATAGTTAAAGGCGGAACTATGCGTAAGCATTGAGGGGCAAATAAAAACCAATCTGTAAAAATTGCAGAGGTTGCAGGCCTGTTTGTATTTGGGGCGAGTTGGAGAAGGATATCAATAATTTGTTTATTTTTTTCAAAATTCTCAAACTCGACCGCTATCATTAGACCTTTGCTTCTTATAGATTTTATTTTAGGAGATTTTAGGTTTGTAATAAATAAATGCTCTTTTTCAAAAACTGATTCTATAATATTTTCTTCTAATAGCACTTGCATGGCAGCATTACCAGCGGCACAGCAAACCGGGTGGCCGCCAAAAGTATTTATGTGTCCCAGAACAGGACTATTGGTCAGGCTGTCCATAATTTTTTTATCAGCTATAAATGCGCCCAAGGGCATTCCACCTCCGAGGGCTTTGCCTAGTAATAAAATGTCCGGGATAATATCAAATTGCTGAAATGCCCATAAGGTTCCGTTTCTTCCAAACCCACATTGAATTTCATCAAGGATAAGCAAGGCGCCTGTTGCATCACACTTTCCTCTTAGTGCATGCATCCACTCTTTTTCAGGCACAATTACTCCTGCTTCAGCCTGTATAGTTTCGGCAACTACGCAGGCTGTTTGCTCGGTTATTTGTTCAAGGCTTGCAAACGAATTGAAAGTAAGATGTACAATTCCCGGCAACAGAGGCCTGAAAGCATTGCGCCAGTATTCATCTCCCATAATACTCAATGAACCCTGGGTGCTTCCATGATAACTATTATTGAAAGCCGCTATTTGGGTTCTGCCGGTATATCTTTTTGCGAGTTTCATGGCGCCTTCAGTCGCTTCTGTACCCGAAGTAGTATAGAATACAGAATTAAGAGAGGAGGGTAAATTATCGGTTAATAATTTGGCATAAGTGGTTTGCGGAGATAATACCAATTCTCCATTTACCATCACATGCATGTAATCATTTATCTGTTTATTAATGGCGCCAATAACTTTTTTATTCCGATGGCCAATATTGGCTACGCTTATTCCACCTATAAGGTCTATATATTCTTTATTATTCACATCATATAAAATGCATCCTTCTGCCCTTGCAATTTCAATTGCTAAAGGAGAGGGAGAGGTTTGCCCGATATGATTTAGAAATATTTGACGATTGGTCAAGATGGATTTTAAATTTACAAATTGAAACAAGCAAAATACAACGAACGAAGCGCAATGTTAATGTACATAGTGATTCGGGAATTTATACGAAATTAGTACAGGAATTGATTGTAGTGGTCGTTTATTTGCTTATTCACTAACCGCATTGTTGAAAAGAATTGAGGTGATCGTACATAGTGCTCCAAAAAATAAAAACATGCCTGTAATACTTGAAGTGAAGGGATCAAAGCCAATATGGGGGAATAATTGTTATATAGCTCCAAACGCCACTCTTGTCGGTGACATTATTATGGGCGATGATTGCAGCATTTGGTTTAATGCTGTAATACGCGGGGATGTTAATACGATCCGAATGGGCAATAAAGTAAATGTGCAGGATGGTGTTGTAATTCATTGTACTTATAAAAAAGCTGCAACTGTAATTGGAAATAATGTGAGTATCGGGCACAATGCAATTGTACATGGGTGCGTTATAGACGATAACGTACTCATAGGCATGGGTGCGATAGTGATGGATAATACCAAAATTGGCTGTAACTGTATAATTGCTGCCGGGGCTGTAGTTCCCGAGAACACTCAGGTAGAGCCGGGGAGCATTTATGCAGGAGTTCCCGCCAAAAAAATAAAAAATATCCCACAGGAATTGATTGATGGGGAAATAAAACGGATAGCAGAGAATTATGTGATGTATGCGGGTTGGTTTAAAGCCGAAGTATAGATTTAAACGTAGGTATAAAAGAATTTTTTTTTTAACAGCGTAACACGCATCCATGATGAAAAAATTTGCGTCATATAATTAATTAAAAGTTAATGAAAAAATTATTAGTCTTTGTGGTATGTGTTTTGACTTTATCGGCTTGCTCCATATTTAAGAAAAACGAGAAGTATGGTTGCCCGACAAATGGAAAAAATGTAGGTGCTGAAAAGATTTTGTCGGGTGATAAAGACGCTATAAAGGCTGCGAAAAAAGCTAAGAAATTTAAATCATAATTAATTAAATCAGGTTTAATCCATACTAACAAATCCTAACTCTATGTGCTATCATTTAAAAACAAATTTCGGAGGAACTGAAGCCGTGATCGACGACAACTGCGGCGTTACAAAATTTTATTCCATCGCAGATATTCTTTCTGAAGGACTTCATGTTGACTTCTTAAACCAGGTTGACGACGCAGAAACGCTCGACTGGGATTTTAAATACAAAAATCACTTCCTGACCCTTCACTATAACATTTTTAATGGTGTTTCTATACTGCCTCACAGCGCCAAGGTGATGGCAAGGGAAAACCGCGCTGTAATGGAAGTAGCTAAGTTTTTGGAAAAGAATGCATATTAAAGGCCGTCTTGCATAGAAGAGAGGAATTTTCGCCTATTGGCATCTCCCTGGATTCGAAACAGCTTTAACACCTCACGATTTGTTTTTACTTCAACGTACCTCTACTTCACACGCTCAGGGTTTTGCACTAAAAAATCTTTCCACCCATTTAATTTTTTTGAGGAATTAACAGATAAAGATTTGCCCTGGAAGTGATGACACAGTGCGACAGCTATTGCATCGGTGGCATCAAAATATTTTGGGTTCTCTTCGAAATTTAATATTCTCTGCAGCATTTTTAAAACCTGCAGTTTATCGGCATTTCCATTACCGGTAATAGATTGCTTTATTTTACGCGGCGAATATTCCGTTACGGGAACCCCTGCCTGGATGGCCGCAGCAATTGCTACACCTTGTGCCCTACCGAGCTTTAGCATACTTTGTACATTTTTACCAAAAAAAGGAGCCTCAATCGCCAGTTCGTGTGCGCAATGAACCTTTACAAGCTCACATACTTTAGCATGTATAATTTGTAATCTTTCGTAAGCATTTTTATTGGCTGAAAGCTTAAGTACATCCATAATTATTAATGAAACACCTTCAGTAGAAACTTTTATAACCCCAAAGCCCATTACCAGCGATCCCGGGTCTATGCCCAAAATGATTTTTGAAGTTTTATGCAATTGAAGTTTATTTTTGAATCAATAGATATAAGGAAACGCGTACTATTGATTGAATGAAATGTACATCGTGCTCAAAGCTACATGATCCGTATTAACAAAAATATCAAAATATTATTCAAGTATATAGTTGCGCCGTTATTGGGATTATGGCTATTTTATTCACTGTATAAGCAGATTCAAGGGCAACCAAATCTTCAACAATCTATTGATGAAATTAAACAAGCGCCTTTTGGAGACCAGGCCTTTAAATTTTGGATTGTTATTGCACTAGTATTTGTAAACTGGGGGGTTGAAGCAAGAAAATGGCAGTTGCTTTTGAAGCCGCTTGAGCAAATTAGTTTTTTCAGAGCCTTTAAATCTGTGCTGAGTGGCGTAACACTTTCCTTAAACACTCCCAACCGTATGGGTGAATATGGAGGGCGCATTCTATATATAAGCGAAGGAAAAAGAATTAAAGCAATTTCATTATCCATTGCAGGAAGTATAAGCCAATTGATCATTACTTTGCTTGTAGGTTGTGGCGGATTGATATATATCATCTATTTCCAAAATTTTAAAGCCGTTCCCATTATGGGTCTTTCCGTTTTCTGGCTTAAAACTTTATTATTTCTTTCCCTTTGTGTAACCTCCGTTTTGACTCTATTTTATTTCAGACTATCATGGATCATAAAGCTTGTTGATAAAATTCCGGCGCTTGCAAACTATGCCCAATACATAAGTGTGCTGGAAAAGTTTACTCCCAAATTATTGTTAAGTTTACTTTATCTATCTTTCTTTCGATACTTTGTTTTCGTCATTCAGTATATCTTTCTGCTTCAGGTACTGCATGTGGAAATTTTATGGATAACGGCATTCTGGATCATAAGCATTTTGTTTTTAGTATTGGCCATAGTGCCTTCCTTTGCAATCGCGGATCTTGGTATAAGAGGAAAATTCAGCACGGAACTTTTAAGTTTGTATAGTGCCAATGTCGTAGGTATTATAGGTACAACATTTGGTATATGGTTCATCAACTTGTTTATACCTGCGTTAATGGGAAGCGTGTTTATATTGAGTGTAAAATTTTTTAAAGATTAATTATAAGAGTTTTGAAAGGGATTATAACGGTTATTATTTTATTTTTTGCATGCACTACAAAAGCTGGTGATGAATTTTGTGGCGTGCAGAACAGCGCTTTTAATGCAGGCGAAGAAGTTACGATGCGGGTGTACTACACAACATTGGGAATGTATGTTGCTGCCGGCGAAGCCAGGTTTACCACTAACCTGGAAAAATATAATGGTAAGACAGTTTATCATTGCATAGGTACCGGTACATCCTATTCTTTCTTCGACAACTTTTATAAAGTACGCGATAAATACGAAACCTATATTGACACTGCTACCATGCTACCGGTAAAATTTGTACGCAATGTAGACGAAGGAGGATACAAAATTTATAACAACGTAACGTTTAATCACAATGCAGGCACAGCCGTGAGCACGAATGGTGTTTTCAAAATAACGTCATGCATCCAGGATGTAATCAGCTCTACTTATTATGCCCGAAATATCAATTTTAGTAAATACCAGCCTGGAGATAAAATTCCTTTTGATATGTTTTTAGATGATGAGATTTATCATCTCTACCTGAAGTATGAGGGCAAGGAAACGGTTAAAACAAAGTATGGAAAATTCCGGGCTATAAAATTTAAGCCACTTCTTATAAAAGGAACCATTTTTGAAGGTGGAGAAAAAATGAACGTATGGGTAAGCGATGATGCCAACCACCTGTTGTTAAGAGCGGAGAGCCCGATTTCAGTAGGCACTATTAAGGTAGACATGATGGGTTATAAAAACCTACGGTACCCGCTTAAATCTTTAATAAGCTTTCGGTAATTAAATCTCACTTAACAAAAAAGTTTCTTTGCTGCGTATCCCTTTTTCAGTTAATTGCAGGTTACAACATTCAATAGCCGGATCATGTTCAAAAAAAAGTATGTAGTCGTTCTGTTGGGCCTCGGTAAGAAATGATTTTTTTTCATTAAGCGTTTCGAGTGGCCTTGTATCGTAGGCCATCACATAAGGTATCGGGATGTGAGCAACTGAAGGAAGCAGGTCTGCCATAAAAATTACAGTCTTTCCGTCATAATTTATTTGCGGAAGCATCATCGCCTCTGTGTGTCCGCTTACAAAGCGAATATTAAAATCTTTCGCAAACTCAGCTCCTTCTTTTACATCAATAAATTTAAGTTGCCCACTCTCTTTTATCGGTAAAATATTCTCTTTTAGAAAACTTGCCTTTTCCCTGTCATTCGGACTGGTAGCCCATTGCCAATGTTTTTCATTGCTCCAGTAGGTTGCATTTTTGAAAGCGGGTAGTAATTTATCATTAATTCTTTCTATGGATCCGCCACAGTGGTCAAAATGAAGATGGGTCAAAAAAACGTCTGTAATATCATTTTTAGTAAAACCATGTTTCGCCAATGATTTATCAAGTGTATCGTCACCATTCAAATAATAATGCCCGAAAAACTTTTCATCCTGCTTATTACCCATACCATTATCAATAAGTATTAATCGCCGGTCATGTTCCACCAAAAGACAACGCATAGCCCAGTTGCACAAATTTTTTTCATCAGGAGGATTTAATTTTTGCCACATACTCTTAGGCACAACACCAAACATTGCGCCGCCGTCGAGCTTAAAATATCCCGCATTTATAGAGTATAGCTTCATCCCGGTAAAAGATTATCTTTTTTTTGTTTATGCAATGCAGAAATTAAACCAATTAACCCTATTGTAAAAAAAACAATAAGTGAGAGAACAGAATTACGCATATTTCCGGTGTATTCTTCAATAAATCCAAAAGCCGATAATCCTATAACAATGGCAATCTTTTCTGTCACGTCATAAAAGCTAAAGAATGATGCCGTATCTTTTGTTACAGGCATGAGTTTTGAATAGGTTGAACGGCTTAATGACTGAATGCCTCCCATCACCAAACCCACAGCAACAGCCAGTGCGTAGAAATGCATTTCAGTTTGCATATAATAAGCAGCAATGCATATAAGTATCCAAAAAATTACGACCCCAATAAGCACTTGCAAATTTCCAAACATTCCTGAAAGTTTTGACATGAGATAAGCTCCGGCAATGGCTACCAATTGTATAATGACCATCGTAATAATAAGATTCGTGGATGGAAGATTCAACACCTTTGTGCCAAAATTTGCAGCGGCAAGCATTACGGTTTGCACGCCCATGTTGTAGAAGAAAAATGCAAATAAAAATCTTTCCAAAACCGGCATTTTTATCAATTGAACGAAGACTTTCTTTAGTTCCATAAATCCACCCGTAATAAAACTTTTTCTTTGGTTGTCCGCTACTGCCGGAGTTCCCTTTGGGAGGCGTCGGAATGTGATCTGCGCAAAACCGATCCACCAAATTCCTACCAGCAAAAATGTTAGCCTCACTGCTTCTCCCGCACTATGTAAAAAAGGAATTTTGTCCCAAAATAAAACAAGGCCGAAACCAACCAATTGCATGATTACACTTCCTATATAGCCGTACGTAAATCCTTTGGCACTTACGTGGTCCCTATCTTTTTCTTCGGCAATTTCCGGCAAATAGGAATTGTAAAAAACAAGGCTGCTGTAGAATCCAAAAGCCGCAGTCATCATGCATATAATTCCTAAAGCAAAATATTGCGGCGTGAAAAAATACAGGCCGCTGCAGGAAATAGCCCCAAGAGTACAAAAGAACTGCATAAACCTTTTTTTATTCCCTTTGTAGTCGGCAATAGAAGAAAGTATAGGCAGCGTGATGGCGACTAATAAATAAGTAAATGCCAACGCATAATTATACAGGGCTGTATTTACATAAGTCCTTCCGAAAAAATGCACCTGGCCATTGAATGGCGAAGCGCCTGTCATTTCTGTATAATAGACTGGGAAAAATGTAGTTGTAATTACCAGGTTATAAACTGAGTTGGCCCAGTCGTACATGGCCCAGCCGTTTATTACTTTCTTAGAAGCAGTTTGCATGTTTATAATAATATTGCTGAAAGTAATAAAATTTCAGGTCTGGATTGCCCAAATTTTTATAATCTATTCAGGGTTTAACGGTCAATGATAAAGCATTACTGCGAAAGATATCCTGTATAAATCATGATCAATAATATGATTCCTGCGATAACCCTGTAAACTCCCCAAATTCTAAAACCATATTTTTTAAGCATGGTAATGAAAAATTTAATCGCGAGAAGCGCCACAATAAAGGCGACGATGTTACCGATTGCCAGTTGTTGTATTTCTACTGAAGTAAAGCCACCATTCTCCTGGAAATATTTGAGCAGTTTATAACCGGTTGCTGCAAGCATAGTAGGCACTGCGAGAAAAAATGAAAATTCTGCTGCAGCACTGCGGGTAAGTTTTTGTTGCATCCCCCCGATTATAGATGCAGCGCTTCTGCTCATACCAGGGATCATAGCAATGCACTGCCACACGCCAATAATAAATCCTTTTTTATACGAAACCTTTTCTTCAGAATCAACAGTTGGCTTGTTAAAAAGGTTATCTATAAAAAGTAAAACAATACCTCCGGCTAACATTGAAATCGCAACTGTAAGGGCGCTTTCAAGCATCGCGTCTATCTTTTTAGAAAATAAAAAGCCCAGTACGATTGCCGGAATTACTGCTAGCAAAAGCTTTATATAAAACTTCCATTTGCTAAAATTGAAAAACTTTTTAGAATATAAAACCACTACTGCAAGTATGGCTCCGAGTTGAATAGCCACTGTAAACACTTTTACAAAATCTGTTTCTGTTACATGAAGTAATTTTTCGGCAATAATCATGTGCCCGGTAGAAGATATCGGTATAAATTCAGTGAGGCCTTCAACGATAGCAATAATAATTACCTGGAAAATATCCATACCCTGCAAGTTTTTTTGATAGCAAACATAAAAAAAGGCGATTATTAGTCGCCTCAAATATTAAAATAAAAATTATTTCGGCTTCTTCATTATTGCAAAAATTTCTATTACCAGGCCGGCAACAATTAATATGGGTGCGATTGTAATTCTCATTGGGCTGTAAACATCTTTATCATTGAACACAGATGGGTTTACATTCTTGCCACCCGCCATTACAAAAAACCCAATAGCCATAACGACAAGGCCAATCAACATCCATTTATAGTTTTCTTTAGCAAAAAGAACATTTTCTGCGGATGCATTTTTTGCCAAAACTTTTTCGCCCGGGCTTATTTTTTTTGAATCCTGTGCTTTCATTTTCAATTATGAGTTTGCAATATTAAGAAATAAAAATGCTACAGCATTAATACAATTCGTCAAGCTTCATCCTCAGGTATTTTAATACGGAACGATGCGTACTAAAAAGGGTAATAAATAGTCCAAGCATCAAAATACATGCAAAAATCAGCAGCATATTTTTCGAATCATGTAAACCCCTTAAATAAGGAACGTAATTCTCTGCCAGCGCAATAAACCCAATCATAAGGCCAATGGCAATTCCGGACGCTATAAGTCCATTTACGATCGCACGGCCATCGAGTGGCTTCGTGATAAACCACCGCGTGGCGCCTACCATCTGCATCGTTTTTATTAAAAAGCGATTACTGTACATGGCAAGACGAATCGTATTATCAATGGAAATAATTACAAATATGGAAAGAATGATTGCAACAATCAATAACACAACTGTAGTTGTTTTTACAAATTGACTCACGCTTGCCACCGTTTCTTTAGGCGTCTGAAACTCGGAAATAGTTGTGGGAAAGTTCGCCATAAGATAGTTCTCTAGCACTGCAAGGCTGTCTTTGTCCACATAATTTGCCTTCACATAAAAATCTATGCTTTCTGGTAAAGGGTTGCTTATAGCAAGCTTTTTCCAGAGAGTATCATTTTCCTGGTTGTATTTTTCTATTGCTTTTTCACGGGTAGTATATTCAACATTTACCGCATAAGGCAATGCTTGAATATAGTTTTGAACCGTGTCAATCTGGCCTTTATCAGCGGTGCGAAGAATATAGGCATGCAACTGAATGTTTTCCTTGAAGTAATCGCCTGTTTTTTTAATATTCAGAAATATCCATCCTACCACACCAAAAAGAAATAAAACAAGAGAGACTCCAATGATCGCATATGCATAAGATGGTTTACCCCGCTTGGTAGATGCTTTTCCGAATTGAGCCATAATAAGAAATGATATTTTTGTAAAAAACGACGATAAATGTAGGGGACAAAAATAATTGTTTTTAAGCAGGTTTAGTATTTTTGCCCGCATTGCTTATAATGCTAATGTAAAATACACTTATCATTACGGCCAATACTTAGGTAATGAATAACAAATCTTTCACAAAAACATTAGCCCGCTGATAAGTAGCTTTCAAATTATTTTCTTCCGGGTTCAATGCAGGTAGAATTTAGAATAGGGCAATAGCTCAACAAAAATCTCATAATAAAAGAATGGAATACAATTACAGGGATATTGAAAAAAAGTGGCAGAAGGAATGGAAAGAGTCGGGTGTGTATCACGTAAGTAATTCTTCACCCAAGCCGAAGTTTTATGTACTTGACATGTTCCCTTACCCCAGTGGCGCGGGCCTGCACGTGGGGCATCCGCTTGGCTATATTGCCAGTGATATTTACGCCCGGTATAAAAGGCTTAAAGGCTTTAATGTGCTTCATCCAATGGGTTATGATAGTTTTGGTTTGCCTGCTGAGCAATATGCCCTGGAAACCGGTCAGCATCCCGCGGTTACTACTGAGAAAAATATCGAAACATTCCGGCAGCAATTAGAGAATATTGGATTCTCATTTGACTGGAGCCGCGAAGTAAGAACAAGTGATCCTTCATACTATAAGTGGACACAGTGGATATTCCTTCAAATATTCAATAGCTGGTTCGATAAAAAAGAAAATAAAGCAAGGAGCATTGAAGACCTTATAGAAATTTTCGAACAGACAGGAAATATAGCAGATAACGGCCAGCGCCAGACGCAAAGGGAATTTTCTGCGAATGAGTGGAAAAATTATTCCGATGATGAGAAACAGGAACTATTGATGGATTACCGGCTTGCTTATTCAGCCTTTGGTGAAGTGAATTGGTGTGAAGCTTTAGGGACTGTTTTGGCAAACGATGAGGTAGTAAATGGTGCAAGCGAACGAGGCGGCCATCCTGTTGTAAAAAAGAAAATGCGGCAATGGTATATGCGCATTACCGACTATGCGGAAAGGTTATTGGACGGGCTGGAGCAAGTTGATTTTAGCGATGCCATGAAGGAAATGCAACGGAACTGGATAGGGAGAAGTGAGGGTGCTGAGATGGAGTTCATCCTCACCCCTTCCCTCTCCGCAGGCGGAGAGGGTGATGCTCCTCGAAAAATCAAAGTTTACACTACCCGCCCCGATACAATTTTCGGCGTAGATTTTATGGTGCTTGCTCCGGAGCATGAATTGGTAAAAGACATAGTTACAGAAGCTCAGCGGCCCGCAATAGATGAGTACCTAACCTACGTAAAAAGCCGCAGCGACCGCGAACGTATGGCAGAAGTAAAACAAATTACGGGATGCTTCACGGGCGCCTATGCCCTTAACCCCTTCGATGGAAAAGAAATACCTGTGTGGATAGCTGAATATGTTCTTGCCGGGTATGGCACCGGTGCGATAATGGCTGTGCCTTGTGGCGATCAAAGGGACTTTGATTTTGCAAAACATTTTAATATTCCGATTACCAATATCATCGGGGATTATTTTAACGGCGAGGAAGCAAATCCTACCAAAGAAGCAACTCTTACAAATTCCGGTTTTTTGAACGGCGTAAAAATGAAAGATGCTATTGAAATAGCAAATGAAAAAATTGAAGAAAAAGGAATAGGCCATAGAAAGGTGAATTATAAAATGCGTGATGCAGGCTTTAGCCGCCAGCGTTACTGGGGCGAACCGTTTCCCATAATTTATAAAAATGGAGTAGCGCACCCGGTCGATATAAAAGAGTTACCGGTTGAGTTACCACATGTTGAAAATTACAGCGCGGGACCAGAAGCACAAAGCCCATTGGCTAACATTACAGAATGGGTTGACATCGCTAATGGAGAAAAGCGCGAAACGAACACGATGCCTGGCTATGCCGGCTCTTCTTGGTATTTTCTACGCTATATGGATCCACACAACAATGAAGAATTCGCTGATAAAAAAGCAACCGATTACTGGAACCAGGTTGATGTATATGTTGGCGGAACAGAGCACGCAGTTGGCCATTTATTGTACAGCCGCATGTGGACAAAAGTTTTATGCGATTTAGGATACGTAAATTTTGATGAACCATTTAAAAGGTTGGTTAATCAAGGAATGATTACCGGGAATTCTTATTTTGTAACTGGCTTTTATGCATTTAAATTAGAAAAAAATATAGACGATTTAGAAATAGATCCATTGGATCGTAAACGGTTCGGTGAATTTTTAATATCAATAGAAAATATTAATACAGGATTTTCAACAATTTTTCAATTAAATGGAGAGGACTATCGAGTAGAGGATATATCTGAATATCAAAAAACAAGAGTTAGATATGCTCATTTATTCATTGATTCGAAAGATAGATTAACAAAACAGAACTTGATAAAAGCATTTGAATTGGACAATCTTTCCAGCGTCGCTATTTATGAAAAACTTAATTACATTTTTTGGGATGGTAAAACAGAAAATGGCGAAGAATTTATTCAATGTAGTCATGAAGTTGAAAAAATGTCCAAATCCAAATACAACACTGTTAACCCCAATGATCTTATTGACAAATACGGCGCCGACACTTTCCGCATGTATGAAATGTTTCTCGGCCCTGTTGAGCAAAGCAAGCCCTGGGATACCAAAGGCATTGAAGGCGTTCACCGTTTCTTAAAAAAACTATGGCGGTTATTTTTTGATGAAACAAAAGGACCAATTTGGACGACCTTGGCTCCCTCTCCTTTGGAGAGGGCGGGGGGTGAGGCTTCACCGGAAGAATTAAAAGTTTTACATAAAGCAATAAAAAAAATCGGTGAGGACACAGAACGCTTCTCTTACAATACTGCAGTAAGCGCATTTATGGTATGTGTAAATGAGCTTACTGATTTAAAATGCCATAAGAAAGAAATACTGGAGCCGTTATTGATTTTATTAGCACCTTATGCGCCGCATATCGCCGAAGAATTATATCATCAATTAGGCAACAACACGACAATTATTGATGCGCATTACCCAAAACTGGAAACAAAGTATCTCATAGAATCAGAAAAAGAATATCCCGTTTCCATAAATGGAAAAATGCGTACAACAATTACATTACCTCTTGATGTGCAACAAATCGAAGTGGAAAAAATAGCCTTAGATAATGAAGTTGTAAAGAAATGGATAGAAGATAAGCCGGTGAGGAAGATCATATTTGTAAAAGGGAAAATGATAAACATTGTAGTATAGGGTTACCATATCCATTCTATCGCATCGAAGCCAAAAGTCCTTTCGATCGCATCTTTTGTAACGAGTTCACCATTCGACGAAACTCTTTCAATTGTAGTTTCAAAAGTGATATTTCCTTTTCTGAGTTTCACTTTTTTATTCTTTGCAAATAAATTACTGTTGTAGGCCGAAAGCATTTTACTGTATCCTCCATTTTTTAAACTTGCAATTTTGTCCAAAACATTTTCATGAAGTTCTTTTGAAACGGAAACAGCATCATACGATTTGTGGGTCATTTGTTTCAATGAAATTGCGTTTGAATTACTGCTTTCAAATTCTTCCTGGTTTATATTCAACCCTATTCCAATAATTGCCCACTGCCATAAGTTGCCTTGTAATACATTTTCAATCAATATTCCCCCTGCCTTCCTGTCATTCATAAAAATGTCATTTGGCCATTTAATTTTTATTTCAGTTTTGGTATAAGCGGTAAAAAAATCATGGCAAGCCATCGAGACTGCTACACTCAACTGAAACTGGCTGAAAACCGGCAGCCATTTCATATCTGAAATTACGGTCAGCACCACGTTTTGGCCCTTGTTACTTTCCCAGTTCTTTCCTCTGCGCCCTTTCCCTGCAGTTTGTTCCATGGCAAATACAGCGTCACCGCTTTCTGCAAGGTCATTTTGAACCAATCCCATGGCATAGTTGTTGGTACTATCCACCGTTTCAAGAATTATGAATTTTTTTGGAGGCGATGACATGCAAAATTGTATTGATAAAGAATTAGTATTTTTGATAAAGTGGTTGCATAAAAAGTTTGAAAAAACGCAATCTAAAATTTAATATTTATTTTTTCCGTTTAAGAAGATGGAAAGCTGATTAAAAAGAATCATTTGAATAATTTAACCCTTTTGGCGACAAGGAAAAAATCAACTCTTACCAGGTTAACAAGAAACAGTAAAATCTTTAAGACAATTGTCCATGCCATACAGGAGAAAAAAGGTGATAAAGTTGTTAGCCTCGACCTGAAAAAAATCCCTGAAGCAGTATCTGATTTTTTTATTATTTGCGAAGCAACAAATAATATTCAACTGAAGGCTATAGCGGATTCCGTAGAAGAAAATGTAAAGAAAAAATGTGGTGAGTTGCCATACAGGCACGAAGGCAGGCGCGGTGAGCAATGGATACTAATTGATTATGTGAATGTTGTTGTTCATGTAATGCTGCCGGAGCCAAGAAAATTTTACAGGCTTGAAGAAATGTGGAGCGACGGTTCTATAACGGAACATTAACTTCAAAATATAGATAAATACTTATTTTACAGAACATCTTAAAAATTAAAAACAACAATCTAAGCCCACGTTCTGCATAAGGGTGAGATAAAACAAAATATTGCGAGGCAAGCATCTATGGCTACTGAAGAAAAGAAAAAGAACCCCATTCAAAAACGACTGAACCCCAACGGGCTTCCCGGATCTGATGATGATCCAAAAAAACGTCCAAGAATCAGCATTTACTGGGTCTATGGATTGATTTTCGCTGCAATTATCGGCTACAATTTATACAGGGGCACATCAAGCAGTGGAGTAGAAATGGATAACACCCAATTTTATGCAATGCTTAAGCAAGGCGATGTAGACCAGATAAAAACAGTTGGCAACAAAAAAATTGTCAGGGTTTATATTAATCAAAAGTCGCTGGAAGGTAATTCCGACTTTTATAGAAATGTTTTTGGAGATAGTTATGAGGAGGTAAAAAAAATGCCTGCACCACAGGCTTATTTTCCTATTGTAAAAGACGAAAGTTTTTCTTCTGACATCCGCCAGTTTTACAATGATAACCCCACCGTAAAGCGTGTGCCGGATAAACCTGGCGATGAAGGTGAATTATTTGGACAGATAGTTAGTACGCTCCTGCCTATATTGTTAATCGGTTTGCTATTTATTATGATGATGCGAAAAGTAGGAGCAGGCGGCAGTGGCGGTGGCCCTGGTGGAATTTTTAATATTGGAAAATCAAAAGCTACTCTCTTCGATAAAGGTGCAAGGGTAAATATCAATTTTGGTGATGTTGCCGGCCTTGACGAAGCGAAAGTTGAGGTAATGGAAATCGTAGATTTTCTTAAAACGCCCAAAAAATATACTGCTCTCGGTGGCAAAATTCCTAAAGGTGCATTACTTATAGGCCCTCCGGGAACTGGTAAAACCTTGCTGGCAAAAGCAATGGCTGGTGAAGCCCAGGTGCCTTTTTTCAGCCTGAGTGGCAGTGATTTTGTTGAGATGTTTGTAGGTGTGGGAGCCAGTCGCGTACGTGACCTGTTTAAGCAGGCAAGGGAAAAAGCTCCCTGCATAATTTTTATAGATGAAATAGATGCAATTGGCCGTGCAAGAGGGAAAAATATGATGATGAGCAACGATGAAAGGGAGAATACCCTCAACCAATTGCTTGTGGAAATGGATGGCTTTGGCACCGACCTTGGTATAATAATTTTGGCCGCTACAAACCGTCCGGATGTGTTGGATAATGCTTTATTAAGGCCGGGAAGATTCGACAGGCAAATAACTATTGACCGTCCTGATCTTGTGGGCCGTGAAGCAATTTTTAAAGTGCATTTGTTACCCATAAAAATTTCTCAAACGCTGGATGTACATAAACTGGCAGAGCAGACACCCGGATTTGCAGGTGCTGATATTGCCAATGTGTGCAACGAAGCTGCCTTGATTGCAGCTCGTAAAAATAAAGACGCGGTTGACATGAGCGATTTTCAGGATGCCATTGACAGGGTAATTGGAGGATTGGAGAAAAAGAATAAGATCATTTTGCCAGAAGAAAAAGAGATCATAGCATACCATGAAGCAGGACATGCCATTTGCGGCTGGTTCCTGGAGCATGCTTATCCATTATTAAAAGTGACTATTGTTCCGAGAGGTACCGCGGCACTAGGCTATGCCCAATACACACCCAAAGAACAATATTTATATAACACTGATCAGTTGCTTGATCAAATTTGCATGACGCTTGGAGGAAGGGCCGCAGAAACTATTTTCTTTGGGAAGATATCAACAGGAGCCAGTAACGATCTGCAGCAAATTACAAAAATGGCTTATGCAATGGTAACCGTGTATGGTATGAATGAAAAGGTGGGCAATGTTAGTTATCATGATCCGCAGCAGGAAAACACTTTTACAAAACCATTCAGTGAAGAAACAGGTAAGATGATTGATGAAGAAGTGAGAAAGCTTATTGACCAGGCATTTGAAAGAACCAAGGCGCTACTTAATGAGAGGAAAAAGGAAGTAGAAATTGTTGCAAAAGAATTATTGAAAAGAGAAGTGCTTTTTCAAAGTGACGTGGAGGCCTTAATTGGAAAGCGCCCTTACGAGGAGAAAAAAGCGCTTGATTTTGTTGACAACCCTAAAGATGCAGTTATTGATCCGCCAATTGGAAGTGTAATAAGTTGATAGCAAAGTTTAATAGATAATGAAGGTTTCGTCTTCGAAAGAAAAAATTTTAAAAAAAATAAGAGAGGCACTGAGTAATCCGGTGCCTTTACCTTTTCCCAAAAGTGAAGGAACAAATTCTGTTTTTCAGCCGCAAAAGGAAGAGCTTGAATTTCTTTTTGCAGAAGAGTTTACAAAATTATTAGGCAAATTCGCCTTCTGCGTAAACGATACAGATATGAAACTGCAGCTTATGAAGCTCGCAGTCGAAAAAAAATGGAAAAAGCTTTATTGCGTTGAACCGGATTTGTTGAAAAAATTTAACGGCAAAGACGTTTTCGATAATAGTACATCACTAGCAGATTGCGATGCTTCTATTACAACCTGTGAATTTCTTGTTGCCCGTACAGGCGCTTTCGTTTTAACATCAGCGCAAAAAAGCGGTCGCACAGTGAGTGTCTATGCTCCTGTGCATATATGCATTGCATATACCGATCAACTTGTGTATGATACAAGAGATGCCCTTAAATTACTTAAGACAAAATATGGTGAGCATATTCCTTCCTTTATAACATTCGCTGCCGGCCCAAGCCGCACGGCAGATATTGAGAAAACATTGGTAGTTGGCGTTCACGGCCCAAAAGAAGTTTATTTATTTTTGATTGATAAAGCTGTTAATGGTTAATTGTCTTGATTGAGTTTTATTAACTTTATAAGAAATAAAAATTCTGAAATGAATGAAATTATTTTCTTAATCGAAGAAGCTTTGGAAGGAGGATATACCGCTAAAGCAATAGGTGAAGGAATTTTTACGGAAGCTGACACCATGGAAGAATTAAAAAAAAATATCAAGGAAGCGGTCGAGTGTCATTTTGATGAACACAAAAAACCAAAGTTAATTCGCTTGCATATAATTAAAGAAGAAGTTATTTCCGCATGAGGCTACCCAGAGATATGTCTTCGAAGGAACTAATAAAGCTTCTTAAAAAATTTGGATATGAGATAAGCCGCCAAAAGGGAAGCCATATTCGACTAACTACATTTCTTGAAGGCGAACATCACATTACAATTCCGAATCATAATCCAATTAGATTAGGTACACTATCATCAATTCTCATAGAAGTTGCCGGGCATTTTAGAAAAACTAAAGAAGAAATCGCAGATCAAATATTTTAATTGCTTTTATAAATCATGCAAATTCCTCCCGGTAAAAAAATATATTTTCTTTCTGATTTTCATCTCGGTGCACCGGATCACGCGGCAAGTCTTATAAGAGAGAAGCGAATTGTAAATTTTCTGGATGAAATAAAAATTGATGCGTCACACATATTTATTCTTGGTGATCTTTTTGACTTCTGGTACGAATACAAAAAAGTAGTTCCCAGGGGCTTTGTGAGAATATTAGGTAAGCTTGCAGAAATAACAGACAGCGGAATCACAATTAAATTTTTCGTTGGCAATCACGACATGTGGATGAATGGCTATTTTGAGCAGGAACTTGGCATCGAAGTTTTTCATGAACCAAAGGAATTTGAATTCAATGCCAAAAAATTTTTTATCGGCCACGGCGACGGATTAGGGCCGGGAGATCACCGGTATAAATTCATAAAAAAGGTTTTCAGAAATAAATTCTCACAATGGCTCTTTGGAATTCTGCACCCGGGAGCCGGCATAGGACTGGCAAACTATATGAGCCGCAAAAGCAGGGCTGCAACTGGATTGACTGATGAACATTTTCTTGGGGAAGAGAAAGAATGGCTTATTATATTCTCTAAAGAGATGCTGGAGAAACAACATTTTGATTATTTTATTTTTGGGCACAGACATTTACCATTGGATTTGAAATTGAAAGATAACAGCAGGTATATAAATCTCGGGGACTGGATAAAATACAACAGCTTTGCTGTTTTTGACGGAGTAAATACAGAATTGAAATATTACGAATCATGAAAAAAGCCTTCGTGAAATATATAAGGTTTTGGTTAGTAGCTGCAATTGTTTTTTCATTCAGCGCATCGTATTCACAGGACGATTCTCTTTTCCGCTTTCTCAGAAAACTTGAATACCCTATTTCATCTTTTACAGTAGATAACTTAGGCGAACTGTATATTATAAATACGGACAATCAACTAAAAAAATACAATGAGAGAGGTGATTCCCTGGGAGTTTTTAACCAGGTAACAAAGTATGGAAAGCTTAGTTACGTAGAGGCACAAAATCCATGGAAAGCAATTCTCTTTTACCAGAATTATTCTACTATAGTTCTATTGGATAAATACCTCAATGTATTGACCAGTATAAATCTGCGGCAACAAAATATTTTCAAAGTGAAAGCAGTAACTACGTCTTATGATAACAACATCTGGCTTTACGATGAGCAGGAAAATAAATTGAAAAAAATTGACGACACCGGCAACAAACTATTTGAATCAGTAGATTTCCGGTTACTCTTCGATTCTGTGCCTACGCCACAAAAAATAATAGATGACGACGGCTTCGTTTATCTCTACGATCCCGAAAAAGGATTATATATTTTTGACTATTACGGAAGTTTCAAAAGCAGGCTGCCATTTCTAAACTGGACTGACGTAACGGTGATTGATAAATCCATATATGGATTTGATAAAACTAATCTTTACCGATATATACCGCCCCTTCCCGAAATCAAAAAATACGTTTTACCAGTTGATCTTCAAAATAGCAGTTCGCTTAAAGTAAGTAACCGCAAAATTTATATTTTGAAAAATCAACAGTTGGAAATTTATTCTCTCCTATAGATCGCTGGCATATTATAAATTGCATTATGAATTTTCTTGACCAGGTTTATTTTGACAATACATTACGCAGTTACGCCATCGTATGTATCACAATTCTGGCGGCCTTTTTTCTTAAAAGAATCATTTCAAAGTACGCGTCAGCGCTGCTTTTACGAATAGTAAAGAAACATCCGGGTAAGCTTGCTAAAATAAAATTTGATGACATTATTATAGAACCCCTGGAAAGAATTTTATTCGTTCTCATATCAATTTTTTCGATTGACCGCCTCAATTTTCCTGAGGCTTTAAAATTTTCTTATCATAAAATTTCCAGCCAGAATATTTTTGAAAGTGTTGCTTCAGCAATCATTATTATATGTTTTGTGAACCTTATAATCCGGTTTATGAATTTCCTGGTGATAGTTATCAGGGAAAATGCCGGCGAAACAAATACAGCGGGAGAACATCAACTATTGTTTTTTTTCAAGGACCTGATAAGGGTTGTCATTATTATTATTGGCATTCTTTTTATAATAAAGTTTTCTTTAAAATTTAATATAAGTAATCTCTTTACCGGCTTAAGTATAGTCGGCGCTGCGTTGGCGTTATCGGCAAGGGAGAGCCTGGAAAATTTAATAGCCTCTTTTATTATATTTTTTGACAAGCCATTTAAAACCGGTGACTCAGTAAAAGTGAATAATTATTCAGGAACAGTTGAACGTATTGGCTTGCGAAGCACCCGGTTACGCACTCCTGAAAAGTCAATGGTGACGGTGCCTAATAAGCAAATGGTTGACAGCATAGTGGATAACTGGACCATGCGGGATGTAATAAGAAATGAAATAAAAACGCTGCTTTCTCCTCACACGCCTTCCGGTGAACTTCAAAAAGTAATAAAAGGAATAGAAGATATTCTTGCCAATAAAAAGGATAAGGTAGATTCTTATTCTGTTTACTTACAGGAAATAAATAATGACAGTGCAGTAATTGTGATAATTTATTTTGTAAAGTTTCCTATGCCTGTTGACGAACTCAACAAATTAAAGCAGGAAATTAATTTGGAAATAAAAAAATTGCAGGAGGAACATGAAATAAAACCATCGAGCCCCGTTTCTGTAAAATTGGTTAGTTGAAAGCCCATCCCCACCTACCTTTTGCGCTGTTGAAGTTCACATTAAAGCTCCTTCCCGAAGAAAGAAGATATCTCTGCTGACAGAAAGAAATTCTAAATGTTTGAAATTAAAAAGATCGAATATTCTCAATAGAAAGATGTGATCTCAGTTCCCCCTTCAGGGGTCAGGGGTTATTCACTAAAAATATCAGCAAACTCCTGGTCCCATTTGCCCGTCTTTCCATATTCTACTACACGGCCCACTTCTCTGCCATCTTTCATTACAATAATGGTTGGCACATTCGTTACTTTATAATCTTCCGCAATAGTTCCGGTAGTTTTGTTATTCCTGTCAACACCATATAATGTTATCCTATCCTCGGGGAAGCCGCTTGCTTCCTGTATTTTATAGAATTTCGGTAATACAAATTGGCTGTCCTCACACCATGTGCCTCCGAATATTACAATGTTCACATTGTCTTTGTTCAACTTCATTCCTTTAACGGCTTCTGCATTTGGTACCGGGTAAATTTTCTGGCTTTCTGCATACCATTTATCATAAGCAGAATCATTTTCAAGATCGCTTTTAGAAATGACGCCTTTAAGAATTTTTTCACCTGGCTGAAGAGAGTCTTTAAGAATTTCGTAATGCTGTGCCTTACCGGCAAAGGAAAAAACTAACAATGAAAAAATTGCCGATAAAAATTGCTTCATGGTACGGTTATAAATTGCTCTTTAACTCCAATAAAAATAATTTAATTTTTTCCAACGATTCAATCATTTGGTGTTTTTCACCTGCAGCTTTATTATTTTTTAGGAATTCTTTGGCGCCTTCAATAGTGTATTTTCTTTCGCGAAGCAGGTGATAGATCATCTTAAGATTTTTTACATCTTCAGGCCTGAAATACCTGTCTCCCTTTTTATTTTTTTTGGGCTTGAGAATATCAAATTCATTTTCCCAATACCTTATTAAAGACGTGTTTTCTTTAAACATGGCTGCCACATCGCCAATCGAGTAATATTGCTTTTTGAAAAGAATGTCATCTTCAGGAATATCAACCACGCTATGTTCTGCGCCTGTATCCTTAAGGCTTTTTCTTCCCCTTTTTGACTTTTGATTATCTGCGACGGCTGCAACTTTTTTTACGTTGCTATCTTTCTCATCCGGCGATTCTTCAAACTGAAATGTTATTTGTGATAATGCCATTTTTTAATCAAGACTTTTTGCGCTGCCTGTTGATGCGATTTTCAATAACCTGTCGAATTGTTCCGGTGTAAGATCGTTATAAAAGAAATAAACAGGATCAACTTCCTGGCCGTTTACATGCACTTCATAATGGCAATGCGGGCCGGTACTTTTTCCCGTGCTTCCTACCCATCCAATTATTTCACCTCTTTTTACCTTCTGACGGTTCTTTGCTTTTACTTTCACCATGTGTCCGTACAAGGTTTCATATCCATATCCGTGATTTATAACCACTTTATTTCCATATCCATCCTCCGAAAAACCTGATTCAACCACCACCCCATCCCCTGTTGCATATACCGGTGTTCCCTGGGGTGCGGTAAAATCAAGGCCTTTGTGCATTTTTGGTGTTCCATATACAGGGTCAATTCTCATGCCAAAACCTGAGGCTATCCGGTCGAGGTCACGGTTACTTACGGGTTGAATAGCAGGAATGCTTGCCAGTTTTTCACCCTGGTTTTTAATTAGCTTTTCAATTTCATTGTAGCTGGCAAATTGGTACGTGATCCTCGCATTGATATTATTGAGCGTCTTTGCAAGTTCGTTACCCATCTCCTCGTCGTTAATAGCCGCTACTTTTTTCACTTCATTTTTTTGTTCAGTTAGTTTTGCTCTTGCACTGTCCGGTAAAGGATTTGCTTCAAATATCGATCGATACACCTGGTTATCTCTCTGCTCAAGTGATGCCATTTCCTGTTGTAAGGTTTTTGCTTGCGAAACCAGCATATCGTAATTCTGTTTCATTTTTTGATATCTCGCTTCGGCGAGCTTTAATTGAGGCGATGGAATAAAACGAAATGCAAGCGATACCAATATAAATGCAGTAACAAAAGCAGTTGCTATGAACCCAAAAAAACGTAAAAGTTTTACACGAAGAGGCGTTACAAGCTTCTCGTACCTTAACGTATGTGTATTATAATAATATTTTATTTTTTTCATTTGAATAAAATGAAGAAGGAGGAATGGTTAATAAAACTTTCAGAAGATAAAGCTGTTTGTAAATGCAATCAAACCAAATACCTTTGCCGTTTTGTAATCAAATTATAACGGGCAAATATAACGGGATAATACTCAAAAATCAATCACAAAATTCATTAAAGGCATGATGCAAAGTGCAGAAATACGACAACAGTTTTTTGATTTTTTTAAATCTAAAGGACATACGATTGTCCCTTCTGCACCTATTGTTATAAAGAATGATCCTACATTACTTTTTACAAATGCGGGGATGAACCAGTTTAAAGAATTTTTCCTGGGGAACAAAGCTGCGCAACATTCCCGCGTTGCTGATACTCAAAAATGTCTGCGAGTAAGCGGCAAGCATAATGACCTGGAAGAAGTGGGTGTGGACACCTACCACCATACAATGTTTGAAATGCTGGGTAACTGGAGTTTTGGAAATGCTGCAGGCGAGCCGGTGCCCTATTTTAAAGAAGAAGCAATTGCATGGAGTTGGGAACTACTTACCAAGGTTTATAAAATTCCTGAAGAAAATCTTTATGTGACCGTATTCGAAGGAGATGAAAAAGAAGGGTTGCCAAAGGATGAAGAAGCAATTTCTTATTGGAAAAAGTGGATTGCAGAAGATCGGATCATCATGGGGAAAAAGAAAGACAATTTTTGGGAGATGGGCGATAGCGGGCCATGCGGGCCTTGTACTGAAATACATGTGGATTGCAGGACTGTCGAAGAAAAAAAACTGCTGCCCGGAAAGGATTTGGTAAACAATGATCATCCCCAGGTTATCGAAATATGGAACGTTGTATTTATTCAACACAACCGTAAAAAAGATGGAAGCCTGGAGCCGCTGCCTGCAAAGCATGTAGATACCGGAATGGGCTTTGAAAGATTGGTAAGGGTTTTACAAAATAAGCAAAGCAATTATGACACGGATATTTTTACCGGAACAATTGCAGAGGTTGAAAAGTTATCTGGTAAGAAATACACTAACACAGATAGTAAACAGGATGTTGCCTTTCGCGTAATAGCAGATCACATAAGAGCAATCGCATTTCCAATTGCAGATGGGCAGTTGCCTTCGAATACCGGAGCGGGTTATGTAATACGCCGTATTTTAAGAAGAGCTGTGAGATATTACTTTTCTTATCTCGATGTAAAAGAACCGATGCTTTTTAAATTAATTCCATTGATTGCTGAACAATTTACGGAAGTATTTCCTGAACTGGAGAAGCAGAAAGATTTAGTTGAGAAACTTGTCAAAAAAGAGGAAAAAAGTTTTTTAGAAACTCTACAAAAAGGTTTAGATAGAATAAATGTCTACTTGAAAACTTATGGAACGTATGATAATCTTGGAGAAAATTTGCCAGGAATTCGCGAAACTGAAGAAGAGATATTTGTAGTTATTCCTGGAAAAATTGTGTTTGAACTATATGATACATTCGGATTTCCTCTTGACCTTTCAAAATTAATATTTACTGAGAAAGGCTTTGAAATTGATGAGGAAGGTTTCAATAAAGAAATGCAGCAACAAAAAAATCGAAGTCGTGCCGCAAGCATTATTGACACCGAAGATTGGATAACCCTAAATAAAAAAGGTTCATTAAAATTTGTGGGTTATGATAAATATGAAACTAAAAGCAAAGTTTTAAAATACCGCAAAACAAAATTACAAGGCAAAGAATCTTATCAAATCGTTTTAGATAAAACACCTTTCTATGCTGAAAGCGGCGGCCAGGTGGGCGATACAGGAGTATTAATTTTTGGTGACGAACAAATTCCAGTTGTAAATACAAAAAAAGAAAATGACCTCATCATTCATTTCACGGAAAAACTTCCGTCGGATATTGATGCAAATGTTGTTGCTAAAATTGATGCAGATAAAAGAAAAAAAACTGCCGTTCATCATAGTGCTACACATTTACTTCATGCGGCGCTAAGGAAAGTTTTGGGTACGCACGTGCAGCAAAAAGGAAGCCTTGTAAATGATGAATACCTGCGTTTTGATTTTTCGCATTTCAGTAAATTATCTAATGAAGAAATTTTACAAATTGAATCGTTAGTAAATGAAAAAATACGAGCGGACATTTCAGTGACTATAAAAGAAATGCCAAAAGAAGAAGCGATGGCATTGGGCGCCATGGCATTGTTCGGGGAAAAATATGGCGATAAAGTAAGAGTCGTAACAATGGATGATTCTTATTCTATCGAGCTTTGTGGTGGCACGCATGCAGGCCGCACAGGTGAATTAGGATTTTTTAAGATAACCGGCGAAACCGCAGTTGGCGCAGGTTTAAGAAGAATTGAAGCATTGAGTGGAAAAGCTGCGGAAGATTTCATACAAAAGGAATTTGAAATAATACAAGCAATCCGGGACAATCTTAAAAACCCAAAAGACCTGTCTAAAACAATCGAGAACCTCCTCGCAGACAACAGCGAACTGAAAAAGGAATTAGAAAAAGCAGAAGCCAAACAACTCTCAGTTTTGGTTCAGGATTTATTGAAACAGCCAGAAAAAATCGGGGATATAAATTTTATTGGAAAACAAGTTGAAGTAAAAAATGCTGATGCTTTAAAGAAACTTGCCTTCGAATTGATGAATCACTTAAAGGGTTCAGGTGTTGTAATACTAACTACTGTAATTGATAACAAACCATTCGTAGCATTAGGCATCGATGAAACACTTGTAAAAAATAAGGGCCTCGACGCTTCAAAAATTATTAAGCAAGATATTGCACCACTAATAAAAGGCGGCGGCGGCGGGCAGAAAACACTTGCGACTGCAGGCGGGCAGGACACAACTAAGTTTGATGAAATTACCAGGATAATAAAGTCCTTACTTTAGAAATTATTACCTAAACAATTTCTTTTCTTCGAAAAAATTACAATTCTATTAGAGTTTATTTGACTCGTTTACTTATTTATCTCTACCTTAGAATATCCAAAGTTTAAATATCCTTCCAAAAAATTAAGCTATGAAAAAAATTTTCTACGCACTATTATTTACTTTTTTTTGTACCACTTCTCTTAATGCGCAAACTGTTGTTGTCTCCGGACAATGCATGACGGGAACCATTACGTTAAACCCGATTGGCAATATTGATGGGAAACCTGCTTTTGAAGGCACAGGAACCGTACAAGGATTTCCCAATGTGCAGATCAATCGCTCAAAACACAGCCCTTTTTTCCTTATTAGGTACTACTTATGGTGGTGATGGTCAATCTACTTTTGCATTACCCGACCTTCGGGGAAGAGTGCCTATTCATATGGGACAGGGACCAGGTCTGTCAAATTATCTTATCGGTGAAACGGCCGGAACAGAAAACATTACCTTAACCATAAATAACATACCCCAGCACAACCATTCGCTAAATGCTACTTCGGAACCAGGGTCTTCATCGGACCCTACAGGAGCATATTTGGGTAATACCGGCGCTCTTGACAGAGAATATAATACCTCGGGAACTATTGTGCAAATGAATTCCAATGCAGTTGGCCTCAGGGGTGGGTCGCAACCTTTTGGAATTGTACAACCTTTTCTAACGCTTAATTTCGTGATTGCGTTGCAAGGTATTTATCCAAGTCGCAACTAAAAAAAGCAAGCGGTATTGTAAACTTGAAAGATTTAATTATTCCTGAAAATTGGTGGAAGAAATTGGAGCCTCAATGGCAGCAGGCGTTTGGCCTGGCCATAACGGGGCATCAAAATGAACCTGGCCCAGGTGAGTTACAAAAGATTTTTGCTGCGCAAACATTAAGGCTGGCTGGCCCTGGGGCATCTTTCCCAAACATGCAATTTGAACTTACCAACCTGGGTGGTTTACAACATCTCACCAATTTATCTATTGTAATTGTCACTCATCAAAAAATAGAAAATATTGAAGTAGTCAGTAATCTTACAAACTTGAAATCTTTGTTTTTATTTAATAATAATATTACAAGTTTGCGTGGTATTGAAGACCTCTGTCAACTGGAACAATTGTATGTTCAATGCAACCAAATATCTTCCATTAAACCAATTGAGAAGCTGGTAAACCTGAAAGAATTTTATATTAATGATAATCTCATAGATAGGCTGGAAGGCCTAAGGGAAGCGCATTCTGATAAACTAACAATGTTTGTTTGCAAGCCAAACGAAAGATTAAAGCAAAAGGAAATCATAAGAGCCGAAAGGGATTTAGGAATTATTTGCAGAGGACTATAAGAAAAAAAATACAATAAGGTTTTCTTTTACAAGTCATAAAACGAATGCGTTCTTAATGTAAGCCATGAGCTCCATATTACCAGGCATGCTAAAAAATTGGATTCCTCTGAAAATGGAAGAATCATTAGTTGAATGGCTATATACGGGCGATAAAACATTCACAGAACCTTTTTTTGATGATACAATTTTAGCATGCAGAAATCTTGAAGAAAATTGCAAGCCCTATAAAGTTGTGTCGCAACTCGATATGATGAATGAATGGTGTGGAGAAATAAATTCTTTAGAACCGTGTGCAATCATATTTCATGTATCCCGCTGCGGGTCTACGCTTTTATCACAATTACTTTCCCTGGACGAGAAGCATATTGTACTTTCTGAAGTTCCTTTCTTTGATGAGTTGCTTCGGCTTCATTATAAAAAAGATGCCATTGATATAAAAATCGGAGATAACTATTTAAGAGCTGCCATAAAATTTTATGCGCAAAAAAGAAGCGAAAACGAAACACATCTTTTCATAAAAACAGATAGTTGGCATTTACATTTTTATAAGCGGCTCCGCAATTTATTTCCCTCCATTCCATTTATTCTTTTATACAGAAATCCAACCGAAGTAATTCTTTCGCATCAAAAACAAAGAGGTATGCAATCAGTGCCAGGCCTTATTGAGCCTGCAATTTTCGGCTTTTCAAAAAGATGCCTGGAAGAAGCAAATCTCGATTTGTACATCGCTAATGTGCTCGAAACCTATTTTGAAAAGATGGTTGAAATCTCAATACTCGATCCACTTACATTGCTTATAAACTATGAAGAAGGAATAAATAGCATGATGAAAAAGATCTGCCATTGTACCGGTATAGACCTTACTGCAAAAACCAGGAAACAGTTTGAAGAGCGCATTCGCTTCGATGCCAAACATCCGCAACAATTATTTACAAAAGATCATAGAAATCATAATCTTCCGGATTTTCTTTTGCCGGTAATTGAATTGTATAAAAATTTAGATGAGATGAGTTCAAATAAGCATTCCATCGCATAGATATTTGTATGCAAGCTTTCGTTTTGGTTTTCTTAAAAATTCCGTCAGTTTCTTCCTTAATCTCTTAACCATTTTATCATTACAGGATAGACTACTTCATTCTGCGTTGATGTCATTCCGAGCCATTGCAAAACAGGTACGCCAATATAATTACCATTGTTAAAATTCTCTACAATAGAGCCCCCACCTCCTTTGTAGCCATTCTCGTGAAAGACAAAATGCGCATCTATTTTTAAATGAATACAAGCAGCGTAACTCCATGCAATAGCCATCATCTCTTCCGCTGCAGCATCTTTCCTGCTGCCAATATTTTTTCCATTCAGCAGCATTCTATCTTCTGCCGGAACCACTGCGATATGCGCGGCTTCATGCAAAATATCGCCGTGAAATTTAATTTTATTTCTATCTATAATTATTTTGCCATTCTTAATTGTGAATCCGGGTAAAAAACAATCTTCATTATCTATCATTTCGAATGCTGTTTCGATGCCAATCTCGTCCAAAAACAAAATCGCCTTTTCAAAAAATACTATGTTGATAGAAAGATCAATCATTTCCAGATTCTAATTTATCCGCCAGTTCATTTGATTTGGATGTACCCATTTTCCGAAGCTGCCGGATGATTTTAATTTTATCTTCATCAGAACATCGTGCTTCTTTTTCGCCAGCGGTTTCTTCCCTAAGCTCTGCTTCTTTTGCTAATAAATTTTCTAACCACTCATTCACCTTACAATCAATAACCAGGTGGATACGATTTGTATTACTGCAATTTTTCACTCTGTGCTTTAGGGATAAATTTAAATACCAGCATTCCCCTTCCCCCATTGGAATCTCCCGGTCTTCAATAAAAAAATGTACATCTGCATTAGTTTGTATGGGAATATGGAACCTTGCCTCCCCTTTTTCAAAATTCATATCATAATCGCTGTGTTCTTTAATAATAGCGCCTGCATTAAGATTCATTAACCTAACGGACATTTTTTCGCATTCAAAAAAACTGATTACAGAATGGAGATAAGGGCAAACGTCAAGCAGCGAGGTATTTTTGTAAGCCATATTTTTTTGAAGAGATGAAGCCTGTATAGATATACTATTTTCTACGCTACCATTAATGGAACGAAGCGGTAAAGTCGTCCAGCCGCCTTCATAATGATAAGTATTGTAATGCGCCTGCCACAATCCTGACTCAAGTCTCTCGACTTCCTGCTGCATCAGCTTTACATCAAACCTTTGCTTAAGGTGAGCAAATTTTATCATTAAAATTTAAATATTTATCGGGCAAAAAATTTTAATACCCGCGATTAATTTCCGGTTTTATAATGGCGAATAAAGGTATAAGATGCAAATCAAGATCATGCAAAGAAAAATATCAAAATAGCTTCTTTGCCCATGCAAAATAATTTAGGCTGTGTTGGTTTGGCTTTCAGTATGCTTGTTTCAGCAATTCCATAAAACAAATGTTAAACTAAATAAATCATTTGCGAAAGATTTCGTAATTCAAAAAATCTTACTACATTTGATCTACTAATATTTTCGTACATAAATCAAAATAAAATGAAAAAGATAATTCTACCCGGGGTTTTAACCATTTGCATTGCCTTGGGTTCAGTCGCAGTTTTTGCACAAAAAGAAAAAACT
Organism: Ginsengibacter sp.; assembly: GCA_040007435.1. Lineage (GTDB taxonomy): Bacteria > Bacteroidota > Bacteroidia > Chitinophagales > Chitinophagaceae > Ginsengibacter. The sequence continues at coordinate 7,164 of JBDTUZ010000018.1, read as the reverse complement.
GATAATAAAAAAATTGAAAAGAAAGAATCCCGAGAGATCATTATTCGTAATAGTGATAAGGACACAAAAATGAAGATCGAGATAGATGGTGATAAGGTAACTGTAAACGGCAAACCTTTATCAGACTATAATGATGATGACGTAACGGTAATTGAAAGAGATCTCCGAAAGGGACCTAATATGCTTTATATGCCGAAAGGAGGTAACAGGAATTTTGAATTTTTCGGAAATGATTCTGAAGACTCACGCCCAAAAACTTTCCTGGGAGTAATTACCGAAAAAGCCAGCGACGGTGTGAAGGTAAATGAAGTAATGAAAGGCAGTAGTGCAGAAAAAGCGGGCTTGAAAACCGGGGATGTTGTTACAAAAGTAGATGAAAAAAATATCAGTAATCCTGATGATCTGCTCGATGCGATTCAATCTTATAAACCCAACGAAGAAGTAAAAGTGTATTACAAAAGAGACGGCAAAAAAAATGATGTAAAAGTAAAGTTGGGCGAACGCAAAGAAACGAAAAGGACCTTTACATTTAATAGTGACAACGGTTTTGGTAATGGACAAGCATACAATTTCAAAATGCCTCCAATGCCAAAAATGCAGGCTGCACCCAGAACGTTTTTCAGGTATTTTAAAAATGATAATGTAAAGCTTGGCGTAAAAGTGGAAGATGCGCCGGATAATACGGGCGGCAAAATACTAAGTGTAGAAGACGGATCTGCCGCTGATAAAGCAGGTTTAAAAAAGGATGATGTGATAACGGAAATGGATGGCGAAAAAGTAACTAACGTAGATGAAGTAAGATCACAATTAATGGATGCAGCCGACAAAGAAAACTTTAATGTGAAGGCAAAAAGAAATAATACAGAAATGAATTTTGAAATAAAAATTCCTAAGCCTGTTAATAGCGCAGATTTGTAATCTAAAATCAATTCAAAGTCTGAATAATAATTCACCGTATTCCCAAACACGCGAAGGTTCAGTTTCATCCTGGCCTGCAGATGGGTTGAGGTGAAGTCCAATAGTTTTCCGCTTTTAAGTTTTATGAATCTTACAGGCTGCCTTTCCAGGCAGCTTTTTTATTTTGTTTATGCTTTTATTGGGTAAAAATGGAAATGTCTTTTCATACCTTCGCGACAATATGTCTCTCAACGATAAATATGAAGCGGTAATCGGGCTCGAGGTGCATACGCAACTGCTTACTAACAGTAAGTTGTTCTGTGGAGATAGCGCTGCATTTGGCAAGCCGCCTAATACCAATGTGAGCCCGGTGTCTCTTGCCCATCCGGGAACATTGCCGGTTATGAATAAAAAAGCAATTGACTATGCCATTAGCCTTGGGCTCGCTTTCAATTGCGATATTGTCCGCAGTAACTATTTTGCAAGAAAGAATTATTTCTACCCTGACCTTCCAAAAGGTTACCAGGTTTCGCAGCATACCACTCCCATTTGCCAAAATGGATACGTTTCAATTAACACCGATGGCATCGAAAGAAATATTTTATTGAACAGGATTCACCTGGAAGAAGATGCCGGTAAAAGCATTCACGATGCTGATGAAAATTATACCTGTATTGACCTCAACAGGGCCGGCGTCCCTTTACTTGAAATAGTGTCTGAGCCTGATATGCATACTCCTTATGAGGCTTATGCTTATGTTACAGAAATAAGAAAGACCGTGAGATACCTGCAAATTTGCGATGGTAATATGGAAGAAGGGAGTATGAGATGCGATGCAAATGTTTCAATAAGATTGAAAGGAGAAAAAACGCTTGGTACCAAAGTGGAAGTAAAGAATCTTAATTCTATAAAAAATGTAAAAAAAGCCATTGAATATGAAATAGCCCGCTTGATTGCTCTAAGCGAAAGCGGGGAGCCGATCATACAGGAAACAAGAAGTTTCGATGCAGCCAATGGCTCTACTTTTTCGCTGAGAAATAAAGAAGAAGCAAATGATTACCGTTATTTCGCGGAGCCGGATCTTGCGCCATTTCATATCACTGAGGAAAAAATAAATTCCATAAAAAAATATTTACCTGAACTACCCGCTGCCATAGAAAAAAAATTTGTAGAAAAATATTCTTTACCCGCTTCTGATGCGAAAGTTATTTGCGATGAAAGAGAAACGGCCGTTTTTTTTGAGAATCTCACAAATCATACAAAGAATTACAAAGCAGCAGCCAACTGGTTACTCGGTCCTGTAAAGTCTTATCTTAATGAAAATAATTTAAACATTGAAAGTTTTCCTGTCGATGTAGTGAGTATGTCAAAACTCATAGATTTGGTTGACGCAGGAAGTGTAAGCTTTGGCGTGGCAGCTTCCAGGATATTTCCTGTACTAATACAGCAACCTGGTGGCGACCCTTACCACATTGCCAAAGACCTTAATGTTTTGCAGGAAAAAAATGATGATGCACTTAACACATGGGTAGATGAAGTTTTTTCCAAAATGCCGGATAAGATTTCAGATTATAAAAAAGGAAAAAAGAACCTGATTGGATTATTTGCCGGTGAAGTAAAAAAATTAAGCAAAGGCAAGGCTGATATGCAGGCAGTCAATAAAATTCTAACTCAAAAATTAAATCAATAATTCAACGTCCAATGAAAAAAATATTTCTGGTTGTAGTGGTAATAGCGACGGCATTTGTTTTTTCATGCAACAACAAAGAGGATGACGGGAGTTTTGTCGTTCACGGCAATTTGAAAAATGCACCCGATCAAAAAGTTTTTCTCGAGCAGATTACTTTTAACCAGCAGCCTCCGCAGGTAATTGATACCAGTGAAATGAAGAATGGGAATTTTGAAGTGAATGCGTTGGCGCCCGAAGAGGGACTATACCGGCTTCGGTTTGAAAAAAGTGCAGGTTACATATTTATAAATGATGATGACCGTATTGACTTTTCTGCAAATGCAAATGATTCTACCTTACTTTCGACAAAGTTCAATACGCCTGCCAATGCTTCGCTTTCCAATTTTATAATGACGCTGGATTCCTTTCACACTATGCTTATAGGGGAAGACCGCAATCTCAAAGAACTTGAGCAGCAGCATAATGACAGCCTGGTTGCAGTTGCCCAGCATCATTTTGATGAAACAGATATGTGGTATAAGAACTACCTCCGCAATTATATTGATACCACAAAAAGCCCCGTGATTGCTCTTTTTGCATTAAGCTATGCCCAGGAACTAGGTATTGATACGGTGAAACAATTATTGGCTTCTTTACAAAAGAAATTCCCTAAAAGCACTCCTGTTGCGGATGTTGCAAAACAATTTGAACAGATGGCCACAGCGCAAAGCCAACAACAGGCACAACCGCCACAAGGAGGTCAACTCACCATTGGACAGTTGGCTCCGGACTTTACCTTGCCAGATACAACAGGAAAATCTTTTACATTAAGTTCTTTAAGGGGCAAATATGTTCTTGTAGATTTTTGGGCAAGTTGGTGCGGGCCCTGCCGGGAAGAAAACCCAAATGTTGTTGCAGCGTTCAATCAATTTAAAGATAAAAACTTTGCAATTTTAGGCGTATCGCTTGATAAAGAAAGAGGCGCATGGCTAAAGGCAATTAAAGACGATGGACTTTCCTGGAAGCAGGTGAGCGACCTTAAATATTGGAACAGCGCACCTGCTGCTCTTTATAATGTGGAAGGTATTCCGTACAATGTTTTACTCGACCCTCAAGGGAAAATAATTGCTACCGAATTGCGGGGGGGCGAACTTCAAAATAAACTTAGTAAAGTTCTTAAGCAATAAAAATTGAGGCTTAAATAATTCTCATTGCCTTACAAAAAGCGGTAAATACAAAAGGTAGTACAACCCAAAAATACTCTCTTGCAAATACCAGCATCAGAATTAATGCTATTGAAGAAATAAAAAAAGAAATCCAGTATTTACCAACAGATTGTGATTCGTTCATCTGAAAAAAATTTTGACAAATATATACATCTTATCATAAATTAAGGCTTTGAAATACATTTTGGTGAAAGTCGCCGGCAAGTGTATTTTCTTTACCAATTAATTTCAAATCGAATCTGCATTTTTCCATTTTGGCTAAAGCCATATCTTTGCCATTAAAATTTTAAGTCAAAAATTTTATAGATTATCAATAAGTTATGAAGGGTCTATAAAAAATAATTGCGATATTGACTTTTTATTTACGTGTTTCTCCATACCTTCGCACTTCTAAAAAAAATGCCGGGATAGCGGCACATATTTACACCGGTTCATTTGAAATATGAACCTTTAAAAAAAATAGATGAGCAAATTACATTTCACCACTAAACATGCGAACGAGGCTACCGTGCAACGTAATTGGTACGTTGTTGACGGCACTAATCAAACCGTTGGTCGTATGTGCGCTAAAATAGCGTCCGTTCTCCGTGGTAAGAACAAACCTTATTACACACCTCATGTTGATTGTGGGGACTTTATTGTGGTTACCAACTGCGATAAAGTAAAATTCACCGGGAAAAAGCTTGATGATAAAATTTACATCAATTACAGCGGTTATCCGGGGGGTAAAAAAGAAGAAACTGCCGGTGACCTTTTGAAGCGTCGCCCGGATGCCATTATCGAAAGAGCAGTAAAAGGCATGTTGCCTAAAAATCGTCTCGGGCGCAAGATGTATAAGAAGTTATACGTTTACGCCGGATCTGAACATCCGCATACTGCACAAAAACCCCAAACCTTAACTTTCTAATTTATTAATAATGGAAAAACAAAAAAATGCAGTAGGCCGTAGAAAAGCTGCGGTAACAAGAGTTTTCCTTTCTAAAGGAGATGGAGCTATCACTGTTAACGGAAAGGATTATAAAACTTATTTCCCTTTGGTGTACCTGCAAAACCAGGTGGAAGCTCCCTTTAAAAGTATTCAAGCCTCAGATAAATTTGACGTGGTTGTGAATGCAACAGGAGGCGGCGTGAAAGGACAGGCAGAAGCGGTAAAATTAGGCATTGCCAGGGCATTGTTGCAAGTCAATCCGGAATATCGCCCGGCTTTGAAAGATGCAGGGCTTCTTACCCGTGATCCACGTTCTGTTGAGCGCAAAAAACCAGGTAAGAAAAAAGCAAGAAAAAGCTTCCAGTTCAGCAAGCGATAATACCGGAGGTAAGATATCAGCACTTATTATTAAGGCGCTGGTCCCTGATACTACTATTACAAAAACAATCTTAATAAAAACTAAATGGAAAATAATACTTCTTTACAACAGCAGCTTTTGGAAGCAGGTGTTCACTTTGGTCATTTAAAAAAGAAGTGGAATCCTAAAATGTTACCTTACATTTTTGCTGAGAAAAAAGGTATTCACATCATTGACCTCAACAAGACTGTTGAAGGTTTACAAGAAGCAGCAGCGGCATTAAAATCTATTGCTAAAAGCGGTAAGAAGATAATGTTTGTAGCTACAAAAAAACAGGCAAAGGAAATAGTGACGGAAGCAGCGAAGAGGGTAAATATGCCGTTTGTAACTGAGCGTTGGCTTGGCGGTATGCTTACAAACTTTAACACCGTTCGTAAGAGTGTAAAGAAAATGCAGAGTATTGAAAAATTATTGAACGATGGTTCATTAGATAGCATTACCAAGAAAGAACGATTAACGCTCACACGCGACAGGGATAAAATGGAAAAAGTATTAGGAGGTATTGCGCAGATAAGCCGTATTCCTGCAGCCTTATTCCTGGTAGATATAGGCCACGAGCATATTGCACTTTCAGAAGCAAAAAGACTTAACATCACGACTTTTGGAATGGTTGATACCAATTGTGACCCTAATAAAGTTGAGTTTTCTATTCCTGCAAATGACGATGCAACAAAATCTATTGCTATCGTAACCAATTACATTGTTGCTGCAATAGCAGAAGGCCTGGCTGAAAGACAAGCGGAAAAAGATGAGGATCACGAGGAAACAGACGAGCGTGACCCGAACGATATAAAATTTGATGTGGGTACTGATGATGAAAGAGAGAGACGCAGAGGAACCGGTGGACCCGCAGGTGGTAAGGGCCGTGGAGCCGCAGGCCCACAGAAGCGCAGGGTATCAGGCCCCGGAGCAGGTGGTAGCAGGCCGGGTGGACCAGGCGGGCGCCGTTAAGATTTTCCAATAATTACATTTCTTCAAAGGGAATAAACCATGCTGCTGCTAAAGCGCTGTGGTTTATTCATTATTAAAATATTTTAAATGAGTACAACAACTATTACCGCAGCAGATATTAATAAGCTGCGTCAACAAACTGGTGCAGGTATGATGGATTGCCGCAAAGCTTTAACTGAATCTAATGGCGATTTCGAAACAGCAATAGATTATTTGAGAAAAAAAGGACAGAAAGTGGCTGCACTACGCGGTGACAGGGAAGCAAAAGAGGGCGTCGTTATTGCTCAAACAACTAAAGACAACAAGACCGGCTTTATTATTAACGTAAGTTGCGAAACTGATTTTGTAAGTAAAAATTCTGAATATGTATCTTTTGCTCAATCCATAATGGACGCCGTGATTGATGCAAATATTAAAAGTGCAGACGAATTGAGCCAGTTAACGATTGGCGGTGAAAATCTTTCGGATAAGTTGAATGAACAGGTTGCGAAGATCGGTGAAAAAATAAGTGTTTCGAGGTTTGAAAGAGTTGATGCGCCGTACGTTGCCGCATATATTCATGGGTCATATAGAATGGGCGTATTGGTCGGCATGAGTAAAGAAGCAGAAGACGCAGGCAAAGACGTAGCTATGCAAATAGCGGCGATGAACCCTATAGCGATTGACCAGGCTTCAGTACCAGCAGAAACTATTGCTCGTGAAAAAGACATCGCTATTGAGCAGGTAAAAGCTGAAGGTAAGCCTGCTGAAATGGCTGAAAAAATTGCAATGGGTAAAATCAATAAATTTTTTAAAGAAAGCACTTTACTTGCACAACCGTATGTAAAGGACAGCAATAAGTCAGTATCCGATTATCTTAAAAGCGTTGATGCTGATTTAAAAATAATAGAATTTAAAAGGGTAGCATTGGGTTAATGAATTAATAACCGCTTTTAAAATCAACAGATCATAAAGTTTTACAAAGTAGAGGGCTGCATTGCAGCTCTTTTTTTATTGGTAAATTTATGTGCGTAAAGAGCTTATGAATCATTGTGGAATTCCATTATCTTCGCCCCGCTAAATCAAATTTATTCCT
>JBDTUZ010000017.1:0-107375 GCA_040007435.1 Ginsengibacter sp. | reverse complement strand
CGCTATGATGATGTTAATGGGGAAAAATATTAATTAACTCAAACAGCTTCTAAATAGGAAAAATTTATTTAAGCATTGCAATAAATAAGGATTTATTCCTTCGGTGGCCTGTATTTTTTAAGGTGTTTTCTAGTTAATAACACCATTACAGGAATGATGTAAAAACTATACAAAACGTATAACGTATTTCCCGGAAAAATTAGAGTCATTAGCCAAGTTAATAAAATCGCGATAGTGAGTATTATAGCACTGTATTTACTTTGCAGTAAAATGTAATTTTTTTCTGCCTCAAAACCTACTACACTAACCTTCGAACTCTTTTTAAAAAGATAAGAGCAAATGATAAACTGTGATACCATCACGCACCAGATGTTGATGATGTAAATTAAAACCGGAAGTAAAAAGTGTGGACGAATATTCTCTGTAAGCCCCGAAGCTGTGAAAGGAAAACAAACAATAAAAAAAAGAAAAACGAGGTTACGGACTATCACTCCGTTATTGTACTTCTCAAGATATTTGAAGATTTTAAGGTGCCTGGCCCACATAGAACCTATAAAAAAGAAGCTTAGAATAAATCCTAAAAAACGAATGAGCACCGGCTTGAATAACTCCTGGATTTCAGGCGTGGTAGCAGTTTTGGGCACTTCGGGGAATTTAATTTCTATAACAAGAAGTGTAATTGCAATAGCGAAGACCGCATCACTAAAAAGAATCATTCTTTCTAATTCAAATTCTTTATGCAGTTCGGTTTGCTGTGCTGGCATAGAAAAAAAATTAAAGCTGTATAAATAAAATCAAATCTAAGGTTTCATTTTTTCAGCAATAAAATATTTTTTCAATTGCACTCCTTTTTATTCAGTAATATTTCAAAATAAAAGAACGGGATCTATTTGGAATAGAAAAATCCAAATCATTTTTCCAAAAGATATTTACCGTACATCCATCCTTCTATATCATTGAGGCCATTAACGGTATCAATCACTTCAACAAAACTCCAGTTAGCATCTTTTTTTAAGATATATACTTTTGTATTTTTAGGAAGTGGTTTGGTGATTGGTGAAAACTGTGTTCCTGCACCTGACCGAATATTTACAACTGTGGAAGTGATATAAATCGTTTCCGTACTATCTTTTCTTCCCATTACTTTCGAACGAAAACTTGACATAGGAAAAGCAGGTCCCGGATCAGATTTTCTATGAGGCGCTATATCTTCATGCCCAACCACATCTTTTAAAGTATAAGTCTTTACCAGCGCAGATGCCACTTCTACCGCAACCTGCAGTTGCACATCAGTATAGGATTGCCAACCGCTCTCTGTTGTGTCGTTTTTATGTTTGGCAATAATCACCTCGCTATCCGCTACCGCTCTTTTATCAACCGGACATATCCACACGCTTCCCGATTTTGCAAGTCGTCCGCCATTTACGAGCTCTATTCCTATTGCATACTTATTCAAACCAACGAGTCCATTCCAACTACTTAAACCTGCATGCCAGGTAACCGTATTAAATGGAGTAAATTGTACAATAGAACCATCCCTGTCTATTATTAAGTGGGCGGAAGCTTGTGCCTCCCTGCTTAGAAACCAACTCACCGATCCCTTTGCCTGGGTTGCAGCAGTATAATGCATTACAAGATATTGCGGAATATATTTTCCACCTTTATTGGGCGTAGGCTTATAATCAACTTTCTTGTTAGAATTGTCGAATAAAAAATGATTTACGATTTTCATAAAAAGAATTTAGTGTTTAAGAATATTCAGCTTTGGATATGCTCATTACTTACCCGCTGTATCTCCCGTAAGATACTTTCCTGTTACACGCCGGAAAGCATCTGATGTGTTTCTTCCTGCAAAACCATCTACCCTCAATTGCTGCCCTACGCCGTTTAATAGCCCCTGCAACTGCTCTGCATTAAGATGATATTTTTTAGGATCATAAATTACTTCGCTTCCCATTTCCTTAATTTGCGATATCCTGTCTAATTTACCGGCAACAGCAATTTGCAATTCACTCATACGGCGAAGGATAACTGCGGTGCCCACTTGCGAAGAGACTGCTTGCGGATCAAAGACGCCGTCCTTTACATACTTACCTTTTGAATATTGATTTGAACAACCCCACAGATATGGTGAGTTGATATTTTTTTTGCGATAACCGAAGCCGTTATATTTTTCGAAAGAATACAACATTCCGGCAATACTCCAATCCGTCCCTTGTGCGAATCCTTCAACATTGAGCGCATCTGTTGCGCTTTCGAAAAAAGTGAAAGGCGGGTTTCCTTTTTTTGGATTGCCTTTTGGAACCTGCACTGTTCTTGCGTTTAAAGGATCTCCGTTATGCAAATGCTTGCTAAAATTACAGCCACTTTCCATGTTGTGCACAATACCAATAAAATACCATGGAACACCTGTTGCCGCAGAAATTGCTTCGTACTGGCCCTTTCCGGCCACAATAGTTTGAACACATTTATCCAGTACGGGATACTTACTTTCTCTTATAATACAAGTATCAAAAAGATGCTGGTAACTTATTTTAAGAGAATCAGATAATACGGGCATAATTTTTAATTTTATGAAAAGAAAAATCAGGAGAGATTCTTAGGGAAGCAATCACCCGGCATGAGCTGTTAATTGCATTTTATAGCCAGGCTCGCAGATGAATTCATTTTAGAAGAGACAAGTTATGGATTTTTCGAACGATTTAGTTTGAAACAAAAGAATTTACCACAAAGGAATTTTGCGCAGTTAGTACCTTGTTGCCGTTTCATGTTTTGGTAGTTTTGAAGAAAGCATCGCTGGATTGTCGTCGATTTATCTGAAAAATATTTTTGTTCTTATTTTTCTTTCCTGAATTTCTTAAACAAATCTGGCTTAAACTGGATGTTACCATCCGGGCCAGGACGCCCTCTTAAATAAATGCTGGCGCCGCCTTTTTTATCCGCCCCTTCATTTTCAGGTTTATAATCCGCGTTACGTTTTTTCAAATTTTTAAGCGGCACTTGAATACTCATATCTGTATTGCCCTTCATGCTATATATGCCCTCAACAAATACAGATAGTACAGTGGATTGAATTTCCATGCGGTTAATCTTTACTTCCTGGTTCGCAATTTCCAGCCGATCCTTTAACTCAGCAAATTGTATATTTTCAAAATCACGATTCTTAAAGAGGAAATTCTGTAATTTCTTTACGGGTTCAAAATTAATGAGCGCCCCGTTTTTTAGTGAAAAATCAACATCACTTACAATGCTGTTGGGGTAGGCTTTGCCGCTATTGTCCACGCTTAATGCTGCTTTTACTTTTGCATTTAACCTGCCTGTTAAGTTTTCTGATGTGATGCCAGTCTGCCCGAAGTTGTTGAACTCTGTGAATATCCGGCTTACATCTACATTAGCAAATGCCACGTTTACATTAGCCTTGGTATAATTATCGTTTTGCGAAATCAACGAGCCATTCATGTTCATTGTTCCGCCCGCCTGTTCCATACTTAGGTTATCAATAATGTACCGATCCTGCAGCAAAGAAACGCTGGCCTGTACGTTAGATGCTGCAAGTTTTTTATAATTCATTTTTGTTGCTCTCAGGTTTACATGCAGCCTGCCTCGTTCTAGTACGTCATCAATTTTTTGCGCAATATCTCCCAATTTATTTTTTCCGGACTTTTTGTAAGTACTCTTTTTTCTTGATTTCAAAAGATAAGTGAACGAACTTAAATTTAAGGATGGAGAAAAAATATTCCAATCGATGTTCACTTTATCCGGTTCAGTATTAATCATCGAGAGAAGATTTTTCGCTTCCCCATCCATTACTATTTTATTATTCAATACATCACATTGCAGGTTTTCAACAAACACATTTGAGCTTCTAAACGCAAGCCGTCCGTTTACATTTTTTAATTCAACATCCCTTGGCGCATAAAGTATGCTCCCATTTTTAAATACTATCGTTCCATTTATGAAAGAATTGGTATTATTATTTCTTTCTATAGGGCCTTTGTAAGTAAGGTCAACAGACCCATCACCCGATTGCAGTTGAATGGAGCTACTTCCCAATAGTTCATTTAATTTCGTGAGAGCAAATGCTGACTGCAGATCGCAAGTGAGCAAAGGCTGATACAGGTTGAGTATTTCTATATTGGAAGAAGTAACCGGCAGCCCATACCACTCTGCTGAAAAATCAGTTACCACAATTTTAGAATTCGGATCACGCCGCGGCAACCCGGGCATTACTTCATCAGTATAGAATCCACTTAAGGTCGCATTATCGAAATCAAAAAAAGGTGTTTTTAAATGCGTATCCTTTACATGCCATGAAACATTTATTAAAGGATCGCCACCATTCAGCGGGCCGCTAACAATTGCATCTGCATCTATTTCCTTATCGAGATCAACAATTGATAATGCATCGGCAATTTTTTTTGTAAGCAAAGATTTTACAAATGGATACGAAATTTTTCTTGTGTGGACTCTAAGGTTGAATTGCGGATTCGGGCCACGGAGATCAAAGGAACCGCTGAGATTAAACGGGTGCCCCGATAATTTTATATCTATGCTATCGAATTTTAATTGATTTAATTTCTTATCATAACTGATATCAAAATTTCCATCGAAATTTTTTTCTTCAATAAAACTTCCTGCCGGAAGAAAAAACGAAAGGCTATGCACAAGAATTTTTGCCTTTGTGGAAAAGACCAAACTTTCAGCATCCTCATCATCCTCTTTTAGCTTTAATTCATCCACTACAAAGTCCTGCAACTTTTCCTTTTGCATATCGTTAATGGTAAGCCTTACATTATTTAATGTTATTGACTTTAGTTCATTTTTGTTGCCCGTTATTGCCTTACCGGAAACTGAATCTTTTTTCTGGTTAAACAGGTAGGTATTCGTGTAGCCTGTAGTGTCAGTAAATAAATAGATGGATGCGTCTTCAATGCGCAAGCCATTTACAGCCTGTTGTTTTTTTATCAACCCCATTATACTTAATTCTGCAAATACATATTTAGCTTTTAAAAACGCATGGTGATGTTGTGCAAACATAGTATCAGTGATGCTTACATTATTTAGGAGAACGGAAGCGCTTGGGAATGTTTTTAGGAAGCTCAATTCGACATCGCCGATGGTGACTTGTCCATTTAGCTTTTTGCTAATGTTTTCCGTAACCTGCTTTATGATAGATTTTTTATTTGCAGAAATATAGGCGAAGGCTATAATGTATAAGATCACTATTATGCCAAGGAGTATTCCCAGGACTTTCAGTGTTTTTTTAAGTAGTAGGTTCAATGATGTAATTAATATATGAATTTACAGTATAATTTAATTAGCAAGACATTATTCTAAAAAGAGTGTGCTAAAATTCTCCATTCATAAATCCTTATTTTTGGCCAAAAAAATAAAATGGGTACAACAAAAATTACAGTGAATAACAATGGTTCTTTAAGAGTCGAAGGCGATTTTGAAATAGTAGATAAAGAAGGGAATCAATATGGGTTGCAGGGAAGGGAACTGGTATCCATTTGCCGTTGTGGCCGCTCTCAGAATAAGCCTTTTTGCGATGGATCACATAAAGGCCACTTCGAGCATGAAGCTATTGCTTTTGATTTGCCCCCTAAGAAATCACTTTGATAACAGTGCTTCGGCTGAAGCTATAAACAAGGCAAGCCTGGATTATTTTACCATTACTCATTTGTCACTGACTGTGGTATCAAAAACGACTGTGGTGGTTTCGCCTTCACGTTTTGCTTTCTTTTTAAAAAATCCTTTCAGTAAAAAATTATGCTGAACGGCTTCGAGGTCTTCATCAAGTTTTTTCGTTCCTGATTGTAAATTTTGCAAGGTGATCTTAATATTCGCAGCAGCCTGCTCATCGTGAAGCAGCATGCCGATTGGTGTTTTATTATTGCTCAACCCATCATTCAAATTATTGATACCCTTATTAAGGCTGGCGCTCGTTGTCTTTAGATTATTCATCACACTATCTGACATCGTAGCCACCTGCTGCAATTGGGAAACGGTCGCACGTAGTTTGCTGAAAATTACGGTATCAGTTACCAGGTCATTGGCCAAAGTGCCGTCGTCGTTAAGCCTGGATGTGTAGGAAGATACATTGGAAGAAAGCTTTTCGAGATTGCCCGAAACTTTTTTCAAAATATCTGTTGTTGCATTTAACTGGTCATACAAAGTTTCATCAGTTAATAATTTCCCTACAGAACCTTTACCATCCGCAAGCCGGCTGCTTATCATCTTAAAATCATTCGTTATTTCTAGCAGATTATCATTATTCTTCGAGAGTGTGTTCATCATTTCATCCGTGTTCAACAATTTATCATTGTTTAATACATCGCCGGGTTCTAATGTAGGAGAGTTGGCAGTACCACCATAAATCTCTATTATTTTATTTCCGATTAAACCATCTGAGCTAAGCTTGGCTTTCGCATCTTTTGGAATAAATTTTACAGATTGATCTTCTATACTCATATCAACTTCCACCTTTCCATTTCCTTGCAGCGTCACTCTTTTTATGGTGCCTACTTTCACACCGGAAAACCAGATATTGTTTCCCTTCTGCAAGCCATTTACATTACCAAAAAAGGCCTTTACGGTAATTGATTTTTCAAAAGAATTTTTTTGAGAGCCAAGGGTAAGCACCGTAAGTATGAAAATGGCAAGGCCAAGAAATATAAAGATGCCTAATATTATTGCTCTTTGATTACTGGAAACTTTCATTACTGGTTTATAAAATTATAATTATAAAAATTTTGTATTCTTTCATCATTTGTATTAAAAACTTCTTCAAATGTACCCTGCTTTATAAACTTTCCCTCATACATCATGGCAACTCTGTCACCTGTTGATTTTGCACAGGTAAGATCGTGGGTTATTATAATAGAAGTGGTATTGAATTTATGCCTTACATGGTTTATGAGATTGTTGATCTCGATGCATGTTATTGGGTCAAGCCCTGAAGTTGGCTCATCATACAACATAATCTGGGGGCGCAAAATCAACGTACGTGCAATACCTATTCTTTTTCTCTGGCCACCGGAAAGTTCAGAAGGCATTTGGTTTATAGTCTGGAGCAACCCCACGTCTTCCAACACAGATTCAATTTCGTTTTTTACGTCCTGCCTGGATAAATGTTTAGCATTTCTCACAAGCGGGAATGCAAGATTCTCACGAACCGTCATACTATCGTACAAGGCGCTGTTTTGAAAAGAAAAGCCTACCTGCTTTCGCAGTTCCATTAAGTTTCTAATACCTAATTTATCAACTTCTTTTCCAAGAACATTTACAAATCCGCTATCCGGTTTTAACAAGCCGCAAACAATTTTTATCAATACTGATTTACCGGTTCCCGATCTTCCAAGGACCGCTACATTTTCCTTTCTGAAAACATCCAGGTCTATTCCCTGCAAAACATGATTATTTCCAAATGATTTATATAAGTCCTTAATGGAAATTACGATCTCATTATGATTGTCATTTGTAATTTCCATTTTTACCTGAAGCTGTTAGTAATTTGAACAATAAGTATCTCTTCAATAAAAATCAGGAACATGGATAATACCACCGATGCATTGGCTGCTTTGCCTACCCCTTCTGTTCCGTTTGAAGCATTAAATCCTTTATAACATCCAACTATGCCAATGGTGAACCCGTATGCAATACTCTTAATTAGTGAAGAAAAAATATCGAGAAAGGAAATTTTATCAAACGCCGCCTGGAAGAATGAAATAAAACTGGTCATTTCATTTTGATGAACATTGATGTATGCGCCCAACATAGCAACGCCACCTGTATAACACATGAGCAGCGGGATCATAAGTGTAGTAGCCAATACCCTGCTCACCACCAAAAATTTGAATGGGTTTACCGCTGATACTTCCATAGCATCTATCTGTTCTGTTACTTTCATAGAACCTAATTCCGCTCCAATGTTTGATCCAACTTTTCCGGCGGCAATGAGCGCCGTAACAAGCGGTGCCAATGCCCTTACAATAGCTATAGCAACAAGTGAAGGTAGCCAGGATGCGGCACCAAATTCTGATAGTGATGGACGTGATTGTTTAGTAAAAACAAGGCCGGTGATAAATCCTGTCAGCGTAATTAAAAAAAGAGATTTATAACCTACCTCATAACATTGTTTAATTATTTCTTTGAACTCGTAGGGAGGCTTGAAGACTTCTTTAAAAAACCTAATAACAAACTGAAATGCGCTGTTAAGGTCAAGAAAAAAACGGTCAATCTTTGCAGTGATTAAATGTTGCCTCGGTGTTTTTGACATCATATTTGTTCAATAAAGAATAAAATATTTTTCTAAAGGTATCGCAAATGGCAGTGCAAAGATGAATAAAGAAAAGAGAAACTGGCTGAACTCTTTCCTTTTTATTTTATTAAAAAATTTATGGGGGAAAGCCTTTTTAATAAATAGAGTATGTTACACAGTATGTTTCCTAATTGTAAGTCTTCGTTACAAACAAAGAATAGATTCAGTTCACCAAAGCAAGGCATGTCTTTTGTTGATAAAGTAAAAAAATATTTACCGTAATGAAATTATTTATTATTGCTCTGGCCTCTATATGTATGACATTTTCATATTGTAAATCTTCCCGCATTAATCAGCTTAGTGTTAACTACGATGACACTATTATAAAAACTGCTGTTGAGCCTATTGATTTGCCTGCTCCTTATGCTACACCTTCGGTAAGAAATAATTCCAGGGTAATCGGTTGGCCTGAAGGTAAAACACCCATTGCGCCGGCGGGTTTCAAGGTTACTACTTTTGCCGACGGGCTTGATAACCCGAGGTGGATGTACGTAGCACCGAACGGAGACGTTTTCGTTTCGGAAGCAAATACGGTGAGTGATGGCTTTGCCAAAACTACCGGAGACAAAGAAAAATCCAAAAGTAAGAACAGTATTCTCATATTCAGAGACGCTGATCACGACGGTGTTCCCGAGTTAAAAAAAATATTTATGACCGGCCTCAACAGGCCGTTTGGAATGCTGATACTTAAAAACCACTTTTACGTTGCTAACACTAATGCTGTATTGGTTTTCCCATACGAAGATGGTCAAACAGAAATTACGGCGCCCGGCAAAAAAATTCTCGATCTTCCCGCCGGTGGTTATAACAATCATTGGACAAGAAATTTATTAGCCAGCCGTGATGGCTCAAAAATTTATGTAACCGTGGGTTCAGGCAGTAATGTTGCAGAACATGGAATTGACAACGAAATACGAAGAGCAGATATTCTTGAAATAAATCCTGACGGAAGCGGCGAAAGAATTTATGCAAGCGGCCTTCGCAATCCTGTTGGGCTAGGTTGGGCACCCGGTACAAATACCCTTTGGACAGCAGTAAACGAAAGAGATGCTTTAGGTGATGAACTGGTCCCCGATTATACGACCAGTGTAAAGGAAGGAAGCTTTTATGGATGGCCTTATTCTTATTTTGGACAAAATGAAGATCCAAGGAGAAAAGGCGAGCGTCCTGATTTAGTAGCGAAGACGACGGTACCTGATGTTCCATTAGGAGCACATACTGCATCGCTTGGGCTGACATTTAACGAGAAAAACTATTTTAAGGCTCCCTACGCCGGAGGACTTTTTGTTGCCCAGCATGGATCATGGAATCGAAGTGAGCTCTCGGGTTATAAAGTTGTTTTTGTTCCTTTTAAAAATGGACAACCTTCCGGGCCTATGCAGGATTTTTTAACCGGCTTCATTGCCGATGAAAGTAACAGCCGCGTGTATGGCAGGCCCGTAGGAGTTGTGTTTGCAGATGATGGATCAATGCTTGTAACGGATGATGCGAGTGACAGGATATGGAGAATTACAGAGGATAAAAAGTAATCTCCAAGGGTTGAGCACCATGATCCGTAGCAATAAAAGATTTGTGCTAATTCGTGCAATTAGTGGCCTATTCTGTCCACTTATAAAAAATTTTCGCCTGTTAATGATTCGCTTATTTCCCAAAGTTCTTTTTCATTTACTTCGTTTATTAGTTTATCGTTAATCTTTGTAATTTTTTTATTCTTAAAATATTTACCGCTTGCCTGCCCGCCTTCTTCTGAAGTGGCGAGATAGATCGAAGTAGCTGCTCCTTTTTCCGGCGTTGTAAAAAACATCCGAAATGCCTTGAATATAAATCCTGCCACTCCATCAGATTGCTGGCCAAACCCTGTGGCCACAACGCCCGGATGCAGGGCGTTTGTAGTAATATTTAATCCTTGTTTTTTAATTCTCCGATCAAGTTCTTTGGTAAATAAGAGGTTATATAATTTAGAATTCCCATAAGACCTCATTGCCGAATAACCTGTTGTCAATTGAATGTTTTTAAAGTCTGCCTTCCCTACTTTGTAAGCCTCAGAAGATAGATTAATAATTCTTCCATCTTCACTTCTTTTAACCAAATCAAAAAGTAAAGCGGTTAATAAAAATGGCCCAAGGTGATTTGTAGCCAATGTAAGTTCATTACCATCCACCGACTCTTCTCTTTTACTGGTTAACATGAGCCCGGCATTATTGATAAGCACATCAAGCCTTTCATATTTTGCATTGATCTGCTTTGCCACATTTCTTACTTCCTGAAAAGAAGATAAATCAGCAATGAATATGTCAATGTTATCATTTTTACTTTCGGCAATTATTTCCTCTTTTGTTTGTAAAGCCTTTTCTTTATTACGTGCTAATAAGACAATGTGAGCGCCTGTCTTTGCGAGTTCCGTTGCGGTAACTTTTCCAATGCCTGAAGTCGCGCCGGTAATTAGGATGATTTTATTTTGCATGATGATTTTTTAAAAAATTAAAAAAGATGCGTGTCACCGGTTCTTACGGGTGGCAAACCTCCATGGTGTCTGGCCACTCAGAAGAAACTTGATAATTAAAAGAACGTTCCAAGTGGCCTGACACCTACCCGATGTGCATTGAAACCTACAAAAAAAGCCTGCTGATAAATTTCCGCAGGCTTTCAAAGTTATGTTTTATCAATACTATTTAATACCAGCTTCCTGCCCACTTTTCATTTGTATCCTTATTAATTTTTCTCCTTCTTCGTGCGGCTTGTGCACGATGAATAAACATTGTAACAAGCATCAATGGCATGAATAGGAATGAGAGTGGCGGTATGCCCAACATAGAAATCCATTTACCGCCAAATTGCCTGCGCATAGGACGCCTTAATCTTTCAGCAATCAGGTACATGCTTGGCACCATTATCAAAGTCATAAAAAATGCGAACGCTAATCCGAAAATTATTGTCCATGATAATGGCTTCCAAAATTGATTGCTATCGCCGCCGAAAAATATGCGCGGATTAAGATCAGAAAACAGTGTAACGAAGTTGATGTTGAAACCTATAGCCAGTGGAATTAAGGCAAGTATTGCGGCAAGGGCTGTAAGCAATACAGGAATTATACGGGTTTTCCCAGCCTGTATGACGGCTTCCCTCGTCTTCATTCCACGTCCACGTAATTCATCTGCAAAATCAATTACTAATATTCCATTCTTCACCACTATACCTGCAAGGCCAACAATACCAATGCCGGTCATCACTACTGAAACTTCCATACCCGTGATGCCAAATCCAAGGAGCACGCCTATAATACTGAATATAATTTCAGTTAAAATTATTACTGACTTACTTACCGAATTAAATTGCAATACCAGTATTAAAAGTATAAGCATAAGGGCTATTAGTAAAGCTTTGCCGAGAAATGCCCCGGTCTCCGCCTGCTGCGCGCCTTCGCCCGTTTGAGATATAGTAACGCCATCACCTTTTTTGGTAAAATCATTTAACGCAGTTGTAATTTTTTCGTTTACATCTGTAGGTGTAAAACCCGTAAGTACGTTAGAAAATAAAGTAATTACCCGTTTTACATCTTTCCTTTTGATACTTCCATAAGTACTGGTGTAATCAACATCTACCAAAGTGCTGATCGGAATTTCTTTGATTTTCCCCTGGTCTGCATTGTCGCGAAACACAATGTTCATGTTAAGTAATTCCGTGAGGCTTTGGCGCTGTACTTCTGTACTCCTTAATTGTATTTTATATTCATCTTCCCCATCTTTTATTTTAGAAACCTCACGGCCAAATAGAGCTGTACGCAACTGTTGGCCTATTTGAGCAGTAGAGACACCTGCAGTTAATGCTCTCTCACGATTCACCTTAAGCGTAACTTCAGGATTTGTGAGATCCACGTCCATTTTTAATTCTTCAACTCCAGGTATCTGAATACTGTCTAAATAATATAGTAAAGATTTAGCCGTAGCAGTAAGCTTATCGAAATCCTCACTCTGCACCTCAATATTTATCGGTGGATCTGTTGGAGGGCCCCCATTTTCCTGGTCAACTGCAATCTGCGCACCCGGTATTCCTTTTACAGCATTCCTTATAGAATCAAGATAGGGCCGTGTAGCCTTCCCATGTCTTTTTTCATATTCAACAAATGAAACCTGTATCCGGCCAAGGTTTGGCTGCGTGCTTCTATCGCCACTGCTTGGGTCTGATGCACCCACTGCCACATTCGAAATAATACTTTCAACAATTGGGTTAGGAGTTCCATTTGGCTCAATAACTTTGGTAACTCTTTTTTCAAGTGTCTTGGTTATTGAATCAGTATAATCCACGCTTGTGCCGACCGGCATTTTCAAATAGACATAAATAAAATTAGGATCGCCCTGGGGAAAGAAAACCACAGGAACCTTCCTCGCAGCAAAAAATATAACTGAAAGAATAAGTAAGCCGAATGTACCGAGCAAAAGCCAAACAGGTTTCCAACCATTGAGCGCCCACCTCAGCAAAGTTTCGTAGCGCCGCATAATTGATGGCAATACATTATTCTGAAATTTATGTATCAAACCATCAAACACATAAGTATTTAAGATAACCAGCAAAGAAAAGAGGATAAGAATATTGCCTAAGAATGGTACGTGCAGCACATCGAAAATAATACCTGCGCCCAGCAAAACCCATACAATAGGACGTTTGAATACGTCTGATTTTCTTTTGGTACCATGCTCGGAATGATTCATAAAATCAACAGCAAACACGGGGTTCATAATGAATGCCACTACAAGGGAAGCTGTCAATGTAAATATGAGCATTGTAGGCAGGTAAATCATGAATTTTCCGATAATTCCCGGCCAGAAAAGCAAAGGGAAAAATGGAGCAAGGGTAGTGAGCGTACCAGAAAGTACCGGCACGAAAACCTCTCCTGCAGCCATTTTTGCTGCATTGACGGCAGATATTCTTCCTTTGTTCTCGACAAAGATCCGATGGGTATTCTCAATCACCACGATAGCATCATCCACGATAATCCCCAGGCCAAACAATAGTGCAAAAAGCACCATAAAATTTAGCGTAACATCGGAGCCGGTTATTAAACCTGCAGCGGGTAAAAACAGGAAAGCAACAAACATACTCAGCGGTACGGACAGCGCTACAAAGAATGCATTCGTAACTCCCATAAAAAACATGAGAATAAGCAATACGAGGATAAAACCAATGGCTATAGAATTTACCAAATCGTTAAACGAAGTCCTGGTAGATCGGCTGGAATCTCCCGTTATCACCACATTCAAATTGGAAGGAAAAATATTGCCTTTCATTTCCTCCACCGTTTTTTTCACATCATCAGACGTTTCAATTAAGTTTTCACCTGAGCGTTTTATAATGTTAAGTGTTACAACATTTTTACCATCCAGGCGTGCATAACTCTCGCTGTTTTTTACAGTATCTTTTATGGTGGCGATATCCTTTAAGTAAATAGGTGCACCGCCACTATTACGTACAATTATCTTTTCAATATCGAAGGCGGTTTTAAACTGGCCTTTTACCTGTAAGGTTCTTTTCATATCGCCAACATCCAGCAAGCCTCCTGATATGTCCGCATTCTCTCTTTGAACTGCTCCGGCAATATCATCAAAAGTTACATTGGCACTTTGCATTTTGTAGTTATCAACATTGATCTGGAATTCTCTTTCAGGTGCGCCGACAATATCCACACGGGTGAGCTGCGATAATTCTTCGAGCTTATCTTTAGCATCATCAGCAATTTTTTTCAGGCCTATCATGTTATAATCACCACTGATGTTTACAAACATGATGGGGAATTCACTAAAGCTTACCTCCTGCACTTTAGGATCCTCTGTAAGGTCTGTCGGTAAATCAATCTTTGCTTTATCAACCGCGTCCTTTGTTTTTTGCAAAGCAATTTCTTTGGCAACATTAGTTTCAAACTCTACGGTAATTGCGGAGAAATCCTGTAACGAAGTACTCGTGATTTTATTTATTTTAGCGCCCGTTATCCCCTTCAGTTGCTTTTCTATAGGCCTCGTTACCAGGTTTTCTACATCGCGGGGAGAATTTCCTACATACAATGTTTGAACAAATATTGTTGGAATTACAATATCAGGATATTGTTCTTTTGGTAAAGTTGCAAACTGGTAAATACCTATACATGATACAAAAATGATCATCAGGTAAATGGAAGTTTTATTCTTAATTGACCAGCTTGTTGGCCCGAATTCTTTAAACTTTCCTTTTATATTTTCCATTACACTCATAAGATATGCTTTGATATTTTATCAAAAAGTAATTCAGCAGTTAAGTAGTTTGTGTTGTTATCAATTGGCCGTCGTAGATTGCCTGGTAGCCTTCCGTTATTAACTGATCACCTTCTTTTAATCCTTGTTTTATTTCTACCTGGTCTCCATACGATTCACCTATTATCACTTTTCGTTTTCTCGCTATTAATTTATTTCCTTCCTGTGCAGCTACCAATACAAATTTTCCTTCTTCATCATTTTGCAAGGTGTTTACATTTATTGCAATTGCATTCGGCACAGAGTAATCAAGAATCCTTACGAGTGCAACCTGGTTAGGGCGCAAAGCTATACCTGCAGGCACTTTAGCTTCAGCAGAGAGTCCTCTTGAATTGGTACCTACCGTCTGGCTGATAAATGATATGCTGCTGCTAAATGATTTATTAATATCGGGAATTTTAATTTCAACGGCTGTGCCTTTTGAAATTTTGGAAGCATAATTTTCAGGAACGGTTGTGATAATTTTTAAGTCGCTTTTATTTACGATTTTAATATAACCACCTTGCTGAGGATTGCCGTTAAACATTTCGCCTACATGAGCAGTTACTTCATCCACTACTCCATTCACGTTGCTGTAAACGTTATTTTGATTTGCAGATGCCTGGGCTAAGTTTACATTTGCATTAATAGATTTCAATTGATTTTCCAACGACTCAACTTGTGTCTTTGCCTGTAGCAATTGCACTTCAGTTCCTATATGCTGATCCCAAAGATTTTTCTGCCTGGCATATACTGACTTTGCTAAATCGAGTTGCGCCTTCAAGCTCCCTGACTGTTGACGGATTGCGTTGACATTTTCGCTTGCTACTGAATTATCAAGCCGTAAAATCAATTGTCCCTTATGCACCTGGTCGCCTTGTTTTACATAAATACCTCTTATCTGCCCGCCTTGGTTGCTGGGTGTTATGTAAGAAATATTTTTAGAATCAACTGCGCCCTGCAGATCGAGATAATGTTTAAAATCCTCAGATTTAACCGGCGCAATTGCTACCAGCTTCGGCTTTTCCTGCACGCCCGCTGATGTATCAATTTTTGCAATTTCTTTTTCAAGATCACCAATTTGTTTGTCAAGTTTGCCTTGCTCGGTTTTCAATTTTTGCAGCTCAACTTTCTTGTCGTTCAATGCACCATCTCTTTCTTTCTTACTGGTATTACCGCAGGAAGCAGCCATTGTCAATAAAATGATCATGAGGCTAAGTCTTGTTATTTTTTGCATTGTATTTAGATTAAATGGTTTTTGTTTTTACGTTTATAATTTTCCGGCAGCCCTTTGAAAATCAATTTTAGCATTAATGGCATCGTATAATGAACCATAGTAATTGTTTTGTGCTGTCACCAAATCAGTTTGTGCCTGGTTGATTTCCTGGTTGCTCCCCAGGCCTTGCTCGTATTTCAACTTGGTGGTATTATATACTTGTTGAGCCAACTCTATATTTCGTTTTTGATTATCCAGCGTAAGCATCGCAGACTTCATATTAATGCGTGCCTGTGCAATATCATTATCAATAGACTCTTTGAGATTATCCAGACTGTTCTCGGTTTTCATGACATTGTACCTGGCCTGCGCTATTCTTGCGTTTTTTGCACCGCCATCAAAAATGGGGACATTCAATCTCAACGCTACAAATGATGAAGTAAAATATGGCCCTTTAAAAAAATCGAATTGCTGGCGCTGCGCACTCTTGCTATAATTAGCGGCAAGTGAGAGTGTTGGCAATTTACTAAGCTGGTATCTTTTTACATTATATTTCAAGAGATCAACTGAATTTTCTAATAGCTGGTATTCCTTCCTGTCTTCGTAGTTATAATCCTGGTCAAGTATATTTGATTTCACTTCTTCATCAGAAAGAGTATCCGACAAAATCAATTGATCTTTTTGCGGCATATTCATCAGGAATTTCAAACCTGCAACGCCGGCATCAAGCTGGTTTTGTGTTTTTAATTTTTGTGTCTCCAAATTGCTTAACTGCACTTGTACTTTATCAACATCCAGTTTTTCTGCAAAGCCATTTTCGTAAATGATGCGGGTATCATGCAGCAATTTTTGATAGTTGGCAATGTTGGTATCAATTGTTGCGATTTGTCTTTTACCTACAGCAAGCTGGTAATATATTTTATAGACATTGGTCTTTATCTGTTCCTTCGTAACATCGGCGGTTATTTCAGCATTTTTTATTGCAGCTTTTCTTGCAAGCAAGCCTGCGAAAACCTGTCCGTCAAATAAAATCTGGTTAAGATCAAAACCGCCATTCACCGAATACTTTGCTCCAAAGGCTGCGTTTATAACACCAAAGTCTGAAGGCGAAACAATCGCATTGCCATTACCATCTTTCACATTATTAGCTACGAGCACACCGTAAGTACCAGCGGCAATAAAGTTTGGAAAGGTCTGCACACCTACATTCGGATTATAATTCACACTGCCGCTTCCTGTAATTTGCGGATACGCTGAGGCGGTGATCTCTTTATTTTGCTGCTGCTGAATTTTAATATCAAGCAATGCGTTTTTTACCTGCACTGCATTTTGCAAAGCATAGTCAACAGCCTGCTTTGCACTAAAGGCATTTATATGTGTTGTTGTATCAGTCTGTGCAACCGAAATGAAACTTATACTGCTCAGTAAAAAACTGGAAATAACAGCAGCAATTTTTTTTGTTTTCATCATACTTTTTTTATTACGCTAATTTTTATCAGCTCTTTCTTTTTGATATTTGGCAACCAGTTTATATCCCTTTAAACTTACCAGGCCAAATAAATAATATTCTATCAATTGTTGCTCAAGAAAAACAAGACTGTATTTGCTTTTTGGGAAAAGATTTTCATTAAAAGGCATCATCATAGTTTCCAGCCTTACAGTAGCAACTACATCGGTATTTATTTCCGGCCTGTATAATTCTTCGTTTTTTCCTCTCTCAATATTTTCTTTCACCACCTGAAACAGGTACTTGTATTTATGCTCTCTGAATTTTTCATAGGTCGCAGGGTAGTTTCTTTCTATATCGAATAATATGGATGGATTCATATTTTGAAACATCTCCTCCATCATTTCCATTGCCAGGTAAACTTCTTCTATCGCATTTTGTGCTTTTGCTTTGTCATGCTGGCAACACGCCCTGTTGTAGTCCAGCATGTCCACTATCACTGCGTCCACCAGTTCATTTTTGTCAGAAAATGACTGATAAATCGTCTTTTTTGACACTCCAAGTTGAGAGGCAATTTCATCCATAGTCACCGATTTTACACCATACCTGCGATACAGTTCATCTGCCTTTTGTTTTATTCTGTCTTTAACTTCCATCGGGGCGCAAAACTATGGAAACTTTTGAAGTTACCAAAGTTTCCAATATTAATTTTTTATGAACTCCGTTCCTTGCGTGATGAGCGGCACATACCCTATCTTTATTTTTAATTTTTATACCATGAAATCATCTCTTCGTTACCAAAAGTTGATTCAATATTTTTTACAGGGATTACTTATCCTTGGGCCAGTTGCAATAACCATCTATTTCATTTATGTCGTTTTTGCCAGTATCGATAATATTCTCAGGCCGGTTATAAACATCCCCGGCATAGGCTTCATTATTATTATCGGTTTTATAGTTCTTACAGGTTACCTGAGTTCCTTCTTTGTGATGGGGCGTATTTTATCAGTGCTGGATAAATTCCTGGAAAAAACACCTGGTATCAAACTCTTTTATTCTTTTCTAAGGGATTTTTTCGAAGCGTTTGCCGGCAATAAAAAAAAATTCACATACAATGTTTTAGCTTGTGTTGACGACACAGATGTGTGGCGGGTAGGCTTTATTACCCAGGAAGATATGGGCAGTTTTGGCATGGAGGATTATGTAGCCGTATACTTACCAATGGCTTATTCCGTAGCTGGTAACGTGTATATTGTTCGCAAGGAAAGAGTGAGGCCCATACCTAATATAAGTGCAGCACAATCGATGAAATTTGCAGTAAGTGGCGGTGTAACCCAAACTGTAACTGATCCAGCAGATGATTTGCTGGATGATTCTGTAAATCTATAAATTGCATTTTTGAAAAAACTACTGCTTTCTATTTGCCTTTTCTGCATTACTTCGCAATGTTATTGCTGGGGATTTTTTGGCCATAGAAAAATAAATTACTACGCTGTTTTTTTATTGCCACCTCAAATGATGGTTTTGTACAAACCCAATATAGAATTCATAACGGAGCACGCCATCGATCCTGACAAAAGAAGATACGCAGTAGCCTCAGAGGGGCCGAGGCATTATATTGATATTGACTATTACGGAAAATATCCCTATAGCGAATTGCCGCACAACTGGAATGATGCTTTGGCTAAATATGGCGAAGATACTTTAGCGGCAAATGGCATTGTGCCATGGCATGTACAAGTAATGCTGGGGAGGCTTACCAAATCTTTTAAGGAAAAAAATTTTTCATTAATCATGAAAAACAGTGCTGAAATAGGACATTACATCGCGGATGCTCATGTGCCATTACATGCAAGCAGCAATCACAACGGGCAGTTAACAAACCAAAAAGGCATCCATGGTTTTTGGGAAAGCAGAATTCCTGAATTACTGGCGGATAAACAATTTGATTTTTTTGTAGGCAAAGCAGAATACATACAAAATCCCGGAAAGTTTATTTGGGATCGGGTTTTGGAAAGCGGGAATGCTGCAGATTCGGTTTTGACTTTTGAAAAAGAATTGTCATCACAATTTCCGGGGGATAAAAAATATGCATTTGAAAAAAGAAATAACATAATCATTCGCCAATATTCTTCGGAATATACCATTGCATTTAATAATAAGCTGGATGGCATGGTAGAGCGCAGAATGCGGCAAGCTATATTTGCCGTTGCCTCTTTTTGGTACACAGCATGGATGAATGCAGGCCAGCCCGATCTCTCCTCCCTTGCTTCGCAATCTTTCAGCGAAAATGATCTCAAAGAATTTGAACTCCTTAACGAAGAATGGCAGGCAGGAAAAATCAAAGGAAGGGAACATGATGAAGGGTTATGAATGCTTGACACTGGATTTTCGATACTTGATACCTAATTCTTGATACTCGATTCTTGATTCTTGATACTTGATTCCCGATATTTGATTCTTGATACCTGATTCCCGATACTTATCACCTAATCTTATTTCTTACTTTTGCAAACTAAATTTCTAAAAAATGAAAGTGGAAAATATTTTCCCTGCCGAAATTGAGGTAAAGAAATCCATTATGCACAATTTCAATGCAGGGCCTTCAGTCCTGCCGCAGGAGGTTTATGAACAAGCAGCACAGAGTGTATTAAATTATAATAATTCAGGGTTATCGATTCTCGAAATAGGCCACCGGACCACAGCTTTTGAATCTGTAATGGCAGAAGCAAGATCGCTGGTTAAAGAATTGATGAATCTTAATGATGACCACGAGGTTTTGTTTATGCATGGAGGTTCCTCCACTCAATTTATGCAGGTGCCCATGAATCTTCTCAACGAAAAAGAGACAGCAGCTTATGCTGATACAGGTGTATGGGGCAGCAAAGCTATAAAAGAGGCTAAACTATTTGGAAATGTGGAAGTTGTTTGCAGTTCAAAAGAGGCCAATTATAACTTTATTCCTAAAGATTTTGCCGTGCCTAATGATGCAAAATATTTTCATTTAACTACTAACAATACAATTTACGGAACGCAATGGCAATCCATTCCTAATGTAAGTATGCCCATAGTTGCGGATATGTGCAGCGATATATTCAGCCGCAGGCTTGACTTTAATTCATTTGGGGTTATTTACGCAAGCGCCCAAAAAAACCTTGGCCCTGCCGGCGCTAATATCGTTATCGTCAATAAAAATATTTTAGGAAAAGTAAAGCGTACCATTCCTACAATAATGGATTACCGGAATCATATAAAAGAAAACAGTATGATCAACACACCGCCGGTATTTGCGGTTTATGTATGCATGCTTACATTGCAATGGCTCAGGCAACTGGGAGGCATCGGCGCGATAGAAAAAAGAAACAATGAAAAAGCTGACTTACTTTATGATGCTATTGACAATAGCTCTTTGTTTATTCCAACAGCGGTAAAGGAAGACAGGAGTAAGATGAATGCATGCTTTGTGATGCAAGATGCCAATCTTGAAAAGAAATTTCTTGATTTTGCCAAAGAAAATAATATATATGGAATTAAAGGGCATCGTTCTGTTGGAGGCTTTAGAGCTTCTATGTACAACGCGTTACCTTTAAGCAGTGTGCAACATCTTATTGATGTTATGAAAGAGTTTGAAAGAAATAATTAAAAGTAATAGAGCAATAAAAATATAGATGATAACAATAACCCCCTTCAAAGCGCTTAGGCCGCAGGCCCAGTTTGCAAAACAAGTAGCCTCCCGTCCGTATGATGTGCTTAGCAGTAAAGAGGCAAAGATAGAAGCAGAAGGAAATCCTTACTCTTTTCTTCACATTACAAAAAGCGAAATCGATCTTCCTGTAAACATTGATGTTCATAGCCAGGAAGTATATGAAAAGGCAAAAGAAAACCTCGATGCTTTTATAAGCCGCCCGATTCTTTTTTCGGAAAGTAAACCTTGCTATTACATTTATACTTTGGTAATGAATGGAAAAAGTCAAACCGGGCTGGTATGCTGCAGTTCAGTTAATGATTATGAGCACGGGCTTATAAAAAAACACGAATATACTAGGCCCGAAAAGGAAGAAGATCGCATTAATCACATGAGAACGATAGGCGCTCAAACCGGAAACGTTTTCATCGCATACAGGGATGTAAATGAGGTTAATGAATTGATAGAAACCTGGAAAAAAGGTAAAAACGCTGTATATGATTTTACAGCGGAAGATGCTATTCAACACACACTCTGGGTAATTAATGATGAAAGTTTAATTGACAGGATCACTGAATTATTTAAGACAGAAGTACCCTGCACCTATATTGCTGATGGCCACCATCGTGCCGCTTCTGCTGCAAAGGTAAAATACCAATTAGCAGACTCAGAGGAAGCGGGGTATTTTCTCACCACCTTATTTCCGGCAAGCCAGTTACACATTCTAGATTATAACAGGGTAGTGCAAGACCTTAACGGCCTTAGCCTGGAGGAATTTTTAGATAAATTAAACAGAAATTTTACTGTAGAGAAAGTAAAGGCCGCATATCTCCCTGATGTTCCTCATAATTTTGGTATGTATCTCGATGGCCAATGGTATAAGCTTACAGCGCTTGACGGCACTTTTTCAACAGATCCGATTGGAATATTGGATATTTCGATTCTTCAAAATAATTTACTTGAACCGGTGCTCGGTGTAAAAGACCAGCGGACAGATACTCGTATAGATTTCGTAGGAGGTATAAGAGGCCTACCGGAACTTGAGAAAAAAGTGGACAGTAAAGAAATGGCCATTGCCTTTAGTATCTTCCCTGTAAGTATTGAGCAATTATTCGACATTGCAGATAGCGGAAATGTAATGCCGCCTAAAAGTACCTGGTTTGAACCAAAGCTTAGGGATGGGCTGCTTACACATCTTTTAACTTCAGAGGTATTATAATTTTAGCGCTTATTTATTAATTCACAAAAGCTTGCCTTTATAGTATGTTTTACCTTTACACGATGAAAAAATACTTGTTGGGCCTTGCTGCTATTTGTCTTTCAATTTGCGCTTTTGCACAACAAGAGGATGCCGAAAAGCTTCACGATAATGCCAAAGCCTTTATGCGCCAGGGGGACTATGCCAATGCCTCGCTAATATTGGTAAGGGCGCTGCAACAATATCCAAATAACATTGAAATAGCAAAGGATCTTGCGTATAATTATTTTTTGCAAAGACAAAATGAAAAAGCGCTGGAAGTGATAAAGCCGCTGCTGGAGAATGACAATGCCGATGATCAGACTTACCAAATTGCAGGGAATATATACAGGGCTCTGGGGCAAATAAAAGACGCAGATAAATTATACAAAAAAGCTATTAAAAGTTATCCCGAGAGCGGTCCTCTGTACAATGACTATGGAGAATTTCTTTGGTCGAAACAGGATTTCAGCGCCATTAAGGTGTGGGAAAAGGGGATAGAAAGCGACCCTTCTTACGGAAGCAATTATTACAATGCAAGCAAATATTATTTTCTTACCACCGACAAAATATGGAATATTATTTACGGTGAAATTTTTGTAAATATAGAATCATTTACCTCACGCACGGCTGAGATGAAAAACCAATTGCTTGACGGTTATAAAAAACTTTTTTCTGATGCGGATCTGCTAAATAATAATAATACTAAAGACAAGAATGCTTTCGAAATTGCCTTTTTAACTACCATGAATAAGCAGAGTGGTATTGCCATACAAGGTTTAAGTGCTGAAACCCTCACGATGATCCGTACAAGGTTTATTTTAGATTGGAATAAAACCTACCTTAAAAAATTTCCCTTCCGGCTTTTCGATCTCCACGAAAACCTTTTGGAAGAAGGATTGTTTCCGGCATATAATCAATGGATTTTTGGGGCAGCGCAAAACCTTTCTGCCTATCAAAACTGGACGGGTGTGCACGGTGAAGAATATGTAGCATTTAGTAAATTCCAGGCAGGAAGAATTTTTAAAATTCCCGGTAAGCAATATTACCGCTAGCCCGTTTCGTTATACAAAGCGCAATTTTATTTATAGTAATTTGCTTTTTCTGCAGAGGTACCTGATAAGAGAAAGTATAAGAAGATATTTATCAACTAAATATTTTATATATTACAATTGATAATTGATAAAGGTAAATATTGATTTATTTATGAGTGAACTCACCCGATTGTTTGATTGTATAGATCTTCGTTTAAAAGATTCACCATCCGGCACAATGTTAGCCGCCAAAGAAAATGGCGCATGGAAAGAATACACAGTACAGGAAGTATCCGAGACCGTAAACAGGCTGAGTGCAGGACTGCTAAAACTTGGAATTTGCAGCGGTGACAACTCCCCGGAAGGAAGAGATAAAATTGCTGTAATTTCAAAAAACCGGCCCGAGTGGCTTATGCTTGATCTTGCGGTACAACAAATAGGAGCTGTTCTCACGCCGGTGTATCCGACCATAGGTGTAAGTGAACTTGAATTTATACTTGCCGATGCAGCAGTAAAAATTGTTTTTGTCAGCGGCCTGGACCTCTTTAAAAAAGTTTCCGAATTAAAGCCTAATCTCCCGCAACTTGAGCATATTTATTCTTTCGACAAGGAAAACGAAATCAAACATTGGAAAGAAATTTTATCGTTTGCGAATGATGATTTGATCAAAGAAGTGAAAGCTATTTCGGAAAAAATTAAGTATGAAGATCTCGCTACAATCATATATACATCGGGCACAACCGGAAAGCCTAAGGGAGTAATGCTCTCCCATAAAAATATCCTGAGCAATGTGCTGGATAGTATGCCCTGTTTTCCTCCCGGTGATAATATGAAAGCGCTAAGTTTTTTACCGCTCAATCATATTTTTGAACGGATGGTTAGCTATCTCTACCTTTTTAAAGGAACTTCCATTTACTATGCTGAGAGCCTGGAAACAATCGGTGATAATCTTAAGGAAATACAACCGAACATGTTTACCACTGTTCCCCGGCTGCTCGAAAAAGTGTACGATAAAATAATGGAAAAAGGGAAAGAGCTTACAGGAATTAAGAAGCAATTATTTTTTTGGGCACATGGCCTCGCGACAAAATTTGAGATCAATAAGAACCAGGGATTTTTTTATAAGCTGCAGCTTTCCATCGCCAACAAATTGATCTTTAATAAATGGAGGGAAGCTCTTGGTGGCCATATAAAATGTATAATAAGTGGCGGGGCAGCGTGCCAGGTGAGATTAATCCGAATTTTCACTGCCGCAAATATTACAGTAATGGAGGGTTACGGGCTCACGGAAACATCACCAGTAATAAGTGTGAACAGGTTCGAAGAAGAAGGCAGAATGTTTGGAACGGTAGGCCCACTAATAAACAATGTACAGGTAAAAATAGCCGAGGATGGAGAAATATTGTGCAAAGGGCCCAATGTGATGATCGGTTACTATAAAACGCCTGATCTCACAGCAGAAACTATGGAGGATGATTGGTTTAAAACCGGTGACATAGGTATGATGGTTGATAACAAATTTTTGAAAATTACTGATCGTAAAAAAGAAATGTTCAAAACCAGCGGCGGTAAATATGTTGCACCCATCGCAGTTGAAAATAAATTGAAAGAGTCTCCATTTATCGAGAATTTAATGGTGACCGGCGCTGAAAAAAAATATGTGGGAGCTTTAATTATTCCTGCGTTTGATAACCTTAAAAAATGGTGTGAGCAAATGAATATTGCAAATACAACCCATGAAGAAATGATCAAAAATACAGCGGTTCAGGAATTGTATAAAAACGAGGTTGAGCATTTCAATAAGGAATTCAGCCATGTAGAACAAATAAAAAAATTTGAGCTGCTTCCTACTGACTGGAGTGTGGAAACCGGGGAAATGACACCTAAACTAAGCCTTAAAAGAAAAGTGATTCTTGAAAAATATAAGAATGCTATAGACAGGATTTATGGATAAATCTGGCTTAGCTAACTCATTTTATAAAGCGCAACAACTTCGCATCAATCCTGGAATATATGCTGCTCATCTCTTTCTTCTAAAGGAATTTTTTTAATAAAATCATCGTAGCCGTCATCTTCGTGATCACTGTAAACTCCATACGCATCAAGGCTGTACCCGATAAGCCCATCATTAGCTTCTATCAAGTAAATAATTGAAGAGTCAGACGGATCAGATTCTCCTTCGAACCGATAGGTACGAATTATTCTGAGGTCATCCGGTTGGTAATATTTGTCGTTGCCGGGAGTGAAACCTTCCGGAGTCATACGAAATTCTTTATCATGTTTTTTGATACGCAGCTTTTCTAAAACCGAACTTACCGTAGTCATCTCTACTTTTTCTTCTGTCATAAAATAAATTTTTGATGTTAAGTTATTTTATAAGGAAAACAAATTCTATACCTATTTATTAATAAGACAAGAAATAAATGCAAGCGGTGGGGAGCGTGTTTTTTATAAAGACTGGTAAATTTTTATTTTATTATAAAGCGTCTTTCTATCAATTTTTAGAATTTCTGCGGCCCGCGTTTTATTAAAATTTACTTCTTTAAGTACATTCATTATTGCATCGTACTCTGCCTTTGCTGCTGCATCTTTCAGATCAACGTCTTTAGTAAATCCACCTTCTGTCCTTCCCTGGAATGGCACAGGTTGACGGCTATTTGCATGCATTCTTGCATTGGTAATTTCCCAGGGAAGCACCTTAGAATTTATTTTACCAGATGGCGTAAGGAGAACCGCCCGGCGCACTACGTTTCTGAATTCTCTAA
Source organism: Ginsengibacter sp. (assembly GCA_040007435.1). Classification (GTDB taxonomy): domain Bacteria; phylum Bacteroidota; class Bacteroidia; order Chitinophagales; family Chitinophagaceae; genus Ginsengibacter. Next base: position 81,408 of record JBDTUZ010000017.1, on the reverse strand, counting down.
GGTTGCCCGGCCAGTTGTAATTTATGAACATGTCCATCACATCATCTTCATAACCTTCGATATTTTTACTGAGCTCATTGTTGGTTTTGTCAAGGAAAAAATCGGCAAATAAAGGGATGTCATCTCTTCTTTCCCGTAACGGTGGAAGGTTAATAGAAAATTCATTAAAGCGATGATAAAGATCTTCACGGAATTTTCCTCTCCTGTAAGCTTCTTGTAAATTTTCGTTGGACGCGACTATAATTCGAACATCCACGTCCATTTCTTTAGTTCCACCAACCCGCTTGTATTTTCTTTCCTGGATTACTCTTAATAGTGCGGCCTGTACTTCCGGGGAAAGATTGGCTACTTCATCAAGAAATAATGTGCCTCCGTTTGCAAGTTCAAAATGACCTTCTTTATCGGTGATAGCACCAGTGAACGCTCCCTTAACATGTCCGAAAAGCTCACTCCCTGCAAGTTCTTTAGATAAAGTGCCGCAGTCCATCGCTATGAAGGGACGGCCTCTTCTGTTGCTTGTTTCATGAATTGTTTTTGCAATAACTTCCTTCCCCGTGCCACTTTCGCCATACAAAATAATGCTGTAGTTAGTACCGGCAACAATATCTATTTGCTTATAAACCCTTGCTGTCTCGCCATCTTGCCCCACAAGAAATTCCTTATTTGCAGAAGTGGCATACTGTCTTTTGTTTTTCTGAACCGGAGCATTAACTGAAGGCGTGATTGCTTCTGCTGAAGGAGCGGCCAGGGCCTTTTCAATTACATTAATAACTTCATCCGGAATAAGTGGTTTTGTAATATAATCGAAGGCTCCCAGCTTTATAACATCAACAGCAGTTTTAATATCTGAGTATCCGGTGATTATGATTACAATGGTTTGAGAATTAGCTTCTTTAATTTTTAACAATATATCTTTCCCATCGCGGTCTCCAAGCCTGAAATCGCAAAGTACAATATCAAAATGTTGCTCGTTGAATTTGGCCAGTCCTTTCACACCATTGTGTGCCATCTCTGTTTCAAATCCTTTTTTATTAAGAAACCGGCTAAGCAAAGTGCACATATCCAGATCATCATCTATAATCAGTATTTTTTTCTTCATATTAGTCTTAAACTATTAAGGGATGTAAAGTTAATTTAATTCTTTATTCTTAATTCGGCATTTGCAACAGTTTTTCTTCTTAACTTTTAATTCATTCGGGATAAGATTTTACCGGCATTAAATATCGCATATACCGGCCAATTCGGTTCGAGGATGAAAGATTGTAGAATCTTAGTAAATACATATCAGTATGAAAATAGAAAATATGATGTAACGTCCCAAAAAAAACAGGATAAAAAAGTTTTCCTTCGCTTTTGCCGGAAACGATATTGCGATTAAATAATCTTGACACTATAACTAGTTAGTTGGCAAATAAATAAAATTCATTCAACTAGCAAAGCCGTAGTTGTTAAATCATCCGGATAGAAATCCAATGCTATAAGCGCCTACTTGTAAGGACTCAAACTAAAAGGAGAGTAGGCTGAATTTACTGGCAGATTAATTGTTTTATAAATACAACCTCTGACTATTAGCTGCCAATCGTAGCACGAGGTTCATTAAATTTATTTGCAGTGAAAGAGAAAAGGAAAAAGAAATCTACCAACGTTTTGATAGTTGAAGACGAGAAAGACTTATGTTACTTGCTTGAACTCGCCATCAGAAATGAGAAGCTAAGTACTGCATGTGCGAATTCTTTACATGAAGCAAGGCAAACCATACACAATATAGAGCCAAATGTATTATTTGTTGATAATCACCGACCGGATGGATCGGGTAATGAACTTATACCACAAATAAAATCATTATACCCCGCGGTTAAAGTAATTATGATTACGGCTTACGACACACCTGGTGATATGGAAGAAGCTTTTAATAACGGCGCCGATTACTTTATAAGTAAACCTTTTAGCATATCCGCTATAAAAAATGTATTAGCTAAATTTGAATTTAAAAACATTGCCTGAGGTTATTCGTGGAGCATTTTCCCCATAAATTAATAATTTATTTGCACAACAGGCGCGTATAAAAGCTACTAATTGCAGTGCTGACAGTCATTTACACAAAAAAATAAATTTGGCAAACTTTTATATGATAGAGTAGGTGTATCAATTTTTTTAACCTAAATTTTTTAAACAACATGGGAAACTTATTATATGTGATCGCAGTAATTCTTGTAATTATCTGGGCCATAAGCTTCTTAGGCGGTTACTACACCGGCGGAATAATTCATATTCTTTTAGTGATCGCTATTATAGCAATCTTGTTAAAAGTAATTAACCGCGCCTGATTTTAATCTATAAAACATTTTATGGAAAGCTGGAAATTAAAGTTGAAAGGCAACTGGAACGAAACGAAAGGAAAAATCAAGCAAGCATACGCCGATCTAACAGACGACGATTTAAAATATGAAGAAGGCAAAGACGATGAGTTGGTAGGCCGTATGCAACAGAAGCTTGGAAAGACAAAAGAAGAAGTAATAGACTGGATAGAAAAATTATAGTTTATAATCTTTCCATTAAAAAAATCGAAACCTCATGCATTAAATTGTATGAGGTTTTTTCTATGCTCGACATTGGGAACCACTGAACATTTTGCCGGGGGTGATAAAATTAATAAAGAATTGAGGCTTCACGTAAGTGTAAAAAATTATTATCACGCGGGCAACTAAATCACCGGAAAAAATAAGTCAAAGACTTCGTCGCGATAATTAAGCATAATTAAATATAACAGTAAAAGTAGTTCCCTTGTTGAATTCGCTTTCAGCAGTAATTTTTGCATTATGACTAAGTATAATATTCTGCGTATTCGTTAACCCCAGCCCGTGGCCGTTTTCCTTGGTGGTGAAATATGGTTCAAATAATTTGCTAACGTCTTCCTTACTCATTCCTTTACCGGTATCTTTTATTGTTGCAACACAACGCTCACCAATATTTTCAGTTGACAGTTGCAGCGTTCCATTCTCTTCCATCGCCTCAATCGCATTTACAATTATATTTAGAAAAGCAATACAAATTTTTTCATGATTTATTAAAATCGGGCAAATATCAGGATCATAATTTTTTACAACTTTTATATTTTTCAATTCTATTCTGTCTTGTGCAAATTCAAGGCTTTTATCAAGCACTTCATTAATAGATGCTTTAATAAATTCAAGTTCTGAGGTACGGGTTGAATTTAATAAATTACTTATCAATTGATTTATTCTGTCTGTATTACGGGTAATCATTTCGAACAGCATATTTACTTCTTCCCTGCTATCTACTTCAGTCCGTAAATGTTCGACAGCAAGATTTATGTTGGTCAGTGGGTTTCTTACTTCATGTGCAATTGTTCGTGAAATTCTTCCGGTTACGGCAAATTTTTCGATATTTCTTAATTCAATAAGCTCGGCATTTACTGAGGCCAGCTCGTTAAGTCTTTGTTCAAGCTGATTCCTAAACTCACCCGCCTGCCGATCAGCAACCAGCTTAGCCTTATTTTCTTTATTAAATGTTATGACTGAATAAAGAGTAAGAATCACCGCAAGGAAAATTGAAACTATGTTTATGATTTTTATAATTCTTGAATATTGGTTCACGGAAGCTGTTCTTGCAGACAGTAAATTTTTTTCCGCTTTTTGAACTGTGTGTATATAGTCTTCCAGTTGCCGCGTAATTTGTAAATCACCATTATTTTGCATCAATATAAATCTTGACATTTCGTTGGTCGAATCAAAGATCGAAATACCATTATCCATCCATACAAACTTTCTATTAATTATGCCGGTAATGGAATCTATATTAGTTTGCCTTTCCGGATTATCGAGCGTAAAACTTTTAACTTTTTTTAACGTAGAGTCCGCATTATTGCGACTTCTATAATAATCGGAAAGCAAAAATTTGCTATTAGTAACAAGATAGCCACGAAAGTCAGATTCAGAGCGAGTTACAAAAGCCTTCACATTATCGAGATCATGTATTACTTCACTAGTGTGATTTACCCAATTGGCCTGGTTTATTAATTTTTGTGTAGAATAAAAAGTAAGGATATATGAGAGGAGCAACAATAAAAATGCGGCAAGATATCCCATCCTTATGCGGTCCGCAATTTTATCTACAAAGTTCCTGATCATTGTATGTGTAAGATGCTAAACAAAGGTTTCAAATATAGGTATTGTTGAACAAGACTTTCATGAATTAAATACTTGCCGTATTCGTATTATTACTTTTTCTGAGAAATAGCCTTAAGTTTTAGCAGGTCATTCGGCGCACACCAGGAAATAATTATTTCTTTGCCTTACTTATCAACCAGAGAACTAAAGCAATAATGACAACAACAATTACAACACCGACCCAAACCCCTGCTTTAAATATTCCAGCGATTGCTTCACAGCTACTAAATGTGACGGCTATAGCCAACATTAGAAAAATGATTTTAGTAAAATTAAATCTGCTCATTTTTTATTTTTTTTAAAATTGAATAATTTTTACGGTGCTTTCTATTATCATCTTTTTGCCGAAAATTTAAATTGTAAACTTATCAAATGCATTACACTAAAAATGAGGCTATACCTCTACTCAAACTTTATACCGATAGCGATCTTTAAGAATTATGCCAAGATTAATCTTGTACAAAAGGTGCTACCAGTCTGGCGATTTGCGCTAAAAAAATAAAAATCAAATAATGCCACCTCAGTATGGGCAAAATATTACTCAAAAAGTATGTAATTTTGAAAAAGTAAACTATATCATTTTTTTTTAAACCCTTATTCAGGTTGTATTTGAGCAAATTTGTATATAGAATTGGTATTTGGCAATATATTGTCTATATTATTGATAATACACTAACAACAATATTTAAATAACAAACTTAAAAATTAAAACTATGGGTTCAGGAAAAGTATTAGCAAGCGTTTTAGCAGGCGCTGCCGCAGGAGCTGTATTGGGCATTTTATTTGCCCCTGATAAAGGCACTGAAACAAGAAGAAAAATTGCTGCAAAAGGTTCGGACCTTGCAGACTCTGTAAAAGATAAATACAGCGAATATTCTGATGTAATTTCTGAGAAATACGATCAGGCAAAACAGAAACTGAGCGGATTGGTTTCTGAAGGAAAAGACATGGGTAACGACTTGGTAAATCAAGCTAAGGAAAAGGCCAATGCTATGAAAGGAGATGTAAGAAGCTCATTGAATGGCTAATTAATTTCAGGTCATTAGAAATTCCCGTTTTCCGCAATGGCATAGAGGGCACTTGATTTTTATTTAGTGCGCTTTGTGTCTTTGCGGAGAAAGGTCGTATGATCAAACATGTTGACTATGATCGAACATGTTGACTCAACCTAATTTCATCTTACTTTACAATTAAATAATCAAGCTCGATGGTAAGCGACAAAATAGAGGATAAACCAACAGGTATTGAAGAACTTTTTAACAAGGTAAAAGAGTACGCTGAAACGAGACTATCTCTTTATAAGCTTATAGCTATAAATAAAGCTGCAGGCTTTTTTTCAACCTTTATAATATCCTTGATTTTAATACTTGTCTTGTTCACAGTAATATTATGTGTTTCAATTGGTGGTGCACTTTTAATCGGTCAGTGGTTAGGAGCAGCTTCGTATGGCTTTTTCATAGTTGCAGGATTGTATCTTATTGTAGGGCTTGTTTTATATTCGATGCGCGGAAATATTCTTAAAAATCCAGTAAGCAGTAAACTTATTAAGGAAATGGTTGACTAAGCATAAAAAATCAAGAAATGAATAATGAAGAAATTGCTAATTCCAAGCTTCAAAGAATTGCAAATACAACAGATCTCGACGTTGCTATAAAAAGACTGGAACGAAAAATCAAAATTCAGGAAGCAGACTTGCAGGACCATTTTCATACGCTATTAGTGAGTATGAAGCCTACTAACATTTTAAAGTCAACTATACATGAAGTGCAGGAATCGCCCGAACTAAAGCACAATTTATTTAGGGTTGCATTGGGGCTTGGTGCTGGATATTTCTCAAAGAAAATGATTGTTGGCAAATCTGCAGGACTTATAAAAAAAGCACTTGGTACTGCATTACAATTTGGGGTAACCCAGTTTGTAGCAAAAAAGAATGAGAATGGGGAAGCCCATGACAAAACAACGAAAAAAAAGAATTTATTAAAGAGGATATTGGCAATATAAATTTTATTGGATTTCTTGTTTAAGCAAATTGATATTTAATCAGTCTGTTACACTTATCCTTACAAAACTTGTTTTACGTAATTCAATAACTGCGTTCAGTTAATAGCAAATCTTTTACTCTTCCATAGCACTTGCTTCAACAACTATTTTATTTAAACGTTTGGCCAAAGGGAAAAGCAAAAGCCCTGCAATTAGTGCAGCAATAACGCTTATGGAAAAGAAGACGGCTTTATTGTCAAACTGATCCCAGAAGCCGGCGAGTATTCCTGAAATTTTTCCTCCCAAAGAAGTTGTAATAAACCACCCTCCCATCATTAAAGCCGTTAAGCGCCGTGGAGCTACTTTCGACGTAAGCGACAACCCGACAGGACTTACAAATAATTCACTTATAGTAAAAACGCCATAGCTGGAAAATATCCACCAGCTTGAAACTTTGTTCTGATAAATATCTGTGGATAAGCAAGCAAATACCATTACCAACGATGACAAGCCTGCAATAATGGTTCCCCATGCAAACTTACTAGGAGTAGATAATTCTTTGCCCCTTGCCTTTAGAAATCCGAAGAAACCCACTATCAATGGGGTTAAAACAATTATCCAAAAAGGGTTTATCGATTGATATATTTCTGTTGAAATAAGTTTAAGATCTTGCCCTGAGGCCGGGTATTTATCTTTTTGCAAATTTTGTAAATATAAATCGGGTCCCTGAGTGGTCAGCACTTTTCCACGAGCATCTGCCTGGGCTCGAAACTGGTTATCTACAACAGGTATTTCGGTTGGTGTGGTATTTATAGTTTCTAAAAAATTAAAAGGTTTTAGTACGGGTTGAATAACCTTAGGTGCTTCCCGGTCAGTATAGGTTTGAGCCCAGAGGGTTAAAGCTGTAGAGTTTTGATTATATATATTCCAGAAAATTATCGAAACACCAAATAATATTAATAATGTGCTTATGCGCTTTTTATCAAAACCTTTCGCATTATACCATAAACTAAAATAAAAAATAATAATTGGTACGCAGGCAAAAATGAAAGCATCATTAGAATCGGAACCCATAATATTACCGGGAACAAACCAGCCAATTGCTCCTGCAATTAATGCCGGCAAAAAAACATATAGCGATATTTTTGAAATCGGCATGTCCTCTTTTTGAACCGGCTTAATTACATCAGCATGCTTTATATGTTTTAATCCAAAGGCAAACCAGATCAACCCTAATATCATCCCAAATCCCGCTGCGGCAAAAGCATAACCCCATGAATAATTATTACGAAGAAAAGCCGCAACAAAATTGCAAATGAAAGCACCAATATTTATTCCCATGTAAAAGATATTGTAAGCAACATCCTTCTTTGGCCTTAGATCAGGCCTGTTGTAAATATTCCCGAGCAGCGTACTGATATTTGGCTTGAAAAATCCATTCCCAATTATAGCGCAAAACAGACCGGCATACATCACCAGGTTACTACCATTAAGTGCAATTAAAAAATATCCTAGTGCCAGCATCGCGCCGCCAATGAAGATTGATTTTACATACCCCAGATATCTGTCTGCAATTAATCCGCCGATAAATGGTGTTAAATAAATGAGTGCGACATAAGTACCAACAATACTCACTGCCGCTACATTATCGAGGCCGCGGCCACCATTACCCGTCGTATCAGTTAAATAAAGTAAAAAAATCCCAATCATTAAATAGTACCCAAAACGTTCCCACAGTTCAGTAAAGAAAAGCACATACAAGCCCCTTGGATGTTTATCCTTAATTATATCATTACCAGCAGAATTTGGTTGGCTTTGCATAGCTTATTTTTTTTGTATTGACGGCGGTTTAATAGTTTGTAAAGTACTGATTAATTTTAATTGGCAAAATTCAATTTTTGAGAATGTTATTGTGTAAGTTTTATTTATTGATGAATGGAAAAGGTTTTAAAATCGTTAATACATAACTTGCACCTCTTTTCTCTCTAAACTAAAATCTTTTTTCTTGAAAATTCTTATTCTTGGCGCCGGCGGACGTGCTCATGCTTTTTGCTGGAAGATAAGCCAAAGCGAACTTTGCTCTGAACTGTTTATTGCCCCTGGAAATGCAGGAACCTCGCAATTCGGAAAAAATATTGAGATCGATATTTCTGATTTCAAAGTAATCAAAACCACATGCATAGATAATAAAATAGATCTTGTACTAGTGGGGCCTGAAGAACCTCTTGTGAAGGGAATCTATGATTTTTTTAAAAAAGATAGTGCGCTTCGGCACATAATAATAACAGGCCCTTCTGCAGAGGGTGCCCAACTTGAGGGCAGTAAGGCATTTGCAAAGGCCTTCATGAAAAGGCATAATATCCCTACCGCAGATTATAAGGAATTTTCGGCAGATACATTTGAGGAAGGACTGGCATATATAAAAAATCACGAGCTTCCGGTAGTACTGAAAGCAGATGGACTTGCTGGCGGGAAAGGAGTCCTCATTTGCAATAATTATGTTGAAGCTATGGGAGAATATGAGCTGATTATTCAAAAAAGCAAATTCGGGGATGCAGGTAAAAAAATCGTTGTGGAAAAATTTTTAGATGGAATAGAAATGAGTGTTTTTATTCTCACTGACGGTAACGGATATGTGCTTCTTCCGGAAGCGAAAGATTATAAAAAAATCAGGGAAGGTGACACCGGTCTTAATACGGGAGGTATGGGCGCCATAAGTCCTGTACCATTTGCCACCGGTGATTTAATGGAAAAGATTAAAGAAAAGATTATTAAGCCAACGGTCGAAGGCCTGCAAAAGGATAATATTAATTATATGGGTTTTATTTTTTTTGGCCTTATAAAGGTAAAAGAGGAACCCATAGTAATTGAATACAATTGCCGGATGGGAGACCCGGAAACCGAAGCAGTACTTCTCAGGTTGAAAAATGATCTTTTGAAACTGCTTCTCGCAGCACACAAGCAGGAGCTGCATTTGGAAAAAATTGAAATAGATCAAAGATCGGCTGCAACAATTGTAGCTGTTAGCGAAGGGTATCCACTCGAGTACAAAACAGGCTTTACAATAGATTTCGGTTATCTGGAAAACCCACACATTAAAAAGCATATACAGGCAGACGGAGGTGTTATGGTATTTCACGCCGGCACTAAAGAAGAAAATGGCCAGGTGGTTACCAACGGCGGGCGTGTACTCGCGGTATCATCTCTTGCTGATACGCTTTCGGAAGCAGTGGACCGCTCGAAAGAAATCCTGGAACAAATACACTTTGAAGGAATGTATTACCGAACAGATATAGGATATGAGTTTATTGAATAATTTTTCATATTTGCTTCAACTCCTTTTTTACATGGAAATTTCTTTTGAAAGCTTATATAATAAATGATTGTTTGCTGCGTTTTTCAACCAAAAGAATTGCCTGCGGTTCAATAATAAAAGCATGATGTGAGGGCTCAATCAATTATCCTGAAATTATAAATCGTGTATCATAAATCCTAAATAGTTTTGCGGTTGTTAATTCAAATTATTTCCTACAACTTTGCATCCATTAATAATTTCTCAATATCATATCCTCTAAGATGGGCCTTTTTAATTTTTTTACACAGGAAATAGCGATTGACCTTGGAACCGCAAACACCCTTATAATTCATAACGATGTTGTTGTTGTAAATGAGCCGTCGATTGTTGCATTAGACCGGAATAATCCAAAGAATATATTAGCTGTGGGCAAAAAGGCATTGATGATGCATGAAAAAACCCACGAGAGTATAAGAACAGTTCGCCCATTAAAAGACGGCGTAATTGCTGATTTCAATGCGGCGGAACTTATGATACGGGAAATGATAAAAAAGATTTACCCCAAAAAACCATGGTTTCCTCCGAGCTGGCGAATGATGATATGCATTCCAAGCAGTATTACAGAAGTTGAAAAACGTGCGGTAAGAGACAGTGCAGAACAAGCCGGCGCAAAAGAAGTTTATCTCCTCCATGAACCAATGGCCGCAGCTCTGGGTATTGGAATAGATGTAGAAGAACCTGTTGGAAATATGATTATTGATATTGGCGGAGGTACTACAGGAATCACTGTTATAGCATTAGCTGGCATTGTATGCGACCAATCAATACGAATTGCCGGCGATGAGTTTACAGCCGATATCATGGAAGCGTTACGGCGCTACCATAGCCTTCTTATTGGGGAGCGTACTGCAGAACAAATAAAAATACAGATTGGCTCTGCCATGAAAGACATTGACAATCCCCCTGAAGATATGCCCGTAAATGGCAGAGACCTTGTAACAGGTATACCTAAGCAAATAATGGTCAGTTACCAGGAAATTGCTGAAGCACTCGATAAATCCATATTTAAAATAGAAGAAGGAATTTTAAAGGCTTTGGAGACAACGCCGCCGGAATTGGCTTCGGACATTTATAGGCGCGGCATGTATCTCACGGGAGGTGGTGCTCTTTTAAGAGGCCTCGATAAAAGGCTCGCAGCAAAAATTAAACTGCCGGTTCACATAGCCGACGATCCTCTTAAAAGTGTTGTAAGAGGCACTGGCCTGGCCCTAAAGCATTACGACCGCTATCCATTTGTTATGCGCTAACGCCCTTTTCCTGTATAATTGGGACATAATACTCCCCAAAAATTATGTATATTTCAAACCATCTATTCACACGTTCCTGAATCTATCGGGGTTGAGAAGTATTTTATGCGTAATATTTTAATTTTCATCAGGATCTATTTTAATTTTCTTTTCTTTTTATTCCTGATGATAGTTTCTTTCATTATGCTCTTTACTTATAATCGTTATCATCATGCGGTTTACTCAGGAGTAGCAAATGAAGTCACCGGTAGAATAAGCAAGCAATACAACACTGTTGAATATTATTTTCAATTAAAAAGAACAAATGATTCGCTGGTAAAAGCAAATGAAGTTTTATACAATAAGCTAAAACAGGATTTTGATATGCCGGATAGCACATCGAAACTTACCATTGATACGCTCTCGATTGATTCAGTTCTTCAATTTAGAAGATACCAATATATGCAGGCAAAAGTTGTAGGTAATTCTGTAAACCAGCCTAATAATTTTATACAAGTTCACAGGGGTGCAGCCCAGGAAATAATACCTGATCTTGGAGTAATTGATATGAATAATGCAGTGGTCGGAACCGTCATGGAAGTAAGTAAAAATTTTTCCGTAGTAATGAGTCTTCTTAATGGACTGAGTAATACCAGTGCTATGATTAAAAAAAGTGGCGAAACCGGCACTATTATTTGGGATGGCAAAGAAACCAATATGGTAAACCTGAAAGATATCTCCAAGGCTACAAAAATTTTGAAAGGCGATACAGTTATTACGAGCGGGTATTCTGACAAGTTTCCCTATGGCCTTTTAATAGGAACTGCAGAGGAAGTAATAAGCGAGAAAACAAGCAGCACCTATACAATACGAGTAAAAACTGCTGCAAATTTTTATAACCTTCAGTATGTATACATCATAAATAATCTTCAAAAAGATGAAGCGCGTGAGCTCTTAAATAAAGTGAAGAAAAGAAATGAGTAACCTTGTAAAAAATATTGTACGGTTTTGTCTTTTCATATTAGTACAGGTTTTTGTACTTAATAATATACCTCCGTTACATCACCTTGTAACCCCATATCTTTATTTTCTTTTTATTTTATGGCTTCCTTTTAAAATGGGAAGAAAGGGTATCATGATGTTAGCGTTCCTGCTTGGCTTCAGCCTGGATTGTTTTACAAAAACGTACGGGCTTCATGCAGCGCCTTGCGTGCTTATCGCCTACCTTCGGCCTTTTCTTATCAATATTCTTATATCACAGGAAGGAGCGGAAAGTAATTACAATGAACCTTCAATCAAAAGCATGGGATTTACACCCTATCTTACTTACATAGTAGTGCTCACCCTTGTTCACCATTGCTTACTCTTCTTTCTTGAAGCGCTTCAAACAGGAGGATATTTTTACTTTATAGTGAAAACTTTATTCTCCACAACCATTAGTATTTTATTAATCTTTTTAACAGAATTATTGTTTGTAAGAAAGCAAAGATTTAGAACGAATACAGTTTAGACGTATTATTTTTGTCTTAATTTCCGTTTTACTTTCTCAATCTCTCTAAATCACTTTATATCTGTGCCTGCATTTCATCAGTCTCGTAAAAATTTAATTATTATCCTATTTCTTGTAATTGGAACAATAATTATTGCGCAGCTTTTTAATCTCCAGATATTAAATAAAAAATATTCAGTCCTTGCGGATGAACAAGGTAAGTTCCGCAAAGTCGTTTACCCGGACAGAGGTATTTTGTTTGATCGTAAAAACAAGGCCATATTACGCAATACAGTCATCTATGATCTGATGGTAACCCCTGGCAAAATAAGAGGAATGAACCTTGATACAGCCGCCTTATGCCGCATTTTAGATATAGACACGACCGAATTCAAGAAAAGAATTCTTACTGCCATAATCAAAAACCGAAGCTACCGGGTATCAATATTTGAAGCTTCTCTTTCCGTGGGAAAAATCGCCAGGTTAAATGAAAGCATGTATAAGTTTGTACCTGCATTCTATTTACAAGAGAGGCCGGTACGTGACTATCCTTTCGATGCTGCGGGTAACATTCTCGGTTACTTGTCAGAAGTAGATTCCAATTTTTTAAAAAGACATGAAGGGGAAGGTTACCAGATGGGAGATTATGCAGGCAAAACTGGGCTCGAGCGCAGTTACGAAAGAGTTTTAATGGGCCAGCGCGGAATTGAATTTTGGAAACGAGATAATAAAAACAGGCTCACAGAAAGGCTTGAAAAAGGCAAATATGATACAGCGGCAATACCCGGCGAAAATATGCACATGGCGCTGGACATTGATTTGCAGAAATTGGGAGAACACCTTATGGAGAATAAGATAGGAGCCATTGTTGCAATCGATCCTAAAACCGGCGGGGTACTTTCAATGATTAGCAGCCCCACTTATAAGCCCAATCTTTTAACCGGCTCAGAACGTCAGAAACATTTCGCCGAGCTCCTCCTGGACCCGCGCCTGCCAATGATAAACCGAACGGTCAACGCTTATTATTCACCGGGGTCCACATTCAAAACACTACAGGGGTTAATTGGTCTGCAGGAGGGAGTAATAACTCCTTCAACAACTTTCTTATGCACAGGAGCATTTTATGGCTGTGGGAAGCCCATGCGTTGTCTTGATCCTGGTGTTTTTAAATTGAAAGAAGCCATTACCCATTCATGCAATACTTATTTTGCCAATGTAATGCAACGTACTATTAATAACCCCGCTTATGGATCAACCGATAGCGCTCTTAAGGTGTGGGATAATTATATGTATGCATTTGGTTTAGGCCATAAATTAGGAGTGGATATACCTTCGGAAAAAAGCGGGCTTATTCCAACTCCAAAAACTTACAATAAAATTTATGGTGAAAACCATTGGAATTTTTGCACTTTTCGTTCTGTAAGCATAGGCCAGGGTGAAGTGAATGTAACACCAATACAGGTTGCTAACGAGATGGCTTACCTCGCTAATAAAGGATGGTATATCACCCCTCATCTTATCGATTCAATTGATGGCGGAGATGAATTTGGCATGCTGGATTCATTTAATGTAAAGCATAGGCCATTGAACATTCCGGATAGTATATTTGAAGCTGTTCACGACGGTATGCAGGGAGTAATGGAATCCGGAACAGGTATCGCCGCGAAAGTTCCTGGAATAGTTGTTTGCGGAAAAACGGGAACGGTTGAAAATTATTACCAAGGAGTAAAACAAAAAGATCACGCTTTTTTTGCCGCTTTTGCACCCAGGGAAAATCCCAAAATAGCGATTGCAGTTATTTGCGAAAATGCAGGCTTTGGCTCTAATTCGGCAGCGCCGATCGCCAGCCTTATGATAGAGCAATATTTAAGGGACTCAATTCCAGAACCGGACAGAAAAGCAAAAATTGAAACACTTGCAAATTTAAATCTTATGCCGGCACGTATTTATAAAGAGATACGCCACAAAGATTCTCTTATTCATGCAAAGGATAAATCTTATCTGCTGGAGAAAGGCTATATTAAAAGCGTTAAAGATACTATGGGCATTGAGGAAGAAGACGATACTGAAGGTTTGGAGAAATTAAGAAATGAAAAGCAGAAAGAAAGGCTTGCCGATACCATACCTCCCGGTAAAAATATGGATAAGGCAAAGCAAGATATTGAAGCCTTATTGCCTGAGAAACAGAAAAAAACAAATAGTGTTGATTCACTAAAATAAACTTCATTATTTATATCAAAATGCGTAACGAGGCTGCCATAACTAAAGGAGTTGATTGGGTATTGATATGGATGTATATCTTATTTGTTTCGATTGGCGTCTTATGTATTTTTTCAGTAGAATACCACAATAATGAACCAATCTTAAGAAACATAATTGGTCTGAAGAAAAATTACTCCAGGCAATTACTATTTATTGGCATCTCTGCAGTAGTCGCGATATTCATATTGCTTACTGACAGTAAATTTTTTACAGCAACCGCAAACATCAGCTATGTCCTCGGCATCATACTCATGCTGGCCACTTTTGTGTTGGGCAAAAATATAAATGGATCAAAGTCATGGATTCCACTTGGATTTTTCAATCTACAACCGGTTGAAACCTGTAAAATTTTTGCAGCTCTTGCGCTTTCAAAATATTTATCCCGCCCTGAAACGAATTTTGAAAAACCAAGATCCCAGTTGATTGCGGCAGCGATCGCTTTAACCCCCGCTGTTTTTTCAATATTGCAAAATGAAACTGGTCTTGCGTTGGTATATTTTTCCTTTCTTATCCCTATGTACAGGGAAGGATTGCCGCCAGTTTATCTTATAATCGGGTTTTCATTTGCTATACTGGTGGTAGCAACAATTTTAGTTGAAAAAAACTCGCTGGCAATAATACTTACTGCAATTGCAATTATTACCATTTTCCTTATGAGACGCGCAGTAAAAAGGGATAAAGGCATATTGGTAGTCATAGTAGGACTATGGCTTTTATGTGTAGGCATACAGAGATTTGCAGTTCCTTATATTTTCGAACATGTACTACAGCAATACCAGGTAGAAAGGATATTGAATACTTTCGGGGTGGACTATGTTCCCAATGATAATACCGACGCTGAAAAACTCGATAAGCAAAAAGTAAAGGAACTTGCCAATACCAAAAAATTAAAAAAAGCAAAAGAAAATTACAACGTAAAGCAGTCGAAAATTGCCATCGGCTCCGGAGGGCTAATGGGAAAAGGATTTTTAAAAGGTACCCAAACCCAGGGGGATTTTGTACCTGAACAACACACTGATTTTATATTTACATCAGTAGGTGAAAACTTTGGATTTTGGGGAAGCAGCCTCGTAGTAATCTTGTATATGCTTTTACTTTTCAGGATTGTTTTTTTGGCGGAACGCCAACGAAGTACTTTCAGCAGGGTCTATGCCTATAGCCTGGCAGCAATTTTCTTTTTTCATATATCTATTAATATCTGTATGACTATCGGGCTTGCCCCGGTAATAGGAATCACTTTGCCATTAATGAGTTATGGCGGCTCTTCGCTTTTAACTTTTACAATTTTAGTATTCATATTACTACGGCTCGATGCCGACAGGCAAATGGTATTGCGCTAAACACTTTTCACTTTGGGCAGCGAATAAACAAAAAGAGAAAATGTTTACGTTAATTTTGTTGTGTGAAAGATTTTTGTAAATATAATTTTAAGATAATCAAATTCCCATTCAGGGATTACGGGTATGAAGATATTTCCACTAAGTGAGGGTTCTTTCACAGTAGATCAATCGAAAAAATTTGTTCCATTTAAAATTGATGAAGATGATTTGCAACAGAGACCTAGAGGCAGTTTGCTTGTGGAAATTCAGCCATTTGTAGTAATTACTTCAAAAGATATTTTAGTACTCGACACAGGGCTTGGCTTTGCATATCCTGATCAGCAATTACAAATTCATAAGAACCTTTCTTCGCATGGTATAAATTCTACTGAGGTTACCAAAGTTTTGCTCTCGCATTTGCATAAAGACCATTCAGGTGGCATCTTAACGCCGGATAAAACTAAACTAAGTTTTGAAAATGCAGATTACTATATTAACTACGACGAATGGAACCATGCGTTTGAGAAAGGCTTTCCTTCTTACGTAACTGATGACTACCTGGTGCTAAAAAATAGTAATCGGTTAAAATTTACAAGCGAAGATGATTCAATTGATGGCTATATACACTATCAATTGACTGGCGCACATTGCCCTTATCACCAGGTTTTTAAAATAGAAGAAGACAACGAGACAATCTTTTTTGGAGGCGATGTTGCCCCGCAATTACAACAAATGAAAAACAGGTTTAAAGCTAAATATGATTATGATGGCGCTAAAGCCATGGAACTAAGAAGAGAATGGTGGCAGCAGGGAGAAAAAGAAAAGTGGACTTTTTTATTTTACCATGATATTAAATATCCCACATACAAATTTTGACGCAACATAAAAAAGGCCTGCCCTAAAAAGGGCCGGCCGTTGCTAACCTATGAAAAACACCTAAGCGCAAAAGTAAGAAAAATTTAATTTCTCCAACTTTTAGTTGCTCTATTAATTCAATTCAATGAATTTTATTTACCTGACGGTAGAAATTGTTTATTTAACGACGAAGGCTATTTAGTCTTTGGGCCTGGCGGTCCTTCAGTCGGCGTATCAATACTTCCCGAAAATCTCTTTCAGCATTGAACAGTTTATTTAGCCTTTGCGGGCCTAATATTTTTTCAAATGAAGTTTGATATTTTTTGCGGATATCTAATAGTTGCTGATCAGATTTCATAACATCTCTTCTGTCCACGCCGCGAACCTCCTGGTCATATTGATTATAAATAGGCCAGAATTTTTGAGCTTCTTCCGAAGTAAGGCCAAGTTTTTGAGTAATAAAAGCAATTTTCAAAGCTTGCACTCTTTCTCCTCTCGGGTCATTATCCTCCTGGGCATACAGCGTAGCAAAACCTGAAAAAAATATTAATAATATGAGTACAGATTTTTTCATCATCAATTTTTTAATTGGTATGTCCTTTTTGATCAATTTTATCAAGATAAGTATTCAAAGTATTTTCATCAATCAAGTAATCTTCCTGGGAAGGCAACTCACTTACGTCGGTATTTTTTAAAAGAAGATCATTATCTAAGACACTTCCGTTCTTCTCCAGGTACTTAACTATGTCGTCATCGCTTAGTTTGGCAATACCAGCATCAATTTGCTTTTCTGTTTTAAATTGAAAAGACTCTTTAATATAACCTGGAACAGTAGTCGATGCAGTTGTAGAAATACCTTGATCATTGTGGTTCGACGGTGTGTTAAATATCTGAAGGGAAGTTATTGCAATGGCACCAGTTACTACTGCCGCTGCTGCAATCCTCAACCACGAGTTGCGAGGTTTCATAGTCACAACCCTGGCCTTAACAGGGTTTACTTTCTCAATTACATTATTTGAAAAATTTTCAAAATATCCGTCAGGAACTGTAAATACAATTTCATTCTTCAGAGTATAAAGCATTGGAGACAGATTCCGTAACTCTTCATCCGCAGTTTCCAAATATTGTTCCTTAGTTTTTGCTAAAATATTTGTGCTTAAAGTATCAAAATAACCGTCAGGCACTTTTAATACGTTTTTATCCTTTAGCGAATAAAGCGTTGTAGAAATATTGCGTAACTCTTCTTCGGCCGTTTCAGGATTTACCTGCTCTATTTTATCTAAAATATTTACGGACACAGTATCAAAATAGCCTGCAGGAATTTCAAATACATTTTCATTCCTTAATGAATACAGCGTAGCAGATAAATTGAGTAATTCTTCATCTCTCGTTTCGGAAGTTATATTCTTTATTTTTTTTAAAATATTTTTAGACAAATTGTCAAAATATCCGGGAGGAACCCCAAACACATTTTCACTTTTCAATGAATACAGCATCGGAGAAAGTTTACTCAGTTCTTCATCCTGCGTCTCAGGGTAAAGCTTTTTTATTTTGGCTAAAATATTTGTGCTTAGAGTATTAAAATAACCATCAGGTACCTCTTGCACATTAGTGGCATTTAATTCAAATTCATTACTATCATTAAATATCGCAAAGCTTGACAAGCGCTCACTCAAATCGTCGAAATATCCGTCTGGCACCAGGAAAACATTCATCTTTTCCAGCCCTGCCAGGAAAGGTGATATTTCCTTAAGTTCATTTAATATTTCTTGTGAGTTATTCATTACTCTTTATCAGACCTTTAAAAGCCTTGAAAGTTTAATTATTAAGTATAAATTCTTCGATTTTTTTTGCTGCATGGTGGTAGCTGGCTTTTAAAGCCCCTTCGCTCGTATCCAGCACTTTGCTCATTTGTTCATAAGGCATTTCATCATAATATCTTAAGTTAAAAACAAGTCTTTGCTTTTCCGGTAATTGCTGAATGCCAAGTTGAAGCTTCCACTCAAGTTTGTTTGCATCAAAATGGGTATCACTTTTAAGTTGGTTACTCAATCCATTTTCAACGTCGCTTAGTGATACCGAACTTCTTTTTTTCTGCTGCGCCATAAACGTAAGGCACTCGTTGGTCGCGATGCGGTAAAGCCAGGTATAAAGCTGGCTGTCTTCCCTGAAATTCTCAAGACCTTTCCATACCTTGATAAACATATTTTGCAAAACATCATTGGCATCGTCATGGTTAACAACCATCCTTCTTACATGCCAGTACAATTTTTCCTGGTATTTTTTAATAATCGCAGTAAACGCCTGCTCTTTTGTTGCCGGATCTTTAAAGCTCAACAAGAGCTCCTGGTCTTCTGGTTGGTGAATCATATTTATTTTTTAACTGGGCAACAAAAATAGAAAAACCTTGACTAAGACTGCTTTGCTTATGGAAAGTTTAATCTTTAATCATTTGGCTTGAAGATCAACGACGATTCAGATAGAAATTATTTTGTGCTTTTACCACATTTTATAAAATGAACTGAAAACATAAAATATCTCCGCGTCCTGTTTTTTTTAATCTAAATCCAGTACTTTTGCCGCCCCAAAAGCGCATGTGGTGAAATTGGTAGACACGTCAGACTTAGGATCTGATGCCGTAAGGTGTGGGGGTTCGAGTCCCTCCATGCGCACACTCACAAATATATTTTCTGAAAAGAAAATAATAACCTCCGTTCCTGAAACGGAATAATAAATTAAAGATTAATGGCAACCATTACAAAAGAGAGCCTCGGCGATCTTCATGATAAATTGACGGTGAAAGTGTCTAAAGAAGATTATTACCCCTCATTTGAAAAGGCAATAAAAGATTATAGCAAAAAAGCTAACATTCCAGGCTTTAGAAAAGGCATGGTGCCGGCAGGGATGGTTAAAAAGATGTACGGCTCATCCATTTTTTATGACGAGGTAGTAAAAGCAGTTGAAAAAGAATTGCAGGAATACCTGAATAAAGAAAAGCCTCAAATTTTTGCCCAGCCATTACCAATGGAGAGTGACTTGCGAAATCTTGATATGGCCAATCCTGCGGATTATGATTTCCCCTTTGAATTAGGAATTAAACCGGAGATATCTATAGATGCAATTAAAAGTGCAAAGCCGGTCTTCTACAAAGTGCCGGTAACACCAGAGATGGTGAGCGAAGAAATAGAAAAACTGGTGACAAAACATGGAGATATGAAAGATGCTGACGAGGTTACCGCTCCGGAAAATGTATTGAATGTGCTCTTTGAAGAATGTGATTCAGAAGGAAATGCAATACCTGAAGGCACTGCAAAAGATAATTCTATCCTGGTAAAATATTTTGACGAAAATTTTCTTTCTACAATTTATGGTAAGAAAAAAGACGAGTTTGTCGTGTTACAATTGAAAAATGCCTTTCCTGAAAAAGAAAGAGAATGGATTCTTTCGGATCTGGGATTGGATAAGGAAGATCCGATATCATTAGAAAAATATTTTAAGATGACCATCACCAAAATCGGTTTGGTCGAAAAAAAGGAAATCAATGAAGAATTTTTTAACCAGGTTTTTCCTGGCAAAGAAATAAAAACCGAAGAAGAATTTCGCAAAGTTCTAGAAGAGGAAATGCAGCAACAATGGAATGGCGCAAGCAGGGGTCAATTGCATGACCAGCTTTATCACCTCTTATTAGACGCACCTTTACAATTGCCTGACGAGTTTTTAAAGAGATGGATTGCCATTGGAGGAGAAAAGAAAAAGACTACTGAGGAAGTTGAGGCAGAATACCCATCTTTCACTAATCAATTAAAGTGGACTTTAATAAGCGATAAAATTCTCAACGAAAATAAGATTGACGTGTCAGAGGAAGAATTGCGCGACAATATGAAGTCGGAAATTATGCGATATTTTGGCCAGATGAATTTAGGTGAAGACTCACAGTGGATAGACAGCTACATTGATCGAATGATGAAAGACGAAAAGCAGGTGGATAGCAGTTATAGAAAAATTATAACAGAAAAACTTTTCAACTGGCTTGAAACACAAGTAACACCTATGGAAAAAGTAACGACACCTGAAGAACTTTTAGCAATGCAGCACCATCACGAGCATTAATAGAACCATTTTAGTTCTTTTGAGCCTGTTCTCTAATTTGGTTTCTACATGCCCTTTTGTCTTGTTTTTTTGTTAGCATAATATTTGGAACTTCATGCCGATAAAATTGTAATTACAAAAATCACATTTATGAACTTTGGAAAAGAATTTGAAAAATATGCTGTTAAACACAAGGGCATTAGCAGCAATACCTTGCATGGATATATAAATCATAACATAACCAATCTTACTCCCAACATAATTGAAGAGAGGCCAATGAATGTGGCTGTTATGGACGTTTACAGCCGTTTGATGATGGACAGGATAATTTTTCTTGGTTATCCTGTAAACGATGAAGTTGCGAATATCATTACCGCACAATTGTTATTTTTAGAAAGTACCGATAGAACTAGAGACGTTCAATTGTACATTAACTCTCCCGGCGGCGGCGTTTACGCAGGCCTGGGATTGTATGACACCATGCAATTTGTGTCGCCGGATATTGCCACAATTTGTACCGGAATGGCAGCAAGCATGGCAGCGGTTTTAATGAGCGCAGGCGCTGCTGGAAAGCGAAGTGCTCTTAAGCATGCAAGAATTATGATGCACCAGCCAAGCGCAGGTGCAGCAGGCCAGGCTTCTGATGTGGAGATCACTGTAAATGAAGTAAGAAAAGTGAAACATGAATTGTACGAAATATTAAGTAACCATACCGGCCAAACAATAGAAAAAGTTGCAAAAGATAGCCACCGCGATTTTTGGATGACGGCAGATGAGGCGAAGGATTATGGCCTGGTAGACGAAGTATTAGTTACAAACGCAAAAAAGACAAAAAAATAACGATCAGATCATTTAAATAAAATCAAATGAACTTATATAAAAATTATATCACCCGCTTCGAAGAGGAAGAAGAACCCGAGAAATCATCGCCTGAAAATCCAATGGAAAAGATGATGGGTGGAATGATGTTCGACAAAAAATTTATTGAACAAAGAAAAATTTTCCTTTGGGGCCCTGTGGATGATAAAAGTGCAAAAGATATTACTAATAGACTTCTGTTCCTTGAGGCTGAAAATCCCGGAACAGAAATTACCTTTTATATTAATAGCCCAGGTGGTGTTATTACAAGTGGCATGGTTATTTACGACACCATGAAGATGATTTCATCACCAGTAAGTACTGTATGTATGGGAATGGCTGCCAGCATGGGGAGTATCTTATTAAGTGGGGGTGAAAAGGGAAAAAGATTCATTTTTCCTCATGGCGAAGTGATGATTCACCAGCCAAGTGGTGGCGGACAGGGAACAAGTGCCGATCTTGAAATAATGGCAGTTCAAATATTAAAAGCAAAACAGTTAGGAGCAAAATTACTTGCCGATAATTGTGGACAAACTTACGATAAGGTGATGGAAGACTTTGACAGGGATTATTGGATGGATGCCAAAGAAAGTAAAAAATATGGAATTGTTGATGGCATACTGGATAAATTTTAGTGCAACATTTTGTTCAGTTTACATGTCATTGATATATTACCGGATCATATATTGAGTTTCAATTAAAAAGTTGTAATTTATAAGGTGAAAATTAGCAACCTAGGAAAATTTGAATAAAACAAATGGCCAAACAACAAACTTTACATTGCTCATTTTGCGGCAGAAACCGTGATGAAGTGAAAATTCTGATTGCTGGGCAAGAAGGACATATATGTGAAAACTGTGTCGAGCATGCACAGGAAATAATTACCCAGGAAATTTTTCCAACTCCCGAAAAAAATGCTCACCCTTCCAATTATAAACTCTCGGTAAAAAAGCCAATAGAATTAAAGAAGTTTCTCGATGAATACGTGATTGGGCAGGATGATGCGAAAAAAGTTTTGGCAGTTGCGGTTTATAATCACTATAAAAGGCTCAATCAAAAAGTAGACAGTGACATTGAAATAGAGAAAAGCAATATAATAATGGTCGGTGAAACTGGTACCGGCAAAACTCTTTTGGCTAAAACTATTGCGCGGATACTAAATGTACCATTCGCAATAGTAGATGCAACCGTATTCACCGAAGCTGGTTACGTAGGAGAAGATGTCGAAAGTATTTTAAGCAGGCTTCTGCAAGTTTGTAATTTCGATGTAAATGCTGCTCAAAAAGGAATTGTTTATATTGATGAGATTGATAAAATAGCTCGAAAAAGCGATAACCCAAGTATTACCCGTGATGTAAGTGGAGAAGGAGTGCAACAAGGGTTGCTAAAGCTGCTTGAAGGAACGGAAGTGTTAGTACCTCCGCAAGGCGGCCGCAAACACCCAGAACAAAAGCTCATAAAATTAAACACATCAAACATCCTCTTTATTTGTGGAGGAGCATTTGATGGCGTGGACAGGCTTATAGCCCGCCGAATAAATACAAACGCAATTGGTTTCACCGTAAACAAAGAGCTTCAGGAATTTCAGAGAAAGAATTTATTGCAATTTGTAAATGCCCAGGATCTTAAATCCTTTGGCCTTATTCCGGAATTACTGGGAAGATTACCGGTCGTAACTTATTTGAATCCACTTGATAAAATTACACTTCGTAATATATTAACCGAACCAAAAAATTCTCTCATAAAGCAGTACAGAAAGCTATTTGAGCTCGAAGGGATAGAGTTAGTTATTGAAGATGAAGTTTACGATTTCATGGTTGAAAAAGCCACTGAATATAAACTTGGGGCAAGAGGTCTGCGTAGTATTTGCGAAAGCATCCTTACCGACGCTATGTATGAACTACCGTCACAAAAAGTAAAAACCTTTACAGTAACATTAGATTACGCCGAGCGCAAATTTAAAATTAGTAAACTTAGTTTACTTAAGGTGGCTTAGTTAACCATTTTATATCCCGCACCATCTGGTACTACCTTGCCAACAAATCATAATAGCTTTACGATTTTGCTTTGCCTATTCTTATCTTAGGTGGCTATAATTGAATTTCTTTTCTAATAAAAAAAGCTGATTTTATTTTTTTCATTTTATTTTTACCCCATGTGTTCATTAAAAATTAATAAATGGTTGATGTAATTCTGGGCCTGCAATGGGGTGATGAGGGAAAAGGAAAAATAGTTGATTATTTCACTCCGGGGTATGATGTCATCGCCCGCTTCCAGGGAGGTGCAAATGCAGGCCATACCCTTTATATAAAGGGGAAAAAAATCGTTCTGCATCAAATTCCCTCCGGTATATTTCACGATGATAAAATAAATCTGATTGGCAATGGTGTTGTTCTCGACCCGGTTACGCTCAGGAAAGAGTGTGAATCTGTAGAAGCAATGGGCATTAACTATCGTAAAAATTTGTTCATTAGCGAAAGAACTCATTTAATATTGCCTACTCATCGCGCCTTGGATAAGGCCAGCGAAGCAGCTAAAGGCATAGATAAAATTGGTTCTACACTCAAGGGTATTACTCCCGCATATATGGACAAAACGGGGAGAAATGGTTTGCGGGTTGGCGATCTGCTTAATAAGAACTTTATCTCGCAATACATAAAACTTCGCCTTAAGCATCAAAAATTATTAGATAACTTTTCTTTTGCAGAGGATATTTCTGCATGGGAAGAAGAATTTTTCGATGCCCTTGAGTTTATAAAGACCTTACAAATAGTTAACGGGGAATATTTCATAAACGACGCGATTCAACGTGGAAAGAAAGTTCTTGCAGAGGGTGCCCAGGGAAGTATGCTCGATATTGATTTCGGAACATTCCCATTTGTAACCTCTTCAAGCACTATGTCTGCAGGAGTGAGTAGTGGCCTTGGCATCGCGCCACAAAAAATTAAAGAAGTTTTTGGCATTACGAAAGCTTACTGCACAAGAGTTGGAGGTGGCCCATTCCCTACAGAACTAGATAATGATAAGGGTGAACAGTTGAGGCAACTTGGCAACGAGTTTGGCAGCACAACGGGACGACCCAGAAGGTGTGGCTGGATTGACCTTGTGGCCTTAAATTTTGCATGTATGATCAATGGTGTAACTCAGCTTGTAATGACAAAGGCCGATGTTCTCGATACGATAGAGGAATTAGAAGTCTGCAATATGTACAATATAGATGGCAACAATACCAATCAAATTCCGTTTCAAATGCAGGGAATGAAAATCGAGCCTTTGTATAAAAAATTTGATGGTTGGAATACCGATATTACTGCCATTAAGAAGTTTGACGATCTACCCTCAAAAATGAAAACTTACATTAGCTACATCAATGATAAACTTTGCGTACCGGTAAATTATATTTCAAATGGCCCCGGCAGTGATCAAATCATTGTGGCATTATGATTGTGGTTTTGAAAACTTATAAATGCAAAATTTTTATTTTTTAAAAACTTTTTATAATATTTGGTTATTCAAAAATCTAAATGAAATTTTACATCAATAATCCTTGAGAATTATGAAAGCAAAATCTGATAAGGAAAATAAAGTTCCTAAAAAATCATTGGCAAAAAACGATAATAGTACTTCTTCAAAAAAGATGTCATCCAAAACTAATGATGACGATGATGATGACTTAGACGACCTTGACCTGGATGAAGAAGAAACTCCCTCAAAAAAATCTAAAACTACTGCATCCAAAAAAGGAAAAAAAAGTGATGACGAGGACGATGATGATGTTGAAGATGTTGAGGACGATTGGGAAAAAACTGAAGATGATGATTACGATCCTGATTTTGAAGAGTTTGATGTTCCAAAATCAAAAATAAAAAAGCCAGGAGCCAAAAAAGGTAAAGGGGATGACGACTTTGAAATTGACGATGATTTCAAGGACCTTGATCTCTTTAACGATGGGGACGATGATGACGACGACGACGATTTCTAAATATAATAACAGCGGCCTTCATTGCTGTTATCCATCAATTTGAATAGAAAATTCACATCTTATTTAATAGAAGATTATTTAGCTATTAAAACGAAAGTGCTAAACTACAGTAAGAAGTTTGGCGCTTTCTGCTTTTTAGACAATCATGAATATGATTTCAAAAAATCCTATGATTGTATAGTTGGTGCTGGCAGCATGAGTCATTTAGTTGCGGATAGTAATTCCGGTAATCTCGATGCCCTCGATAAGTTTCTTTATAAAAAAAATGATTGGGTTTTTGGCCATGTCTCTTACGACATAAAAAACGAAATTGAAGAACTTTCTTCTTCAAATTTTGACGGTATTCAGTATCCACAAATTTTATTTTTTGTGCCTGAAATAGTCTTTATCTTTTCTTATAAAGAATTAAAGATTGGCGTGTATTCTCCAAAAAATGAGGACAAAATCTTTGCGGAGATTAATGTTTACGCAGAAATTGAAGAAAATAAAATTAAAATTCCTCCCCTAAAAAGCAGGTTCACAAGGACACAATATATTGAAACCGTAAAGAAATTGAAACAACATATTCTAAAGGGGGATTGCTACGAAATTAATTTTTGCCAGGAATTTTATACTTCGAATGCGACGCTTGATCCGATAAAAGTATATAGTAAATTAAATAAATTTTCTCCCAATCCGTTTTCAGCTTTTTATAAGTACAAAGATAAATTTCTTATGTGCGCCAGCCCCGAAAGATTTTTAAAGAAAACAGGGGGTGTGTTGACTTCCCAGCCTATGAAGGGCACATCCAAAAGAATTATTGATGATAAGGATGCAGACGAGATTCAAAAGAATGCATTGCTGTATGACGATAAAGAAAGGTCAGAGAATATTATGATTGTTGACCTCGTTAGAAACGATCTTTCAAAAGTTTGTGAAGAGGGTTCGGTGATGGTTGAGGAATTTTTAGGCATTCATACTTTTCCGCAAGTGCACCAAATGATTTCAACGGTCAGCGGAATTTTGAAAGAGGATATAAAGATCTCAGACATTTTTCGAGCAACTTTCCCAATGGGATCTATGACCGGCGCTCCCAAAAAAAAAGTGATGGATCTAATCGATCGATATGAAAAAACAAAAAGGGGATTATTCTCCGGAACCGTGGGATATATTGACCCGGAAGGAAATTTTGATTTTAACGTAGTAATCAGAAGCCTGCAATACAATAGTACAAACAAATATCTCTCGGCAATTGCAGGCTCTGCAATAACCTTTAATAGTATCCCGGAAAATGAATATGATGAATGCCTTTTAAAAATAAGTGCTTTGAAAAAGGCTCTCGGGTAAATCTATTTTTTTGATTTTCCGCCGAAAGTACTGCGTTTCTTATCAGGCATTTTGAAATCGGGGCCTGCATCTCCCAATAGCTGCTGTACGCATTCGTTTAGAATAAGGTATTTATTGGCGATAAAAAGATCCATCTTATCATTAGGTAATCTTAGTTCGTAAGAGCCCCCCGTAGCAAGCATATTATTGAAACCGGGATTATAATGGTTAAAATCATCCATTTCGATATTCAAATTTTTAGCAATAATTTCAGCACTATATCTTCCTGATACTGTTACAGCGCTGGAGGTTGAATCTTCGCTCGCAGAAAGGTCAGGGTTAACATTATCCCCATTTTTCAAACTCGTATAGTCAAAATTATTCCCCGGTTGTTTATCGTCAACATTTGCTGTTTCCATTATATAATGCGTGGCAATAAATTTTTTTACATGGTTGCGGGATTCTTCGGGGAGATAATATTGAAGCTGCCAGAAATTCCGGCTGCCACTTTTTTTTATAGCACTATAAACTCGTCCAGGCCCGCCGTTATAAGCTGCGATTACCAAAAGCCAATCCTTTAAACCCTTATATAGGCTTAGGAGATATTTTGCAGCAGCATTTGTGCTTTTATAATAATCGGTTCGATCATCTACATATTTATTGACCTGCAATCCGTAATCCCTGGCGGTATAGCTCATAAATTGCCACGGCCCCCTTGCACCCGCAATGGAAAGCGCATTCGACTTGAGGTCACTTTCAATTACCGCAAGGTATTTTAATTCCTTCGGTAATCCATACTGCGACAAAATACCATCGATATAATTGAAATAAGACATTGAATTTAGTTTCAACTGCTTTAGATACTTCCCATGTGCCTGCAGGTAATCCTGCATATAGTTTTCAGCATAAGGATTTACTTGCGCTGAATAAGGCATTGTAGGATTATAAGAATAGTTTTTGAATAAATTTTTAAAGCCATACTTTGTAACCTGGCTTACGTATTGAACGTTTTCCTTAGCGGGTGGCGTTGGCGATTCAATCACCTCTTCTATCTTTTTATCCTCAATCGTTTCATTCTCTATTATGGATGTGTCTTTAGATACCCAATCCGGATAGCCCTGCTTTGCTATGACCTGTTTTGAAAAGCCAACCTCTAAAAAGCTTATGAGAAATATTATTTTTACAAACAACTTCATGATGGGACTAATACTTTTTGTAATTCCTTACAAGCATGCCGGATAAGTTGAATAAAGTTAACTCTTTGAATTTATTTGTGAGCACTTGTACACCAAAGGGCATCCCGTTAGAATGTTTAAAAAGTGGTAATGAAATCGCCGGAATACCTGTAAGATTAGCATAAACAGTATAGATATCTGCAAGATAAACTGCAATAGGGTCTTTATCCATTTTTCCGGTTTCAAAAGCCGTAGCTGGAACCGTAGGCATAATGACAGCATCATACTGTTCAAATATTTTCTTTGTTTTTTCAACAAGTAACTGCCTCACCTGCTGAGCCTTTGTAAAGTAAGCATCGAAGTACCCTTCGCTTAACACGAAAGTTCCCAGCATGACGCGCCTCTTTACTTCCTTGCCAAATCCCCTGCTCCTGGTTTTTTTATAAAATTCGTCGAGACCATTTTTTTTATCGTCATCCCTGTATCCATATCTAATCCCATCATATCGGGAAAGATTGCTGGACGCTTCTGCAGTGGTGAGTATATAATAAGCCGGTACTATAAAATCAATCAGGTCAAATTCAATTTCGTTAACTTCATGTCCACTGCTTTTCAGGTTATTCGATAATGCGTATATACTTTGCTTTATTTCAGGATCAATACTTGGGTGTTCAAGGGCATTTTTTAAGATCGCAATCTTGTAATATTTGTTTTCTAAAGAAATGGGGAAATTTTTAGGATCGTTATGTGTTACTGTGCTATCAAATTTATCTTTCCCATTAATAATATCCAGCACTTTTGCAGCATCCTCTACATTATTTGAAAAAATCCCGATTTGGTCAAATGAAGAAGCATAAGCAATTAAACCATGCCGAGATATAGTCCCATAAGAAGGCTTAAAGCCAGTAATACCACAGAAATCTGCAGGCTGCCGTACGGAACCTCCAGTATCGCTACCCAGGCTGACCATACACATACCTGCCTGCACGGCTACTGCTGATCCACCGGAAGACCCGCCGGGGACTTTGTTATTATTTATGTCATTAAGCACTTTCCCATATACGGAATTTTCGTTAGTGCTCCCCATTGCGAATTCATCACAGTTGCAATTGCCTATTATTATCGCATCTTCCCGAAGTAACTTCTCAACTGCCGTAGAATTATATATGGAAATAAAGTCTTTTAAAATAGCCGATGATGCAGTAACTTTGTGCCCCTCATAACAAATGACATCCTTAATTGCAATCACAACGCCGTGGAGGTTTCCACACATTTCACCATTTTTTCTTTTTGTATCGAGTCGCTTTGCACGAACCAAACTTTCATTTTCGAACACTTCCACAAAAGCATTGAGATGACTTGAGTTCTTTATTTTTTTTAAATAATATTCAACTGCCTCAAGGCACGATACAGTTCCATTATCGAGTTGGGTTCTGTACTCTTCAATATTCTTAAAGGAAAACAAGATCATTTATTTAAAAAATGGCTCAGGTGTGAAATCTTCTATAATATAGAAAGCACACACCTCAGCCATTAAGGTTCAAAAAATAAATTTTTTATTTCTGGAGCTCAGTTTCTTTAACGGTCTCACGGGGAGGAGCAGGAGGATTATCCTTTTCTTTCATACCGGCATCAATTTCGTTTTTCACATGCTCTTTGGCATCATTAAATTCTCTAACGCCCTTACCAATACCTCTCATAAGATCAGGTATTTTCTTACCTCCAAAAAATAAAAGAACCACAAGAAGGATCAATATCCATTCTGATCCACCAGGCATAGATAATAGAAGCCCGGGATTTAAAAAATTAAGTGTCATTACTTTAAAATTAGATTTCAAAGATACTTAATTATAAAATAAGCGTTCTTATTCTCAGAAAATTTAGAAGATTTTAATACTATTTGATATACCTGCCGCATTTGGCCTTACCGTTAGCTGCTTCATAAGGAGATATTCCCCTGGCACATGAAGCAAAAATTAATGATAGTAGTACGATAATTACACCTGTCTTTTTCATATAAAATAAAAATGGTTAGGTATAATTATATCATGAATTTGTGTTGGTGAAATGCAATTATATAAAATAAAAACCCGGAATGCAAGAGCCATTCCGGGTTTCCAAAAACTTAGAGTATTAGTACTTTTTTATTTCAATCTTTTCTCTTGTATACGAGCGCTTTTACCACTCCTGTCTCGTAAAAAATACAACTTTGAGCGACGTACTTTCCCCACCTTATGTAATTTGATGCTTTCGATATTTGGAGAGAAAATAGGAAACAGCCGCTCAACACCAACACCATTGCTAATTTTCCGTACGGTAAAAGTTGCCGTTCCTCCCTCACCTTGCCTCTTGATTACATCTCCTTTAAAACTCTGTATACGCTCCTTATTACCCTCAAGTATTTTATAATTCACTGTGATATTATCACCTGCTTTAAATTGAGGAATCTCTTTTTTTTGTGTCAACTGTTCGTGAACAAAAGCTACTGCATTCATTGCTTTTTATTTTAGGAGTGCGAAGGTAAGAGAAATTTTTAGATTTAGGAATGCCATTTTCATAAAACTTGCTTGCTAAAGCAATATTTCTTGATGCAAATATTAAATCAGTCGCCCTACTTTACGTTCTACCTGGCAACATTCACAGCCCTTTTCTCCCGAATTACAGTCACTTTTATCTGGCCGGGGTAAGTCATTTCGGTTTGTATCTTTTGGGCTATTTCAAAACTAAGTTTATCGCTGTCGCTGTCACTCACTTTCTCTGCTTCCACAATTACGCGAAGCTCACGACCAGCTTGTATTGCATAAGCTTTTTCAACCCCCTGATATGCCAGCGCAAGATTTTCCAGGTCTTTAATTCGCTGTAGGTATTGCTGCATGATCTCACGGCGGGCTCCCGGCCTTGCGCCGCTCATTGAATCGCAGGCTTGTACAATGGGCGATATTACATACTGCATTTCAACTTCATCGTGGTGCGCCCCTATTGCATTACAAACTGCAGGGTTCTCTCCGTACTTCTCAGCGAGTTTCATTCCCAGGAGTGCATGGCTTAATTCGGTTTCTTCGTCGGGAACTTTACCGATATCATGCAAGAGGCCTGCCCGCTTTGCCAGTTTTGAATTCATTCCGAGCTCGGCCGCCATTATACCGCAAAGATTTGCAACTTCGCGACTATGCATTAGGAGGTTTTGCCCATACGAAGATCTAAATCTCATTTTACCCACAATACGAACTAGTTCTTTGTGGAGGCCATGTATGCCTAGTTCAATTACCGTGCGCTCTCCTATTTCAATAATTTGCTCCTCTAACTGTCTACGGGTTTTTTCTACTATTTCTTCTATTCGTGCCGGATGTATTCTGCCATCTGTTACCAGCCGCTGCAGCGACAGCCTGGCGATCTCGCGACGCAGCGGATCAAATGATGAAAGGATAATTGCTTCAGGGGTATCATCAACAATCAGATCTACACCCGTTGCAGCTTCAATTGCCCGAATGTTTCTTCCCTCACGCCCGATTATGGAACCTTTGATCTCATCACTCTCAAGGTTAAATACCGTAATGGCATTTTCGATCGCCTGCTCCGAGGCGGTACGCTGTATAGTTTGTATGATAATCTTACGTGCTTCTTTGTTTGCTCTCAGTTTAGCATCATCAACAATTTCCTGTTGTATAATAAGGGCCTGGGAATTTGCCTCCTGTTTTAAAGACTCTATAAGTTGTGATTTCGCTTCCTCAGCGGAAAGTCCGGAGACCTTTTCCAGGCGGCGGATATGTTCTTCCTGGTGTTTTTCTAACTCGGTTCGCTTAATATTTACAACCTCAATTTGCCGGCTAAGGTTTTCTTTTATTGTCTCATTGTCCTTTATGAGGCGTTGGGCATTTTGCTCTTTTTGATTAATAGATTGCTCTTTTTGCTTAACCCGATTTTCAATGTCGCTTAGTTTTTGATTTCTTTGAAACACTTCTTTATCATGCTCGGACTTTAGTTGAACAAATTGTTCTTTTGCTTCGAGTTGCTTTTCTTTTCTAAGGGCTTCCGACTGAATTTTAGCGTCTGACAGTATTTTTTGGGCTTCTTTTTCGGCATTGTCTACTTGTAACTTCGTGTTTTTGGCAAATAAAATTCTACCCAGAACGATGCCTGCTATTAAAGCTATGACACCAACTATTATTGGGAGTGATTGTTCCATCTTGTTTTAATGATTTAATTCGGTTCATAATCTGTAATCCTCTATAGATTGCCTCCTTCTTCTTAGAAGGAGTATAGACGAAGATAGATAAATTGTGTGGAAATTTATGGACAGGGAACTGATTGATTTATGCAATTAAACCTGAAAATTAGAATGTTGTGTCTATAGCCCTTATGACTTATTAAAAAAAACGATAAACAATTGATGCATTTATATCAGTACATCATCAATTTGACGCTCAATTTTATTCAATAATTCCTGGAGTTCCACTTGGGGTATTCCAAAACTATCGGCTATCTTGGGTTGGGTTGCATACCAAATTAGAACCATTGATATATAGTCTTGCATATCCTTTCCAGCAAACTGGGTTCTAAATTCTAATATTTTTTCGTTGATAATTTTTACGTTGCCCCGAACGGCTTTTTCGTCTTCCGGAAGGACTTTTATTCGATAAGTTCTGTCCCCAATTAAAATATTCAGAGGCATTAGTGATTCCACCATAATTATTTATTTAGCATTGTCATACATTTTTCCAGGTCTTTAATGTAACGATTGATTCTTTTTTCGAATTCGAATTTTTCTCCATCATTCATTTTGCCTGCGGAGGCTTTTAAGATTGACGTTTGCATCTCAAGAATATTAATCTTTTCCATTTCAGCTTTTTCTTTTTCCCTGTATCCATTTATCTCGCAAAAAAGTGCAGTGTTTTCCCTTTGTAAAGCTGCATATTTTTTCACGAGATGTTGTAGTTTCTTATTAATCTCTTTTATTTGTTCCTCTACTGTTTTCATTTTATCACGAATTTCTTATTTCAGCATTATTTGCTTTTTTGATATTATTTATGATTTTTTCCATCATTACATCCACCTCTTTGTCTGTAAGGGTTTTTTCTTTATCTAGAAATGTGAAACCAATAGCAAAAGATTTTTTACCCTCACCTAATTTTACACTTTCGAAAAGATCAAATAATTTAATGCCTGTTAGTTTTGATAATTGTAAAGAATTTATTGAATTTTCAACCGATTGATACGAAATTTTTTTGTCGACTACTATGGAAAGATCTCTCTTCACATAAGGGAACTTCGGTATTTCTACAAATGCAAGATTCTTATTTTTTGCCAGATCCATCAATTGTTGCCAAATGATTCTTACATAAAATACAGGCTGTTTTATTGAAAATCTTTCGAGTAAACCTGGCGAAACAATACCACCTTCTGCAATAACAATACCATCATACAATGCATTAAAAGATTCATATAAGTCATCATTAATTTCCGCCACAAACTGATAGTTGTCTATTCCTGCAAGAGTCAGCAGAGAATTGCAAATTCCTTTTGCAAAATAAATATCCGTTTTGCTTTCTTTTTCTTTCCATGACCCCTCAGCATAATTTCCGGTGAAATATATGGCCAAATTCTCCTGCTCTTTATATTTTGCCGCTCCGTTTGTGGAATATGTTTTTCCAAATTCAAAAAGCAAAAGGTCATAATTCTTTCTGTTTAAATTATATGAAATACTCTCAAGCCCGGTAGGTAGCATGCTGGGACGCATTATATTGAGGTCTACACTAAGGCTATTTATGATCTTAATTGCAGAATTGAGTGTATCACTGTTGAAATAATTACTATTTGTTATTGAATTAGTAAATATTTCAGAAAATCCATGACCTGTTAACCATCCAGCAATTTTATCCTTCATTGCGGTTTCAAACAAGTTAGTCTCAATGGCGGGGGCCATTTTTATAGCAGCTGGAATCTCAACGTTATCGAGACCGTCAATACGCATGATTTCTTCAATTATATCTGCCGGTAATGTAATATCAGGATTACTAAAAGGAATAGAAACGGTAATATCATCCATCCCTTCTTTTACAATCAAAAAGTTGAGGCTTTTTAGAATACTTTTTACAGTTTCCTGGTGATAATGTCTACCGCTTAGCTTTTTCAAATAATGGTTTTTGAGAATCACCTCGGTTTTTTCTTTTGGCGAAGGATACACATCTACAATATCTGACGAGAATTTTCCTCCGGCGATTTTTTTAATCAGTAGTGCCGCTCTTTTCAAAACTTTTACCGTATTACTAATGTCAACACCTTTCTCAAAGCGAATTGCCGCATCTGTTCTCAGGTTATGTCTAAAAGATGTTTTACGTATGACCGAAGGATCAAACCAAGCGCTTTCTAAAAAGACATTTGAGGTGCTATTTGTGACCCCACTATCAATCCCGCCAAAAACTCCGCCAAAACACATTGGTTGTTGTTCCCCGTCACATATGATCAGATCTTCATGATTTAGTTTGCGTTCTTTATTATCCAAGGTTATAAAAGGAGTGTTTTCAGGAAGGTTTCGCACGATTACTTTTCTTCCTTTTATTTTATCGACATCAAATACATGTAGAGGTTGTCCTGTTTCATGCAAAATGAAATTGGTAATATCTACCACATTATTTACCGGCCGTACACCTATACTTTTAAGCCTGTTCTGTAACCAGTCAGGTGAAGAAGCCACCGTTATTCCTGAAATACTTATACCTGAATATCGCTGGCATGCCTGGGAGTTCTCTACGACTACACTTATTGCTAGTTTATTGTCATCTGGCTTAAAATTTTCTGTAAATGGAGAAACAACTTTTACAGGAATCTTTTCATGGTGCGATATGTAAGCACATATATCTTTAGCGACGCCCAAATGGCTCATTGCATCAGTTCGATTGGGAGTAATACCTATTTCAAGAATCCAGTCTGCGTATATTTTATAGTAGTCTGCTATAGCCATTCCGGTTACGGCATCCCCGGGAAGAATAATAATGCCGGCATGGCTCTCACCTATGCCTATTTCATCCTCAGCACATAGCATTCCTTCACTCTCAACTCCCCTGATTTTTGCCTTTTTAATTGTAATTGGCTGTCCACTTAAAGGATAAAGTGTAATCCCAACGGGAGCCAACACTACTTTTTGACCTGTAGCAACATTTGGAGCGCCACAAACAATTTGCAAGGTTTCTCCGTGGCCATTATTAACTGATGCCACCTTTAATTTATCGGCATCCGGGTGTTTTTCGCAGGAAATAACTTCGCCAATAATTAACCCCTCCAGGCTATTGGCAATTTCTTCATATTTCTCAAAGCCTTCAAGTTCCAGCCCTACAGATGTTAATATTGACCCGATTTTTTTTGGGCTATCAGCAAGTCCGTGTTTAGTTACATTGCCCGGCAAATACTCCTTGATCCAGTTGTAGCTTATTTTCATGCGATCCAAAATTATTATCATTTTCCGGCTTCCGGAAAATTCAAAAATAAGAAAGATGTACCTCTAAAAATAATCGACCCTCCTAAACTTCCTTTCTGTGGCTATTCTCAGTACTAACGGTCTGATTTTTACTCCAAAATATGTTCGCAAATTGAATTTTGTCTACAAATTTTTTGCGTCAAAATCCAACAAATATTTGAATTCTTTTCTGCACAGCATGTTGTTAATTATTAAATGAAAATGCCTGAAAAATATTTTAAATTGTGGGGAAAGGCCCAATAATTGTTGATAATCGTGCAGTTTCAGAGGATTCGTTTGTGAATTATGGTGGTATAAATATAAGGGCTTAACAATTTCTTTAAATAGAAAATAGTCCTTTATCTTAGACGCCCTATCGAAAATTACCACTCCCGAAACATAACTATTTTATTCTCATTTTAGAAAAGCGTTTACAATAAAAATGGATCTTACTAACCTTAATAAAGATAGAAAAGTGAGGCGCAAAAGCGGCTCCCTGGAATTAGGAACTATGATGTTTGGTAAAGTACCGCCGCAGGCGAAAGACCTGGAAGAAGCAGTACTTGGAGCCATCATGCTGGAAAAAAACGCCTTTGATGTTATTATCGAAATATTAAAACCTGAATGCTTTTACGTAGAATCCCATCAACGCATTTTTAGGGCTATGCAGGGCTTACAGCAAAAAAATTCCCCGATTGATTTACTTACTGTCGTTGAAGAGCTAAAATTCAGGGAAGAGATAGACCTGATAGGTGGAGCTTACTATGTTACAAAACTTACAAATTCTGTGGTTTCATCAGCTAATATAGAAACGCATGCAAGGATCGTACTTCAAAAATTTATTCAAAGAGAACTTATAAGAATAAGCGGCGAAATTATCGGTGATGCTTATGAAGACAGTACCGACGTTTTTGATCTCCTTGACGAAGCAGAAACCAAGCTATTTGAAATCACCAATAATCATCTCAGGAAAGATTATGCAAGTATTGACACCGTACTTGTAAAAACGATCCAGAGAATAGAAGATCTCAGGACAAGACAAGATGAGATAACCGGAGTGCCTACCGGCTTTAGTACAATTGATCATATTACGTATGGATGGCAGCCTTCAGACTTAATTGTACTGGCTGCCCGGCCCTCGGTCGGCAAAACTGCATTTGCACTTAACCTTGCCCGTAATGCAGCGCTGCATCCTACTAAACCTACTGTTGTTGGTTTTTTCTCTCTTGAAATGAGTGCAGGCCAACTTGTTCAAAGAATACTGAGTGCAGAAAGTGAAATATGGCTGGAGAAGATTGCGAGAGGCCGTCTTGAGGAGCATGAAATGAAACAATTGTATAAGAAGGGGATTGAAAGGCTGGCATCTGCACCTATACATATTGATGACTCGGCTGCTCTTAATATTTTTGAACTGCGGGCAAAGTGCAGAAGATTAAAAAATAAACACAATGTGGGCCTTATAATTATCGATTACTTACAATTAATGAGCGGCGCTGGTGAAAATCGCAACAGCAACAGAGAGCAGGAAATAAGCCGCATATCAAGAGATTTAAAAGGGCTTGCCAAAGAATTAAATATCCCTATAATCGCACTGAGTCAGTTAAGCCGTGAAGTTGAAAAAAGAAAAGAAGGAAATAAGATGCCGCAGTTAAGTGACCTCAGAGAATCTGGTGCGATAGAGCAAGATGCAGATATGGTAATGTTCCTGTACAGACCGGAATATTATGACATTACCTCAAACGAGTTGGGTGAAAGCAATAAGGGTGAGACCCACGTAAGAATTGCAAAACACCGGAATGGCCAGCTCGACACAATCAAGTTAAAAGCGTTGCTACATATTCAAAAATTTATAGAAGATGATGGAGATCATTTCAGTAATAATTTGCCACAGGGTGGAAGTTGGAAACCTGTGAAAGATATTGATGGTGACGGAGCCAAACTCTATATTCAAAAAGGAAGCAAAATGAACGATGGTGAGTTTGATGATGATACCCCGTTTTAAACTAATGCAATTACCCTATTTTTTTGAGGAAAATATACCTGAGTCTGGAAATTTATTTCTGGGTGAAATGAGTTCCAGGCATATAGTTCAGGTATTACGAATGAAGGAAACTGAAGAAATCAACGTCACCAATGGTAAGGGTTTATTGATAACTTGTTCGATAATTAACGCAAACAAAAAAAAGATAGAGATAGCGATTAAAACAAGAGCATTATTCTCACGACTATATCCAAAAATTTCCATTGCAATTTCGCTGATTAAAAACGCCAACCGGTTTGAGTGGTTTTTAGAAAAAGCTACTGAGATTGGCGTATCAGAAATCATTCCTCTCATTTGTAGCAGAACCGAGAAAAGCAGTATGAAAATGGAGCGCATGCGTAATATAATAGTGAGTGCGGTGCTGCAAAGCCGACAAACATGGATGCCTGAATTCAAAGAACCTGTAAATCTTATCCACGTACTAACGGAGAAAAGTAACCAGCAAAAATTTATTGCACATTGTGATGACCCCAAGAAAAAATCATTAAAAGATTTGAATGCAACTCGGGCTCCCCAATTAATATTAATAGGTCCTGAAGGTGACTTTACGCCAGATGAAATTAAAGCCGCAATTCAAAATAATTTCCTCCCTGTGACTTTGGGTGAAACAAGATTACGAACAGAGACCGCAGGAATCGTCGCTGCGATATTGCTTATGAATAAAAATTAAAGTAATTGTCGTTCGTTATCCTTCCTGAACAACAAGCCTGAAGCCATTCCCGTGAATATTTACAATTTCGATGCTGGGATCGTTTTTAAGATATTTTCGAAGTTTCGCAATATACACATCCATACTTCTGCCATTAAAATAAGTATCGCTTCCCCATATTTTTTTCAACGCAGCTTCTCTTGGTAGCAAATCGTTTTTGTATTCGCAAAGCATTTTAAGTAACTCATTTTCTTTTGGTGAAAGTGTTTGCACATCTTTGCCAACTCCCAATTGCCTCAATCGCGGATTAAAATGGTATTGCCCCAGGTCATATTCCGCATTTGCTTCTTCGCGATGCAGTTCTTCATTACGCTTTAAAATAGCTTTTATTTTATGCAGTAAAACGTCGCTATCAAATGGTTTAGTTATGTAATCATCCGCACCCAACTTATATCCTTTAATAATATCATCTTTCATGGTTTTTGCACTTAGAAAAAAAAGTGGCATGTCAGGGTCAACATTTCTTATTTCTTCAGCTACCGTAAAACCATCCATATTTGGCATCATTACATCAAGAAGACAGATGTCAAATTTTTCACGTTGAAAGGCAGCGAGTCCAAGCCTGCCGTCTCTTTCTAGTACAACATCATAGTCGTTTAGTTCAAGGTAATTCTTAAGCACCATTCCCAGGTTAGGGTCATCTTCACAAATAAGTATTTTCGGTTTTTTACTATCCATTTTAATTTTTTTTATTGCGAATAAAGATATTTAGTTTTTTTTGAAATGATTTACATATTTCATTAATACATACATACGATACAATAAGCATGCAAAAAATTAAAACAATCATAAAAAATACATTTTCACTTTGTAACTTTCAATAAAAAAAATGGCAAGTAAAGATTTATTTATTGAGCAAATTAAAAAGGGCTACACTTTTAAAGGTGAGACTTTGAAGATAGGAGCGGGTATTCTCGACGGTGAGGTTGTTCCCGAATCAGAGATTTCTCTTCCACTATCCACGCTGAATCGCCACGGGCTGCTCGCCGGAGCTACCGGCACTGGTAAAACGAAATCTTT
Source organism: Ginsengibacter sp. (assembly GCA_040007435.1). Taxonomy (GTDB): domain Bacteria; phylum Bacteroidota; class Bacteroidia; order Chitinophagales; family Chitinophagaceae; genus Ginsengibacter. Next base: position 42,100 of record JBDTUZ010000017.1, on the reverse strand, counting down.
TCAGATGATTGCTGAAGGGTTAAGCAACGCAAGTGTCCCTGTGCTCTTAATGGATATTAAAGGGGACCTAAGCGGCATAGCGGCCCAGGGAGCTTTAAATGATAAAATAACAGAACGTTACCAAAAAATGTCGATGTCCTGGAAACCAGACAGTTTTCCAACCGAATTTTTGTCACTAAGCGATGAGAAAGGAGTAAGGTTACGGGCAACAGTCTCAGAATTCGGGCCTGTTCTCCTTACAAAAATTCTTGGCCTCAATGATACACAGGGCGGCGTGGTTGCTATGATTTTTAAATATTGTGATGACAAACAATTACCGTTGCTGGATCTTAAAGATTTCATTAAAGTTCTTCAATATGCGGGTAATGAAGGAAAGCAGGAATTACAAAGTACTTATGGAAATATTTCCTCTACCTCCACCGGCACAATTCTTAGAAAGGTGATTGAATTGCAGCAACAGGGAGCAGATACTTTCTTTGGGGAAAAAAGTTTTGAAGTTGATGATCTTATGCGAATGAACGATGATGGCCGGGGAATGATAAGTATATTAAGAGTCACTGATTTGCAGGATAAGCCTAAGCTCTTCTCCACTTTTATGCTTCAAATGCTTGCCGAGATATATGCAACGATGCCCGAAGAAGGCGATCTCGATAAGCCAAAGCTTGTGATCTTTATCGATGAAGCTCATTTGATTTTCCAGGAGGCAACCCAGTCTCTGTTGGAACAAATAGAAACCATTATTAAGCTCATACGTTCCAAAGGAGTAGGTATTTATTTTTGTACACAAAATCCAATGGACGTGCCAGCTTCAGTTTTAGGGCAGCTTGGTTTAAAAATTCAGCATGCCCTAAGAGCCTTTACTGCCGCCGACAGGAAGGTAATAAAGCAGACGGCTGAGAATTATCCTGAAACAAGCTTTTATAAAACAGAAGACCTTATAACGCAAATGGGAATTGGCGAAGCATTAGTAACAATTCTTAATGAAAAAGGAGTTCCTACTCCACTTGCACATACGATGATGCTTACACCCCAAAGCCGAATGGATATCCTTAGCTCGGCAGAGATAGACGGAGTTGTAGGTAAATCAAAACTTATCTCGAAATATAACCAGGTAATTGACAGAGAAAGCGCAAGTGAGATTCTCACTGAAAAATTGAAGCAGGCCTCCGAAAATGCGGCCTCAAGCTTCTCTGCCTCGGGCAAAAGTCAAAAGTCGGAGCCATCCATGCTTGAGAAAGTGGTAGATAATACTATTGTCAAAAGTATGATGAGAACAGCAGGAACTACTATTGTAAGAAGCATTTTAGGATCGCTCGGACTCGGCGGCAGAAGCAAAAGTTCTACAAAAAGGTGGTTTTAGATAAAACCGTTGCAGCCCATCCTTTTTAACCCTCCACTAAGAAATACATAGAAAAAGCTCAGGTTTATTAAAAACGATTCATTTTACACTGCCTTTTAATCAACCATTACTACCGTTAAATAAATCAAATCGAGTAGAAATACTATTATTTATAGAATCTTACAAAAAGTCTTGTAAAATAGTAATTTCCCTATTATCTTCGTCTCGGTTTTTCATAGGATATTGGATTTTAAAGCGGGACTAGATTTCTATCTGGGTCCCTTTTTTTTGCCCTTTTAGCGAACATCCATACTTGCAATTTCTGATTAATGCATTCGCAATTCTTAATTTTTATTAATCCAACATAATTATAATCAACTAACTATCTACCTTTGTTTGTATTTGAGGCTGAATTTCTGCAATTTTTAAAAAGCGCGATTTAGATTTAAATAATTGCAGACATGGCAACGCCAAAGTATTTATCAGAATTCATATTAAAAGAGGATAGTCTTATTTAACGCTCAATGGGATATTGACCTTAAAGCTTACATTACTTCCCATATTATAAATACCATCGTGTCCGGTAAAATTTCCCGGATAATCTTCAAAATATTTTAGCCGGTTCAGGTGAGATTGATAGGCTATTTTGAAAATGTTATCTGCGATAATATTGAGAGTCAAAATAGTATTTCCCTTTTTGTTAACCACATCTGTGCCAATGCCCGTATTAAATACAGTATATCCAGGAGTTGGCGTTTCAGTATCGTTTTCAAGGTAAGCCCTGCTTTGCCTGGCATAATATTCCATTTGAATTTTTACAAATGCATTTGTCAGGTGATTTCCTATTTTTTTTATATTGGCTCTTAGTTCTGAAAAAGTATGGAGCGGGGGGATGAAAGGTAAATATTTAGCACTGTCCGATAATTTAGGCTGGCCTAAAATTCCCTTGTTTACACCATATACTACAGAGAGCGAATTTTCGAAATGAAGCCAATCCAAAGGATGTGGATGAAGATCTACAGACAATTCGCCCCCATATAAATTTGCTTTTGCTGCCTGGAATTTAAAAGTTTGATTGCCGGGCACAATTACTGAATCCTGACCGTTACTGCCTAACAATTTTTGATTGTAGATATAATTTTGGATATCGTTATTAAATACTTCAGCATTGATCGTTATATGTTTAGAATTATAACTCACACCAAGGTCTTCCTGTAGATTGAATTCCGGCTTAAAATTTACGTTGCCTATCTGGTAGGCATTGGTTCCGGGATGCACACCGTTGGAAGAAATTTCAGAAATGTTGGGAGCCCGGAAACCTCTTCCGATATTTGCCTTTATGCTAAAAGCATCGCTTAACTTGTAAGATAAACCAGCACTTCCACTCATACCTGAGAAAGTGTGAGAATACCTGCTGAATGGATTATTAGCCCCGGTAGTGTCAATTCCGTAAACGGGTTTATCAAAGCCCGTAACAAGGTCGGTAGAAGTATATAATGCCTCATTATAAAAGTTGCGTACATCATATCGCAAGCCCCCGGCAAGTTCAAATTTGCCGATAGATTTCTTTATGAAAAGAAAAGGTCCTAAGTCAAACTGGTGATAAGAAGGAATAATAAATTCGGTTCCGTCATTAACTTTATTATCCTGGTATAAGCCGTTGATACCGGTTGTAATACTCAACCCGTTATATTCATGAAAATAATATTTCAAATCGTAGCTATACGTATTTAACTCCAAAAAAAGCCCTGGCACATCTACCTCCGGATGACTAAATTCCCGGCGCAAGCTTCTCTGAAAAGCCAGGTTCACAGCCAATCTGCCACCGCCTAATGAAAAACTATTACTACTGTAAATCCTATAATGCTGCACATGTTGATGAAGTTTTGAAATTTTGTACGATGACAATTCGGCATTACTTACAATCGGCCTGTATAGGTCGTCTTCAGTTATTTGTTTGGTGAATTTCCGTGTTGCTGAATCGCGGCTTCCATCAGGTATTTCCTGCAAGTCATCAAACATAGAAAGCCCTAAATGACTGTAACCCCATTTTCTGCTAAGGCCAAAAATAGCAGACGCATCTGTTTCAGCAAACCCGGTGTTGTACACTCTGCCATCGTATTTATTCTTATAGTTTGTTGCCAGTTTATGGGTGAAAGTTCCTCCCCAAGAAAAGCCGTTATTGTTTCCCGCAATGCTTGCCGAGTTTTCTATTAATCGGTTATTGGTTTGATATTCGTTTAAAATATTACCAGTTATTTTACCATCTAACGGTGGATTAGCCGGTATCAGGTTTACCACGCCAGCCACCGCGTCTGAACCATAGATGAGGCTTGCAGGCCCTTTCACCACTTCAACTTTATCAACCGTATTTTGATCCACTTCTATTCCATGCTCGTCGCCCCATTGCTGCCCCTCCTGCCTTACGCCATCATACAAAGTAAGTATGCGATTGAAACCGAGTCCCCTGATAAATGGTTTCGACACATTTGGTCCAGTGGTCACCGCATTGATACCAGGCACTTTCGAAATAGCATCTATCACATTGGTGCTGAGATTTTGTTGCAGGTATTGTTTACTAATAGAAATGATAGGAATAGGGTTTCGCCTAATTGAAGTTGCCTTAGAAGAGCCCGTTACCACAATTTCAGTTTCTTCAGTAACAGAAATACCCAATGAATAGTTTTCTTCAATATTTTTCTCAAAAGAGATATTTTTCAAAATTGAGTTATACCCGACAAATCTTATTTCAACAAGGTAGCTTCCGTGAGGAATATTATTAATTTGAAAATAGCCGGCTGAGTTAGCAACTGCCCCTTTTTTGAGGTCGGCTATATAGACCGTTGCTCCTGCCAATGGGGCATTTGATGCAACTGCGGTTATGTTTCCTGAAAATGAAAACCTATCCTGGTTTTTTTGAGCCGTTAATTGAAAGGATGTAAAGAAGGCTGCAAATAATAGTGCGATGTATTTATAATTCATTTGAAACTTAAGAATAAAAGTGAGGAATAATGTAAATCTTTGAACTTAAAATTGCCCTTAAAGTAGACAGACAATTTGTGTAGAAATGCAAGCAAATACAGTTTGTTTACAATTCAGTTAAGCTAAAGATGGAGGCCCACGTAATCCAAAAGAGAAATGACAAATAATATGTAAGCCCGGTACAAATGCCGCTTTTTGAAGCGAATAAACATCAGGAATTTCAAATGAAACCGCGGTGTGCTGATAGGTAAAAGGTGATACAACTACAAGATTATTGCATTGACAGTGATACCCTGCTATTGAAATAGAAGGCTTATTCGGCTCACTCATTTGCTTTACTGCCGCATCCTTGTGGTTGGCAAAAATGTAATGTAAAGCCCTTGTTGGAGTAATGCTGAAGGCAAAAATCAATAAGAGGCTTGTCGCAAAGAATTGTCTTATATAAATATTTTGTCGCAAATAAATATTTTGATACAGCGTTGCAAATATATGTCAAAAGTTAATCTCACTTACTATTACTTAGTTTTTTTGCGTATATTATTTCTTCATTTTTTAATGTTTAAAATAATTCTTATGCCAATCGTTAAAGTAATTGAAATCATTGCCTCTTCAGAAAAAAGTTTTGACGATGCAATTCAAAATTGTGTCGATGAAGTTTCAAAAACAGTCAATAACATTGATTCTGTTTATGTAAAAGATTTTAAAGTTCATGTGGACAGCGGGAAAATTAAATCATACGGGGTTATATGTAAGGTATCTTTCCGGGTGAAAGGAAAGGATCTTACTTAAAGATTTAATTTGAATAATTGTAAAACATAAGGGGGCCGAAGCTCCCTTATGTTTTTGAAGACTTTTTTAATTAGTTATTTACAACCTGCACTGCGGTGCCATAACACAACACTTCCGTCACACCATTCATCACTTCGTTTGCATCATATCTCATATTTATAATAGCATTTGCGCCTCTTTCGTTTGCATGCTGTATCATATGCTGGTAAGCTTCCACCCGCGTTTTTTCGCACAGATCTACATATATGGAAATCGTACCACCAAATATAGTTTGTAACCCTCCTGCAATATTTCCAAACAAGCTGCGTGATCGCACTGTTATGCCTCTTACGATACCCAGGTGCTTTGTAATATGATATCCCTCAAGCTGGTTGCTGGCTGTTATAAGTTGTTCGTCTACCATAATTTTATTATTTTTTGATTTCAAATTTAACACACTTTTTCGCGAAGTGATTTATTAGCACCGTTTTTGTTTATATGATGTTCGTAATTTGCGCCCTTGTTTTTTTAATCTAAATTTTTCATATTTAAACAATGCTACAAACTGCAGAAGATATTCGCTTGCTTAATGAAAAGATAAACCATTCAGCAACCTTTATTGATAAAATCCACGCTGAAATAGGCAAAGTAATCGTTGGGCAAAACCACATGGTTGAGAGGCTGTTAATTGGCTTATTAAGCAATGGCCATATCTTATTAGAAGGCGTGCCTGGTCTCGCAAAAACCCTTTCTATAAAATCTTTGGCAAGCACGATAAATGCCCAATTTAGCCGTATCCAATTTACACCGGATCTTCTTCCGGCAGACGTAATAGGAACAATGATCTATAACCAGCAAAAGAACGAATTTGTGGTACGCAAGGGGCCAATATTTGCCAACTTTATATTGGCAGATGAAATCAACAGGGCACCTGCAAAGGTACAAAGTGCTTTACTGGAGGCCATGCAGGAAAGACAAGTAACTATAGGCAATAGCTCTTATCCGCTCGACGAACCTTTTTTAGTATTAGCAACGCAAAACCCAATTGAGCAGGAAGGAACCTATCCGCTACCTGAAGCACAAGTTGACAGGTTTATGCTAAAAGTAATTATCGACTATCCCACCAAGAGCGAGGAACAGTCTATAATACGTCAAAATGTACAGGGGTTACAACAGATAAAATTGGATCCGGTTGTGTCAACACACGAGGTGCTGAATGCAAGAGAATTGGTGCGGCAGGTTTATATGGATGAAAAAGTAGAGCAGTACATTATTGATATAGTTTTCGCGACCCGCTTTCCAGACCAATACAGTCTTTCAAAACTAAAACCTTTGATCTCCTTTGGGGGCTCCCCAAGGGCGAGTATCAACCTGGCACTTGCATCCAAAGCTTACGCCTATCTTAATAAGCGCGGCTATGTAATTCCTGAAGATGTAAGAAATATTTGCAAAGATGTATTGCGCCATCGTATTGGCCTTACCTACGAGGCCGAAGCGGAGAATGTAAACGTGGAAATGATTATAATGGAAATATTGAAAGTAGTTAATGTACCATGAGGAATATGTAGTTAAGTATCCAAAATCAAGTAACAAGTATTCATGCTTACTACCGCAGAAATAGTAAAAAAAGTAAAAGAACTGGAGATCATTAGTAAAAAGATCACCACGCACCTTTTTACAGGGGAGTATCATTCTGCATTTAAAGGAAAGGGCATGAGCTTTAGAGAAGTGCGTGAATATTATCATGGAGACGACGTAAGATTTATTGACTGGAATGTGAGTGCCCGTTTTTCGCACCCTTTTACCAAAGTATTTGAGGAAGAAAGAGAATTAACGGTAATCCTTTTGGTAGATGTAAGTGCAAGTGCTTTGTTTGGTACCGTTCATCAAAGGAAAAGAGATATGATAACTGAAATAGGTGCGGTTCTTACTTTCAGTGCGATAAATAACAATGATAAGGTTGGTGTTATTTTTTTTAGCGATAAAGTTGAAAAATATATTCCCCCAAAACAAGGTAAGCAGCATGCCTTATACATTGTAAGAGAATTACTGACTGCCGAGCCTAAACGAAAGGGCACTAATCTTAATGAAGCGTTGAATTTCTTTTCCAGGTCAAACAGGCAAAAAAGTATTGCCTTTGTAATGAGTGATTTCATTGATGAAAAATACGAGGATAAGTTGCGTGTAATGGGAAGCCGGCATGATGTAATAGGATTGAAAATATATGATAAAATGGATATTACATTGCCGGATATTGGAATGCTTAAGGTTGAAGACCTGGAAAGTGGAAAAACGCAATGGCTCAATACATCCGATCCTATTGTAAGACATAATTACCAACAAAATTTTATGCAACATAGTGCCCAATGCAAAAGTATCTTCAAAAAAACGGGTGCCGATTTATTGCATATTCGTACTGATGAAGATTATGTAAAAATTCTGCAACAGTTTTTTTTAAGAAGAAAATAAAGAGTAAGGTTTGAGCAAACGAGTTTATCATACACGGTCGGGTTTCTTATTATTTATTACCACGTTCCTTTTTTCTTTCCAATGTTTATTTGCACAGTTGCCTGTTGTAAAAACTTCAGTTACTAAAAATAATATAATAATAGGCGAGCAATTTCAGTATAAGATTGAAACTTCTATGCCAGATAATTCCTACAAGCTTACCTGGTTTTCTTTGCCGGATAGTTTTGGAAATTTTGTAGTAGTAAGTAAAAATAAAATTGATTCATCTGCCTTAAACGGAAATTTAATATTCAGCCAGGAATTAACCCTTACAAGTTTTGATTCCGGGAGAAATGTGATTGCCCCACTCACTCTTACAGCAGAGCCACTTGACGCCGATTCCTCTTACAGCCTTTTTACTGATACCATTCCAATCAATGTTTCTTTTTCACCGTTAGATAGTGTGAAAACATTTCACGATATAAAAAGTATTATCGAGCTTAAAAAAGAATGGCCGTGGTGGATATGGCCATTAATAGGTGTTGGAGTTTTAGTTCTTATATTTTTAATAATTTTTCTGGTAAGGGTTTTTAGGAAAAAAGAAAAGGAACCTGATCTTTTTAAAGCAAAACTTACACCTTTCAATGAAGCAATGGAAGCCTTAAAAAATTTGCAAAAAGAAGATCTTTTGCAGAAAAATGAAGTGAAGGAATATCATACGCAACTTTCAGAAATTTTTAAACGCTACATTACCAGAAAAACAAACAGCTATAAACTGCATCTTACCTCCGATGAAATACTTATTGAGCTTAATGGATATGACATCAAAAAAGATAGTCTTTCCGCCTTTGCAAATTGCCTTCGAATGAGTAGTGCTGTGAAGTTTGCAAAATACATTCCTCCAAAAAATGAGAGTGAAGAATGTTTAATTCAGACAAGAGAAATGATCAAACAAATTAATAATCATCTAAACATGAAAACGGAAAATGCTGGTTGATTATTTCAACGATATTATTTTTGATCAACCGATGTTTTTCCTGCTGTTTGCAGTTATTCCATTTCTTATTTATTGGAAGTTTACAAAAGGGAAAAAACAAACTGCTGCCATACCTGTATCTACAATAAAGGGATTGGTAAAGTCCGGATCATGGAAAAATTCATTTTACAATATTCCTTTCATTTTGAGGTTGCTTGCATTAAGTTGTATTATTGTGGCTCTTGCAAGGCCTCAAACACGGTTTGACGAGCAACACTCGGAAGGAGAAGGCGTGGATATAATTTTATGTATTGACGTTAGCGGCAGTATGACCGCCCAGGATTTCACGCCAAATAGAATGGAGGCCGCAAAAAAAGTTGCAGAAGATTTTGTGGACCATCGCGCAACAGACCGGATTGGTATAGTAATATTTTCCGGAGAAAGCTTTACGCAATGCCCGCTCACCACAGATCATTATGTATTGAAAAGCCAGATTGCGCAGATCAGAAATGGCTTGTTGGAAGATGGTACTGCTATAGGCTCCGGTCTTGCTACAAGCGTTGATCGCTTAAGGAGCAGCAAAACAAAAAGCAAGGTCGTTATCCTTCTTACTGATGGTATTAACAATGGAGGGCTTATCGACCCGGCCACCGCCAAAGAGATCGCGAAAACTTTTAAGGTAAAAGTATATACTATTGGTGTAGGCACCGATGGTTTTGCTGCTACGCCCGTGAATACCCCTCTGGGTATTGTGATGCAAAGCGAAAAAGTAGCCATAGATGAAAAGCTGCTAAAAAATATTGCAGACGAAACCGGCGGAAAATATTTTAGGGCTACGGATAATAAAAGCCTGGAAAATATTTATAACGAAATAGATCATCTGGAGAAGTCCAAAGTTGAGATTACCACTTTTCATCGCTCTACCGAAAAGTTTTATCCATTCATATTCGCAGCTATGGGATTATTATTGATTGAAATTCTTTTGAGATACACGGTTTTTAGAAAATTCCCTTAGCCTGATAAATTCCTTAACTGTATATATCTGCTAAATTGCATGTATGAATGGACGTGTTTATAAATCGACTGGGAGCTGGTATATAGTTAAAAATAAACCGGGAGAAGAATTTAATGCCCGCATAAAAGGGAAGTTTAAAATTGATGATATAACATCTACCAATCCGCTCGCCGTGGGGGATGAAGTAGAATTTGAGAGGGAAGAAACAGAAGAGGGAAGCGTAGTTATCAATGAAATCCATCAACGAAAAAATTACATCACAAGGCAGTCGCCACATAATAAGCACCAGCATCATATAATTGCTGCCAACCTCGATCAAAGCCTGCTTTTTGCAACTTTAAAAGATCCCAAAACATCACGCGGATTTATTGACAGATTCCTTATTGCGTCTGAGGCATATCATGTGCCGGCCATTATTGTTTTTAATAAAGTAGACCTATATAAAAAAAAGGAGTTCGAAAAACTCGATCAGATCACTATGGAATATGAGGAGATAGGTTATAAAGTTCTAGCAATAAGTCTTTCTGAAAAAAAAAGAATCGACGAAGTAACTGATCTTTTAAAAGATAAAACTACCCTGCTGAGTGGCCACTCAGGTGTGGGGAAGTCAACATTTATCAATAATATTTTCCCTGAAATTTCTCTTAAAACGCAGCATGTAAGTGGTTGGAGTGGAAAAGGCCTTCATACAACAACGTTTGCAGAAATGTATGACCTTTCCTTCGGTGGGAAGATAATTGATACACCCGGGCTGCGGGAATTTGCATTAATGGATTTTGAAAAAGAAGAGTTGTCACACTATTTTCCTGAAATGAAAAAATTAATAAATCACTGCCGTTTCAATAATTGTATGCATATCGAGGAACCGGGATGCGCAGTAAAAAGGGCTGTGGAAGAAGGCAAGATTTCTTCAGAAAGATATATCAGTTACCTCACAATTCTTGATTCGATTGGTGATAAGGAGTGGTGAGGGTAATCATTCGCAATACTTCGTGTAGAGGCGAAGATTTGCCAAAAGATTTCCGCAAAAGAAAATACTCCAGCGCCTTACAAATGAAAAAAAGAAAGCGAATTACTTTCTTTTAAAAAATTTACAAATTTTTAGTTAATAATCAAAACATTCTTTAAACCTGCATATTATTTAAAATTTTGTTCTGCACACCTTTCATTTCTGCATCAGAAAGTTTTAGTTTTTTTCTGGTAAAGTTGAGATCATCTGCATCATTGATTGGTATCAAATGCATGTGTGCATGCGGCACTTCTATGCCTACTACACTAAGGCCGCACCTGTTACAATCAAATGCTTTCTCAATTGCCTTTGCAATAGGTTTGGCAAATAAAAAAATCTCTTCAAGGTAATCATCGGGCACGTCAAAAAATTTGTCAATCTCAAGTCGCGGTATCACAAGCGTGTGTCCTTTTACCAACGGGTTGATGTCAAGGAATGCGAAGAATTTTTCATCTTCCGCAATCCTGTAAGAAGGAATTTCCCCGGCAATTATTTTAGAAAAAATAGTCATCGAATAATTTATTTAATGGGGTTTTAAAAAGAATAAATAACCTGCCAGGCAATGGCCGTGTTTATGCAGATATGTTTTCAATTTTGAACTTGATCATGCCTGCGGGAATTTTTATTTCAGCAATTTCTCCAACCGATTTCCCCAGTAAACCATTTCCTATGGGAGATGATGCTGATATTTTTTTAAGCTTAAGATCAGCTTCTTTTTCTGAAACAATTTGGTAAGTAACCTGCTTTTTTGTAGAAAGATTGGTGAGGGTGACTTTTGTGAGTATTGAAACTTTACTTGTATCAATATCACCTTCATCCACAATACGGGCAGTGGCAACTACGCCTTCAAGTTGTTTTATTTTAGCTTCCAACAATCCCTGTGCTTCCTTCGCCGCATCATATTCTGCGTTCTCTTTAAGGTCACCTTTCTCACGCGCTTCTCCAATAGCTTTAGATGCTGCCGGCCTCTCAATGCCTTTCATGTGCTGCAGCTCTGCTTTCATTTTCTCAAACGTAGCTTTTGTTACATAATTGATCTGGCTCATAACCTCATTTTTTAAAAGTTAAAATGTTTCTTAGGGTAATTAAAAAAAATACAACGCCCATTTTTACAAAGGCGTTGTATATGTACAAATATAATTAAATTTTGAAAAATCTTATTCTATTTGAAGCTTTTTAAACAAAACTTTTGCCATTTTGTAAAAAGCTTCCACGCTATAACCGGCGATGTGAGGCGTTATGATGACATTAGGTTGGGATAACAGCCAGTTCAGGTGTTGATTTTCTTCTTTGGTATAAGTGTCCAGTTTTTCATTTTCTAAAACATCCAACCCAGCCCCGGAAATTTTCTTATTCTTCAAAGCATTTATAAGTGCTACAGTATCCGTAACCTTTCCCCTGCAAGTTGAGATGAAAAAAGGGGCACGTTCCAGGGAATTGAAAAACTTTTCATTTGCCAGATGCTCGGTTTCGTTAGTTAGCGGCAGATGAAGACTTATTACATCTGAATAACGGCAAACCTGCTCGAAATTTGCTTCTTTAACGTGGCCTGTGCTAAATCCGTAATTGTATTTATCGTATGCAAGGACAGTAAGATCAAATGATGAAAGCAGTTTTGCAAAGGCAGATCCGGTATTTCCGTAGCCAATAATTCCCACTGTTTTTTCGCAAAGTTCAATGCCGCGGTTAGCATTTCGTATCCACTTTTTGTCTTTAAGCTCCTCGTAGCTCGAACTTATTTTCTTAGTAAGATTTAACAACAACCCGAGCGCATGCTCTCCCACTGCGTTACGGTTACCTTCCGGGCTGCTAACGCATTTAATTCCTTTTGAATTGGCATATTCCACATCAACCAATTCCATTCCACTTCCCAACCTGCCAATCCATTTGAGCTTCGTAGCTTTATCAATAAGGGCCTTATCAATTCGCAGCCTGCTGGTTATTACTATACCGTCGGCCTGGTTTATGATTACTCCCAATTCTTCGTAACCAATATTTTCTGAGTGAAGTATAGAATAGCCTTTTTGTTGCAGCGCATCAATTAAATAATTGTGGACATTCGATGTTATTATGACCTGGCTTTTCAATTTTTTTAATCTTTAAATTATTCTGAGGCTATCATACTTATTTCAACATTCACATTTTTGGGAAGTCCCTTAACAGCAATAGTTTCTCTTGCCGGGAAATTCCCTTCAAAAAACTTACCATAAACTTCATTTACGTTACTAAATAATTTCATGTCACTCAAAAAAATAGTCGTCTTTACGACATTCGAAAAGGCGAGGCCTGCGCTTTCAAGTATCGCTTTTAAATTAGCCATTACCTGTTCAGTTTCTTCGGCAATAGATCCGTTCATAAGTTCTGAAGTAACCGGGTTTAGAGCTATTTGACCGGAAATAAATAACATACCACCCGCTCTCACGGCCTGGCTGTATGGGCCGATGGGAGCCGGTGCATTTGTCGTATTAATTGATTGTTTAGTCATTTAGTTGATATTAGTAAGAGAGATAAAATTGCAAAACTTTCCATCAACGAACAAACCTATTTTTGTGAAAAAAATGATATGAGGATTGTTATCCTTGCAACGGAAGATCAAAAAATAGAAATTATCAATGGCAAAAATAAAGCAAGTGCAACCAATATAATTTTTATAAAAAGTATTTCGGAGATAGAAAGCTATAAAGACTTTGATGCTCTATTACTGTTAACAGATCCGCTTCCTGATTTTGAACCTGAAGTTATTGCTCAAAAGCCCGTAATTATTAATTCAGTCATAAATACTTTAGAGTCCCAAAAATTGCCTTCGAATTTTAGCAGAATCAATGGATGGCCGGGCTTCTTGGGAAGACCCGTTTGTGAGGTTGCGGCAAATGATCATTACAGTGCTGAAAGTGTTTTTAAAGCACTTGAATGGGATGTCTCTTTTGTTAAAGATACACCAGGACTAGTAACGGCAAGAGTATTAAGTATGATAATCAACGAAGCTTACTTTGCGCTTGGTGAAAATGTAAGTACAAAAAATGAAATCGACCTTGCAATGAAATTGGGAACCAATTACCCGATGGGGCCTTTTGAATGGTTGGATAAAATTGGAATCGATAACATTTACCATCTGCTGAAAAAACTATTTGAAACGAATAAACGCTATTTAATAGCGCCTTTATTAGAAACAGCATTTCAGGAATCTGCTTTAATTAGGCTATGACGACAAACTATATATTGAATATCCATACAGCAACAGAAATAGCGATCGTGAATTTGTCGGATGCAGGACGAACAATTCATTCCTCTTTCAATATTGATACAAAACAGCACGCCACATTCTTACACAACGCAATACACGATCTTGTGAAAAGCGAGGGAATAACATTGAAAGACGTCAGCGCTGTAGGTGTAACATCAGGGCCAGGATCCTATACTGGAATAAGGGTTGGACTTTCTGCGGCAAAAGGGATTTGTTATGCATTAAAAATCCCTCTTATTACTTATAATTCTCTTGAATTGATAGCCCGTTCTTCAATTGATTTTACAAAGGAAACTGGCAATTTGTATTGTCCCATGATTGATGCAAGACGAATGGAAGTTTATACAGCTATCTATAGATCTGATATGGGAGAAGTAGAAGCCCCATCCGCCAAAATTCTGGATGAAAATTCCTTCATTGAATATGTGAATAGGTCAAAAATAATTTTCTCAGGAAGCGGAAGCAAGAAATTTAAGAATATTGTAAAAGCTCCCGGCTTTTACTTTGCTGATATTGAGATAGCTACAGAAGCTTTAACATTTTTTTCATGGCAAAAATATCAAAAGAAAGCTTTTGAAAATGTCGATTCTGCCAAGCCGCTATACCTGAAAGAATTTCAAACTGCTTTCAAAAAAGAATAGTAATAACTCAGAAGATGTTTGTAAATTTTAATATTTCAAAAATTTAGTTTATCTTAATGATGTGTACCTTTACAGAACCGCAGTACAAATACGGACTATTTTAAATTTATAATTTATGACCTTTTCCGAGCCAGTACGTCATGTAATTTCACAGGGAGAAGGTGTAGAAAATACTGATTTAATTAATATTGATTATCATAATATTAAAAAAGCATCTTTGGTGCTCAGATCTCTTAATCATAAGTTGCGACAACAAATAATTAAAACAATTTTCGAAAGCCGAAAGGTGACAGTAACGCAACTTTATGTAAAATTAAGACTGGAACAGTCAGTGGCTTCCCAGCATCTTGCCATATTAAGAAAAGCAGGTATTGTAAAAACTCAACGCGATGGGAAATTTATTTTTTATTCTATTAATCCATCACGCATAGAATCTATTAATGACTTTGTAAAAAAGCTCATCGGATAGAACATTACATCCAGACTTCCTACGGTTTATCACACCCCTTTAGATTTATTTTATCTTTGTAAAACCCATATAATATAAGGGTTTTTAGAAGGCATTTGAAGATAAAATATAGATTAAAAAATTATCAGAATAAATTTATATGTATTTACAGCAACTTTATACCGGCTGTCTCAGCGAAGCAGCCTATTTTATTGAAAGTAATGGTGAGGCCATTATCATAGATCCTTTAAGAGATACTCATGAATATCTTAAGCTTGCAAAGGAGCATGGAGCAAGCATAAAATATATATTTGAAACTCATTTTCATGCCGACTTTGTAAGTGGCCACCTTGATCTTGCAAGGGAAACCGGCGCCACCATAGTTTACGGCCCTAATACAGAGACAAATTTTCCTTTTCATCTTGCAAAAGACGGCGAGATTTTCAGGATAGGTGACATATCGCTCCAGGCTATTCACACACCCGGGCATACAATTGAATCAACATGTTATCTTTTAAGCGACGAAAATAACAAGCCCTATTGTTTATTCACAGGAGATACTTTGTTCGTGGGAGATGTAGGCCGGCCTGACCTAAGCAGCGGAAATATGACGAGAGAAGAACTTGCCTCAATTATGTACGATAGCATTCAAAATAAATTAATGCCCCTGCCTGACGATGTGATAGTTTATCCTGCACACGGGGCAGGAAGCAGTTGTGGAAAAAATATCGGCAGTGAAACTTCAAGTACTATGGGCATTCAAAAGATGACTAATTATGCATTGAAGCCACAGACAAAAGAAGAGTTTATAAAAGCGGTTGTCACAGGATTAAATGATGCGCCTCCTTATTTTGCCATTAATGCAAAAATTAATAAGGAAGGTTATTACAGCCTTGACGCTATAAAACAGAAGGGGCTTACAGCGTTGAGTTTGCGGGATTTTAAGGATAAAATAAATAAGGATGTAATAATTCTTGATACAAGAAAATCCGACGATTTTAAAGAAGCATTTATACCGGGATCTATATTTATTGGGCTGGAAGGGCGCTTTGCCGAGTGGGCCGGAAGCCTTTTGCCTTTTCACCACAGAATGATCTTAATAACAGAGCCTGGCCTGGAAGAAGAAACAATAGTGCGGCTGGCCCGCGTGGGATTTGATAACGTGGAAGGATATCTCAAAGGAGGTTTTGAAACATGGAAAAATGCTAATGAGCAAATTGACATGATAGTTGAAGTAGATGCAGATGAATTGGCAATGGATATTCCCTTTGATGAAAATTTAATTGTGCTCGATGTACGCAAACCAAACGAATTTGCCGAAGGCCATGTAAAGGATGCGCGAAATCTAAATCTTGCAGATATGACCGACATAGCATTGATAGCGCAATTAGAAGAAAACCAAAACTTATACGTGCATTGCGCTGGAGGATATAGAAGTTTAATTGCCTGTTCATTATTAAAAAGACAAGGCTATCATAACCTTCATAATGTGAATGGGGGCTGGGCAAAAATAAAAGAGCAAACAGGTATTAAAACGGAAAAAGAGGCCAGTGTTTTAAATTAGATATTTTTAAAGAATAATATTTTGCACGAGATCGTCTTTAGAAGGGTAGTCGGTATTAAAATGAAGCCCCCTGCTCTCGTGACGTAATTGAGCTTCTTTTACAATTAGATATCCCACCGTAATAAGATTTCTTAGCTCGCATAGCTGGGGAGACACAGAAGTTGTTTGATACAATTGTTCCGTTTCTTCATGAAGAAGGTCCAGTCTTTTCATGGCTCTTTCAAGCCTTACATTAGTCCTTACAATACCCACATAATCGGTCATTAATAGTTGGATTTCCTTTAAACTCTGGGTAATAAGAATCATTTCTTTTGGTGCAATAGTCCCCTTTGCATTCCAGTCTGGTATGGCTTCATTAAATTCAAGCAGGCCAATCTTATTGATAGCATCAAGATAACACCGATGTGCAAAAACCATTGCTTCTAAAAGCGAATTGCTTGCCAACCGGTTTGCACCATGCAGGCCGGTACTTGCGCATTCGCCACAAGCATACAAA
This sequence comes from Ginsengibacter sp., assembly GCA_040007435.1. Taxonomy (GTDB): domain Bacteria; phylum Bacteroidota; class Bacteroidia; order Chitinophagales; family Chitinophagaceae; genus Ginsengibacter. Next base: position 25,170 of record JBDTUZ010000017.1, on the reverse strand, counting down.
TTCTTTACAGATGACCTTCCCCATTCATCTGTCTTTATGCCGCCACAACTGTAGTGAGCGGCAGGTGCTACGGGAATATATTGCGTTGCAACATCAATTCCAACGGACTTACATTTTTCGGTAATGTTCGGAAAATGATGTACAAATTTTTCCATATCCATCCTGGTACAATCCAGGTACACATTTTCAGTACCATTAATCTTCATTTCGTTATCAATAGCCCTGGCAACAATATCACGCGGTGCAAGATCTTTTCTTTCATCATATTTTTCCATAAAGGCTTCCCCTTTGTGATTTCTTAAAATGGCTCCATCTCCCCGCACAGCTTCTGTGATTAAAAATGCCTGGCCGCTTATGCCCGCTTCGTATAAAGCAGTTGGATGGAACTGGATAAACTCCATATTTTCTATTCTGCCTTTCGCCCTGTACATCATAGCAACACCATCACCGGTTGCAATAGAAGGGTTGGTGGTAGTGCGATAGACCTGGCCATTGCCACCGGTTGCCAGCAATGTAATTTTCGAATAAATCTTCTCTATCTTATTGGTAATAAGATTAAGTACATACACTCCAAAACACTCTATATCAGGGGTGGATTTTGTAACGAGATAACCTAAATGATGCTGGGTAATAATATCAATAACAAAGCAGTGGCTTACGAGTTTAATGTTTGGCTTACTGGCAATAGCTGCCAGTAATGTATTCTCTATTTCTTTACCGGTAATATCTTTGTGATGCAGAATGCGGTTCTCACTATGACCTCCCTCTTTGCCCAGGGCATATTCACCCGAATGTTCCTTATCAAAATGAGCACCCCAGCTTATGATCTCGCGTATCCGCTCTACGCCTTCTGTAACCACAATTTCAACTATTTTAGGATCACATAATCCGTCGCCCGCTATAAGTGTGTCTTCAATATGTTTTGCAAAACTATCATTATCAAAATCTGTAACACCTGCTACGCCTCCTTGGGCATATTTTGTATTAGTCTCATCGCTTACAGTTTTTGTCAATACTGTGATTGTTTTATCCGGGCAATCCTGCGCCACTTTTAATGCATAAGTAAGGCCGGCAATGCCACTCCCAATTACTAAAAAATCTGTTTTCATGTAGTGTTTAATTTTTAATACCTCTTTCTTAAATTGAAATTCAGCAATAAATAACAAACCTCCTTATTTTGGAGAAGTTAGGAGGTCTTAGGAGAATATCATATTTCTTTTGTTAAGCTTCCACCCATGCATCATTTTCTTTCAACAGATTTACAAGTTCATCAACAGCAACTTCACTGGCTACATTTCTCTTCACTACCTCTTTGCCGCGGTACAAAGTTATTTTCCCCGGGCCGCTTCCAACATAACCAAAGTCCGCATCAGCCATTTCGCCGGGGCCATTCACAATACACCCCATAATTGCAATCTTCACGCCTTTCAAATGATTGGTAACTGCCCTGATTTTTGCGGTCGTTTCCTGCAGGTCGAATAATGTTCTTCCACAACTTGGACAACTTATATATTCTGTTTTAGAAATTCTTGTACGGGCAGCTTGCAGTATGCCAAAAGCGATACTGTTCAATAATTTTGGTTGAGGCGCTATTTCGGCATTTCCATAGTGATAGCCTAAGCATATACCGTCGCCCAGACCATCGATCAATAATGCGCCCGTTTCAACTGAATAATGAATGAGGCTTTCATCGATTGATAGGTGACTGCTGTCGCAAATAATTATTGCAGGATTTTTTATCTCGTTATTCATTAGTTCAATAAACTTTCTGCGAATGCTGGGCATGCTGTTTTTATTTTCTGAACTGAGACAGATCACAGCGGTTTTATCTCCCTTTAATTTTTTCAGTAAGTCTTTTTCATTCTCTTGTCTATATACTTCACTGTAACAATCAATCATCACAAAATTCATAAATGCTGATTTTGTAATTCCGTCATTTAAATATTCTGTTGAATTTAAAAGAGGAATATATTTTTCTTTATCGATCGACGACAAATATTTTTCATGTTGCAGTAAAACCTTTAATGTTCCAGGCAGATCGAAGGACAAAACCTCGTCACAAAAAATATAATCTGCGGCGGCATCTCCAATTAACCATTTATCGGTTTCAGTATTATATGTATAGCCAATTTCTTCAAGATTGGATGGCTTGATATTTTTTATTTTATTCAAATCCGCTACTACTACCGGCACGTGCTTATTGCCAATGTTGCTGATTTCAAAAGTCTCCCTCCTTTTATGACCAAAGGGATCGTATGGAAATTTATTTATTTGCGGCAATGGATGGATGTCTTTTGATTTGCTATTATCAGTGTACCGCTTTACAAGATCTCCACAAACGGGCAATTCAAATTCCGGATCTTCAGTTAAAGAAACCCTTATGGTATCACCTATTCCGTCTTCCAGTAAAGTGCCTATGCCGATAGCAGATTTAATGCGGCCATCTTCACCATCTCCTGCTTCTGTTACACCCAGGTGCAAAGGATAACATTCGCCAAACTCGTTAGTCATGTGACTGATCAGTAAACGGTATGCCTGCACCATTACCTGTGGATTGCTGCTCTTCATGCTCAACACAATATTGTGATAATTTTCGTCTCTTGCAATACGCAAAAACTCCATAGCGCTTTCTACCATGCCGTTTGCAGTATCGCCATAGCGGCTCATAATACGGTCGCTTAGTGAACCATGGTTCGTTCCTATTCGCATTGCAGTACCATACTCTTTGCAGATATGCACAAGAGGAGTAAATCGTGTTCTTATCCTTTCTATTTCTTCGAGGTAATCGGCATTTGAATATTCAATTAGTTCAAACTTCTTCTTATCAACATAATTCCCCGGGTTTACCCTTACTTTCTCTACAATTCGGGCGGCGATTTCTGCAGCATTAGGCGTAAAGTGAATGTCAGCAACTAACGGCGTAGTATAACCTCTTTTATTAAGCTCATTTTTGATATTCAGTAAATTTTCAGCTTCTCTTTTTGATGGAGCCGTAATACGCACCATCTCCGCACCTGCCTCAATACAACGTATAGATTGCTCAACGGTTGCAATTGTATCCATCGTGTCGGTAGTTGTCATTGTTTGTATGCAAATAGGATTATTATTTCCTAACAATAAATTGCCAACAGTCACTTCACGGGTGAGTAATCTTTTGTAACCGGTTAAAGATTCTGCATATAATTCCATTCTTACATTTTTGTGGAGCAAAAATACGATTTAAAGAAAAGTGATAAGTTTGGACTTTACCGGGAATATGTATCTCAAAAAAATGTTTATCCTGATATTTACCAATCCTTGTCAGGATCGACAGGAGCTTCTGCGCCTTTAATTTTATGTAATTTATCCTGCAGTGCTTTTTCCTTTTCTAAAAGCGACTTAAGCTTTTCCTCTGCATCCTGTTTGGAAATTTTCGATGGTTGGGGCTTAGGTTCAGTATCTTTTTTATCCTGGTCCTGTTTTTTATCCTTATTATTTTTCTGGTCTTTATTGTCTTTATTATCTTTTTTGTTTTCCTGTTGTTTCTTTTGCTCCTTTAGTGCCCTTTCAAGATTTTGACGTGCATCCTCATCAGAAGGATTCAGGATTAAGGCATTTTTGTAAGCGAGAATACATTCCGGAAGTTTATTTGCTTTTTGATAGGCGACACCTTTATTATAAAATGCCTGTTGCTTTATGGTATTGTCCTTACTATTTTTGATAGTATTGTCAAAGGCATCAACGGCTTCATCGGTCTTATCTTTTCTGTAATACACATTACCGATATTGTAGCTTGCTGTTGTGTTTTTTTCGTCAAGCTTCTGCGCATCCCCGTAAAAAGTTTCCGCCTTATCGAACTCATTATTTTTATAGGCTTCGTTACCTTTTATGATTTCATTTTTGGCATCCTGCCCGTACGAATAGTTGCACAGTAATAATAGGAAAAAGCCGGTAGCGGCTATTTTCTTTGCCATCTTCTTTTTTTCAGAAATAAAAAATTCAATTACTAAAAATAGAAAAGCCGCAATCAGAAAATATTGAAAAAACTGGCGGTAAGAGTCAAAGGATTTATCCGTTATGACTGTTTCACCAATACCAGATAATTTCTTTTCAATATTTGAGACCACTTCATCCGTTGACGTATAGTGTTGGTAAATGCCATTGCCTTTTGCGGCAATATTGCTCAGTTCTTCTTCATTTAATTTTGAGATTACCACATTGCCTTGCTCATCCCTTTTGTAGATGTTAGTTTGCGGGTCACTTATAGGAGCTCCCTGTGTGGATCCTATTCCAATCGTATTTACCATTATGCCATCTTCTGCAATTTGCTTTACAGCTTTTAGTGCATCTTTATCATGATCTTCCCCATCACTTAAAAGAATAATAGCCTTATATGTTTTGTCTTTGGGATTAAATGCCGCACCGCTCATTTTCAAAGCCTGGCTTATAACTGTTCCCTGGCTGGGTATATCATCTGGCGATGCAGATGATAAATACATTTTTGCGGCAGCATGATCAATGGTCATTGGCATTTGCAGGTAAGCGCGGCCAGCGAAAACAACGATACCTATACGATCGTCGGGAGAATTATTAATGATATTTGTGATAACCTGCTTGGCACGCTCCAGTCTGCTGGGCTTTATATCTTGTGCAAGCATGCTTTTACTTACGTCCAAAGCAAACATGAGATCTATGCCTTTCCTGTTTACTTTCTGAGTACCATCAGGAATCACCAGGCCTGCAACAGCAATGATACAAAGCACAAATGCTAAAGAAAATAAGATGAATTTGAAACGAAATTTCGCGGAAGAATAATTGACAGTAAGTTGCCTGACAAGTGCCGGATCACCCACCTTTTTAGATGCCTTTTTTTTCCACCTCATTAGCATGATATAAAGCAATATTATTATCGGAATAGCAACGAAAGCAAAGAGGTATTCTATGTATTGAAAATGGAGCATTAGCTGCTGCTAAATTATTAATGAATGGTTATTGAAAAGTGTTAAATGTTGCATATAGATGTCTGTAGAGACGTCATGCATCACATCTCTGCAAACATCGGCGTATCTAATTTTCATTTCTCTCCTTTAAAAAAGCCCATGCTTCTTAATACTCCTTTAGTAACGTTCATTCTTACAGTTTTCATATCAGTATTCCCGTCAGGAGATTTTACAAGAGTTACAAAAAAATAGACATGCCTGTTCTCTTCTATCCAACCTACAACCCAGCCAACGGCATTATCTCTTTCATCAAAACCCCACCCGGTCTTATAACTTAATTTATATAACGTATTATCTTCCTGCAGCATTACATTTCGCACTATTTGCTGCGTTCTTTTTTGAAACGGCAGTTTGTCGAAGTATAGTCGTTTCACTAGTCCAAGTTGCTCGTCAGGAGAAATTTTTAGAGCATTATTTAACCAAAAGGAATCAATTGGTCCTTTGATATTTTTGTTTCCATATTGCAAGGTGTCAAGCCAATGTTGCATGGTATCTCTTCCTATCCGGCGGGCGACTTCCTGGTAATAAGGTACTGCTGAAACTTTAAAAGCCTGTTCCATATTGAGATCTTTATTCCAATCTTCATTCCATCTTTTTACGCTATCCCATTTTATTACCATTTTTTCATCGGTAATTTTTCCGGTTTCCAGGCCAATAAGTGAGTTTACAATTTTGAATGTTGATGCAGGTAAAACTCTTTGGGTATCGAGTTTCATATTATACACGGTTATATCGCCATTGGAATTATCTAATATTGAAAAACAGCCGTCAACATGAGAGGAGTCAAAATACTTCTTAAGGCCGTTATCAATTTTCGCCTTATTCACTGAGCAGGATGAAATACATAACAAGCAAAAAGACAGAATAACCAGGGAAAGTTTTTTCATAAAAAGGATATAGTTGCTATTGTTGGGATAAACGATATTCTGCCGTGGCACATAAAGATTCATAAAATTCCTGCCCATATTTTCTTATTAGGGCATCTTTTAAAAATATATAAACGGGTACTTTAAGTTTTTTCCCAAGTTTGCACGCTGCCTTACAAAGATCTTCGCGGGGTTCATAATTCACGAGGTCTGCTTTGCCTGATTTACTTTTTTTTATTTTAACAGGAAATAAGTGACAGCTAATTGGTTTTCTCCAGGCAGTTTTTCCATCCTTATACGCCTGCTCGATTCCGCATTTTACAATTCCATTTTCGCCAATTATTCCATAAGCACACATCCCTGAAGAAACAGTAGGTGTAACCCAACCAAATTCTTTATCATAAGTGTATAATCCCTGCCGCTCCAATTCATTTTTTGATTCCGAAGAAAGATAGGGCAGTACAGAATTGTATGCTGTTTTTATTTCCTTTAGCTCATCATTTTCCAAAGGAGCACCTGCATCTCCATCAACACAACAGCCTCCTTTGCATTTTACAAGATCGCACACAAACTGTTCCTCCACTATCTGGTCACTTATAAGTATTTCGTTGATCATAATCATTATGCAAATATAAGAGAGGTTAATTAGCCAGTTTGCTAATTGGTCATTTCCATCGAAGTGTATTAATAAGATGCTTCATGTCCTCCTGCAAAAATGCGTTCACCGGGCGGAGTGAATCTTCATTTGGCGTAGCATCAAAATACAAAGCGCCTCGCAAAAAATTATGAGTTGTGTCGGACAGAAAAAATTGCTTTGCGGTTGCAACGCTTCCCGCAAGCCTGAAAAATATGCCTGAAATATTATTGGGAGTGCGCATCAGGCTGTCTTCGATGGAATACGCTTTAATATCATTTTTATAAGTGAGGTTGTAAGAATCATTTACCATGTTCTCAAATGTATTTTTACCCAATGAATCTCTATATCCCGAAGGTGTTTTTACTTTATAAACCGATGTACCGCCAATGACTTTATAGCTGATAAAAATTTTTCCGTTAAATGAGGGGAAATTAATATTTATCCAATATGGATTTTGACTGGCTCCGTCAAAATAGGTGGAGTCTCTTGCAATAGTTGCATATGCAGGGTATTCAAAAGAATAGGGGAAAGATGGGTTGTCAAATTTTAGATATTCATGTTTTGGGAAATCGATTTTGAAATATCCTTTTTTCCTGGAGGTGTACGTTGAATTGCAGCCCAACGAAAAAATAAAAAAAAATGATATTAAAAGAAAAATTGCAGGAAGGTATTTTTTCACATCAAAGAGTTTGTTCATCCTTTCCGGATTTCAAAATGATCTTTACTTTTTCAATCCGGTTTTTATTTATTTCCAAAGGTATAAAAGTATAATCTCCTGAAATGATATTTGCATTTACCTGCGGGAACTCACCCGCTATTTCCAGGATAAGCCCTGCCAGGGAATCACTATCGTCCCTTAATTTATCAAAAGTATCCACGGGCAATTTTAATGACTTACAAACATCATTAATCATAGTCTTACCTTCAAATATATAGTTAAAGTCATCCAGCTTTTTATTGCCGCTCTGCTCATCATCAAATTCGTCCTGGATATCGCCTATTATTTCTTCCATTACATCTTCAAGTGTTATAATTCCTGAAGTGCCTCCAAATTCATCTACAACAACTGCAAGATGAATACGCTTATCCCTGAAATCCTGGAGAATGTCTTCAATAAGTTTTTGCTCGTGTACGTAAAATACCGGGCGCATAAGCGGATGCCAGTCAAATATAGCTTCATCGAGATGCGGTAAAAGATCTTTAGTGTGGAGAATTCCTGCGATTTCGTCAAGGTTGCTTTTGTAAACCGGGAATCTTGAGTAATGCATTTCTTCTACTCTTTGCTTTACATCTGTAAAATTTGTATTGAATTCAATGCCACTAACGTCCAGGCGTGTGCGCATAGTTTGTTTCACCGTTGTATTTCCAAATTTTCTTATTCCTTTTAGAATTTGTTTTTCTTCACTTGAGGCTTCATTATCTGGTAAAAGATCAATTGCATAATCTAATTGTGTAGCATCCATACGCGAGGAGCCCGAACTAAAACGTTTTTCGATTCTATCACCAAGGCTTACCAGGCGGATACTTATTCTAAAAAACAAGCTGTTGAAAACTTCTATAAGCAGTGAGGCAGTAGATGCGAACCATATTTTATGATGTGTCGCCCACACTTTTGGCAGCACTTCGCCAAAGAGCACAAGAAGAAAAGTTACAACAACTACTTTAATCAGGAATTGAAAAATACCCTGCAGTCCAAGAGTCGTAATCCAGGTATTCATTAGAGCATTTGAAATAAGTACGATACCAATATTTACCAAACTATTGGCGATAAGCATGGAGGCAAGAAGTGTTTTAGGAGCCTCCAGCAAATTCACAATACGCCTGAAGGAAGGCTGCTGCCTTGTTTTGAGTAAATTAATATCCTTAACAGTGAGAGAAAAAAAAGCTATCTCTGACCCGGATACCAAAAAAGAAATAAAGAAAAGAATGACGACAGTAAAAAGAAGTATGGTAGTTGCTGCAGGTGTAATCGCCAGGAATAAGAGTATTTGCTGGCTGAATAAATGTACCGAATGATAATCCAAAACAAATTTTTTTAGTTAAAAATTTGGATAGATGCACGTAACGCAGCCATCCCGTTGGTGTTGTTAAAAGGGTAATTTTTCTGAACCTTCGTCAAAAGGTGGTGCTTCGATCCCAGGTATATTTTCATTGGCATTTTCATTTCCCTGGGAGTTAATGTCCGAACGCTTATCAAGCATGATCAAGTTGTCAGCAATAATTTCTGTCGCCACTTTTTTATTATGCTCCCTGTCTTCCCAATACCTTGTTTTTAAACGGCCTTCAATATAAACGAGGCTGCTTTTATGAAGATACTTTTGAGATAATTCTGCAAGGCCTCTCCATAAAACTACATTATGCCATTCAGTTTGCGATATTAATTTGCCTGATTTATCTTTGTACGTTTCAGTTGTAGCCAGGGGAAATTTAGCCACCGGAATATTTCCTTCCAGGTATTGGATTTCCGGATCTTTTCCGAGGTTGCCAATGAGAACTACTTTATTTACACCTCTCATAATTGTTTTTCTTAGATTAACCAATCACTAAAAATCAAATTTAAAGATACATTTTAATCTTTCAAATATGAAGTGATAAATTTCGGAAATGGCAGCAATTCAACTTCTTCTTTTGATAATAAATCATATCCATCTTCAATCTTAAGCGGCTCTGCAAGACTGATATGGAAAATTTTTCCAGTGATAGTTTGATGGGTAAGTTTTTGACTAAAGGTTTTTGAAAAGCTTATAACAGCCAGATCACTTTCGCCAAACAAAGCTTTAGATATCTTCATTTCGGGAAGCTCTTTTTCGCTTAGCAATTCCTCCGTTTCCAGGAGTATAAACTCATAAAGCCCATGCCATATATCTTTAGTTATCCTTTTCCGTACGTAGACTGCATTGTTATACTCTGCAATTATATAGGTAAAAAAGCGCTCTCGTCTTTTGATGCCTTTCTTTTTAAAAGGCAGATCATTTACTTTCTTTTTTTTGAAAGCAACACATTTAGCCTGTAGCGGGCAGTTGTAGCATAAAGGTTGTGCAGGCTTACATACAATTGCTCCAAAATCCATAATAGCCTGATTGTAAATTCCCGGGGTCGTTTTATCAAGAAGATCATTCGCTAAAATGGAATATTTTTTTTTGCCTTCAGTTGTGTCGATTGGTATTTCTATTCCAAAAAACCTGGATAATACCCTAAAGACATTTCCATCAACAACCGCATGTGGCTGGTTATAGGCAAAAGAAGCAATAGCTGAAGCTGTATAGGGCCCTATGCCTTTTAATTGCAGAATATCTTCAAATGTTTTAGGAAAGGCGCCATTGAGTTTTGAACTAATAAATTTTGCCGATGCAATTAAATTACGGCACCTGGAGTAGTAGCCTAATCCCTCCCAATGCTTAAAAACATTTTGCTCCGTCGCGCCGGCAAGACTTTGCACATCCGGGAATGATTTTATAAATCTATGATAATAGCTCGTTCCCTGGTGCACTCTTGTCTGTTGCAGAATGATTTCACTTATCCATATTTTATATGGGTCTTTCTCGCCTTTCCATGGCATTTCTCTTTTATTTTCATTCTTATTCCATGAAAGTAGGATTTCAGTAAATAATTTTTTATTTTTCATTAAAAATCAGTCAACATTGCTTTTTATAGAAAGCAAAAGTGCAAAAGTGAAATGCAAATTATTCAGAATGAATTTAAAATAAAGATTATTAAATTTGTATAACCTGGTTAAACATCTTTTCATTTAGGTTTTTTATTTATCATCTCTTTCTAAAAATATTAAAATGAGAAAAGCAGATTTAATTAACCAGATTTCAGAAAAAACCGGAATTCCCAAAGTTGATGTTTTGGTAACGTTAGAAACGCTGTTTAAAGAGGTTAAAGAATCTTTAGGCAAAGGGGAAAATATATACATCAGGGGTTTCGGTAGCTTTATCACAAAGAAAAGAGCCGCTAAAATAGGAAGGAATATTAAGAAAAATATTGCTGTTGAAATTCCCGAGCACTATATCCCTGCGTTCAAGCCGGCTAAAGAATTTGTACAGGATATAAAAAGCAAGAATTTCCTTCCAAAACCTGAATAGTCTTACCTTCGCGTTCCAGGTGCAAAAAAACCTGAACTACTATTGATAAAGAGAATTTTTTTAACAGCTGGTGGGCTTGTATTATTATTTTCCCTTTTAATCTTCGGGAAAATCGAAACGAAAAAAGTTGATTCCGCACAGCCAGTTGCAACCACCCCCACTTTAAACATACAGGATATTATCGCAAAGGAAAAGCAGAAGCTGCCTCCGTCAAAGGTTATATCTGTTTCCAAACTTGAAAATAATATTACAAGGGGAGATCTTAAAAAACAAGAAGTAAATCAATATACCGCACTGGCTGATTTTTGGAAGGATTCTGCGGGAATTTTTCTTCCCTATGCTTATTATTTAAGCGAAGCAGCTAAGTTGGATAATTCGGAAAAAAACCTCACCTTTGCTGCCCGCTTGATTTTAGAGAACATGCGGAGGGAAGATAATGCGGAGATAAAATCGTGGGAAGCGGAGACTGCCGCATCTTTATTTCAAAAGGCTTTACAACTCGATCCTGGTAATGATGATCTGAAAGTAGGGCTTGGAAGTTGCTACGTTTACGGGCAAGGAATGGCTGGTGACCCGCAACAAACAATGAAAGGTATTCAGCAATTATTAGAGGTGATTCGTAAAGACTCTAATAATATGCAAGCCCAGATGGTTTTGGGAATTGGTGCAGTTATTTCTGGTCAAAATGAAAAGGCGGTTGAAAGATTGAATAAGGTGGTATCGTTTGACCCTCATAATCTCGAAGCAGTATCATGGCTTGCAGATGCTTATGCAGCGACAGGTGATAAAGCAAATGCCACAAAGTGGTATGAACAAAGTAAACACCTGGTAAACAACCCCGAATTCAGCAAAGAAGTGGATGAAAGGATAAAAGCATTAAACAGCGCCCGATAACAAAGGCCTCACAATATTGCAACATTAATGAATTGAAACATTTATTTCAATTCATTTTTTATTATAAACTAATTAAAATACTCAGTTATGCCTTGTGGTAAAAAGAGAAAGCGCCATAAAATCGCTACTCATAAGCGAAAGAAGCGTTTAAGAAAAAACCGACATAAAAAGAAGTAAATTTTTGCTTTTACTTAACTGTGCCGTAATACCTCCCGATAGCCTGTCGGGAATATTTTTAATTCCTTCCGTGTAATTTGTAATTAAGAAATTAATTAAAAGATTTTGAGTTGAATAAGGAACTTATTATAAACGCTGCCCCGCAGGCGGTGGAGATTGCCTTGCTTGAGGATAAAAAGCTTGTTGAATTGCATAATGAAAATGCTAACGCGAGCTTTGCAGTAGGTGATTTGTACTTAGGGAAAGTAAAGAAATTAATTCCGGGGCTCAATGCTGCATTTGTAGATGTGGGTTTTGAAAAGGATGCCTTTTTGCATTACACTGATCTCAGCCCTTACGTTCGGTCTATTCTAAAGTTTACAAATATTGCTATAAACGATAAATCAGAAAACGGCTTTGATTTTTCCACATCTCCTATTGAGCCGGAAATTGTAAAGACAGGTAAGATTACGGAAGTGCTCAGTGGTAAACCGAATATTTTAGTACAGATATTAAAAGAACCTATTGCTGCAAAGGGGCCACGCTTAAGTTGCGAACTTTCCTTGCCCGGCAGGTTTGTGGTGCTTACTCCTTTTAATGATATTATAGCAGTATCCCGCAAAATTCATTCTTCCGAAGAAAGAAAGCGATTGCATAAAATTATTGAGGCTATTAAGCCGAAGAATTTTGGAGTAATTGTGCGTACGGCTGCGGAAGGAAAACACACAGCGGAACTTCATGAAGATCTTCTATCCCTTATAAACACTTGGAAAAATATTCAAAAAAACTTGCAAGGTGCAGTGGCGCCATGTAAGATAATGAGTGAAGAGGGTAAAACCAATAGTATCCTTCGCGACTTACTTACCGAAGACTTCAATAAGATCGTGGTCAACGACAAGAATATTTTTAACGATACCAAAACTTATTTGCAAAGAATAGCTCCTGAAAAAACGGACATACTTTCTTTTCACAGTAACGGCTCGCCTATTTTTGAAAGCTATGGAATTACCAGGCAGGTGAAAGCATCTTTTGGTAAAACCGTGAACCTGCCTAGCGGTGCCTACCTTATAATAGAACACACGGAAGCACTTCATGTAATTGATGTGAACAGCGGGTATAAAAGCGTTGGTAACAACCAGGAACAAAACGCGCTGGAAACAAACCTGGAAGCAGCTATAGAGATATCGCGCCAGTTGCGCCTGAGAGATATTGGGGGTATAATAGTGGTCGATTTTATCGACATGAAGCTGCTGGAAAATAAGAAGCGCCTGGCTGAACAAATGGATCATTACATGCGTCCCGACAGGGCAAAACATGCTGTATTGCCCATAAGTAAATTTGGGCTGATGCAAATAACCAGGCAACGCATGAAGCCTGAGATGAACATAAATACGATGGAAGTGTGCCCGAGCTGCGAAGGCACAGGAAAGATATCATCTACCCTTGTTCTGGAAGATGAGATTGAAAAAAACATAAGCTATCTTATAATGCAAAAGCACACCGGGCTTAGCATTGAAGTGCACCCCATTTTATATGCCTATCTAAAAAAAGGCTTTCCCTCTATACGTTTGAAATGGAGTTGGAAATACAAGCAAAAAATTAAAGTAAAATCCAATAGCAATTATCACCTTACTGAGTTTCACTTTTATGATAAGAGTGATGAGGAGATAAAGTTATAGAGGAAAAATTTACATCGTAACTTTTTTGAATATCGTCTTTCCTAAACATTGGTCTTATTCAATCTCTTCTTATAAAATCTCCCAATCATCCACATAAACACCGGTGTTAACGGTGGAATGTATATTGCCAGCTTCGGATTAAAAAGCGACACGACAATGATAATAGCAAAAATTATAGGTATAGCGATGGCCCGTAGAGTATAATATTCCGCTAAGAGAGGAGATAGGTTATCTGAAAGATTATTTTTTGAACTGCTTACATATTTCCAGAGCGAGAAACTCATAAGACCGATATAACAAAAATTGAGAGAATAAATAATGATAGGCGTTTTAAGAAAATTAAAAGTGTATTCACTGTAGAACGCCGTAGTAAAAGGCAACAACACAATTCCTAACAAAAAAAACAGGTTAAGCCAAAGTAACCTTTGTGTATAGGCGATCACAAACCCAAACAGGCGATGATGAATCGTCCAGTATAAGCCAATTAAAAAAAAGCTCAGCAGGAAGCCAATTATTTTCGGTAACAATGATAGAAGGGCATTCACAAGTTTTAGTTCTGTCACAGGTTCGCTTAATTCCGGAATTTTTAAATCAATAACCAATAAAGTAATGGCGATAGCAAACACTGCATCGCTAAAGAGTATCAGTCTTTCTAATTGAAATTCCTTTTTGTGCTCACTAAAAATTGGAAGATTCATCAATAAAATTTTTTGAAAAAATGGCGCCTACTGTTTTAAAATTTTCTCAATCTCTTCAGCATAGTATTTGTGTTCCAATAAATAAATTTTTTTTGCCAGCGATTGCGCAGTATCATCTTCACTAATGTCGCATTTTTTTTGGAAGATGATTTTCCCGTGATCATATTTTTCATCTACATAATGAATGGTAATACCACTCTGTTTTTCTTTTGCGTTGATCACAGCATTATGAACAGCACTGCCATACATTCCTTTTCCTCCATGAGCCGGCAATAAAGCCGGATGAATATTTATTATTTTGCCGGGAAAAGATGCAATAAGTATTTCGGGTACTTTCCATAGAAATCCCGCGAGCACAATAAATTCTATACCATCGCTTTTAAATTCACTTACATATCCAGTGCTCATGAATTTATTTCTTTCTATCAGCAACGCTTTTATATTTTCCGATGATGCAATTTGCAACACACCAGCCGATGCGTTGTTGCACACTATTAGCTGAACTTTACCATAATCATTTTTCCTAAAATGATCAATGATCTTCTGAGCGTTCGACCCTGTCCCCGATGCAAAAATTGCCATTTTCTTCATACCAGATTGCGATTTACAGATCATTATCAAAGCGAGGTAGATCTGCCGAAAATTACATTACTTCTAAATAAAAACGAAAGGCTATTTTTAAAATGTATGCAACGATTTTGAATTTATATTTCTTGATAGTTTTAAAACGTGTGCTTATAAATCCTTTCAAATCCACGAATTATAGAACTAAAAAAAAATAAAAAATGTTAATAGTTTGTCAACATCCTATCTTATTTTTGCAATCATTGAAGTATATTTTTTCCATTATCATAAGACAGGAAATACAGAGTATGAACCAACTCAGCAGGCTTTTTTCAAAAACAATTTCAGTATTTTTTCTTCTATCTTTAATTTCAATTCCGGAATTTTTGTTTGCAGCAGATGGTGAGGGTTTATTTAAAGCCAATTGCGCAAGTTGTCACAAACCCGATGCTGCCTATGTAGGCCCTGCACTTAAAGGAGCAAGAGATAGAGAGCCTTCGAAAGACTGGGTATATAAGTGGGTTGCTAACACTACCACCATGGTGAACACTGACCCCTATGCACAAAAGCTGAAAGGCGAGGCAGGTGGTACTGTGATGACTGCTTTTCCTGGCTTAACTAAAGAAGAGATCGATGCAATACTTGATTATGCCAATAAATATGAACCTCCTGCCGGTATAAAAGGAACTCCTGCACAGCCTGGAGAAACAGGATCTGAAAATTCAATATGGTACGGTTTATTAACGCTGATACTAGCTGTTATCGGTTTAACTTTATTGCAGGTTAACAGCAATCTTAAAAAATTAACTGACGAAAAAGACGGAATTAAATCGCCTCAGCCTGTTCCTTTTTACCGCAACAAAACATACCTGTTGATGGTGGTGATTGTCCTGTTTATGGTGGGTGGTTATTTTCTGGTGGAAGGAGCGATGGGATTGGGAAGGCAACAAGGTTACCAGCCTGTTCAGCCAATCTATTACTCTCATAAAGTTCATGCGGGTACTAACCAGATAAGTTGTCTTTATTGCCATAGCGGTGCGCAAGACAGCAAGCATTCAAACATTCCTTCAGTAAATGTGTGCATGAATTGCCACATGTCTGTAAAAGAATATGCAGGAGAGCCACTCTTTCGTGAAGACGCAAGTCCGGTAAATGCAAATGCTGAGATACAAAAATTATACAAGTATGCCGGTTGGAACCCTGATCTAAAGAAATATGATAAGCCCGGCACTCCTATAGAATGGACCCGTATTCACAATCTTCCCGACTTTGTTTATTTTAATCATTCCCAACACGTAAAGGTGGGAAGAGTTGCATGCCAAACTTGCCACGGTGAAATCCAAAAAATGGGCGAAGTAAAGCAATTTGCTGACCTGAGCATGGGATGGTGTGTTAATTGCCACCGTACTTCCAATGTTCAGTTCAATGATGATAAAGGCCATGGCAATAAGTTCTACAGCATATACGAAAAATTTCACGAGGATATAAAGAATAATAAATACGACAGTGTTACAGTGGAAAAAATTGGTGGGACTGAGTGTCAGAAATGCCATTATTAATTAGTTGATTAGATAATTAACCAATTAGTCAATGGTATAAAAAGAGATGATTTGAATTTATGAAAGGGAAAGAAGTCGTAATAATAATTTGATTTTAAAGAATTCGCTAATTAGCACATTAGCCAATTATCACATTAACTCATTATGGAAAAAAAGTATTGGCAAAATTTTGAAGAGTTTCATCAAAGTGAATCTGAACAGAAAGCATTGAAAAATGAGTTCAAAGAAGAGTTGCCATTTGAAGACCTGTCCAATGAAAATATTTTTAATGCAAAAACGCCACGCCGGGATTTTTTAAAGTATATGGGGTTCAGCACTGCCGCAGCAGCTATTGCAGCAGGTTGTGAAATGCCTGTGCGTAAAGCCATACCTTTTTTAAACAAGCCAGATGATATGCTGCCGGGTGTTGCAAACTATTATGCTTCCACTTATATAAATGACGGTGATGCTGTACCGGTAGTTGTAAAACAACGAGAGGGAAGGCCCATCAAAATTGAGGGTAATGATCTTTCGTCACTTACAAATGGCGGAACATCTGCTCAGTGCCAATCTTCTGTTTTGGATCTTTATGATACTACCCGCTTGCGTTTTCCGATGGCAAATGGTAAAGAAGCCACTTTTGAAGTAATTGATAAGATGGTTTCTGATGCTATGGCTGCGAGCTCGGGGAAACCTGCAGTTGTGCTAACATCGTCAATTACGTCGCCTACAACCCGCCAGATCATTTCGGAATTTCTTGCAAAGTTTCCGGGTAGCCGTCACGTTCAGTATGATGCAGTTTCTTATAGCGGATTAATAATGGCAAACCAGGCTTCTTATGGTAAAAAGGCCATCCCTGCTTATCATTTTGAAAATGCAAAAGTCATCGTAAGCCTTGGAGCGGATTTTCTGGCAACATGGTTGAGTCCGGTTGTTTTTGCAAAACAATATGCTGAAACGAGGAGAATTAATGAAGAGAAACCTGCAATGAGCAGGCACTTTCAGTTTGAGAGCCATTATAGTATAACCGGTGCCAATGCAGATGATCGCTACATACACAAGCCTTCCGAAACCGGCGCGGTGGCGCTGGCATTACTCGGGGCTTTGGGAGGTGGTACCTCATCAAATATTTCAGGAAAGGTTACTGAGGGAATAAAAAAAGCTGCCGCGGAACTCTCAGCAAACAAAGGCGCTGCTCTTGTTGTGTGTGGCAGTAACGATCCAAATGTTCAAATTATAGTAAACGCAATAAATGAAGCCATCGGGGCAAACGGTAAAACTATTGACTGGAATACCCCTGTGAACTATCGCCAGGGAATAGACGCAGATATCGTCGCCCTTACAGATGATCTTAACTCAGGAAATGTAGGAGCTTTATTAGTGTATGGTGCAAATCCTGTATATAGTTTTTTTGCCGCTGATAAATTTGCGGCTGGAGTAAGAAAATGTCCTTTCACGGTTTCTTTCAGTGAAAAAATGGACGAAACGACAGAACTATGTAAGTATGTGATTCCATCTCACCATTGGCTTGAATGCTGGGGTGATAGCGAGCCACAGGCAGGTTATATAAGCGTAATTCAACCTGTAATTCATCCATTATTTAAAACCCGCCAGTTTGAAAGTTCCCTTTTAAAGCTAACCGGTAATACAAATGAATACCAGGAATATTTTAGAAATTATTGGATCACAAAACTGGGGAGCCTCACAAATTTTGAGAAATTCCTTCAGGATGGTGTAATTGAAAATTCACAACTGAAAACACAATCAACTTTTGTAAACGTAAATGATCTTACTTCTGCAACTGCCGGAGTGACTGAGTCAGAAGGAGCATCAGATTCAATTCCAAAAAATCCTGAAGCTGAATCTATGGCCCATGCAGTTACGCTCGGTGCAGCCGCTTTCACAGGTAATGTACCTGATGCCGCAACTAAAATAGGTAGTACCAAAGGAGGAGAAGTAGAAGTAGTACTTTATGAAAAAGTATCAATAGGAACAGGCAACCGCGCTAATAATGCCTGGCTGCAGGAGGTGAGCGACCCTATCTCAAAAGCAACATGGGACAACTATGCAATGATATCCCCGCAAATGGGAAAATCATTATTCGGTATAGATATTTTCAACAGGCGCGATTCCGATAAATATGAGGTAAGCGTGCAAAAGCCTATAGTTAAAATTACCACGAATGGCAAATCAATTGAATTACCTGCACTAATTATACCCGGTACGCATCCTAATGTAATTGCGATAGCGGTGGGATATGGCAGACAAAGCAACAATAAAGAAAAGACTGCGGAATTTATTGGCCCTGCGGCAAACGGTGTAGGTATAAATGTTTATCCCCTTGCAGTTTTTAATGGAACTACCGTGTCCTATTCGGCACCAGCTACGATTGAAAAAACAGGAAATACTTTTCCCATTGCGCAAACACAGGTGCATAATGTTACGGAGGGCAGGCCCGTAGTGAGAGAAACAACACTGGCAGAATTTATTTCTCAGCCGGGTAAAATGAATGAAGAAGAGCAGGAAGAGTTTAAAAAATATGGTGGTGATTTTGTAAGGGATGCGACGCTTTACCCTACTTATGACAGGCCAGGTATAAAATGGGGAATGAGTATTGATCTTAATACATGTATAGGCTGTTCTGCATGTACGGTAGCCTGTGTTGCTGAAAATAATATTTCAACTGTAGGAAAATACGAAGTGTCGCGATATCATGATATGCAATGGATTCGTATTGACAGGTATTTTACAGGTGATCCTGAAAATCCGGATGTTGTTTTTCAACCTATGCTTTGCCAGCATTGCGATAATGCACCTTGTGAAAATGTTTGCCCTGTGTCAGCTACAAACCATAGTAGTGAAGGGCTCAATCAAATGATCTATAACCGTTGCATCGGTACAAAATATTGTGCGAACAACTGTCCATATAAAGTACGTCGCTTTAACTGGGCCGATTATAATGGTGCAGATAGTTTCCCTGATAACCAACGTGGGATTATTTCTGATGCTACAACAGAACTGAACGAAGACCTTAGCCGTATGGTGTTGAATCCTGATGTAACCGTTCGCTCGAGAGGAGTAATGGAGAAATGCAGCTTCTGTGTACAGCGCCTGCAGGAAGGGAAGTTAAATGCCAAAAAGGAAGACCGCCCGCTTAAGGACCAGGAAGTGAAAACTGCCTGTATGCAGGCTTGTCCTACGCATGCTATTATGTTTGGAAATGTGAATGATAAAGACAGTAAGATTGCGCAATTGAGAACACGTGAACAAAAGGAAAGAAAATACTATGTACTCGAAGAACTGCACGTTCTTAGCAATGTAAATTATCTTGTTAAGGTGAGGAATACCGATCGTGAAGTAGGCAATTTAAAAAAGGAAGAGGAGCACGCTTAATTAAAATTAAAAATTGAGAATTAAATAATTACTATCCCGCTGAAATTTTAATCATGCTTAGAATATATCTTGATATTAAATTCAGTTCCCTCTCCTCCGCGGAGAGGTGTTGGGGTGAGGTATTCATTTTTATAGCTAAAAGCTAAATAAAGTATGTCATTACTAAAATACGAGTCGCAACTGCGGGAGCCTTTGGTAGATGGGGATAAGAATTATCACCAGGTAACCGAAGACATTATTGGACCCATAGAAGTAAAGCCGGGAATGCTTTGGTGGATTGGCTTTTCACTTGCGGTTTGTCTTTTATTATTTGGAGTTTATTCAGTGTATCGTGAAGTAACCTATGGTATAGGCCAGTGGAACCTGAATCATACCATTGGCTGGGGTTGGGACATTACCAACTTTGTTTGGTGGATCGGTATAGGCCACGCAGGAACGTTGATATCCGCTATCCTTTTATTGTTCAGGCAGGGCTGGAGAACCGGGGTGAACAGGGCAGCAGAAGCTATGACTATTTTTGCGGTGATCTGCGCAGGACAATTTCCAATCTTCCACATGGGGCGTGTTTGGGTTGGTTTCTATGTAATGCCTTATCCAAACTCACGTGGACCTTTGTGGCCCAATTTTAATTCAGCGCTACTATGGGATGTATTTGCGGTGTCAACCTATTTTACGGTGTCACTATTATTTTGGTATTCAGGATTATTGCCTGACCTGGCAACAGTACGAGATAGGGCCAAGACAAAATTTCGGAAAATGTTTTATGGCCTTGCATCCTTTGGATGGACTGGCAGCACGAAACACTGGCAGCGCCATGAAAGTCTTTCATTGGTTCTGGCTGGATTGGCAACACCGCTTGTATTATCAGTTCACACTATTGTATCGTTTGACTTCGCTACATCGGTAGTACCAGGATGGCACACAACTATCTTCCCCCCTTACTTCGTAGCCGGAGCGATTTTTTCTGGTTTCGCGATGGTACAATCTTTACTAATAATTACCCGAAAGGTTTTACACCTTGAAGACTATATAACGGTAGGGCATATTGAGGCAATGAATAAAGTTATTGTACTTACAGGCTCTATAGTCGGCTGCGCATACCTTACCGAGTTATTTATTGCGTGGTATGGACAAAACGAATACGAATGGTGGGCATTTCGTCAAAACCGCGTAAATCTTTTCAGCCCTTATGGTTGGGCATACTATGGAATGATGTTTTGTAACGTTGTATCGCCGCAGATCTTTTGGTCTAAAAAACTGAGACGTAATGTTACATTCACTTTCTTTATGTCGGTGCTGATAAATGTCGGAATGTGGTTTGAGCGTTTCGTAATTATAGTTACGTCTGTTTATCGCGATTTTCTGCCCTCGTCGTGGAGTACATACTACAGCCCATCGATTTGGGAAGTTGGATTTTACCTGGGCACATTCGGGCTGTTCTTTACGTGTTATTTTCTTTTTGCAAAATATTTCCCGGTAATTGCCCTTGCGGAAATTAAAGCGATATTAAAAACCAGTGGCGAAAATTATAAGCAAAAAATGACTGCCACAGAAAAGCTGGATGCGGAGAAATTTTATATTGAAGAAGTGGAGCATGCACATTGAACCAAGCCCACCTAAATCCTTCCGAAGGGAGGGCTTGCGCGGTCTTGGTAAAAGAGTTTAAATATTTTTAACCGGTCTTAATTCAATTTGGATGTAAGGCACAAAAGCCCCTTTAGGGTTTTGGGTATGAGAAAAAAATTTGTAGTAGGATGCTTTGATGATGAAAAAGTATTATTTCCGGCTATTAAAAATGTAAGACGAGCCGGATATAAAATCCATGACGTTTATACACCATTCCCAATTCATGGGCTTGACCATGCGATGGGCTTGCGTGAAACAAGCCTGCACACAGCCGGATTTATTTTTGGAATTACCGGAACATCCATTGCTGTAGGCGGAATGGGCTGGATTTTTACCTCGGACTGGCCTTTAAATTTTGGTGGCAAGCCACACTTTTCATTGCCGGCATTTATTCCAATCACCTTCGAACTTACTGTATTATTGTCGGCAGTTGGTATGGTTATGACTTTTTGCTGGCTTTGCAAAATGATGCCGGGGGTTAAAAAACATCATTTTCATTTGCGGGCTACCGATGATCTTATGGTAATGGTAATTGAATGTACCGCAAAAACAAATGAAGCAGAAGTACAAAGCTTTTTGCAAAATAACGGTGCCATGGAAATAAATGTTCAGGAGGCAGAAGATGGATGGTGGTTTGGCCGCTACGACAAAGAACAAAAATTATATCAAACTGAAGAGGTAGGCTATTAGTGAAATGCAGGTAAACTATATGAATTGCAAATTTTGACGGAGATCATTACAGAGATATGAAAAAAATAAAAATTCTTTTTGCATTTGCTTTATCAATACTTGTAATCACGGCGATTGAAAGTTGCGACAGTAAGCGGGAACCAGGCAAAACTTATATGCCCGATATGACTTATAGCCGCGCTTATGAAGCGTATGCTCCAAATAATTTAAAAGAAGAGGGAATAAATTATGTTCCATATCCCGTGGAGGGAACCATAAGAAGAGGTGATCTCTTTCCTTATACATTGCCAAATGATTCCAATGGCTATAAAATGAGCGCACAAGTTAAAGATCCTTTGCCAGCCCTGGATTCGGTTGATATGGGGGAAGCACAAAGACTTTTTAATATAAATTGTGCGATATGCCATGGCCCTAATATTGATGCACAGGGGCCTTTAGCTACTGGTGGTAAGGTACCCGCAGTGGCGAATCTTACTTTACCTCAATATGTTGAAATGCCAGAAGGCACCATGTTCCATTCCATTACTTATGGAAAAAATAATATGGGCAGTTATGCGTCTCAACTCACCCGCAGGCAACGATGGATGGTAATTCAATATGTAAAATCAAGGCAGAACAATAAAGAAAGTAGCGGTTCAGATTCTACAAGTACTGCTACGGCTGCTAAGATGGATTCTGCAACAGCAAAAAAATAGACATTTTAAAATAAAAAAAAATTGAATGAACAATCAATATGTAACACCGGCGGGGTACAGGAAATGGTCAGCTGGCCTTATGATTGCAGGCTTGCTTACATTAATATGTGGTGTCATTTTTTTAAATCCTGCTGCCGGTTCACATGGAGACAATTTAAATAGCACGAGATTTTGGGCAGTCATGCTTCAAAATTGCCTCTTCTGGTTGATGCTCGTTAATACAGCTACATTTTTTATAGTTATTTGCACTTTGGCAATGGGCGGATGGCAGGTCGCTTTTCGAAGAGTTGCTGAAGCTATTTCATCGATGGTACCTTTAATGGGATTGATTACTTTAATCATAATTTTTAGTATAGTTTTTGGTCATCGTACTGATATTTATCCCTGGCTTGATAAGGAAATGGTTGCCAATGATCATGTGCTGAAAGGTAAATCCGGATTTTTAAATCCTTTCGCTTATGCAATTGCCTCATTAGTATGCATTGGCTTATGGTCGCTTGTGGCAAAAAAGCTTAGAAATCTTAGCCTGGAAAGTGATAAAATGGGAACAATGGATTATGAAACAGGAAAAATATGGATGAAGAAAAATTTATTCTGGTCCTCTTTTTTTATAGTTTTATTTGGTCTTACAGTGGGATCTATCATGCCCTGGTTCTGGCTTATGAGTATTGATGCGCATTGGTTCAGTACTATGTATAGCTGGTACACATTTGCGAGCACTTTTGTTTCGGGAATGGCTCTTATTACGATTTTTGTTGTTTACTTCAAGAACAGGGGGCAACTTGAATTTGTAACTGATGAACACCTGCAGGATCTTGGAAAATTCATATTTGCATTTTCTATTTTTTGGACCTACCTGTGGTTCGACCAGTTTATGCTTATATGGTATGGAAATATTCCTGAGGAAACGATTTATTTTAAGATTCGTTCCCAGGGGCCATACCGCGGATTATTTTTTCTAAATCTCGTTCTTAACTTTTTATGCCCTCTGTTAATTTTTATGAAGAAGGCACCGAAACGGAATTATACAATTGTGACTTTTATGTGCGTTCTCATAATTTTTGGGCACTGGATTGATTTTTACCAGATGATAATGCCTGGAACAGTTAAGTTACATCCGCATTTAAGTTGGTTTGAGTTTGGTATTCCATTGGGTTTTATTGGGATCATTATGTGGGGAGTAGGAAGATTTGCTTCTAAAGCACCTATGACAGCAATGAATCATCCATTTCTTAAAGAGAGCATTATACACCATGTGTAGCAGAAATGAACGCAGTTTATAGAAAGTAAAATCCTACTCCTAAACTATCGTTATAAAAAGATGATGGGTTAAAAAGTTAAGAAGGTAAAAAAATATTAAGCATTTCAAAAGTACCTTTGTATTCCTGCTTGAGTGAATTAAAAGGAAAATTTAAGAAACATGAATGACTTTTTTTTGATAGCGATCATTATACTCATTTTCCTGGTTATTTTCCAGATAGCAAAGGCAAGTGAATATGTAAGTGTTTTAAAAGGTGAAGAGAAAGCAAGAAGACAAAATAATAAAATCAACGGGTTTTTAATGATTGGTTTTCTCATACTCGGCCTTATAGGAGTATGGTATTGCAATAAGCTTTATTATCACAAAACATTATTTCCGCAAGGGTCTGCATCAGAGGAAGGTAAAAGCATTGATACCATGCTGCTTATTACTATAGCGGTAACCGGAGTTGTATTTTTTATCACACAGATTTTGCTATTTTGGTTTTCTTTTAAATACCAGGAAAGCGACAAACGTAAAGCGTTATATCTTACACACAATAACAAACTAGAGTTAATATGGACCGGTATCCCCGCAATTGTACTAACGGTGCTGGTGGTATTTGGATTAAAATACTGGTTTAAGTTTACTTCGGATGCACCTAAGGGCGCTCAGCTTGTTGAAATTACAGGCCACCAGTTTGGATGGGAGATGCGCTATCCGGGAAGAGATGGTGTTTTAGGCCGAAAAAATTATAAGCTTACTGATCCTTCCAAAAATAATCCACTTGGAGTGGATTGGGCAGATGCGGCAAGTCATGACGATATTCACGTACCAACTACAATGCACGTTGTCGTAAATAAGCCGGTTAAATTAGTTATTAATTCGCAGGATGTTATTCACGATGTGGGGCTTTCACATTTTCGTATGAAAATGGATGCAGTACCAGGTACGCCTACTACTCTTTGGTTCACTCCTATTTATACAACGGAAGAAATGAAAGAAAGAACAGGTAACCCAAATTTTGCCTACGAAATAAGTTGTGATCAGATGTGTGGCAAGGGGCATTTTGGAATGAGAGGAATTATCGTGGTGGAATCTCAGCAAGCCTTTGATCAATACATGGCTACTCAGAAGCCTGAATATTATCTCGCATTTCCTGAGATGGACCCAAAAAGGCCACCAGTGCCGACGGATTCTACCAAGGCAGTAGCACAAAATATTGATGCTCCTAAAAAATAGAAAATTGAACCTGCCCTGTGGCAGGCTATTATAAAATAATAATACCATTATGAATCACGAAGAAGTTTCGCATGAAGAACCACTGGTAGTGCATGACTTAGGACATGAGGCGCATGTACACCACCACAAGGAATCCTTTATTACAAAATATGTCTTTAGCCAGGATCACAAAATGATCTCAAGAC
>JBDTUZ010000016.1:0-109189 GCA_040007435.1 Ginsengibacter sp. | reverse complement strand
GTCACGATTTCGATTTTCAATTAATTACTCAAGTTGCAAAAATTACATTTACTACTTACATTTAAAACGAAAATATTATTATTGTGAATGCGGCATAACTCCAGGAACATCTGGAAATACCGTAGCACTTTGGGGAACCAAACAAAAAAAAAGGAATAGTGCTCGCTATAACCGTTAAGGATGGATAATTTTGGTCGCTATTATGTATACCTCTTTTTTAAAATTTTGAAGGAACGCACACATGAAAGAATCTAAAGAAACCACAGTGAATAATTCCAAACCCGAAGGGTTATCTGGTGGCATGCAACATCAAATGCAGATTTACATTGCAGGAACCCAAAATATTAAACCCACTCTTCCTGTTTCATTCGAAGAGCTTGAAAAAAGGGCCAGTGAGGTAATGACTGCTGAAGCCTTTGCATATATTGCCGGGGGAGCGGGAGCCGAAACTACAATAGAAAATAATAAGAAGGCTTTTAATAACTGGCAAATAATTCCCCGCATGATGGGAGATGTTTCAAAGCGAAGTATATCGACCAGGTTGTTTGGAGTTAATTTACCAGGCCCCGTTTTACTTGGCCCGGTTGGAGTTTTATCAATCGCCCACCCCGAGGCTGAAGTAGCGGTAGCGCGTGCTTCCAAAGCCCTGAAAGTGCCCCAGGTCGTGAGCACTGTATCATCAAAAACGATTGAGGAAATCGGAGCCGTTCATGGAGACCATCCGCATTGGTTTCAATTATACTGGGGACGAAATAACGATTTTACCCGCAGCATCATAAGCCGTGCAGAGAAAGCCGGATACAGCGCAATTGTGGTAACACTTGACACAAGATTATTTGCCTGGAGAGAACGTGATATTCAAAATGCTTATTTGCCTTTTTTATATAATGAAGGGCTGGCGAATTATTTTACTGATCCCGTTTTTCTCGCTGCAGTTGGAGACCCGGCAAAAGATAAAATGCAAACTATGATGCACTTTGCCAATTGCTTTTCAAATCCTTCCTCGACATGGAGTGATCTTGCTGTAATAAGAGAATGTACAAAGCTTCCTGTAATTCTTAAAGGGATTCAACATGCGGATGATGCGAAAAAAGCAATTGACCACGGAGCTGACGGAATAATAGTATCCAATCATGGAGGGCGGCAGTTAGATGGCGCTATCGGTGCACTGGATACACTTGAAGGTATTGCCGATGCTGTCGGAGAAAAGACCACCCTGTTATTTGATAGTGGGATCCGCCGGGGAGCCGACGTTTTTAAGGCAATGGCATTAGGGGCTAAAGCCGTTCTTATTGCCCGCCCCTATGCTTACGGGCTCGCTCTTGCAGGCGAGCAAGGTGTAAAAGAAGTGCTCGCAAATTTATTGGCAGATGTTGATCTAACGCTTGGCCTTGCTGGCTGCAACTCCTGGGCAGAAGTCACAAAAGATAAACTGTATCATGCGAAACCAGGGAGCAAAAAATAGCCAATTTTTTTTACACAGAATATTAGACAGTTTCGCGGTAATTATTAATTTTGTTTTATAAATAAAGTATCAGCTTCCCTTCCGATGTACTTTTTTATACAAGAGTTGCCCTCCTGATTTTTTACGCCCTTTTTTAACTGTAAAATTTTACTATATGATACGCAAATTAAATCTTGCAATACTAGTATGTCTGACAGGGCTGGTAACAAGTGCCCAGTCTTTACAAACCTGGAAATGGGATTATTATAAAATGGAGTTCAAGGCCCCTGATAATATGGTGGTACAAAAAAGCGATGCAACCGTTTATGAAGCGTCCAATAAATCAATTACCATGGATATTTATCCGCTTACCGGGCAAAATCTTACTTATGATGGAATGAAAAATGCTATCATAAATTGGGCTTCCAAAACAGGCCTTTCGTATAAAACGTATAACTCCAGCGGAAAAACGCAGCCTATTTACCTGGAAAATATTAATGGCTATTGGGGCTGTGCTATTGACGGAACCAAAAGCGGCTTTTCAGCGTCTGCGCTATTACTTGTCGATCCTGATTTTCCTGATGTCAATTTTTATGTATGGGTTTCGTATGCTCCCGAATATTATCATGACGCGGTTGCAATATTAAAGAGCTTTAAGCCCTTGTAAAAAAAGCCTCCCGATTGTAAGAATGATATTATTTTGGAAAGGCCGGAAAAATCCGGCCCTTGTATGTTGACTGAAAGTGAAGAGACTTATTTTGTTATATATCCAAAAAGCCCATCTGCTTCATCATCAGGACCGGCGGCGAAATATAACCAGCCGGGATTAACTGTGGTGGCTGTAACAGGAGCAAAGGAAATACCCCACAAGCCATCGATTTCAATAGGCTTCTCTTTCGAACGAAGTGGCCCTATAAACTTACCGGATTGATCATACACATTGATGTGCCCATCTCCAAAATTGCCCACAAGTATTGCATTTGCAACGTCGAAGTCAGGTCCCCAAAATTCAGGAGGGGCAGCCGCAACCCCCCATGGAGCATTGAGTGCGCCTGCTGTGATAAATCTTTTTTCCAAAGTTCCATTAGGCCTGTAAATATCAACAATGCCCAATCCTGCACCCTTCACTTCATCTCCATTAGAGCCTATTTTTGCATACATTACGAATAGTTTTCCACCCACATTTTGAATATTAAACGGAGCGTATCCCCAAGGGAGATTAGGATCTTTAAAAGGCTTTTCTACTTCGGCCCAATCCTTATCATACACATCAATTTTACCGGCACTGAAGTTGGCAACATATAGGAAATTGTTCCCATCAACTGAGGCAAGTGCTATTCCCGAATATACGGCTCCGCTTGGAGAGTCATCAATTGCAGTTACTGCAGCATTTCCTCCGTTCCATCCGGAAATAATTCCATCAAGACCAGCGAAAATAAAACGTGCGGGGTTTCCATTGGGAAGCTTAAAATCACTTGTCCCGTTAAATACCTGCCCGGAAGGATGGCCGCCAGATACGGCATCACCCACAGTTGGAATAGTTACAGCCGGGCGCACTTCTATTCCTAAATTGTTCCATACTTCGCTAAGGCCGGTTCCTTCAGCAGAGATCCACGCGGTTCCTCCCCCGCTAAAAGCAATTCCCCATCCATTTATGAATGCCGGATCAATGCGGGTGGCGGCATATTCATCATTGTTGGCTACCAGGTTTACCTGGGTAAAATCTTTAATTAAGGGAACAGGCGGATTCTTTTTACAACCCGGCAGTATCAACATTATCGATACTAAAAATATGGAGCCGGTTAAATGAAACCAGTTCCGTTTTTGCCAAAAGATCTTTTGCATAAAAATTAAGTTTAAGGTTAAGGAAGAAGAGTCGAACATTACTAAAGAAAAGAGTCTTCTCTGCCGTTAAGGCAAAAAAATCTTTAGGAGCAAAAGATTGCCTCCGGAATTTTTTAGGGAACGGATAAGAATTACCAGTAAGAATTGTCTAATACAATCGTATTGCCATTAATTAATTGGCGTCGACAGACGTTAATCCAATCGTGAGGAAAATGAAAAAGGTTGCCTGTTTTTTATTAAAATTTTGTAGGCTTAAACCGCCTTAATAAAATTTTAGAAAACTGTGCGGAGAAAATGTTTGTGGATGAAGGACTAAAAAAACGATGATCAGGTAAAGTTTGCTTGTTAAGATAATGCCAATACGAAAATCCGTGTTAAACCATCATTGCTTGGATGACTCTATTAATTATGACGGGCAACCGTAATTAAAAAAATCATTCATCAACTAAACTAATCATCATGAAAAATTTTTTACTTTCTATTGCATTGATCACCGGGTTTGCAGCTTGTAACAATACTCCTAAACAAGAAAATTCGAGGGATATTCAGTTATTAACTGATACTACTTCTTACCATAATAATTTTTACTCTGATACAAGCCGTGCAGTTAACGCCGCACTTGTACCGGCAGCAGAAGTAAAAGCCGAACCTCGTGTAATAACAATTACAAAGCGGGTAATATATACTCCGGCTAAAACGGTGAATGAAGCGCCGGTTTATCAACCCCAGGTTAATACACCGCCGGTTACTCCAACAGTTCCAACACCGGAACCTGCTGCTACAGGAACGACAGATAATACCGTTCAAACAGGAAACGGAACATCGACAAACACAGAGCCTGCAACCACCACACAAACTGAAAAGAAAAAAGGCTGGAGCTCTGCGGCTAAAGGTGCAGCGATCGGAGCCGGAGCCGGAGCAATTGGCGGAGCAATTATTTCAAAGAAAAAGGGACTGGGTGCCGTTGTTGGCGGAGTAGTAGGAGCTGCGGGCGGATACATAATTGGAAAAGATATTGATAAAAGAAAAGCGGGTAATTAACTTAAAATCCAACATTCTTAAACCCGGTTTCACCACTGGGTTTTTTTTATGATGGGGATGACGCAGTTTCGAAAAATGATTTAGTAGTAAATAAAATGTCCAATTGTTAAATTCTTTCAACTAGAGTTTAACAATTGGACCATGAAAAAAGAAATCAATTATTCGTGGCACAGTTTTCTCTTCATTGGTAATACAAAAAATATTCGGGATAAAACATTAATTAGAAATTATGAAAAATATTATAGTTGTTATTGCATTGGTCACGGGTTTTGCGGCGTGCAATAATAAAAAACAGGAAACACGGGATATACAGTTAATGACTGATTCCAGCGCTTACAATAATGACATGTATTCAGATACAAGTGCTGGTAAAGAGATTGTAGAAACGCCTGTTTTACCAGCCTCGTCGGTAAAAAGCGTTGCACCAAGACCACACACTTCTTCAAATGGAGGAAACAGTGCCAAATCTTCCAGCGCAGGCTCTGCAAATAACACTAACACGCAAACCACTACTCAAACAACCACGAAGAAAAAGGGATGGAGCAGTGCTGCTAAAGGTGCCGTAATAGGTGCTGGTGCAGGTGCTATAGGTGGTGCAGTTATTAGTAGGAAAAAGCCGGTGCAGGGTGCGGTAATAGGGGGCGTAGTAGGCGCAGCGGGTGGTTATATAATCGGGAAAGATATCGACAAGAAAAAGGGCCGTTAAAGATAGCTGGGGTGATTTCAAAGCCTTCTATTTTATCCAAAGGAAAAAATGGAAGGCTTTTTTACTTGAGATTGTTTTGTGAAAAAAATATTTTATAGCTGCTGTAATCTTTTAAGAGACCATTTCATTCTGCAATAAATATTTATACCGCTTTATTGTTATTGCGTTTATTCAATTTAAATTTCAATAATGGATAAACGCATTTTTGAGAAACTGCTGATTGCCCAACTCATCAATGAGGAGGAATTTAAAAAAATTCAACTACAGGAAAACGAGCCGGTCTCTGTGCACTGGGACCTCCGCAGCCTTCTATACCTGGGGATTGTATTACTTACTACGGCCTTGGGTATACTGGTGTATAAAAACATAAACACTATTGGCCATGATGTAATCCTCATTGCAATCGCAGTATTATGCGCCGCATGTTTTTGGTACAGTTTTAAAAATGCGCATGGTTATTCTAATAAAAAAATTGCCTCTTCAAATGCCTTTTATGCCTACATTCTATTATTGGGTTGTTTGCTGCTATTGACCTTTATCGGTTATCTGCAGTTTGAGTATGAAGTATTTGGAAATCGCTGGGGCATTGCAATCTTTGTTCCTATGATTTTGTTGTTTTCGGCCGCTTATTATTTTGATCACCTGGGGGTGCTGAACCTCGCAATTGTAAACCTCGCAGCATGGGTGGGAATCAGCATTACTCCATTAAACGTACTTAGGGAAAATGATTTCAGCGATGAACGGTTGATTTATTCGGGAATTGTATTGGGAGTTTTTCTTGCTGCTATGGCTTTTTTATCAGTCTATAAGAATATTAAAGCACATTTCTCTTTTACCTACAAAAACTTCGGGTGCCATATTCTGCTGATTGCTCTTCTGGCTGCCATGTTCTATTTCGAAAATTATTATCTGCTTTGGTTTCTTCCTATTTGTATTGTTTCTTTTTTGTTTTTTAAAAATGCGATTAAAGAGAATTCTTTTTATTTCCTCGTAATTACAATTCTGTATGCTTACATCGCATTGAGTTATGTGTTTATACGTTTGATTTTTACAGAGAATAGTGGAGAGAATTCTTTTTACCTGGCGATAGTTTATTTTATTTTTTCAGGCATTGGATTAATATGGTTGTTTATTCATTACAATAAAATTATTAAGCAGCATGCAGGCATATAGTTCAAATGATTTGTATAATCAAATAATACGGCAGGAGGCTTCGGATGCTTTTAGAAATAATTACCTAAGCGAAGAAAGTTATAAAAAGATTTTGCTGTCAAAGCCCTGTAACCTTTATATGCCTAATTATTTTATCAGAATAGCCCTTGGGCTGGTTACAATTATTGCGGTGTTATTTACTGCCGTATTACTTGGATTATTATTTGCATCATCCGGAGGATCGGCTCGGGTGATAACACTTTGTTTTTTTCTGGGTGTCGCATGCTATGCCGCTCTTGAGTTAATTATAAAGAATAAGAAATATTACAATGCGGGTATCGATAATATTTTAATGTCGTCGGTTATAATCTTTTTTTTAAGTGCCTTCTTTGTTAACGATATTACTACCAAATATATATTGATAAGCGCAATCTCTATGGCGATAGCCTTGTATTTATGCGTAAGGTTTACAGATGCTTTTATGGCGATAGTTTGTTACCTGTCTTTCGTCCTGTTTGTTTTCTTTCTGTATCAGAAGTTGGGTACTATTGCAAAAACGACTCTTCCATTTCTCATGATGATTTTATCCGTGTGTATCTATGTAAGCATGCAAAGGCTTCAAAAAATGGATAGGCTGGTTACTTACAATTTTTGTTTGAAATCTGTGATGCTTTTAACGCTTGTTACTTTTTATGCTGCCTGTAATTATTTTGTGGTTAAAGAATTAAGCAACCAGATGTTGGGCCCGCGAGTTTCGATAAAAGACGATTTACCTATGGGATGGTTGTTTTGGATATTTACATTTTCAATTCCTTTTATCTATATTTTTTATGGGATAAAAAGAAAAGATCTTCTCTTTATTCGCACGGGGCTTGTGTTGATTGCAGCGGCCATATTTACGATACGTTATTATCACCATGTATTGTCTGCGGAGATTTGTATGCTAATTGCAGGATCCGTTTTAATTATTGTAAGTTATTTATTGATACAATATTTGAAAGAGCCCAGGCAAGGTTATACCTCTGCAGAGGTGAACCCGCCGGGGGAAAACCTGCTTAATATTGAAGCATTAATTATTGCACGAACTTTGGGAACAAGTTCAAAGACCCAAGACAATTCTCTTTTTGGAGGTGGCAGTGGAGGCGGCGGTGGCGCAACCGGTAATTTTTAATATTGGATATATGGTTTGAATAATTATTTGGCCCTACTTACTTTAAGCAATATCATATAGCGAGCAGAGCGCAAACTAAAGGGTATTTTGTTCTACTATTTTCTTACGATTCGCCCAAAACTTAATTTATCAATACGCTTCAAATGGTAACTTTATAAGCCACTAAGCATTCGCATTTGCAGCATTAACAGGATTTTGAGTCGTATGATTGTTTATAATCAATTCAAGTTCCGTTTGCTTCGTAAAAGGTGGTATGATTTTTATAATATACTTTTATTGATAGCAAATAAATAAAACAATATGAAACAAAATAAACTGCCTAAGGGCACATTGCTTTTGGCTGGCCTTGCGGCTTTCGCTTTTTATAAATATTCTAAATTGAGCCGTGAGGAAAAAAGAAATCTTGGTGGCACTATTAAAGAAGGTAGTAGAAAATTTTATGACCGCTACATCCCTGAAGAGATTAAAAGTGTTTTTGAAAGCAGGGATACAGGAAGCTACGGAAGTGATTTTGAAAAGGGAAGCCAGCTTCCCGGATAGGTATTGATACAGCTTATCAATTATTATTTCTTACCATATTCTTTATAAAAAGATACGGCAAACTTTTATTAAAATAAAAATCAAAAAATGAACAAATTAGTCAGAGCCCTGATTGCAGGCTGGGGTGCAAAAAAATTAGGCGGTGGGTGTGTAGGAACTATTGTGGTATTTATCATTATTTATTATGCACTCGGAACCTGTAATTCACATCCGGTACAAACGGTTCCTGGAAATCATTCAGGTATACAAAAACCTGCGCCTGTTACTTCCCAAATTTTGCCGTTCGAAACAACGATAAATTTTATGAGTTTGGCAGTTTAATCAATCGTCATATATCAACAGCTACATTTTAAAAAAAGCCAGGATTACCCTGGTTTTTTTGATATAATCAAAGCGCGGATATTCAATAGAACCGTGACAGTATTAAAGAGCCATACCACCGGAAGCTTCGATCCTTTGTCCGTTGATCCATCCCGCATCCTCTGAACAAAGAAAGGCAACGATGCCTCCTATATCTTCTGCCTGCCCCACTCTGCCTAACGCAATTAACGAAGCCATTGCTGCTTTTCTATCCGGGTTACTACGGATTGCTGCATTATTGAAATCTGTTTCTATCGGGCCGGGAGCAAGCACGTTTACTGTGATTCCCCTTGCCCCTGCATCCTTTGCAAGGTATTTAGTAAAAACTTCAATAGCACCTTTCATAGACGCATATACTGAGTAACCCGGCACACACATTCGTGTAGTTCCTGTCGATATATTTATGATTCTTCCATTATCATTTAAAAGTGCAAACGATTTCTGGCATAGAAAGTAAATGCTTTTGAAATGAATATTCAGAAACAAATCAAAATCATTTTCAGTAACTTTTTCAAATGGGATGGTAGCGCCAATGCCTGCGTTATTAATAAGAAAATCAAACCGGCCGACATTCCATTTTTCTTTCAACACCTCACTTACCTGGTTTACAAAAGAATCCAAAGATTTAAAATCAGAAGCATCGAATTGCAGAGCAACAGCCTTTTGGCCTTTATTCTCAATTTCTGAGACTACGTTGTTTGCCGCATCCTGATTAGAATTGTAGGTGATAATTACATCATGGCCTGCATCGGCGAGGCGAAAAGCCATGTTCTTTCCTAGTCCACGGCTGGCACCTGTAACAAGTGCAATTTTATTTTTATCCGGCATATTGTTTTTTTTAAAAATTAAGATGGATCTGTTATAGAGCCGTCAGTTTTTTATTGGAGACATATTAAATTTTTATTTAAGCACCGATAAATGTTTTTTCTCAAGACACTTTTATAAATAATACCCAGATGAATAATTTGTTCACATGTTGGCATAATATTTATATATTTTAAGTCAAATATTTAAATCAAAATGAACGATAAAAATTCCCAACAAAAAAAGATACCGGCCAAAAGCGAACATGTTGAAGAAGCTCAAGAGCAAGCCGAAAAAGATATTGAAAACGACCCCGACCTGAATTTAAAGCCTAAACCGGGAGACGATTTAGATGAAGGGGAACTTGCAAGGCTTGAAGGAGAGAAATAGTACTATGTCACAACTGATAGATAAAATAGAAGTTTTAAAAGGAGACATTACAAAGTTGGCCGTGGATGCCATTGTGAATGCCGCAAATACTTCGCTCCTTGGAGGAGGCGGTGTTGACGGTGCTATACATCACGCCGGAGGAAAAGAAATTCTTGACGATTGCAGAAAGATCATTGCAAGACAGGGAGGTTGTAAAACGGGCGAAGCTGTTATAACAACGGCAGGTATGTTGCCGGCAAAATTCGTGATTCACACTGTCGGGCCGGTATGGAATGGAGGAAATAATAATGAGGCGAAATCGCTTGAGAATTGCTATAAAAATTCTTTGTTCCTCGCTCAGGAAAATAATTGCAGAACGATCGCTTTTCCAGGAATCAGCACCGGTATTTACGGGTTTCCAAAGAGTGAAGCTGCAGAAATTGCAATTAAAGCAATCAGGGAATTTTTATTATTTTCTGTTGAGATAGAGAAAGTAATATTCGTATGCTTCGACGATGAATATTTTTTTCTGATGGGGAGTAAGTTAAAATCTCTTAAAAGGTAAAATGACA
Source organism: Ginsengibacter sp. (assembly GCA_040007435.1). GTDB lineage: Bacteria > Bacteroidota > Bacteroidia > Chitinophagales > Chitinophagaceae > Ginsengibacter. The sequence continues at coordinate 99,185 of JBDTUZ010000016.1, read as the reverse complement.
GTTAAAAGATAATCAATTGAGTCTATTCCTTTCATTACTCAAAATCATTTGGTATGATTTATCACGCGCCGGCTTTTTAAATATTTTTTTCCAAAATTTAACCAGTTTAGTATTTGAGAAACCCGGCTTTGAAGATTTGGTACGGAATAATTCTTTTAGTTCGTAAACCTGTTCCACAGTTGTCCACTCTTCTAATCCTGCGAACCAAACAGGAGTGTTTTTATCTATAGTTCTCGATTTTAATTGTTCGATTGTGAGAGGGCCAATTTCTGTTTTTCCTTCCTTCAAAAAATAGTGGGTCATAGGATTTGGATAGTTCTGATAATAATTTTTATATAACGCGTATCAAAGAAGATTATTTCTTACTGCAGGCTGCGATGAGAATCTTATCGTGGAAATCTGCATTTGTTTGTAATCTTCTGTTTCGAACAAAATTGATTGTTAATCGTTTAATACTTCTTGATATTTTTGTAATCCAACTAAAATCTTAAAAAGATGAATCTAAAATTAATTTTAACCGGTTTTGCAATATTTTCTATAGCCACAACATCATGCAATAACCAAGGCAGTAGTAGTTTTGAAACCACAATGACCAAAGATTCTGCTACCACTGTAGCTCCTGCGGCGAATATAAAAGAAGATTCTGTATCATATACTCTTAATGGTAAAAACTATATTGGATTTATTGATTACGATGCAAATAAAGAAGGCAAGAGGCCGGCTATTTTAGTAGTACACGAATGGTGGGGTTTAACCAATTACACAAGAAACAGGGCGAGACAACTTGCAGAACTTGGATACATTGCCATGGCTGTAGATATGTACGGTGATGGCAAAACGGGGAGTGACCCTAAAGCGGCGCAGGAGCTGGCCACTCCGTTTTATAAAGATCCTGCATTAGCAAAGATCAGGCTGGATGCAGCGATAAAAGAACTGAAAACCTATCCCCAAACTGATTCAAGTGAAATGGCTGCAATAGGATATTGCTATGGCGGATTCATTGTTTTAAATGCAGCTAAATTGGGTGCGGATCTCAAAGGAGTAGTAAGCTTTCATGGAGATCTTTCCGGTGTGCCGGTAAATAAAGATTCACTAAAGGCAAACATATTGGTATGCCATGGCGAAGCTGATAAGTTTGTAACCCCGGAGAATGTGGCAGCTTTTAAAAAATCAATGGATTCTGCTGGCGTGGAATATACGTTCAAATCATATCCAAACGCCACACATGCTTTCACTAACCCGGCTGCCACAGAGATCGGGAAAAAATTTAGCATGCCTATTGAATACAATGCCGCGGCAGACACCGCATCCTGGAATGATATGAAAGATTTTTTCAAAAAAATATTCTGATTCATAAGTATAATTATTATTGAGCCTTACTTGTCATTTGGCGGGTAGAGATAAATCAACAAAAATTGTGGAATTTTTTTCCAGAAAAACTATAGCTAATTTATAGAGGGCGATCCATTTTTTTAAGATCTTATAATCTCCGTGTGAGTAAAGCAGCTAGCGACTCTTTAAAAGAAACCAGTACATATAAAGTCCGTTCAAGGGAAGAAGTATTAAATCACAATTAATTTTGGGTCTGTCCTATCAAAAAACCGCGATAAATCCTATTGCGGTTTTTTAATATTTTAGAGATTAATAACTATATGGCAGACTTCGCAGTTAGTACCTTTAATCTTACCACAATTTTTAGAAAATAAATAAAACGATTTGACGTTTATTCATTTTCTTTACGCGACCTAAGCTAACTGATAAGTGTTAATGTTTCTTCCCTCTGCAACCGCTGTAAGATCACTTTTAAAAAAAGGGGTTTGCTTTTTTATTATTACTTGTACTTCGATTAATTTGGCATTAGCTCAGCAGGAGATTTTCACTCCGGTACCCGAACATACTGAGCAATTAGATCTTCTTGCTTCAAAATTTCAACAGGCATATTTACAAGATATTGCGGCCCTTCCGGCAGAAAATAGAAAAGAGCTTTTCGATATTTACAAGGAAAGATGGGAAAATATAAAAGAGAAGTTTGATTCCAAAGAAGTCTATACCTCAGAACCTGCTCAGAAATATTTAGATAGCCTGGTATCAAAAATTGTAGAGAGTAATCCTTTACTGCAAAACAAAAGTTTCCAATGTTTCTTTTCAAGATCCGGTATTCCTAATGCAAGCTATATAGGAGAAGGTATTATCCTTTTCAACATGGGCCTTTTTACAAGGCTTGCTAATGAAAGCCAGGCAGCCTTTGTACTATGCCACGAACTCTCCCATTATTATCTAAGGCATAGCGAAAATAGCATACTCAACTATGTGATGATGATAAACTCTGATGCGGTTCAAAAGCAATTGCACAGTATAAAAAGGAGCGAATACGGAAAGAGACAGGAGCTCGAAAAATTATTAAAAGGACTTACTTTCAACACACGCCGCCATGGCCGCGACCATGAAAGCCAGGCAGATTCCCTGGCGGTAGAATTTATGCACAATTCTCATTTTGATGTCGGGGAATCTCTTACAACACTTGCCTTGCTGGATTCGGTTGATACAGATACGCTGGACATGGCTGCTGCTTTGAAAAATCTGTTTAACGCGAAAGAATACCCTTTTCAAAATAAATGGATTACCAAAGAAGAAGGGTTATTGGGAGGCCATGCGGCACTTCATAAAGACGAAGAGTTAGCCGATTCATTAAAAACGCACCCTGACTGTAAATTAAGAATACAAAACCTGGAGCCCCTGGTAAAAAAGTATGGTAATGTTTCCTTCTCTGATAATATAATTGATCAGACAAAATTCAACAACTTTAAAAACACCTTTAAATACGAAATAATTGAGTATGCTTTTACGTCAAATAATTATACTAAAAGCCTTCAATATACGATTGAATTATTGCAGTCGCATCCATCAGATCCCTATCTCATAGCGCAAACCGGCAAAATTTTTAACAGCTTTTATGCTGCCCAAAAAACGCATACACTCGGGAAAGTAATTGAATTACCTTCCCCCTATTTTGAAAAGAGTTACAACGAGCTTTTACAATTTGTACAAAATCTTTACCTGGAAAATTTTCTTTCCATCAATTATTTTTTTCTCAGGCCATACGAAACAAGCCTTTCATTTTATAAGGAATTTAAAGTCAATTACGACAAGTGTATTCAGTTAAGAAAATAATAATCAAAATAAAACACTCATTAAAAACGCACCTCTAAAATTCAAAAAAATTATGAACAAAAAAATGTTGGTCACCTTTTCGTTTCTCATTCTTGCGGCTTCAGGCCTGTTCGCCCAGGATAAACTAAGCATAGAAAAAGTATATGCTGCTTACCTGCGGAACAGCGGTACTATCATGGAAAATAACCAGATAAAAGGATATTTTTTCCTCTATATGAGCGATAAAATTGATAAACATACCGATGAATATACTTTGCAAATTCTCGATCAGAACCTTAATAAGGTAAGGGAAATAAAGTTCGAAGATTCAAAAAAACTGAGCCTGCTTGAGTCAGCCTATAATGGAGGCAGCCTTTCTTTTCTTTTTAAAAACGGGGAAGATAAAACACTTGATATGAAGATCTACGATCTTGAGGGAAAGTTAAAATATAGTTACAGCCGTGAGTACGATAAAAGGACTGATGATCTTATGAAACGTTATGAAACCATGCATACGGATGAAGGAACTAACCAAAACGTATTTAACCTGGGAGACCAGGGATACGCTACGGTGTTGCCTTTGAGAGACGGAAAGCAGCGTACTTATGAAGTTGATTATTATTCGTCTGAACAAAAAAAGCAATGGGTATATGAACCCCAGGATGATGAGGAACGCTATGCGAATGCAGAGTTTATGGGAAGTACCGATAGCATGATTATTCTTGAGGTTGTGAAAAAGGACAGGGCGCTTTCCGGGAAATTTACCTCTCACCTTGTTGGGATTAATTTTGTAACAAAGAAAAAGATTTTTGATATTGACGATTCAAAAGATACGTACACTTTTGTTCCATCCACCGTAGTGCCTGTAAAAGGCAGCAGCGAAATTTTAATAATGGGAAGCTACTTTGATAAGGCCGATAATATCATGAAAGATTTTAGTAAAGGTCTTGCAGTATATACAATTAACAGCTCTGGTAATATACTTTCAAAAACATATAATTCATGGCAGGAGGATTTTGCCAAATACCTGTCGCTAAATGCCAAAGGCAAAATTGATAATATCGGATTTTTGTATGTTCATAAAATGATCCAGGCTCCAAATGGAAAAATGTTTGTAGTAAGCGAAGGTTATAAAAGGCAGGCCAATGCCGGTGGAATCGCACTAAAAACCCTGGGTGCGTTGGCAGGAGCTAACGTCAATGGAGTTGGTGTCACTAAAATTATCGTGACAGATATGGTGATTATGGAATTTAATGATAAGTATAAAGTAACGAATGCTACTATTTACGATAAGACCAATAACACAGTGGATGCATCTTCTGCCAGTGATTATAATAGCCAGCACACGATTGCCCTCGGTGTGAAAATGGCAGGCGGTTTTGACTATGAATTTACGACCGGCGATGCAGACAATTCAAACTTTGCTATTTGCTACAGTGACTGGGTAAGAAATTCAGATTATAAAGGGCAGACTTTTAATTCTATCAATTACAATGGAACTAAGTTTTCAACAGATAAGATTGAATTAAAATCCAAAGCAAATAAGATGAAAGTATTTCCAGCCAAAGCCGGTTCAATAATGATTATGGAATATTATAGAAAAGATAAGCGTCTTGATTTCAGGCTGGAGAAGTTGGGATAATTTTCTCTCAGTATTTTTTGCCGCGATAACTTTACATTGTCGCGGTTTTTTTTATTAAAAAATTTTCAAAAATTACAAATCAAAGCAAGCTTATAAAGGCTTGTAAATTACAGGCTTTCCATTATCGAAATAATAAGGTACCGCTCATTAAACCGCTTTTTAAAAAAGCTAAAAAATATTAAGCGGCAGAATTTCTAAAAAAGAATATAAAAACCTACGTTCATACGAATGATTATACTAAATTGCGCATGCTTTCGGAGGACTATTGAAACGTTTAAGAGTTTTTTATTTAACAAGTTCTGTTGATGTTACTAACGATATAATATTGCTAATGTAAGATCGGGCACCAAAAAATTTTTGAAGAAATGTTTTACTATTAAAATTTACCTATCTCAACCCTTACAAATTTAAGACCTGCACATAGAATTTCCTGCCATTTATAATTGCTTGTATAGAAGCCGCCGGTAAGGTGGCTTTTTTAGTGGAAGCAAGTCTTTTTGCAGAATCTTTAATCAATCTTCCCTACTGCCCGATACCTAATTTAATTCCCGGAGCAACCGTTAAAGTTGCGCCAGGCTGAATAAATAAACTTTTACACGAAACATTATTATTAACAACCGGCATATTTGGTGCTCCATTCGGAATAATTACATCCGTGTTCAGATCTGGTAAAGTACCGCAGCTCCAGTTGGCAGCATTCTGCCAATTTGTATTTGTGGCGCCTGTCCATGTTCCATAAGTGGATACAAGCTGGTCTCCAAAAGAGATCGCAGTACAAAAACTATTATTTACCATTACCGTATAGTGTCCAAATTGTGTGGAAGAAGTCAACTTAAAATTGTACCATAATGAATCCTCGCTCTCGTACGCCTTGCCGATTCCCTGCAGGGTTGATACGGCAATGCCATTAAAAAATATTTTATAGGTTTGGCCAACAACAGTTTTACTTATTGCAAGCTTCACGCTATCTCCAATATTGTAGCATCCGCCACCGGACAGCGCTCCCGGTTGCAGCGAGGTTTGGGTAAGGGTTGCTGAAGACACCATTCCCTGGCAACCGGTACTGGTTGTCACATAAATTTTGTATTGCCCGGGCGCAGACGCGGCATAAGACGAAGAAGTGGCCCCGGAGATAGGAAAGTTATTATCATCATACCATTGATAAGTTTGTCCGCCGGTGGCTGATAACGTGGCGGCCCCGCCCACGCACGCAATAGCATTCTTAGGAGCTATGGAGCCTGCTGTCGCAACGCCTGAACAAGGAATAAAGCGGATGGTTTGCCACGGCAGAAATCCGCCGGAGCAATCGAAGGATTGATCAACAAACTGGCCGTTCCAAAATACTTCGCTAACCCGCACATAAATATAGTACGTTGCGCCGCTGGTTAATCCTGTTTCTATCGCTGTGGTATCAGTCGTTGTTAAGTAATTTATCGATACCGAATTAGGATCCGGATCGGTAGTTACTGCATACTCGTAGGTGACAGCAGGAATTGGGCCACATGCGGCCCATTTAAAAGTTACAGAATTTGATCCCCATGCGGATATCGAGAGGTTATCAATACTGCCGTAAAAGGCCTGAAAAGAAGTTGAGCTTATGGCGCCGCAATCGTTGGTGGTGGTGACTGTGTATTGGCCCGCATCCGTGGCTGATAACATAAAGGCAGAAACACTTAGCTGGCCACCGTTGCCGGTTAATGGGCCCGCTTTTTTTGCAGTAGTGGCGCCATTATTATAAACTGAGAATGTATAATCCTGTGCGGTGTCCGAATAAATAACTCCAAATCCTATTTGATTGCCCTTGCAAAAAATAAAGGTTTGTGATTGGCCAAAAAGTGATGGTGACACAAGAGGATCGCAGATTTGTGACTTTACCTTTGTAAAAAACATTAAACTAATACTGAGGAAAAATAAAAACCTTCCAGCATAGTTTGCATTTATTGTATAATTTATTTTTTTCATACCTGTAAGTTTTCAAGATTTATCATAAAAATTTTAATTATATCTATGGGGCTTATAAAAATATTATTAGGATTCAGTCAGAGGTTGCATTAAAATACCTATTCATCATAGCGCTATTCATTTACTGGTTTTTCTTTTGGATAAGGAAAGTAGTTTAATCTGGAATCATCAAATGTTGAAACCTTACCATCTTTAAAAAAATGGATCCTTATTTGACCAAAATCCATGCTGCCCATTTATAAGGATCATTTCTATATTTATCTTTCATCTTCTCCTGTGCTCTGTAAAAAGCATCATTTACTGATTGCCTGTTTAGCAAACTCCTGTAGAATGAATTCATAAAATCGGAAGTTTCATCATCGGGAACTTTCCAAAGGCTCATTACAAGATTTTTTACACCAGCCATCTTGAACGCCCGCTGGAGCCCGTATACCCCCTCGCTACCTTGTATATCTCCGAGAGCTGTTTCGCATGCAGATAATACAACCAGTTTTGTTTTTGGCAAATACATTGTGGTGCTGATTTCGTATGCGGTTACTATGCCATCGTCTATGCCATCTATAATATGCCCCCGCCATGCGCTATTGGCGCCTGCAAAAAAGAGCCCCGAACGCATGAGAGGATTAGCCGATTGTCTGAAAGCCTTTCCGCTGATTTCGAACTTTTGCTGTACACTATCTCTTTTATCAATGCCGGGATCCGGAAAGAAAAAGCCATGAGTCGCGATATGCAGGATAGCAGGAGATGACGGCCCATTTAATTCTTTCAGGGATTCTTCTGTAGCCTCTGTGCCGGTTAACAAAGAAACATTTGGATCGTTTTTTATTGCCTGATTTTTTATCTCATCAACTTCCTGCAATGTACCCGGCAGGTAGGTAAGATTTTTTCCTCCGCGAATTTCCTCCGGAAGGGAACGCAATTTTTCATTCACGTTATGATAAGCAATAACTGATGCTTTTAAAGCAGCAGTGTCTGCATCGTATTGAATGCCTCCGTATAATTTAATTTTATCAGAAGAAGATATATAGTCAAGACTTTGACTGGTAATGGTTGCCGTGGTATTCAGTTGGATCAATTGAACTTTATCATTTAATACCTGCTTGTCGTTTACAGCCATTGCTCCAAATGATATTCTAAACAAATTACCAGCAGGGGCAAAGTAAACCTTCTGTATCCCTGTCAAATATTTTTCAATAGGCCGCCATACGAGATTATAAAGAGCAGGTGATGAATAGAGACGATTGATATCTGCTTCTTCATTTACCGATTGAGATGCTAACAGCAGATTTAATTGTCTTTCTTCAAACAATGGAACAAGTAATGGCTCCTTATTTTTTTTCAGGATCAAGGCAACATAGAGAGTACTGTCTGTCCATTGCCTTCTGTCTTCAAGTTGAAAATGAACGTATTCAATTGCCGCCTCATTTTCCTTTAAATTGTTCTGTATATCCTGCCAGCTTATTTTCTTTTGCACGTTTTTAAGGGCAGCAGACTTACGGAACAATTCTTTTTCAATTTTATTTGCTTTTTCCTCCAACTCTTTTACCGGTAAGGAGTTCGCGGTTGTTCCCTTGGCATATAATTTAGCCAAATGTGCGTTCACGTTAGTCCATTCTTTGTAGGCCTTTGCGAGTGCCGTATCACCACTATTATAGATGATTTGTTTTGCCTGTTGTGCAGATGAAAGAATCAGGTTGCGGTTTAACAGCGACATTGCGTAAGATGGTGCTGCATTGTTACGGGGAATTTTTTTGTAATAAAATGATTGGTACTCATCGCTGGATCCATTTATATTTTGGAGATATAATTGCTTTTCTGATTCACTTGTGAACTGAAAGATTTTATTTAATTGTTCATACTTTAACGTGGCAGCTTCAGCGAAAAATTTCTCCGCTTTTTCAATTTGATTCATGTTCCAGTAAACCATTGCCAGTTCTTCAGAATTGGTAATTAAAAACGGATGGTTCTTTCCAAGGTTTACTTGCCATAATTTACGAGCCTGCAAGAGATAGTACTCAGCCTCCTTATATTTTCCCATTGCATAATATAACTCACCAAGGTTATTTAAATTAATCGTCCGGCTGGAGGGTCCTTCAGAAGTATCTTTTTCGAAAATTATTTTAGCCTCAATAGCAAGTGATTCAGCTTTTTGATATTGCATCATGTCCTTATACACATTGGCAAGATTGTTACAGCTCTGCCCATATTCAAAACCTCCACTATCAAGTTCCGCCCGTATGTCTTTTGCTTCAAGATATAGCGACTCTGCCTTCTGATAATCCTGCATATAATAATAAAGGTCTGCAAGAATATTGCAGCTATTGGCATAATCGGCATTCATTTTACCTGCAAATGACCGGATATTTTTTGCCTCCAGGTATAGCGATTCAGCTTTTTCATATTGGCCCATGTCCCTATATAAATTGGCCAGTGCGACACAGGTAATGGCATATACCGGGGCCTTTTTTACAGGCTCAATATTTTCCCTGATTGCCCTTGCCTCAAGAAGTAAAGGTTCCGCAAGATCATATTTCCCCAGGTCATGATATAATGCGCCGAGATTATTGCAGCTTTGCGCATAATTGCGGTCATTTCCCCCAAATAATTTTTCCCGGATATCCTTTGACTTTAAATAGAAGATTTCGGCTGTATCAAGTTTTCCATTATTATTATTAATGACGCCGATCACATTACAGGCCCATGCATAGTCGGCATTGATCTCCGTATATTTTTTCGCTGTTTCATTCATTAGTTCGCGGCACATTAAAATGGCATTTTCATATTCCCCGGTTGAATAATACAGGCCGGCCATATTTTTAGTGATCCGGATGTTAGTATCTGAAAAAACAGAATCCGCCGGAATCGCTTTTTTTGCCTTGCTAAAAAACGTAATTGCTTTCTCCGGCATTTTTTGATCCATTGCTACTTTTGCGCTGTCTGCATACACTTTCCATACCTGTGGATAAAGGTGGCCGGAAAATAGAATCAATGCTCCCAAAAAAAATATTCTACAAACGATTTCCATACAGTTTTACTAATAAGAAAACATGACAGAACCTATACTTAATAAAGCTTCTGATTTAAAAAAGGTAAAATAATTACAGAGGAGTGAGTTGGTGTGACTTAGGATAACTCAGATATTTTACCAAGACAATTTATCAAAAATTTTCCGAAAAAGATTATTTACTTACAGGGATCTTTGGCCAGGCCGCATAAGCCTTCTCATCGTATCCGTACTTTAGCAAAAACAAAACATAACTTTTTAATAAAGCTTCATTACCGGCATTACCATCCACTAACTTTAAATAATATTCCGATGCGGCAGGTATCAATCCATTTTTCTCAAGTTTATTAATTGCCTGCAGTTGCCCGGGCAGATCATCATCACTATTATTTCCTGATAAGATGGATGAAATTATTTGCTGTTCGATTTCTTTAGTCAGCAACTCAAAAACTACCGGCACTTCATCTTCACATGTCCCGTCTTCGGCTTTCACCAGCCAATAGTAATTCCCGGGAGAATGAATATTTTGTGAAAGGTTGAGAACCTGCTGCGTGTCCTTTACAGGCATGTTTACAACTTCCTTTCTTTGGTTGTCGTAAACTATCAGGCTGTAATTTGACGACGGGCTCGTCTGGTGCCAGATAAAATGTAAGGAGTCGGCCGAAGTTTTTAAATCGGGTATCGGGAAAATAAGGTTGTTACATTCTATTCCACGCGATACTCCACCGTAAGAAGTTGCATTATTATCTTTTGCAAAAGTTTTAAAATCATCATGTGGATGAAAAAGCTCGTTCCATACTAATTTCAGATAGGCTTTAGTAACTGCCGGAATGGGATCAGCATTGGCTCTGCCCAGTTTGTTTACCTTAAATGTTCCGGGTGTTCTTAACACATAATAATCCTGGTTTTTCCCCGTAAGGGTAACTTCTGCATTCTTCTTAATTGTTATGGACTCATCATTATCCAGGAAAGAATTTTGCCTGATTAAAATTGCTTCTGTTCCTGGTTTGGAAACCAATACTTCTCCCTTTACTAGGAAAACATAATAATCATGCTGCTGTGAGTAGCCTTGCATGGTGTTGAAAAAAAACAAAAACGTTATTATCCTTTTCATAATATTTATTTCTAAGTAAAAACTGTTTTATAGTTAATTTTCTTATTAAGCCTTAGTGCTATTAACTTATAAAATCTTGATAGTTCAACACAAAGAATCAATGAAATTAAGACAGGTGACAGGGGCACCTTCCATGAATAAAAATTATATACCTGGAGTAAAAAATACAACACAAAAGCAATAAGAAGAAATTGAATTAAAACCATTTTTGAATAGGATGGGGGATCGTTCTCCGAATAGGTATAAATGATGTATAGCAGGAATAAAAATGCAAATACAAAAGCGATTAAAAATGACACAGCAGCCGATGTAATTTTAGGGTAGCTGTTATCCAGGATCATCGACAAAATGTTAGCATGTATAACAACCCCGTACATGTCTGGATTACTATTATTACCCGCTTTGGTATTAAGGGGCGAAAAATGTATATCCTCAGTGTCCAATGGCGGGTACTTTATAAAATGACCAAGCAGAATAATTTTATTTTTAAGTAGAGAAGATAATTGATTTTTATCATTGTACTCATTCAGATCCTCCTTCGTGATGGCTGTGTACCTTTCCGTATTACCGGTGTAAGTAATATTTTCTTTTGCATGATGCCTTTTTTTTAACTGGGTAAATTTTTCGGGGGAGTACAGTTGTATAATTCTTGAAGTAAATGCCGGATCAACTTCCCCGTTTGCTTCCCAAAAAGGTGCATATTCTCTTACAACTTTGTATCTGTCTGTTTCAAAATTTATATAACCGGAGTTGATGCCATTTTCAGGCTTAATAAAAAAACTAACTTCAGGACTCAATTTTGAATTGTTTACATCCATACGACTTGCAAAAACAATGTTATTTGCAGGCTTGACGGACTCTATAAGTTTACTATCTCTCAATGAATCTTTTCTGGCAGTAAAAATTGCATCAATTCCTATCACGGCCGGTTTGTAGCCTTTTATGATATTAAGCTGGTCTGCAATTTTTTTTCTGTCGTTTTCTATTTCTACTAATACAATATTTGTGTCACGATTAGGCTGGTTCTTGTTTTTTTCAGCGTAAAAAAATTCATAAAGGTTAAGGCCATGTGCTTCTTGATTCATGTTATTAAAGAAATCAAATTTTGATGCAACGAGGTTGATAATGTAAGCGCAAAGCATTGTGATGGCCGTAGCAAAAAAAGCCTCTTTTATGTTATGCAAACTGAACATCAGTAAAAAAATTCGATCAAAGTATTTAATAGTAATTGAAAAGGAAAAGCTTCAAATCATTTAATAAACAGAATTAGGATAGCGGAATAAATGACTGGAGCCAATTTTGATCTTTTGCATAGGATAAATTAAATATAACAATTTTCGATTCAGAAATACATTGTTATTTTAGTTGAAATTTTGAAAATGAATTTAGCTGAAGTATTCTAATGGTGTTAAGTAAAACTTACTATACAATCGTGTTTATTTTTTATTGCACTGTTCATTTCAATATAGCTTTCGCTCAAAATTCTCCGGCACATAGCGTGATTCTAATTTTAGAAAACAGGTCTTATAATAGTATTGTTGGAAACGCACAGGCACCTTATATCAATAGTCTTTTAAGCAATTCGCATACTGCGCTCTTAACCCAATCATTTGGTTTAACACATCCCAGCCAGCCAAACTACTTAATGTTATATTCCGGATCTAATCAGGGTGTAACCAACAATAATGTTCCGGCAAGTCTGCCTTTCACAACCCTTAATCTTGGAGGAGAATTAATAAATAACGGATTCAGTTTTATTGGCTATTCGGAGGGGCTGCCTTCAGTTGGTTCTACGGTTGCAACTTCGGGCGCTTATGCCAGGAAACATAATCCGTGGGTAAACTGGCAGGGAACCGGAGTAAATGGAGTTCCTGTTGCTTCCAACAGGCCGTTATCTGATTTTCCGACCGACTTCAATCTGCTCCCGGCCCTTTCAGTTGTTGTCCCCGATCTGAATCACGATATGCATGATGGCAGCATTGCTACCGGCGATGCCTGGATAGAAGCTACTTTAGATGCATACATTCAATGGTGTGTAAATAACAATAGCTTATTTATTTTGACTTTTGATGAGGATAATGGCTCATCCGGTAATCGAATTTTAAGTTGCTTTATTGGAGAAGACGTTAAAGCGGGAAGTTATGTTCAGCCGATAACTCATTATAATATATTGAGAACGGTAGAAGATTTATATCAGCTTTCTTACGCAGGCGCTAGTGCAGATTCTTCTGCTATTAATGGAATATGGCTTTCCCAGCAAGCGGTTAGCTATACGTTGTCGGGCGATGGTAATTGGGATGATCCGGTAAACTGGATAAATAACCTGGTACCACATGTCACCGGGTCAGGAAGTAATATCATCATTGATAATACCACGGGAGGCCAATGCATATTAAATATATCTTACACAGTGGATGCAGCCACAAAACTTACAGTGATGCCAGGGAAAAAACTGGTAATTAATGGCAGTCTCAACATAAACTAATAGTTGGTTTGTGGATGGTATAATATGTGCTATGCCTCATAGTACGCCGGTACACATATTGCAGGCATTAGATGAAGCAACATCAGTAAACGATAATACAGCGGACCTGAAACTTAGGCAAGTTTCAAATAATTTATTAGCATTTTTATCGGGCTGGGAACGGGCCTGTTTAGCGCCAGGTAAGCGCCTGCGTTTAGTGAAATAAACTCAATAAAGTCAAACGTCTTGTCAGGATCGGGCCTGAATATAGTTTTAAAATATTTATTGATGGTGAGGCGGAAAAACTTTGAGTTGGATATAATATTGTGCGAAAGCTTTTCTTTATATTCTGAAAATACCTGTGACATGCAGTTTTCATAACAAAAGTTATTGCTGAAAACGTATTGTTGCAAATACTTATAATTCGCTCTTGCTGCAGGTATAGTTTGCGTGATCTTCAAAGTAGGCGAAACTCCTGCGCCATAGCCCTTATTTACAGAAAGCAACACCATTTGTGTATCATCGCCAACACTAAGTTGGTTTCCATTCAGCCCGGGGATTGTGAACCGGCCATCCCGCGCCAGGCTTGCATATTCCTTAAGCAACGCAGACGACACGCAAAGGCCCGCATCAAATGGGTAACAGGATTGCCACTCCTGAAGGCCCGAAAATTTCACCGTCGTGTCGTGCCTTTCTCTAAAAGCAAGACGAGCATAGTTCTCGATTTTTTTATCAATGCCATCAATAAAATCGACGGATAAATCACCGGCGCCTATTGCTCCAACTTCAGGAAACTGTGTATGGAGCTTTTTTAATTCCTGCAGGTAGTCAAATTCAGGCTCATTATCATAATCAAAATATACGATGTATTTTCCTGTAGTTTCCTTTATGGCCCCTATCCTCGCATTACGAATGCCCTGGGCAGGAACTATAATAGTCTTAAACGACGAAGCTTTTCTTAGAAATTCTTTTACATAAGGCAAATCACTAACAGGAGCGCCGCTGTGATTATCAACTAAAATAACTTCTGTTGAAATACCCGTCGTATCTAAATTATATATTGCGTTTAAACAACGTTTTAATAAACGCTCATCAGGATTACATACGCTTATCACCAACGAATAATCTATTGATTTTTTCTTTAAAGACATTTTATATACGACTTTTAATGAAATGAAAATTCTTATTCAATCGCTTTTACTTTCGCGCCGGAGAAGTTTTTAATTTTCGTTGCGATAGTATTCGTTGCGATTCAGAAATAATTACGCGTCTTTAAGAGGATATGAAACTGAAGTAATAAAAGATTTGGGGAGGATATTTCTTAGGATGATTTGAAAACGAAAAGGATAATAACGAGAACAAATTATAAAAACAATTTGCAATAAACAAAAATATCTGCCGGTTATATTCTTGCTGTGCAGAACTTTTACGATTTGATAGCAGTCGTCATAAAATCTTAACGCTGTCTTAATAATAATATACGGTCAGCGAAATAAAATGGGTGAGAAATTTTCGGTTCATTAAAGCAAAGGGAAATCCAAGACAGCGAAAATATTTTACGCGGCCACATGGTTATCTGGTAATACTTCGGCTTGAAACCCAAAGTCGTTTAGGAGACTGATAAATACAGATGGTTGTATAAATCCTGACCTGCATTTTACCCGCAAAATTTTGTCGCAATCCTCCAGGTCAAAATTGGCTTCATGATTTTCAAAGATGCTATGAATTTGATCTACCAACATCTTTGCCTGGCTGGCTTTATTTACATTGGTTTTAAAAACTTCTATCATCAGGCTTATTTATGAGTTACAGATCATTTACTGTTTTGATTACTCCGGTTTTTTTATTCGTTTCAATAAGTACCTATAATTGCAGATTTTTTATTTTATGGTAGTAGATGTAGGAAACAATTAATAGAGCCATTGATACCAGTGGCTGAAAAGAAAAGGGTACTGGCCCATCTACCGAAATATAAGCAATAGTAGCAGAAATGTAGTCGATGCCAAGGGCAACATAGTTCCATTCCTTTAAACGCCATCCTACCGGGATCAAAAGGAGTAGCCCGCCTATAATGTGTCCTATACTTAGCTCCCACCGAAACCACTCAGGCACACCAAGATGGTGCATTGCATCAATGGCCATTTTGCTATTAATAAAAAAGGCGCCCGATAAAAGAAATAATGCCAGGATGCCCGTGCTAATCCAATAAACGATTTTTGCAGTTCTTAACGTTTTTTTATTATCTATCGTTTCCATGATTCATATTTTTTGAGACCAAATCTACAACGCTTATTCATTTTTATCAGGGTGTATTTACGGCAATTTCGGGGGATGTTTGCGACATTTTATTCTTTAAGGATGCTATTATGAAAACCAGCCTCAAATGTTTTTCGGGCAAAGCATTTTTTTAAAGGATGCGTAAATGCTTGCAGGATTTTTTTGATTTGAAAGGTCTAAATAAAATTTTCCTTGTTCGTTTTTTATCTTATGTTTGTTAAGCTATACTCTGCGGAGTTAAAACCTAACCAATCACTTTGGCATCTATGCTAAACATCTGCTTTCTTTACCGAGCCTCATAACCGCATTACCAAAAGCCTTCTTGATAGCTGTAAGTCCAAACCATGCAAGCCAGCATTTAAATAAATCAGCTCTTTAAAAAAATTATTTATGAGAATTTTTGACACAATTGCAAAGGTCAGGTTATGCGCCTTGGTATTTGTTATTGCTTTAAATTTATTCGGAACGAAAGCAAATGCCCAGCAGCTTACTTCAACTGATTTCGTTTTATTTGGAGGTTCGAGGGGCGTGTATGTTTCTCCTTCGGCCACGGTAACCGGCGGTTCAATAGGAAGTTTTTCATTGATCCAAACCACGGGTAGCGCAAAGCTTTCAACCAATCTCTATAGTGGTGGTAAAGTTCAGCTTTCAAGTAGTAATACTGTTACTGGCAGAATTACGGCTGCTAATACAACAGGCGCCAGAGCAACTATCTTCTCCGCAGAAGCCTCTACAAAAATTATTGGAAACGTTGACGTGAATGGGAATATTGTAATAAAAAGCGGCACAGTAACTGGCACTGTCACACATCCTGTCGGAACTGTTTACACCGGCCCTTCACCCTCTGGTGGTAACGTTGCAGCCAACCCGGCATTTCCCGTTTTGCCTGTGTTACCGGCACCTGCCAATTTTCCTTTGGCAGGTTCAACTGATATTACGTCGGGAATGGTTATTACTCCAGGAGCTTATGGTAATGTAATTTTGAAAGGAAATCAAACACTAACACTTTCTGGTGTGGGCGTTTACACATTCAATTCCATTAAGAATAGCGGTAGTATTAATAATTTTGTTTTTGATTTTAAGGATACAACTTCAGGTACATTCAAAATATATATTTATAATGATGCAGATCTTAATAAAGTCGGTGCATGGTTAGCAAACGGAGGCAGTGAGTCAAGAGTATATACAGAAGTGCATGGAACAGGCGCAAGCACCAAATCGGGGGCTGCTTTTGACATAGCTGTTGGCTCATCGCCGACGACTTTAAAATGGTTAGGTACTGTATATGCAACAGCCGGCGCAATCAATATCGGTAATGGAGCAGGCAATGGCGTAAATGACATTTCAGGTGCGCTGATAAGTGCAACAAAAGTCACACTATTAAGCGGGCTGAATATAAAATATGCTCCCTTTCTTGACCAGGTAATTTTCCCCTATTACCCGCCACCTGCCAAAGGAAAAGTATATGATCTTCTAGGCTCGGAATTGAACTCACTTTATGCGAACAGGAGTTCCTACACCGACACTGCTCAACAATTATTTATTCTCAGCAATGATTCAGTTTATATCGAATGCATAGCCATAAGGGGGCAGTCTGCAAAATTGGAATCATTAATTACGTCTCCTTTGTACGGACTTACTGATACAATTAACAACGGTCCCAATTCATTAATTATTACAGGTAAAATAGCCATAGCCAATCTTCTAAAGCTGGATTCGCTTGGCGATTTGATTAATTATTGTCGGCCCCTTTTTCCACCAATTAGTACTGGCGTTACAGGACTCACCAGTACTAATGGAGATATTGCACAGCATTCTGATTTTGTACGAAATGGATATAATGTATCCGGTGATAGTATTAAAGTAGGTGTAATTTCTGACAGCTACAATACCTTGTTTGGCAATCCCGCCGGTATTGACGTGTCAAATGGTGACCTGCCAGGTTCGGCTAATCCTTATAATGATACCGCTAATGTGCAGGTATTAAAAGAATATCCTTTTGGGAGAAGGTCGGATGAAGGCCGGGCAATGCTCCAGATCGTTCATGATATCGCTCCCAAAGCAACGTTGGCATTCAGGACAGGATTTGTAAGTGCAGGCGATTTTGCGCAAGGCATAAGAGAATTACAACAAAATAATTGCAGTGTAATTGTGGATGATGTAACCTACATAACCGAACCATTTTTCCAGGACGGTGTGGTGGCCCAGGCAGTAGACCAGGTAACTGCACAGGGAGTATCTTATTTTTCTGCTGCCGGTAATTTTGGAAATCTGTCCTATCAAAGTACTTTTAATCCGGTTGCGGCTCCTATCGGTATTGTTGGCACTGCGCATAATTTTGGCAGTGGTGATATCAACCAAAATATTTCGCTACAGCCGGGCACGTACACAATCGTGATGCAATGGCAGGATAATATTTATTCACTCGGGCAAACAAATACAGGTACCGTTAATGATCTCGATATTTATTTGACTGGCTTCAACGGATCGACTCTTTTTGGTTTCAACAGGAATAACCTTGGCGGTGACCCGATCGAAGTACTTCCTTTTACCGTGACTGCAAACACTACGGCCAATATTATGGTAATACGAGCTGCTGGTTCAACGCCAGTCAATTTTAAATATGTGGTATTCCGCGGAAACCTTAAAATAAATGAATATAACTCAGGGCCATCAACCATCGTGGGCCAGGCAAATTCTGCGGGAGCGATGGCTGTGGGCGCAGTAAGGTATACTAACACACCGGCTTTTGGTGTGAACGCACCTTTTGCGGAAACTTTTTCCTCAACAGGAGGAACCACTGTAAATGGCATCATTAGAAATAAGCCAGATTTTACAGCACCAGACGGAGTAAATACAACCGTTGATTTTGCTTCACTCAACATAGAAAATGATGCATTCCCTAATTTCTTTGGCACTTCTGCGGCGGCACCTCATGCTGCCGGGGTAGCAGCATTAATTTTACAATCGGAAAAGAAATTTTCGAATTTAGTGCTACCACCAGATCAAATGAGAAGTTTGTTGCAAAGCACCGCGCTCGACATGGGCGCTCCCGGTTTTGACTTTATAAGTGGATATGGCTTCATAAATGGACAAGCAGCCCTGGCGACTTTTGCCGCACCCACACCTGTACTTATAAGTCTTGTTGTGCCATCAGGTGTTACTGCCGGAACAACTCCCTTTACGGTAACGGTCAAAGGAAACTATTTTAATAATCAAACGAAAGTTCTTTTTAGAGGAAGCCCACTTGCAACAACTTATGTAAATGAAACACAACTTACAGCAAGCATACCGGCCTTTATGGGTAATCCGATGGTACAGGCATCTACACCAGCTGTATCTATCAATGGGAATGATGGTGGCACAACACTCCCCCTTTATTTCTTTTCACCGATAAAAAAAGAAATAACAATAACCGCAGATGATAAGAGTAAAAAGTATGGTGAGCAATTGCCAACTTTTACCGCAACAATATTGGTAGACGGAGTTCCGCTCGCAAATTCAGGACTGACTCTAAGCGATCTTGGCCTTACCAATATAGTGTTCTCATCATCAGCTAACGATTTGAGTAATGTTGCGAAATATTTTATAAAAGCTACAAGAACTTTTGATCCCAATAATATTATAGACGCGGGTTTACTTGAGTTGTATAACTATACATTTATTGATGGACTGCTTAACATTAATAAACTTCCACTTAAAATCACCCCGGCAGACAAAACGATTAATTACGGGGACGTTATAAGTGGATTTGATTTTAACTACGAGTATGATGATGCCAACATCGCCATTGCCAACAGGTCTGCTTTCTTTGACAATCTTCAGACGTCGCACAGATCCAATATAGTAGATACTGCCATCGCATTCATTAATGGAAAAAGTATTGTGGCAGGTAGAACGCTCAGTTCGGCAGATTTGCAGGATATGAGCTATCTCGCCAGTGGTAAAGCAATTGTTGCAGGAAAAGCAATTGTTGCAGGAAGCCTGGTAAATATGAAGATTGTTCAGGTGGACGTTGCTTCGATATTTAACTACCAGTTAGATTCGGCAGTTGCAACACTTATTAACGGTAAAGCCATTGTTGCCGGTAAAGCTATAGTTGCGGGAAAAGCCATTGTTGCCGGAAAGGCGATTGTTGCCGGTACGCCTATTGTAAATGGCACAAACGTGAATGATTCAAGCAATAGTAATGTAGTAGTTATTATTGATTCTGCCGATGTAAGTTCATCTAGTGACGGATCTTTAAATACCCTTCAGTCAATCAATTTAATAACCGGTTTGGATGTTGGAAATTCCTACATTGTGCCAGGTGCCTTTCTTTCAGAAAACTTTGAAATTACATACGGGTTAGGTAATCTTTCTATCTTACCTGTAGGCTCAAATTTAATGACAGCCACAAGAAATTCCGGGACTACCTCAGCAGAGGAAGAATCAGCAAAAGAGCTATTACAAGAAAAAATAACCGCGTATCCTAACCCTGTAACCAGCAAAGTGAGAATCAACATCGATGGTAAATCAACTGTAGGAAATGATATTATCCTGTTAGATTTACCGGGAAGAGTTTATAAGCCAAAATCCGCTAAGAAAATATCAGACAATGGTTTTGAACTGGACCTTACAGGGTTAAAGAAAGGGGTATATTTCGTGCAAATAAAAATTGATAATGTTTATAAAACTTTCAGGATTTTAAAATTGTAAATCCGTTAAACAGTAATTAAAAAAAGAAATTGAATTTTAATAACCCGTGTTCATTGTTTTAAATTTGCGTCGCTGCTTTTTTAATTAATAAACCGATGTTAAAATATTCGATTAACTTTCTTACATGAAAGGGTGCAAAATATTTTTCCATATATATTTTATTTTTCTTTCCCCATTTTGTTTTGCCCAGGGTATTGAAATAGACAGCCTGAAGCTTATAATATCAAAGAGCGGTGATGATACTTTTAAAGTAAATAACCTGCTTCGATTGAGTAAAGCCTATACAACTTCTTTTCCTGAATCAGCTATGAGCTCAGGAAATGAGGCTTTGCATCTTGCAAAAAAACTCGGCTATAAATCGGGTACAGCTTATGCGTTGAAAAATATTGGGATGGTATATTACAACCAAACCAAATACCCGGAAACGATTGAGTATTGGAATCAATCATATCAACTGTTCGATTCCATCGGCGATAAGGTAAGTGAGGCCCTGATGCTAAATAATCTTGGTTCTGTTTACATGAACCAGGGCGACTATGCCCAGGCGCTGGACTATTTTTTTAAATCTCTGCAGATTGCGGAACAGAGCAAGGACAGGCCGAATATAGCAAGAGCTATGGGTAATATTGGCACCGCTTACTCTTACAATGAATTTACATATGATAAGGCGCTTGGGTATTACCTGAAAGCGTTGCCAATAAGCGAAGAGCTTAGAGATAACAATACCATGGGGGCCTTGCTTGTTAATATTGGGGAAACTTATTTAAAAAGAAATAAAGATGATTCAGCGTTGTACTATTTTAAAAAATCCCTGGAAGCCTATGCTAATACTGAAAATATTCCATACTCTCTAAACGATATCGGCAGGACATATACCAAAAAGGGGAACTACACTCTTGCAATACAGTATCATAAAAAGGCACTCTCTTTTGCATCGAAACTTAGCCTGCAATTAGACATTGTTCAATCTTATCTTGGCCTTGGAGACGCATATTATAGAACGGCAAATTATAATTTAGCATTAGACGCATACCAAAAAGCACAGACCACATCCTACGATAACAAATTAAAAAATGAATTGCGGGATGCCTATCACGGACTTGCCACTACATATGCAGCCGTCAAAGATTATTACAGGGCCTTCAATTTTCAGACGTTATATACAAATATCAAGGATACGCTAATCAACCTGCAAATAGCCGAAAAGGTGACAAACCTTCAAACGAATTTTGACTTACAAAAAAAGCAAGGGCAAATTGATATTCTTACCAGGGATAAGGCTTTGCAAAACCTGGAATTGAAACGTCAAAACTTTGTAAAAAATACTTTGATCGCAAGCTTACTTTTTGTATTTATAATAGCCTTTATCCTTTATAAATTATATCGAAAAGTTGGGCGGCGTACCTTACAATTAAGGAGATCGCTGGAAGAATTAAAGGCAGCACAGGCGCAACTTATACAATCTGAGAAAATGGCTTCTCTCGGCTCGCTTACCGCCGGCATCGGTCATGAAATACAAAATCCATTAAATTTTGTGAATAATTTTTCTGAAGTCAACATTGAATTATTACATGAATTAGAAGAGGGGTTACTAAAGAAACTACCGGAAGCAGATAAGGCAGAAGCTGAAGAAATAATAAAAGATCTTGCCCAAAACATGGGGAAAATAAATCATCATGGCAAGCGTGCGGATGCTATAATAAAAGGTATGCTGCAGCATTCGAGAAAAAATACTGGTCAAAAAGAACTTACAAATATAAATGCCCTGGCCGATGAGTATTTGCGGTTAAGCTACCATGGTCTTCATCCAAAAGACAAATCTTTTAAGATAGATATTAAAACAAATTATGATGAAGCGTTTTCTAAAGTTGAGGGTAAAATAGATATAAACCCGCAAGATTTTGGACGGGTATTTCTGAATTTATATAACAACGCATTTTACGCAATAACAGAGAAAAGAGAAAAACAAGGTGAATCTTATAAGCCATATATCTCCGTAACTACAAAAAAATTACACGATAAAATCCAGATTCACGTGAGAGATAATGGCACGGGCATTCCACAAAGGGTTTTAGATAAAATCTATCAGCCGTTCTTCACTACCAAACCTACGGGACAGGGAACAGGACTGGGTTTATCGTTAAGCTATGATATCATAAAAGCTCATGGAGGGGAATTGAGAGTTGAGACGAAAGAAGGTGAATTTGCCGAGTTTGTTATTGATATTCCAATAGCCTGATATTGGGCTTCCTTGTGTCAATATAATTTTGGTGGGAACTGAGGATTACCCATTGTTATAGCCGCCTGTTACTTTTCTACCATCAATTTCTTTTATCTATACTTTCAAGAATTTTTTCTAACTGGTGGATATGTCTTTGTGTATGATACACTACAAAATGCAATAATTCGTATTTTGTTATTTCGCCAAATGCGGGAAGGCTTATAATTTGAGACAGGTTCACTGCATTACCTGCAGCTATAAATTGGCCGATCGATTTTTTAAGATCTTCAATAAGTGCTTCCTTTTGATAGCTATCCTGGTTTGGCAGAATAAATTCGGGTGATTTAAATTTTGTATCATAGTTCAAGAACATTTTTTTCAGCTCTCCTGTTCTTTCTGCCGGGTCTCTTTCAACATCTTTGCCTGGCATATCTAACGACTGAGCGATGGCCTTATTAGATTTTGTGATGTGCGCTACAACTTGGGCTGCGGACCAACTATCTTTAAACGGAATCATATTAATTGTTGATGAATCCGCCGAAGAAATGAGTTGTAATAAACGAGATGATGTATTTTCCAATGAGGAAAACAGGGTAGATGTATTTAAAGTATTTTTTATCATTGATATGATTTTTGCTTTCTTCTTAAGTAGATACTTTTATTTTTCAGGCGATGATATTTGGCATAAGAATTTTTAAAAATCGTTATCCTTTTTCTTCAATAATGGACAAAATATTTCCAGCGGGATCTTTAAACCAGGCTATTAAAGGGCCGCCACTTCTGAAGATGCCTTTTTCGTCTGTTTTCAATCTGCCATCATATTGTTCGAACACAATCCCGGCCTTAATTAATTCATCAGCAGTTACGTCAATATTCTTCACAGGAAAATTAAGAATTGTAAAAGTTGCTGGTACATGGTTTGGTTTTGGATAGATCAATATTTTGCCCCCATTACTAATATGTAATTCCAGCAGGCCCATTTTATTTTCAGTTATATCCAGGCCCAAATTTTCACCATAGAATTCTTTCGCCTTACCCAGATCATTCACTGAAAAGCCACTGAAAGCATTTGAATTTTTAAGCATAGTGTTTTATTTATACAAACTTACCGAGTTATCAAAACAATAAAAGGGTGCAAATGCGGCAATCTGAAGGGTTGATTACGACAATTTTTTTAATTTTGCCATCATTTAATCAGAATCTAAAAAATAGTAATCTTATGAAGCATATTTCAATACTTATTCCCCAGGGACATACAAGTGTAGTAAATATTGAGGGTACACACCAGATTTTTAATGAAGTAAATTCAGTTAGAAAAAATATGGGCTTGCTTCCGCTCTTTAAAGTCCAGCTCGTGGGTATTTCGAGAGAAACCAGTCAGCGGAATGGATTGTTCACCATAGCGCCAGATGTGTTGATAGACGATGTAAAAAAAACGGATCTTATCATAATTCCGGCAATACATTCAGAACCAAATAAAATGATGGAGGATAACGCTCCTTTTATTCCGTGGATAATTAATCATTATAAACAAGGGACAGAAGTTGCGAGCCTTTGTATTGCTTCTTTTTTCCTGGCAGCTACCGGGTTGCTTAATGGCAAGCAGTGTGCTACTCACTGGACGGCTGCGAATGATTTCCGAAGAATATTTCCTGAGATAAATCTTGTGGATGATAAGATCATGACAGAGGAAGATGGCATATACACCAGCGGCGGTGCCTATTCTTTTTTAAACCTTCTTGTGTATATAATTGAAAAATATGCCGGGCGTGAGATTGCAGTACAAATTGCAAAAATGTTTATGATAGATATTGATCGTATAAGCCAGTCGCCATTCATAATATTTGAAGGGCAAAAATCGCATGATGATGAACCCGTAAAAAAAGCACAGATTTTTATTGAAAATAATTTTGAAGAAAAAATTACCGTTGATCAGTTAGCATCCATGTTTGCTTTGGGGAGAAGAAATATGGAGCGAAGGTTTAAGAAAGCTACCTCCAATACCGTTACGGAATACATACAACGTGTGAAAATTGAGGCAGCCAAAAAGACTCTGGAAAGTGGCCGAAAAAATGTAAGTGAAGTAATGTATGAAGTGGGATATTCTGATACGAAGGCCTTTAGAACTATTTTTAAAAGGATTACTGGTCTATCACCTGTTGAATACAAAAGCAAGTATAATAAAGACGCGTCAATGGTGTACGCATAATATTTCTAAATTTTTACAAGCGCCTTTGGCCATTGATATACAAGATGAATAAAAGCTTGTTTTTCCGCCCGGGTGATTCTCGCCGTTTGCGTGTAACATGAAAATTGGAATTCTGAGTAAGAAAAAATTATTTTAAGAAAGAGTAATTATTTTCATATACTTGCATATTCTTATAAAAAAACAGGCCCTTCTGTAGAAACAGAACGACCTTTTACGATTGCTTGTATATGAGACTCTTTAATTGATATTATTTGTAAAGCAGATGATATCTTAAGAAAATCTTTTAATATTTTTACCTGCCTTTAGCGGTTACCGCTTTTTTTAATTCCTTTGTTAAAACAAAAATAGTCAAGATGTATTTATTACAAGAACTAAGTTATTGCGTGTTTTATTATGCCAGACATGGTCTAAATTTTTAGTAAACCTTGCCGGCCATACCTTTCATGATAAATTTTAAATGATGCCCAACCTAGTTTCGGATACATTATTTCAATTAATACATTCGCTGGAGAAGTCAGAAAAGAGGCATTTCAAGTTATATATCAAAAGAAGTTCGTCAAAAGAGGACTTAAAAATAATACGCCTGTTCGATGCATTAGACAAGCTTTCGGAATATGACGAAAAGCCGTTGCTTAAGACGCTCCCTGATATAACCAAGCCACAACTCTCCAATCTAAAAACGCATTTGTACAAACAGTTGCTCGCAAGTCTTCGACTATTAAAAACCAATGAAAACATTGATTTGAAGCTGAGTGAGCATCTTGATAATGCACGTCTTCTATACAATAAAGGTCTTAAATTACAAAGCCTCAACATTCTCGAAAAGGCCAAAGAATTAGCCAAGGCTAATCAAAAGATGAACTTCCTGGTTCAGGTAATATCGCTTGAGAAAAAAATAGAAACACTTCACATCACACGAAGCACTTTGGAAAAAACCCAAATGCTTGCAGAAGAAGCGCTTTATATAAGTGGCCATATAGACAGGGTTACCCGATTATCTAATCTTGCCCTTCTGTTGTATAGGTGGTATGTGAAAAATGGCCATGCACGCGATGAGCAGGACGAAAAGGGAATCCGCGAGTTTTTTAAGAGTTCCTTACCGGATGATTACAATGCTATCAATGGATTTTATGAAAGGCTTTACCTATATCAGAGCTATAGCTGGTATGCTTTTATACGCCAGGATTTTTTAATGTACTATCGCTACAGTCAAAAATGGATTGACCTTTTTAAGGAGAATGAAGTGATGATTGCCGTAGAGACCGGGCATTATATAAAAGGCATGCATAATCTTTTAAATGCCCATTTCGATCTTCGAAACTTCGAAAAATTTGAGGAAACATTGCAGCAATTTGAAGAATATGCCAGGACACCACTTGCAAATCAGCATGATAATTTTCGCACGCATACTTCTATTTATATAAACAGTGCAAGGCTCAACCAGTTTTTGATGCAGGGTAATTTTAACGAGGGTTTAAAGGCTGTTCCCGAAATAGAAAAAAAGCTGAATGAGTATTCTCTGTTCGTTGATAGCCATCGTATACTTGTTTTCAATTACAAAATAGCTACGCTATACTTTGGTGCGGGTGATTACGGCACCGCAATTGATTTTCTTCATAAAATAATAAATGATAACTACGCGGGGCTTCGCAA
This sequence comes from Ginsengibacter sp., assembly GCA_040007435.1. Lineage (GTDB taxonomy): Bacteria > Bacteroidota > Bacteroidia > Chitinophagales > Chitinophagaceae > Ginsengibacter. The sequence continues at coordinate 72,791 of JBDTUZ010000016.1, read as the reverse complement.
CGATCTGCAATGCTATGCCAGGCTCATACATCTTCTTTGTCATTTTGAACTTGGTAATGAAGAAATACTTGATTCACTAATAAAGTCTGTGTACAGGTTTATGGCGCGTATGAAAAATCTTACCATGGTAGAGGAGCATATATTTACATTTCTTCGCCATTCGACCAAAGTGCGGCCCAAAGAACTAAAACCCGAGCTTTCGCAGTTCCTGGAAAAAATTAAGCACCTGGAAAACGATCGTTTTCAAACACGTTCATTCGCTTACCTTGATATTATTTCCTGGGTAGAAAGTAAAGTATACGAAAAGCCAATGGGTGAGATCATTAACACTAAATATAAGAAAAGCAGGCATCGGAAAAAATTGCGTGAAGTGGTACTGAAATAATTTGCGGATCAATAAAATTGCGGTTAAGTTATATAAATAAAAAGGGTGGCTTTTCGAAAGCCCACCCTTTTTATTTTTTGTTTAAAATTTGAAATTCACAGAAGCCTGGAAGATGGTTCCTAATTGGCTAAATTGGGAACCGTTGTAACCCAATATTCTATACCTGCCACTGAATTCTAAAAATCCTTCCAACAGACTTTTAGCAGCAGGATCATTTAGTGTAGCAACAGCATCCGCATAGTTAGCATCAGAAGAACTACCAGTTAATTTAAGATTCCATTTAGGCAATACATTTAATATATTGTTTACAGTGACCGACGCTGAAAATTTACTTGTAAAATTATAACCTACATTAAGATCCGTAACTACAGCCGTCTTAAATACCTGCTTAATATTATTCATTATAGCCCCTCCATTATCTAAGTCCTGGAATTTGGTAGGGCCAAATAAAGTGTTGTTTAAATTAAAATTGAACTTGTTGATGAAATAGTCAAAACCTAATACTGCTTTGTATTTGGGCCGGCTTTCAGTCAACAAAGATCTTATTTGTGTGCTTAAAATATTGGCTCCCGCATCTGCAATTGCTTTAGGATTGTTAGGATCACCTACGATTTTATTTACCAATGTATAATTACCCGCAAGGTTGATGCCGGCAGTTCCATTTCCTAAATGAATATTTTTATAATTTGCAACGAAGTCAAGCCCATCTGTTTCAGTTTTGATACCATTAATAAAAAACTGAATTTGCACAACTCCCGCTGCTGCCAGGATCTGACCCAGTGTACTCATAGGATCGTTGGAGGAAATTGGCGAGCTATAAACGATCCTGTCTTTTATAAGGATACTATAGTAATCCAAAGTGATACTTAGGTTTTTAGTCGGGTTTAATCCAAGACCAACTGTATAGTTGTTCGACTTCTCCGGTTTTAATAAAGGAATACCTAACGCAAATGCCTGCTTGCTCCTGTTATTGAACAGGCCCGACAATTGAATGGTCCCTCCTACGAAGGATGCCTGCGTAGATTGATCATATATTTGGTGCAATGTCGGCGCCCTGAAACCTGTGGACGCAGAGCCTCTTAGTACTAGTTTGTTGCCTGCTATTTTATAACGGGATGTTGCTTTCCATACAAAAGCATTTCCAAAATCACTGTATTTTTCCCCGCGAACGGTGCCGTCAATCAAAAAGTCTTTCGTAATATCCCAGCTTGCATCAAAGTATGCACCAAAGTTAAACCTGCTGTTTGTAGAGGCATTTTCTGCACGAATACCGGGAAAAGAATTGGCTCCTTCCCCTGAATAGGAAGCCGTATCTCCTGCAATAATCTTAAAAGTTTCCGACCTGATTTCCGAGCCGAAAGCGATACTGAAATTATCAGTTATTGCTTTGGTGATATCATAGTTGCCTATAATATTGGTAAATCGAAATCCCCCGGGCTTAAAATTAATAGGACTTCCTGTCCCGAGGCTCCTGTTTATCGTATTGTTAACTGCATAAAGCTGTTGATTACCTCCTAAAGTAAAACTCACATCCTGGCCCCATCCATTTTTTTCGCTCTTGAAACCGAAAGTTGCATTGTAATCTATTAAATCGCCTTCGAAAGATGGACGATACCCGATATAACCTTTATAGATAGGATCTCCTGTACCCGTATAATCAATACCATTCTGATCAGCAACATGCAGTAATCCTAAATCCTTTCTCCAATAAGGAACCCGATAATTCGCATTACTAATTACCTTTTTAGAAACGAGGGCCGCATTGCTATAAAATTGACCGGTCTCGCCTATTGGAACGCCCACATTATACTCGAATTTCGCGGCAGTAATTTCGCCGGTGCCATTTGTATTCTTGCCAGTTGGATAAATTTTTAGGAAATCTACAATTGGCTTATTTACCGGATCTGACTGAGGAAGTGCCGGATCACCAAAAGTGGCTATCTCGGTTAATAAATCAATCTTTCCTGAGCGAACTGCATTGTTCTGTTGGCTAAAATCAACTGTATAATTAATAAAGCCTTTACTGGCAAAAGTTGAGCCTCCATTATAAGATAATCCGTAAGTTCCCCCATCCCCTTTGCTGGTAACACCCGCATTTAGCGTTAGTGAATTATATTCCACTTTATCTTTTAGAATTACATTCATTACACCTGCAATCGCATCAGAGCCGTACTGAGCGGATGCCCCATCGCGTAATATTTCAACCCGCTTAATGGCATCCGGGGGAATAGCAGATAGATCTGCACCAGTTTCACCTCTTCCCGGAGAAAACTGTACATAAAGTAATGAGCTAAGATTTTTTCTTTTACCATTAATTAAGACTAGCGTGCGGCTGGGGCCAAGATTTCTAATTTCATAAGGATCTATGAGAGTTGTTGCATCGTTAACCGGAGTGTTAACGGTATTAAATGAGGGTACCCGGTATTGCAGTGCTTTATCAAAAGTTAACTGGCCCGTAGATTTTAAATCATTTGCTGAAAATATATCCACAGGCAACGGAGTGTCCGTTAAAGTTCTTTTAGCGTTTCTGCTGCCGACTGAAACTGTTACAGATTCCAATAAAGTTTGCTGTACCGATAATTCTATTGTTAATTCCTGCTGGCCATTAACTGAAACACGTTTAGGCGAATACCCCACTTGCGTTAGCTCTAACGAAGCCTTTGGGCCTGCTTTAATTGTAAAACTGCCGCTCTCATCGGTTGTTACGCCTGCGGAAGATCCCACCACTTTTATTGATACCCCGGATAAAGGTTCTTTACTTGTACCGTCTATTACTTTTCCTGAAATAGTTTGGGCGGACAAATTGTTTGCAAATAAAATAGCAATAGCTATTGTTAGCTTGATAATTTTGGTAATCATGTTAAGTTTGATTTAGTTAATAATTATGTGCAAAAGGACTTCCCACATATTCCGCAACTATGAATTTAATTCTTTCTTTCAATATTTCTTTTTTATTCTCACCTGCATAGCAAACCTGTAGCTATCGGGCAGAATAAAACTTATATTTTCTTTTGATACGAATGGCAAATAATCATATAATTTTTCCTGCGTGAATCGTTGCGGCCAAAATCTTTCCTTAGTTGCCGTAAACGAGTCAGCCTTATCCGTTATGATGGCCATTCCCATTTTGCTATAGAAGCTTTCCTGCTTTAAACGCATACGCTCCTTATTAATATAACAGGCTCCAAAAACTTTGGGAGGCCTATTCCTGTTATAAACTTCTGTAATGATTTTTTTGAATTCTATAAATTTAGCCCACTGTGCCTGCAATAATTCTTCAGGAAGAAAATCAATATCAAATGATTTTTGAACTGTATTTTCGTTATCATACATTTCCATTTGATATCTTTTGTAATTAAAGATTTTTATTTTTCGTATTAAGATCAATGTCACCATAAAAGCGCAAATCCTTATTCTTAATTTGCTTTATCCAAAAAGCAATCTGCCCCGTGTGATAAGAATAGTGTTCAGTAACATGAATGATAATTCCCACACCGGATAACTGAAATCCCTGGACTGAATAAATGCGGCCCAGTCTATAATCATCAATCTCTTTAATAATTTCGGTCGCTTCTAATATGGTAGAACTCAATTGTTGGAATAATGCTGCTTTGGTAAAGCCACTTTTTGTCAAAAATTCTTTGTCGCGTACTCGTATGTCTTCTATTTCTCCAAGAGCGGAGACGATGTATTGCCTTATATTTCCGCACAAGTGTAAAATGAGATTACCGATACTATTGGAATTATCATTAGGCGAATTCCAAATTTCTTCTTCATGAATTTCCTGCAGGCATATGGCAATTCTTTTTGTATTCTCCCTGATACGAGAAATAGATTGTTCAATAAAGTCTTTTGAAATTGCAGTAGCCATAGTTATTGAGTCCTTCTTAGATAGTTTATACAGTATTGGCTAAAATCATTCCAGCTTTCAGGCACTTCTCCAATCCCAAAGCACTATTTCCCATTCAATGCCATTTGAATCGGTATAGTTGTAAATAATTTTAAAACCAATCCTGAGATGTGCATTAACCGAGCGCTTATTTTTAGTTGAAATTTCGGTAATTGCAAAATCATATTTGTCACTAAAGTGTTTTTTATACGATTGATAGCAATCATCCAGAATACCCTGTCCGCGCCATTCTTTGGCGATACATACCTGCCCGACAACCAGGTATTCGTAAGATGATATTTTTTTATTATCGTAAATAATATTATCGAAAACTCCGAACATAGGAATCAATACGGGGATGTCCTGTTTCGATTTTCCGGTCATTGCAAGCAGGTATCCGATCACGTGATCATCATTTTTTGCAATGATGCTTTGTTCAATATCATTCATTTTTTTTAAAGTATCATAACTATGAATTACGGTAACGAAGCCTTGATCTTTGATTTCTTCTTCAGTGAGGTTTTGTGGTAAATTGATTTTTTGAAGATCTAATACCTGCTGAATCTCTTCGCTTGAGTCAACCTTTTTATAAACAATCATGTGCCTATATTTAGTTCAGCGAATTTCGGGCAACAAAAATTATGGCTGAGGGTTTATTTTGATATTTTGTATTCCCGGCGGATATCATCATAGTACCAGATTGAGAGGTGTTATTAAAGACATCCTAATTACAGTTTTTGCTGCAAAAGGTTTAAAAATCTATACCGGACCATTTCTTTTTATTCCTCTCGTATTTTTCATAATCAAATTTATAAAGCCTTCCGGGCCTGTGAGGAACATTCTGTTCATGCTCGCCCATATCAACAAGGAAATCCATGGAGAAAAATTTCTTCCTGAAATTTCTCCGGTCAAGTTTTACGTTGAGAATTGCTTCATAGAGGTTTTGAAGTTCGCGCAATGAAAATTTATTCGGCAGAAGACTGAGGCCAAGCGGATGTTCCTGAACTCTTTTTTGAAGCCATCTGTAGCAGGCTTCAAATATTTTCTGATGGTCGAATGCAAGGTCTGTTACTCTATCAATTTCATGCCAGTGGATTTCATTATCCAATATTTTCAACCGGTGGTGCTGTATATTTATCAGAGAGCAATAGGCAACCGTTACAACCCGGCCGGCCGGGTGCCGGCACACTTCCCCAAAAGTATGAACCTGCTCCAGGTAGACGTCACTCAATCCGGTTCGTTGTTTTAAAATGTGGTAAGCAGATGTATCAAGGTCTTCATCTGGTTTTACAAGATCCCCAAGAAGTGTCCATTTGTTCTGGTACTTTTTTAAATCTGATCTTATCAGTAACACCTTTAGCTTGTTCTCATCAAATCCAAAAATTACACAATCAATAGATAATGCAACCCGGTTAATGCTTTGGACCTCTGATTGAATTGCCTTAAAAGTTTTTACACTTTTTTGCTGAGAGTCTTTTGTGGATTGTGCCATAGAAAAATTATAAACATAGATTTTGGTTAAACAATTCGATTTTCATTTTCCATATTATGATTTATATATGTGCTGCAGTCAGTTTCCTTTTATAACTTCAAATTATCTGTATTTGTTGCGATGCAATTGTGGTAAGCAAGTAGGTTTAATAGTCCATAGTTCACCATTGAGGCATCAACAATTATTGTAACATGATCAGTGCCCTCATTAGAAAAATCGAGAGCCCACGATAATAAGTGCGGAAAAGGTTGGAACGATAAAAATATCAGACAGAAAATACCTGGCAGCGTTTTCCTCATAACAAGCAATTGATCGTGTAAAATAAACACATTCTTTTAAAACTCTGTTACTTTGTGAAAAAAATCTCTGAATTATTCGGAGTATGAATTTTAATATCAGCATAATTTAAGAGAGAGTGCAGTATGATATAATTTTTATTTTTTTAATAAAAGATGAAACTGACTATTTTTAATTTTACAACAAACCGTTCGCATGTATATGAAAGAGCAAACAAAGATGTTGCAGGCACTAACTAACGAGCTTCTTAAAAATGCGTCCTCAATAGAGGAATTAAGAGATGTGCTCAGGTTCCACGAATTCAGGTATTATATTTTAAATGATCCTCTTATTTCTGATGAACAATATGACAGGCTTTATAAATCTTTGGAAAAGCTTGAAACAGAAAACCCGAAGCTAATTACACCTGATTCGCCCACACAGAGAGTGGGCAACAGTTTGAACAAAGACTTTATAACGGTGGCTCACCTCGTGCCCATGCTTAGCCTTGATAACAGTTATAATTCACAAGATCTTATTGATTGGGATAAAAGAGTAAGAGGCCTTGTTAATACTGAAAATATTGAATACAGCGCCGAGCCAAAATTTGACGGGGCGAGTATTTCATTAATCTATGAAAACGATGTGCTGGCAAGAGGGGTAACCCGCGGAGATGGCGTAGCGGGAGACGACGTTACGACTAACATCAGGCAAATTGGCTCCGTGCCATTATTTGCGAAATTTTCAGATTATGGAATTGAAAAAATAGAAATACGTGGTGAAGTATTAATGACAAAAGAAAATTTCAAGAAATATAACCTTATGCTTGAGGCTGATGGAATTCCGCCTCTTGCTAATCCGCGTAATGCTGCTGCCGGTTCCTTAAGGATGAAAGATCCTGCTGCGGTGAGAAAAAGAAGGCTTGAAGCAATCCTGTACCATATAAGTTTTGTGACTACTAATCAAAAAAAATCTAAAGGCTCTGAATTATTAAAAACACATTCGGGATCTTTGGAATTGCTTGCAGGCCTTGGTTTCAAAACTCCGGTGCATAAGAAGAAAGTTTTTAATGCCATAGAGAAGGTTGTCGCATTTTGCGAAGATTTTGAGACAAGAAGAGATAATCTCCCGTATGAAATTGATGGAATGGTAATAAAGGTGAATAATGTAGAACTGCAACAGCAAACCGGTAGTACTACCCATCATCCACGTTGGGCGATTGCTTATAAGTTTAAGGCGAGGCAAGCTTCTTCTCAATTGCTGAAAGTAGACTTCCAGGTGGGCCGTACCGGTTCGGTGACGCCGGTAGCGAAAATTGAACCCGTTCATATAGGTGGCGTAACCGTTACTTCCATTTCTCTTTTTAATGCAGATGTAATTGAAGAAAAAGATTTACGCATAGGCGATACCGTTTTAGTGGAGCGTGCAGGTGATGTGATTCCGTACATTGTAAAGCCTTTGACCGAATTAAGAACAGGAAAAGAGAAAAAAATTATTTTTCCTGAAAATTGTCCAGTTTGCAACGACCCGTTAGTAAAGCCGGAAGGAGAAGCAATATGGAGATGTGTGAACATTAATTGCGAAGCCCAGGTAGTTGAACGCATTATACATTTTGTAAGCAAAGATGCAATGGATATTAAAAGTCTTGGCGAAGCAAACGTGAGAAAATTTTATAGCCTCGGCTTACTGAAAAATATACCAGGCATTTATAAATTAGATTATGATGAAATTTCGAAGCTCGAGGGATTTGGAGAAAAATCCATTAATAATCTTAAGGCTGCAATCGAGGTTTCAAAAACTCAATCTTTAAATCGTCTTATTTTTGGCCTTGGCATAAGATATGTTGGAGAAACGACAGCCAAAGTTTTAAGTAAAAGTGTAGAAAGCATATTTGAGATTGCAAACTTTTCTATTGAAGAATTGCGGGAGCTAAAAGATATTGGTAGTAAAGTAAGCGAGAGTATTTATGAATTTTTTCAAAATCAGGATAATATAAAAATGCTTAAAACGCTGGAGGCAGCAGGCATAATGACCAAAGGCGATAAGAAGGAAGAGGTGCCAGGAACTTTAAGCGGGAAGACATTTTTATTCACCGGAACATTGCCAACATTGAAAAGAGGCGATGCAGAAAAGTTAGCAGAAGATAACGGAGGCAAACTTCTTTCATCAGTAAGTAATAATTTGAATTATCTTGTAACAGGAGATTCGGCTGGAAGTAAACTTGAAAAGGCGAAGAAGATAAAAACAATCAAAATAATAGATGAGCAAGATTTTTTAAATATGATACACATATAGTTTTGTAACTTTATTTTAAACCCCTTTGTTATGGTAAAAAAAATTAACGGCGAAATATGGAAACAAATTCAATTTAAAGGATGGAAGCAACTACGAAAAAAATATGCAGTTTCTTCCCATGGCCGGATAGCCAGCTATAAGGAAGACGTTGTTGGTGACGGTAAACTCCTGAATGGTTCTTTAACTTCCGGATATAAAACTTTGAACCTTCATATAAATGGTACTAACGGCACTATTTATTTTCACCGGGAAGTTGCAAAACTTTTCAACAAAAAAAACTCTCCCAAGGAAAAATTTGTTATACATCTTAATCATGTCAAGACCGATAATAACCATAAAAATTTGAAATGGGCCAACCAACAAGAAGTAAGCACACATCAGCAAAAAAGCCCGGAGAAAATTGCTTATAAAAAAATTCAAAATTCAAGAACAAAAGGCCTTAAGCTTGATGCGAAACAAGTAAAAGTTATCAAGACGATGATCGAAAACCCACGTCGCAGACTTACCTACAAGAAGATTGCCGAAAAATACAAGGTGAGCGAAATGACCATTTATAGAATTAAAAGCGGTGAAAACTGGTCTAATGTATAAGATTTTTTTTCCGCCTTTTTAAAAGAAATTTATAGCTGTTCACAACACCATTGAATGTTTCTATCATCTACAACAGGTTTTTTAACTTTACTAAAAAAAAATAATAGCAAGCCCTGGTTCGATAAAAACCGCGAAAAATACAACGCGGCGAAAAGTGATTTTGAAGATTTTGTAAAAAAGATCATTGTTTCGATATCTACTTTTGACGACGATATAAAACTGCTGGAAGCTAAAAACTGCACGTTTAGAATAAACCGCGACATCAGGTTTTCAAAAGATAAAACGCCCTACAAATCCAATATGGGCGCTTCCTTCAATAAGGGCGGAAAAAAATCAATTTTTGCGGGTTACTATTTCCATCTTGAGCCGGGCGGCAAAAGTTTTGCCGGCGGCGGACTTTGGATGCCGGCAGCACCTGAGCTTAAAAAAATAAGACAGGAGATAGATTATTGTTTTCCTGAATTCAAAAAGATAATAAACGGCAGTTCCTTTGCAAAGCAATACACTGGTTTGGAGATGGATAAAAATAACATGCTTGTAAATATCCCAAAAGGATATGAGAAGAATGATCCAGCAGGAGATTTCTTAAGGTTAAAAAGTTTTGTAGCGACAAAACTTATTCCTGACAACCATCTTAATCTTTCATCACTTATCAGCGAAGTGTCGCAGGCTTTTAAAGCATTAATGCCATTAGTAAAATTTATGAACAGGGCTTTGGATTAGATGTATGCCGCGTGAAAACGCTCTTTTAGAGAGTTTAATGCATGCGGAATTCCTTATAAAATTGAATGGTAACTCTATTCCATTTACGCATCTCCGGCTTTTAAATCATTGAAATCAAAAAAAACGGCCAGTGATAAAAATCACCGGCCTTGCTTACCTCTGAAACCACAAGAAAAAAGCTTAAGCTCTTGCTAATATTTTATGTAAAGGATATTTATTCTAAATTGTATTTGAAAAACTAAATACAGTTTTATGGGCTGTGTGTACGGTCTTTAAAATATAGGAAAAGGAATATACAGAATGGGCTGCTAAAGTAATACGAATTTTTTTATAAAAAGAATTTTCTCTGATATATTAATAATATTTTCTTAACTCCTCGCTCGCAAATCTATTAATTTTCTTGATTTTATAATTATACCACCACTTTGGATTTGTCTTTTTCATAATGGTGTCAATACTCCTCATTCCAAATAAATTCCAGGCGCCTTTTGCCTTACCAGACAACGTATTTTGCAGGGCACGAAGACTCATGGCAAATCCACTGTCGAGGTATTCCATGTGATGCCAATACCCCGCAGGCATGAACAAAGTATCGCCGTGCTCCATTATCAATTCGTACCCTGTGGCATACTTCAATGCCGGAAACTTCTCATAATCAGGCTTTCCCGTTTCAGTATTGTAATTAGAAAAATCGGCAAGGCTGAGTACCTCAAAAGGCTTGCGGTAAAGCTTGTATTGTTCTTCATGCCGAAATAGCAAAACCCTCTTTCTGCCGGCAAACTGTGTGTGTAAAATATGTGAAAGGTCTATGTCAAAATGCATGTGGGTAATGGAGGTTTGTCCTCCTGTAAATAGCATGGGATACTTCTTTACAAATCCTTTCATTAGTTCTTCAGGCCAGGTAAAATCTTCAGTGAGTTGTGGTGCATGGGTAAAAATATTAAACAAAAATATACGCCATGCAGCAGGGCCATTCTGTATCATATCGACATACTCCCCAAAGGTTTTGTAATCATCTGCTGTATTTATCGGAGTATATGCATCGCTTTTCACATTATTGTAAAGCCCGACTTTCTTATCTCCTACCATTTTTTTGAAATAATCCCAGGTCCATTTAGTATAAGCCGGCCATTGCCTTGCAAGTCCTGTAATTACCAACGGCTTTTGGGGCAGGTAATAGTTGGTTCTAAATTCAGCGGGTGAAATACTTTCTACTTTATCTACACTATTTAAAGTCATTCACAACTTTTTGGCGGCAAAAATTAAAAAATATCATATTCAACATTTAAAATTATTATAATCCGTTGATAAAACTATCAAATGCCTGAATATAGCGCAAATAGCGAATTGTCATAAGATGTGGACTCAAATTGTTAAGAAGGATTTTCATAGTAAAAGAAAAAAACTAATAAGTGTTAGTTTTGTCGGAATTACTATTTAATGGCAAAAATAATCGCGACAAAAAATGGGTCTAAAAAAGACGTGATCATACATTCTGCGGCATCCTTGTTTAAGGAAAAGGGATATGTGGCAACCTCAATGCGTGACATTGCAGAAAACATTGGCGTGGAGGCCCCAAGTCTATATAATTATATCGAATCCAAAAAAGAAATCTTGAATGAAATATGCTTCAAAGTTGGCCGGTTGTTTACTGCGCACCTGGCAGAAGTTGAAGCAAGTGCACATTCAATTTTGGATAAGATGGAAAGCATTATCCGTTTTCACATTTCGATGATGATAGAGGAATATGAAAATGTATATATTTCAGATCATGAATGGAGACATTTGCCTGAGCCGTTTCTTACAGATTTTAAAAGCAGGCGAAGCAATTACAGATCGAGATTGGCGACGCTTTTGCAAAAAGGCATTGATAACAATGAAGTTAACCGCATAAATCCCGACGTGGCTGTTCTTACAATTTTATCAGCTATTGGAGGTATAGAAAGCTGGCAACAATCTTCTAAGAAGATCGACTCAAAATCATTGGAAGAAAATATGGTGAAAATGCTGATTGATGGATTAAGAAACAATAGTGTCATAAATATAAACTCGGCAAATAATAATAAAAAGGCCAGAGTTCATTAAATAAAACAATATAGGAGTTGGCGCTACATTTTCATAAGCTAATTGTAAAGGATATCCGGCGGGAAACAAAAGACTGTGTGTCTATCGCATTTGAAATTCCCGGAGAATTAAAAAATGATTTTCAGTTTAAGCAGGGACAAAATGTAACTATTAAATTTAATGCAGGCGAAGAAATAAGGAGATCTTATTCCATTTGCACCAGCCCTTTGGATAATGAATTAAGAATTGCCGTTAAGAAAGTTCATAATGGGACGTTTTCAACTTTCGCAAATGTAAATCTTAAAAAAGGGAATGAGCTTGATGTTATGCCTCCAACGGGTACTTTCTTTACTGAAGTAAATGCCTCCAACAAAAAAGCTTATGTATTTTTTGCAGCAGGTAGTGGTATTACGCCGGTCATTTCCATCATAAAAACCATTTTGCACATAGAGCCAAACAGTATGGTTACGCTTATTTATGGCAACAAAACAGTGTCTTCAATAATCTTTAAAGAAGACCTGCAGGCCTTAAAAGATAAGCATATCAACCGTTTCAGCTTATATCATATATTAAGCAGGGAAAGAACGGAGTCTGACATCAATTACGGGCGAATAGACGCCAACAAATGTCTTCAACTTTCAAAAGTTATTAATTTTCTTTCTGCCGATGAGCTTTTTATTTGCGGCCCGGAGCAAATGATTTTTGCGGTAAAAGATTATTTGGAAAAGCAGGGAGTTTCACAAAAGAAAATACACTTTGAATTGTTTACAACACCTGCGACTAAACGCATAAAAATTTACAAAACTGTAAATGCTTCCGAAGACGAAGGCAGTAATATAACAGTAAAGCTTGATGGCAGAAGTTTCAACTTCAATCTTGATTATAACAGTAATAACATACTGGATGCCGCGTTGGCGGAAGGAGCCGATTTACCGTTTGCATGCAAAGGCGGTGTATGCTGCACGTGTAAATCAAAATTAATTGAAGGTAATGTTGAGATGGAAGTTAATTATGGGCTAGAACCTGAAGAAGTGGAAGCTGGTTTTATATTGACCTGTCAATCGCATCCAAGGAGTGAAAAGGTAGTGGTAGATTTTGACGTAAAATCATAGATCTCAATGTAAGAATTTTAACTAACAACCGTTAGTTTTTGCTTCGCGAAGTAGTAACTTTAGAGATTAAATTAGTCATGATGATGCACACAGATTTGCAAAAAATATTTGACGATAAAGTAGCGAATGAAATAAAAATTGAGCCAAAAGATTGGATGCCCGAGGATTACCGAAAGACACTGATAAGACAGATAAGCCAGCATGCTCATAGCGAAATCGTCGGTATGTTACCGGAAGGCAATTGGATAACCCGTGCACCTTCTCTCAGGAGAAAAGCAACACTTCTTGCAAAAGTGCAGGATGAAGCAGGCCATGGCCTTTACTTGTATGCAGCAGCAGAAACCATGGGAATAAGCCGTGAGGAAATGGTGGATCAATTGTTAAGTGGAAAAGCAAAATATTCTTCAATTTTTAATTATCCTACATTGACCTGGGCCGACATTGGGGCAATCGGCTGGCTTGTTGATGGTGCCGCTATTATGAACCAGGTTCCCTTGTGCCGTGCTTCTTACGGGCCTTATGCACGCGCCATGATAAGAGTATGTAAGGAAGAAAGTTTTCACCAACGCCAGGGTTTCGAGATTTTGCTTACACTTTGCCGCGGCTCTGAAGAGCAAAAGGAAATGGCACAGGATGCATTGAACAGGTGGTGGTGGCCCAGCCTTATGATGTTTGGACCAAATGATGATGCATCGCTTCATACGCAGCAAAGCATGAAATGGAAAATCAAAAGATTTACCAACGATGAGCTTCGCCAAAAATTTGTAGATATATGCAAAGAGCAGGCAGATATTCTTGAACTTACTATTCCGGACACTGATCTGAAATGGAATGAAGAAAGTAAACATTACGACTTTGGTGAAATAAACTGGGATGAATTCTGGAATGTGGTTAAAGGTAATGGCCCATGTAATAAAGAGCGTTTAACCGCAAGAGTGAGCGCCCACGAAAACGGCGAATGGGTGAGAGAGGCTGGGTTAGCACACGCAGAAAAGAAGATCTCTAAATCTCAAAAAGAGACTTTGCAGATATAAATATGAATTGATTTTACAAATCTTTCAATGCTTTCGCTTTGTATTATACAACGTCAAATAATTTATAATGAAATCTGATGAACCACTTTGGGAAGTTTTTATTAGAAGTAAGCAGGGGCTTGATCATAAGCATGTAGGAAGTCTTCATGCTGCAGATGCGCAAATGGCTATTGAAAATGCAAGGGATGTATACACAAGGCGTATGGAAGGTGTAAGTATTTGGGTCGCGGAATCTAAAAACATTCATTCTTCAAATCCGGATAATGCATCAAGCATGTATGATCCTGCCAACGATAAGGTTTATCGTCATCCTACTTTTTATAATTTGCCCGATGAAGTAAAACACATCTAATTTTTACAGGGTTACCTGAAAACATTAAAGGAATTGTGAAAAATAAAACATTCAATAATATAGAAGCACCGAAAGCCTTTCCCATGGGGGAATTTACAGCGGCCTACGCACTTCACCTGGCAGATAATTCTTTGATTATGGGACATCGCCTGAGTGAGTGGACAGGGCATGGCCCCATGCTGGAACAAGATATTGCGATAAGTAACATTGCCCTGGATTTAATCGGGCAATCTAGAAACTTTTATCAGTATGCCGCAAGGCTCCTGAATGCTGAAAATAAATCAGCGGGTACAGAAAGCTCTTCTTTTGAACAAGAGCTTGGCGAAGTAACTGAAGATACGCTTGCCTATCTAAGAGATGCAAGAAGCTTCAAAAATCTTTTAATCGCGGAAATTTCAAATGGTGACTGGGCCAAAACCATTTTGAAATTGTTCTTCTTCAGCGCCTACCAATTTTATTTTTATGAAAGGTTGAAATCTTCAGCTGACGATCAACTGTCTGCGATTGCAGAAAAGTCTCATAAAGAAGTTACCTATCATTTACGATGGAGTGGTGAATGGGTTGTAAGGCTTGGAGATGGAACCGAAGAAAGCAACAGAAGAATAAAACTGGCGCTTGAAGAAATATGGCCCTATACAGGGGAAATGTTCGAACCCGCGGGTTATGAAAAGATATGTGAAAAAAGACAAGTAGGCGTGGCTGTAAATGAGATAAAAAATGCATGGCTTGGTAAGGTAGCAGAAGTTTTAGACAAGGCTACGCTTTCGCATCCAGATGAAGAAAACACCTGGATGCAAAGCGGCGGTAAAAATGGTATTCATACAGAACAATTGGGATTCATCCTGGCCGAAATGCAATTCTTACAAAGAGCTTACCCTGGATGCGAATGGTAGAAATATAATATGGAAATTATTAAGGAAAATATAACTGAAGAAATCGTCTGGAGCATTTTAAAAGAAATTAATGATCCTGAGATTCCTGTATTATCTATTATCGATTTGGGAATAGTACGAGATATTTGCGTTATCAATAACAAGGTTCAAATATTTGTAACTCCTACCTATAGCGGTTGTCCAGCGATGGACGTAATTTCCATGAACATAAGAATGTGCCTTCTAAAAAATGGATTTAAAAAAATAGAAATTATACAGCAGCTTTCTCCTGCATGGACTACGGACTGGATGACCGAAGAAGGAATGAAAAAATTAAAAGCCTACGGGATTGCACCGCCGGTAGGGAAAAGTTTTGATTCTGCTTATTTGGAAGATCTTAAAGTTGAATGTCCTATGTGCAAATCGTTAAACACAAAACTTATTAGCCAATTTGGCTCAACGGCCTGTAAAGCATTATATCAGTGCAATGATTGTTTGGAACCGTTTGATTATTTTAAATGCCATTAGCAATTTTAAATTTCGGATTTTTGATTTGCAATTTTCTATAAAGTGAACATGTCCAGCATCAATTTAGAAATAAAAAATTCCATAGCATTCATCACCCTAAACCGGCCTGAAAAATTCAATGCCTTCAATCGGGAGATGGCGTTGTTATTGCAGCAACGGCTTAGTGAATGTGAAGTAGATGAACAGATCAGATGTATTTATATCACAGGAGCAGGTAAAGCTTTTTGCGCGGGCCAGGATCTTGCAGAAGTTACGGATCCAAACGGGCCGGGAATGGGAAGAATTTTAAGTGAGCATTACAACCCTATCATCAGCAAAATAAGAACCCTAAGCAAGCCGGTGGTGGCTGCTGTAAATGGAGTAGCGGCCGGCGCCGGCGCTAATATTGCATTGAGCTGCGATGTAGTAATTGCTGCTCAATCTGCATCTTTCATGCAGGCATTCAGTAAGATTGGTCTGATTCCCGATAGCGGCGGAACTTTTTTTCTGCCACGGCTAATCGGTTTTCAGAAAGCAAGTGCGCTTATGATGCTGGGCGATAAAATTTCTGCAGCGGAAGCCGAACATATAGGAATGATTTATAAGTTTTTTCCTGATGCTGCTTTCAAAGATGAAACTGAAAAGATTGCTCTTACGCTTGCTTCCTTACCTACAGCAGGATTAGCATATACCAAGCAGGCACTCAATGCATCATTGGGACAAACACTAGAGCAACAATTAGAAACCGAGGACAAGCTTCAGCAAAAGGCGGCGTTAACCGAAGATTTCGCTGAAGGGGTTTCTGCTTTCCTGGAAAAAAGGAAAGCTATTTTTAAAGGAGAATAATATAAAAAAAGATGGATAAAGATGAACAGGCAAAACGTGTTGTTAGCCATATTATGGAAGCAGATCTTTTCAGCCAATGGCTTGGCGTAGAGATTATCGAAATCAAAGAGGGATACAGTAAAATAAAAATGAAACTCCGCAAGGAAATGATCAATGGATTTGGAATAATACATGGAGGCATTGCCTTCTCTCTTGGCGATAGTGCATTTGCATTTGCCTGTAATAGCCGAAACGTTCTTTCGGTTGCATTAGACACTTCTATCAATTTTACCAGGCCTACTCAGCCCGGAGACGAATTAACAGCGGAAGCTAAAGAAATACATAACGGAAAAAGTACCGGCCTTTACATCATAACTATAACAAACCAGCATGATCACCAGGTTGCGTTATTTAAAGGAACCTGCTTTAGAACGAAAAGAAGCCTCATCCCCTGATTATTTGCAACAGTCTTTTTTTCTTACAAATATTGCTTTGAATATTTTCCAAAAAAAATTTCCGATTGAGTTAACTGCAGACATAATTAATAAAACTTAAGGTAGCGCTTGTGTAAACTTTTCCTGGTATTCTTTTATGACGTTTTTATTATTTTCCTCGTCTCCCAATTCTTTGCTTTTTTCTTCGAGCTCTGCTGTAAACATTTTAAAATGTGTGTCGAACGCAGCTTTCTTTTCATCGGCAGATGCCATTTCTCTTCCTTCATAATGAGTATTTAGCTCTGCAATATGTTCCTCAAGTTGCTGTTCGGCAAATTCAAGAAGGGCGTGTTTATCTACTTTGTTTTCCATAAAAATTTATTTTAAATGTGCTTAATTTTACATTCATAAATTGACTTTCGAAAGAGCTGCGAAAAAATCAATCATTCTAATTAACAATCCTTTTCTTCACAATCAGATTCTTCCGTTTCGATTTCAATGGTGCTGTGATGAATTTTGTGATGTAATAAAGTATGCTTTAAATTTTGTACCAATTTCATTTTTTCGCTGAAGTCAATACTTTCACTCAAAGAAATGTGCGCAGTAAGAGCATTTTCTGTGGTGCTAAGTGCCCAAATGTGGATGTGATGCGCCTCCACTATATTTGGTTGCCGTGTTATGATTTCTTTAATTTCTTCTATGTTTATATCAGGGGGCACTGCATCTACAGAAAGCCGAAAGCTATCAGTAAGGAGCGACCAGGTACCAATGAGAATCACAACCATTATGATGAGTCCGATGACAGGATCTATCCAGTTCCATCCTGTATAATTTATAAGAATACCGCCGGCAACCACGCCTACAGAAACGAGTGTATCGCTCAACATGTGCAGATAAGCGCTTTTTATATTGAGATCCGTTTTCCTGTTCTTAAAAAATAATAAAGCTGTTATAGCATTTACAATGATACCTGCACCGGCTACCCATGCGATCACATCCCCATTTACAGTAGCCGGATTTATTAAACGCTGAATTGACTCGAACCCAAGTATGCCGATAGCTATCAGGAGAAGTACAGCATTCATGAAAGCGGCTAAAACGGTAGTTTTCTTATAGCCATAAGTAAATTTATTAGTAGCACTTTTTTTTGCCAGCCTGAAGGCTATCAACGACAACACAAGGCTTGCAACATCACTTAAATTATGCCCAGCATCGGTAAGCAGCGATATTGAATTGTTTATGATACCGGCAATTACTTCGATAATTACAAATAATATGTTTAATGCAATGCCAATAATAAATGGAACTGTGGCATCCGCAGGAGTAATAGCATGAGAGTGATGACTATGACTATGTGTGTGATTATGATTGTGATTAGATGACATGTATCCGCGCTATTTTTGGAAATACTTACACATTGCAAACTATAAAATTAAAGTCCCGATTAATATTATTTTGTCCTGGTTTTATTTTAATCATAAAGCTACAGCTTTACCGATTTTAACGGTAATTATTAACTTCAGTCAATTATATAAAAGTTTACTCTTTCAAGCTAAGTTTGATGCATAGCGATATTGTTTACCATTATGGGAAAAAAATTTTCTTGATGTTGGCCTGTATCTCAAGCGGCAATCATTCACTCACTTTAATGTCGTACAATAGATTTGCTATGAGAGCAGTCCACCCGGTTTGATGGCTTGCACCTAAACCTTTTAAGGTATCGCCATGGAAGTATTCGTGAAACAAGACGAGGTTACAGTTTTCTTCTTTTTTATAAAACCAATTATATGGTCCAAATACCAGTCTTTCACCCTGTTCATCTTTTTCAAAAATATGAATAAGCCTGCGTGTTAATTCTTTAGCCACTTCGAGCAGTGTAAGATTTTTGCCGGATCCTTCTGGGCACTCGACTGTTAAATCGTCACAATAAAATTCTCCATAAGTTTTTATAGCATTTATAAACAAGTAGTTGATAGGCATCCATACAGGCCCACGCCAGTTAGAATTTCCTCCAAACATATCTGATGTAGAATCACCGGGGTCGTATTGAATCGAGTACCTGGTTCCGTTAGCCTCTAAAGTGTAAGGATTTTCCTGGTAAAATTTTGACAGCGCTCTTACTCCTCCCGGTGATAAAAATTCTGATTCATCCAAAAGCTTATCCAGTAAATATTTCAATCTCTCTTTGTGAACAAGTGAAAGAAGGATACATTCATCTTCATCTTTTTCCTGGCTGGGTAAATACTTCTTATTAGCCTGCCGATATGCTTGAAACCACTGCACCCGTTTTGAGAAATCGGTCAATTTGGTGAAGACTTCATTTTCAATAATAGAAACCGCGAAGAGAGGTGTTAGCCCGACCACTGATCTTATTTTAAGCGGGAATGCTTCTGATTTGTTTATGGAAAGTACATCATAAAAAAACTTATCATCCTCATTCCAAAGACCAAGCTCATTAAGTGCTTCTGCAATAATTACAAAGTGCTCATAGAATTTAGTGCCGGCATCCTGGTACGAATCATCATTCATCGCAATCTCCAGTGCAATGTCCATCATGCCAAGCGCGTACATTCCCATCCAGCTAGTGCCATCGGCCTGCTCAAGTAACATATTTCCCGGAAGGATCATACTGCGATTAAATAAGCCTATATTATCTAGGCCTAAAAACCCACCTTCAAAAATGCTGTTACCGTCAGCGTCTTTACGATTTATCCACCACGTGAAATTAATAATGAGTTTTTGAAATACCCTTTTTAGAAAATGCAAATCATTGATCTCATAAATTCTTTTTTCAGTTTTATACACCTCAAAGGCTGCAAAAGCATGCACCGGAGGATTCACATCGCTAAAGTCCCATTCGTAGGCAGGCAATTGGCCTTGAGGATCCATAAACCATTCACGCATTAACACCAGTAATTGATGCTTTGCAAAAACTGGATCTACAATAGCCATCGAAATACAGTGAAAGGCGCTGTCCCACGCAGCATACCAGGGATATTCCCATTTGTCTGGCATTGACATTACATCCTGGTTCTTCAAATATTTCCACTCGTGATTGCGACCATATTTACGTGATTCATATAAAGGTGAAATGCCGTCACTTTTACTAAGCCAGCGCTCGATATCGTAGTGGTAGTATTGCTTGTTCCACAACAGGCCTGCGAAAGCCTGGCGTTGAATATTTTTTTGATCATCATTACATTGGCCGGGATACAAAGCAGTATAAAATTCATTGGCTTCGTTTTTTCTTTTTTCAAAAATTTTTTCAAAATCCTTTGGAAAAGCATCAATATTTTTTTCTTTGGTAAGCCTGAGATAAATAGATTTTGATTGTTTTGTCTCAATATCAAATTTATAGACTGGCGAAAACTTGGTGCCTTGTTTATTCTCTTTCAATTTTTCCAGGTCCTTGCCATCAACCAGGGCATCATGGAAAGCATCTTTCGCGAACTCAACAGTATTCTCCCTGTTAAATAATTTTTTATAATTAGTTTCATTTTCTGTAAACAAAAGATGATCAGCCTCCGGGAAGTAGAGATAATAATCGCCAATTGTTTCATGAGCTGCATGCACTGAATGATTATTCAACAAGCTGATAGATGGTTTTTCCGGATTATCCCTGTACTGCCATTTATTATAAAACCACAATGTGGGCAGCACCGTGATGGGAGCCGTGTCATTTCCCCGGTTTATGATTTCTATTTTAATAAAAATATCCTCGCTGTTTTGCTTGGCATATTCTATAAATACATCAAAATATTTATCATCATTAAAAATTCCTGTATCTAAAATTTCGTATTCAGGTTCGTTTTTACCCCTCGATTCGTTTTTCTCAATTAGTTCAATATATGGGTAACCTGACTGTGGATATTTATAAAGATATTTCATGTAAAAATGCGTGGGAATATTATCCAGGTAATAATATAATTCCTTCACATCTTCTCCATGGTTGCCTCTTGAATTGCTTAAGCCAAAAAGCCTCTCTTTAAGTATTGAATCCTCGCCGTTCCACAAGGCTATTGCAAAGCACATATTTTGAAATATATCTGAAATACCGCCGAGCCCATCTTCTCCCCATATATAGGCACGGCTTCGTGCATGATCATGCGGAAAATAATTCCATGCATCTCCGTTTTCGCTGTAATCTTCTCTTACGGTTCCCCATTGTCGTTCGCTTAAATACGGCCCCCATAATTCAAGGGGTACTTCTTTAGTGGAGTTTTCTTTCAACCGTTCATGTTCTGCTGTATTCATTCTTAAATCAATATTTTAATTCATTGGTAAACTTAATACGTTGCGCTGCTTATACTACATAGTGTTATCCATTTGTTGAGAATCCAGGGTATAAAAGCATTCCACCATCCACAAAAATGGTAGTTCCCGTTATATAATCAGATTCGTCACTTGCAAGCCATACCGCTACTTTACCGATGTCTTCCGGCTGGCCTATTCTACCATAAGGGATTAATGTAAGCAATTTATTTAACGCTTCAGGAGTTTCCCATGCGGGTTTATTGATTGATGTTTGAATTGCGCCAGGGCCAATACTGTTTACACGTATTTTTTTAGGAGCCAGTTCCTGAGCCATACTTTTCATCATCATATTTATGCCACCTTTGCTTGCTGCATAGTTTACATGGCCTGCCCACGGAATCACTTCATGCACACTACTCATGCTGATAATTTTTCCTGCAGCTTTGCTTCGTTCTTCAACAATGCCTCTTTTCAAAAATTCCTTTACGGCTTCACGTGCGCAAAGGAATTGCCCGGTGAGGTTTACATTAATTACCAATTGCCAGTCAGCAAGCGACATATTTTCAAATGAAGCGTCTTTTTGGAGGCCTGCATTATTTACGAGAATGTCTATGGTACCAAATTTTTGAAACATTTGTTGAAACATCGAGGTGACTTCATCTTCCTTGCTTACATCTGCCTTTACTGCTATCGCATTGCCACCATTATTAATAATTTTTTGAACTACCTCGTCGGCGGCCTCAGGGTGGGTAACATAATTCACTACTACATTAGCACCATCATTTGCTAATGCAATTGCTACCGCTTCGCCTATTCCGCTATTGGCGCCTGTTACCAGCGCGCTTTGACCTTTTAATTTGGGATTTGTATTCACCGTAATTTTTTTATGTGAAATAATTTTTTAATAGTAAACAATATTATGCCAACCTTATGATTTGAGATGTAAGCGTTTTGTAAAATAAATGGCTTCCCTATTCAATTTTTTAAGATCAGAGCCGTTATCTATCAAGCTAATCGTTTTATAAACGGAATTATTCTTCGTACTAAAACAATCAATATGAGAACTTTCCTCCTTTTTCTATCCATTGTTTTTGCACACCAAAGTTTTGCTCAAGTTCCCGCTGCAATGCCACCTGATGCTGATGCATTTTACAAAAATGCCATGCCTATAATAAATCCTCAGTTGAAAAATGTAATAATTAAATCTGCATCAATTTTGAAGAACCAGCAGGTAAATGGTGACAGCCTTATTAAAGCGCTTCATTCTAATCCGTTTTTGAAAGGTATGAGTGATGAAAATATTGTAGCCATCTCAACCCTTATAATGGTGCAGGCATCCAAAGATGCCGATGAAGATTTGAAAAAAATGGTTCTTAGTATGAAAGGCGGAAATGAGACAGAAACGGTTTCAAATACGAAAGGGACGGATAAGAAAGAGTCGTCGCAGGAAATAAATGACAGGAAACAACTAATGCTTCAAATGATCATGAACCGAAAAAGCAAAATGGCCGAAGAGATAAGCCTCGTGATAAAAGAAATTTATGGTAACCGTGAAAATATCATTAACAACCTAAAGTAACCACCTTTTACTAAGAAATAGCTGAGTCCTCGTGAAATGAATATTTCATACGTAAATTTTCGACTGGTTTATCCTTTTTATTCCTGAGTTTATTTATTGTTTTCAATAGATACAATATGCCATCCGTTTAATTTTCGCTCCAGGTAAATATAACGACTGAGATCACTTTCGTTATTTGTGGCCGTTAATGCGGTAGCAGCTATTATAATTTTGTCTTGCTGCGATGGAATTTTTTGAAGATCAAATTTGTACATATTATTTCCTGACACCACTATATCTGTAATTCTCTTTGGGTCACTCTTATCTATACTCTCAGTATCGTCAAAATTATAAATTACATACCGGTTAAGGTTTTTACTCAAGCTATCTTCAACAAGATAAAGATCAATATCACTTGAATAGTTAGCAATTTTAGAACTATCAAATACCAATTCAGGCCGGGCCGGCTTAATAGAATCAATCCACGGCATTGGAGGAATTATTGCAGGATATTTATAGTAATTGTTTCGAAGGCTATCGCTCCATCCATTAGGATTACTTGCAAATGTTGCGCTGCTAAAAAATATGCTGCCCTGCACTTGCGGATATTCACGAAGTAATTTTATCTGGTCGGGTAGTTCATTTTTATTTTTCCATGCATACGACCTTGATTCCAGAGCCCTGTATATGCCCTGTCCTATGTACATCTGCCTTCCGTAGGCATGCCTGGCCCACCAGTCTATCAACACTTCGTAGCCAACAACTTTATGATGAAACTCCCAATACAATTGAGGCGCCACATAGTCAATCCATTTCATTTTTAACCACAATAATATGTCGGCATACAGATCATCATAATTTGTTTGCCCCGCTTTGGTATTACTGCCCTCAGGATCTTTATCAATATTTCGCCAAACACCAAATGGGCTAATTCCGAACTTACAATACTTATTCTCTTCTTTGATTGCCCGGCTAAGCTTCAGGATAATAGAATCAACATTGCTTCTTCTCCAGGTTTCCTTATCAAGGCCATTTCCGTATCTTTTAAATGATTGGGCATCGCCAAATTCTTTTCCCGCGATACGATAAGGATAAAAATAATCATCGAAATGGATGGCATCAATGTGATACCGGTGCACCACATCTCTCACCACATTGGTTAAAAACTGTTGCACTTCTTTATTACCTGGGTCGAAATATCTTTTGCCACCATAATCTATAAACCATTCAGGATGCAACTTTGTGACATGGGTGGGCGAAATGGAAGATTTGCTAATATTAAAAACCGCCCTGTAAGGATTCATCCATGCATGAAATTCCATTCCACGTTTGTGGGTCTCCGTTATCATAAATTCGAGAGGGTCATAGTATGGAGATGGCGGCTTCCCCTGCGTACCCGTTAGCCATTCGCTCCATGGCTCATATTGTGACGGGTAAAAAGCATCGGTTGCAGGCCTTATTTGCACAACTACCGCATTCATTCCATTTCTTTTATGCATATTGAGCAGGCTTACAAATTCTGCCTGCTGCCCATACGAGCTTAAAAATTTGGTAGAAGGGAAATCAATATTGTCCACCGTAGCTACCCACACACCTCGAAATTCATATTTAGGTTGTGAAAAAGATTTGATAGAAAAAAAAGGAAGGAAAAAATAAATGTAACGCAGGCAGTTCTTCATCAGTGATTTTTTATGAGGCGGCAATTTACAAAATAATAAAATAGGGTTGCGGGTGCGTATCCAATATTAACCTTATGTAAAAGTTGTAAGAAAACTTACCTGTGAGCTTTTGTATATATTTAAGAGCGCCTTATAAAAGATTGTGCTGTTAAGCTCATTTATCTTAATGTGTTCAAAATTATTTCCTGTGATCCTCCACTACCTTATGATCCTTTTCCGTGTGCAATGGCGTTATGGGCTGCGCATTAAATTCATTGCGATATATTCGAATCAACACAATAAAATAGCTTATCAGCAAAGGTCCAAAGACGAGGCCCAGAAAGCCAAACATGCTTAACCCTATTATAACCCCGATAATTGTAATAAGCGGATGGACATCCCCGATTCTTCTAAGTACCGTTATGCGAGCCACATAATCAATGTTTGTAAGAATTACTAAAGAATATATACCAAGGCCCACCCCTTGCCATATATTATTTATAGCAAGAAGATACACCGTAAGCGGAACCCAAATAAGGCCTGTACCTACAATCGGAATAAGAGAAGCAACACCCGCTAAAAATCCCCAAATACCAAAATCGGAAACGCCGAAGATCCAAAAACCTAAGGTAGCTATCAGACCCTGTATAACTGCTAATAGTGGGATTCCAATGGCATTTGCCCTGATCATTATATCTGTTTCTGTGCCCAGGATTTCCCGGTTGCGCTCTTTCAGCGGCATGCTGTCGTGTAAATATTTTTCCATTTTGCCGCCGTGTATAAGCATGTAGTATAAAATGAAAAACATCAACAAAAGGTTGGTCAAAAAGTTAGCAGTACCTGTAAGAAGCATTGGAATATTACTGGCAAATTTTTGAGTAGCGCTTTTTAAACTATTTCCATTATATAATTCGATACCAGTAGCTTCCTGAATTTTTTGAGAAAAACTTTTTACTGCAATTATCAATTGAACGGGGTTGTTAAAGAGCGCTACCAGCTTGGGTGTCACCAGTACGGCAGCTATATAAACAGGAAGGCATATAATAATTGTAAACCCAAGTATGTATAACAAAGCAGTCCAAGCCGAACTCCATTTCTTCTTTTTTACAAGATTGAAATATGTTTTTCTGCTAAGAATGTAAAGGGTAATGGCCCCCAGTACGCTGGGTAAAAAAATATAAAAATGCTGAAGCATCAATATACCAATAAGTACTATTAAGGCTAATAATATTATTTGGCGGAGATAGTTGTTGAAGCCAGTCATTCACTAAAAATAGCTTAAAAAGTTTGAGCAAATTATTAAGGAATGGAAAATAATAACTCAATCCTTCCATACGGAAATCCCTTCGCTGCAATTGGCGCAGATATCGATATTTCTCCGGCTTGTCATAAGCTCTTTTCGAAACTGCTTATAGTTATCATTCTGCCATATTTCTTTGAAAGATTGCATTTTAATATTGCCTAGTTGATGAGAAGCATCTTTGTCAAAGCAGCACGGCACCACCAGGCCGTCCCATGTTATAACATTGGCCTGCCAGAGTTTCCAGCAATGATTGGCGAGCTTATTCTTTGAAACAGTTTTCCCCTCTTTATTTTTTTTATAACGACTGAAATTTTCATTTACCGGAATTAATTGATTGGGATCATTTTCGTAATCGTATACCTGCGCGGTTTTAAAACGTACTTCATCTACACCTACTTCCTTTGCAAGTTTTTTTATTTCTTCAACCTGGTGTTCGTTAGGCTTAACCACAAGAAATTGGAAAAATACAAATGGTGTTTTACTTTTTAATTGCCTCTTCCACTTCACAATATTTTTTGCGCCTTCTATAACCTTATCAATATTGCCACCAATGCGGTACTGTTTATAAACTTCCTGTGTAGTTCCATCAATAGAAATTATTAACCGATCGAGACCGCTCTCTACTGTCTTTCGGGCAACCTCGTCAGTTAGGTAATGGGCATTGGTAGAAGTAGCCGTGTAGATTCCTTTTGCAGATGCATATTTTACCATTTCCAGGAAATCTTTATTTAGAAAAGGTTCCCCCTGGAAGTAGAAAATAAGATAAAGTATATCTTTATAAATATCATCTATTGTTTCCCTGAAGAAGTCCTTTTTTAGCATCCCTGTTGGCCGTGTAAATTGACGCAGGCCACTGGGGCACTCAGGGCATCTGAGGTTACAAGAAGTGGTAGGTTCAAAAGAAATTGACAGGGGGAGGCCCCATTGAACCGGCCTCTTGATAACCCGGCTAACATAAAAACTAGTGAGAACCTTGCCTGCATTAAAAATTCTCCGCAAAGTAAGCTTGCGGAGAAAATTAATGCTATCGTTGTAATTGATTTTTGGCATGAAGCGCATAAAGGTACTATGTAAACACGACCTAACTGCTAATGCTTACAATACGATTCTAACCGGAATTGAGTCTTTGGAATTGATTGACTCAGCCGCTGCAAACTGAATAAGCGGCGCTTCATCAAAATTCAGGCTTTTGTCAATGAATTTATCATAGTTAGCAGAGATTACATTAAGCGCTATAAAATTCATTACAAATTTCCTGGTTTCTGAGGGTAGATATTTTTTTACATCCCAAAAGTCTGGATCTTTCTTGCCACTTTTTTTCATTGACAATCTTACGCGGCCTGGCCCGCAGTTATAAGATGCAACAGCCAGAAGAATATCATTATTAAAATATTCTAATTGGTCGCGAAAAAACTTCGCTGCGGCTACAGTTGCTTTAGAGAAATTTTTTCTTTCGTCATACTTGCCATTTGTGCGAAGGCCATATTCCTGCGCAAGTTCACTCATAAATTGCCAGTAGCCAACTGCACCGGCATGGGAAACTGCATTTGCATTAAAATCTGATTCAAGAACGGGAAGCATCTGCAATTCTACAGGAACATCATACTTATTCAATATGTCTATTGCCTTAGGGAAAAACCTTTTACCCTTATTGAAAATATAAATAACATAATCCCGTTGATTTAAAGCATAAGCCTTTACGTAGTTCTTTGTTTGTTGCCTGTGTTCTTTTAAACATGCTGGATAGGCTACAAAAAGAGGATTTTCCTCTCCAGGGAGTTCATTTGAAGATGCTGGTTCTTCAGATATCGAGGAGACGATAGATGTATAACCCATTAAAGTTCTTGCAGATGTGGTTACACCAACAAGAAAAATGATCACCAATAGCGTTAAAAAACCCTTTGAGCGAATTCTTTTCATAACTAATTTTTTGTTTTAATATGATCAGCCCCCAATTTTTTAATTTGCGGACATGACTGCCATTAGACAGATTTTAGCTTTATGATAAAATATTCGGCCCTTTTATAGGATATTGAGGAAATATATTTGATTTGGATTATGGGTGAGGACGATGTAATTATTAAATCGGAAAGTGCTCACCTGCTAAAAATTTTTAATAAGGAAGGATCAAATAATTTTAGATACCTGGTTGTAATTCTTATTAATTTTTTCCGATGTTATGCAAATGTAATGCCCGAAATCTTAAGATGCAAGCATTCGGGTTAAAACACCGTTAAAGAAGTTTAATGAAAACTACTCTTATTTTTCTAATTCTTTTTGTTTCAAAACTTTATGGACAACAAGTAAACAATTACTGTAAAGAAATTGATAACATTGCACTCTCGGAAGGTCGCACATATACCAGGGTATCTGTAGCTAATGAAGCCACTTTCGCCTCCCAAAACTTCGATGTAAAATACTACAGATGCGAGTGGACAATAGACCCCGCAGTGCGCTACATCTCAGGAAAAGTCACTTCCTATTACGTGATTACAGTAGCCACGGATACGATCACCTACGACTTGATGGCCGATTTGATGGTGGACAGTATAAGCCAGGGAAATAAGTTGCTCAGCTTTGAAGATCTAAATAATACAGTGAAAATAAATTTTGATACTAAAAAAAGTGCAGGAACACTCGACTCGGTCACTATTTTTTACCAGGGTATTCCTCCCAATACCGGCTTTGGCTCCTTCGTTACGGGCACCCATACGGGGACGCCAGTTATGTGGACATTGAGTGAGCCTTACGGCAGCCGCGATTGGTGGCCGTGTAAAAACGGGCTTGACGACAAAGCCGATTCGATAGATGTAATAGTAACAGCGCCCGCTGCATATACAGCAGCTTCCAATGGATTGCGACAAAGCATTGCAGCTAACGGTACCAATAAAACTACGCATTGGAAACACAGGTATCCCATAGCAACTTATCTTATTTGTATGGCGGTGACCAATTATGATGAATTTACTGATTCGGTGCAAATAGGAACTGTAAACCTGCCAATGCAAACATTTTGTTACCCGGAATTTCTCTCAATATTTCAAACGAACACGCCGCTCGTTTTAGCCACTATGCAATACTATAGTTCTGTGTTTGGAGATTACCCTTTTATTAAAGAGAAATATGGCCATGTCCAATTTGGATGGAGCGGTGGCCAGGAACACCAAACCTCAACATTCATTGCCTCACCTAATGAAAATCTTATGTCGCACGAATTAGCACACCAGTGGTTTGGCGATAAAATTACCTGTAAAAGTTGGCAGGATATATGGCTCAATGAAGGTTTTGCAACCCACCTTGCGAGCATGGATTTTGAAAAAAAATATCCCGCAACAATAATAAGTACCAGGAAAAATGAAATCGCAAACATTACGTCCAAGCCGGGAGGATCAGTGTGGGTAGATGATACTACAAATGTAAATCGCATTTTTGATGGAAGGTTGAGCTACAGAAAGGGTTCGCATTTATTATACATGCTTCGATGGAAATTAGGTGACAGTATATTTTTCAGGGGCATCCGAAAATATTTCAATGATTCGACAATTAGCTTCGGATTTGCAAAAACCGATGACCTAAAAAGAAACCTGGAGGAAGTAAGTGGCATAGATCTCACCAAATTTTTTGAAGAATGGTTTTATGGCCAAGGGTATCCAACCTATAATTTAGAGTGGCAGCAGCTTGGAAATGATCATGTAAAAATTAAAGTAAATCAAACCACATCAGATCCGTCAGTAAGTTTTTTTGAATTGCCGGTGGCATTGCAGTTTAAAAATGCGACTCAGGAAAAGACTATTATTGTTGACAATAAATTCAACGGCGAAATCTTTTTTGAACAAATGGGCTTTATCGCGGACACGGTAATAATAGACCCTGATTATTGGCTTATAACAAAAAATAATACCTCTCAAAAAGTAGTTGATAATACTTCCGCTCAAAATATTATTGAAGTTTTTCCTAGCCCTTTTATAAATAGCTTCAACGTTTATATTAGAAATTTTAGTTTTCCCAAAGCTGATTTAAAAATGTTTGATGCCACGGGCAAATTGGTTTATAAAACATCAGTTTCATTAAGCAGCTCTTCTTTTACGGAAATAAACACACAACAATTTGTAAAAGGTATATATGTTCTAAAGGTTGAGGCAGGAAATTCGTTTAAGTTTGCAAAAAAAATCCTGAAGCAGTAATGCAGTTAATTAGTCTGCATTTACTGGTTGCATAATTCCCAATTCGTGGCAAGAAAAAAGAAGCGAAAATCATTTTCAAATTCCTTTTTAAAAATTCTCTTATGGCTTGTAATAGCTGTCGTTGCCGTATACTATGCCGTAAGCTATTTTATTTCTCCTCCTGATATATTTTACCCCGGTTTTCAAATTGATATACCTCCCGGTTATGCAATACACGGGATAGATGTAAGCCGTTACCAGGATATTATAAACTGGAAAAGTGTAAAAGAAATGAAGGAGAAAAATATCAGGATTGGCTTTGTATTTATAAAAGCTACTGAAGGAATTAGCAAGATAGACCCGCAGTTCAGGAGAAACTGGCTTAAGGCTGAAGAACAGGAAATTCCAAAAGGGGCTTATCATTTTTTTATCGCCAGCAAAAGTGGTAAAAAGCAAGCTGCTAATTTTATTCAAATGGTTGATTTAAAGAGAGGCGACCTTCCTCCTGTACTTGACATAGAAAAAACTTATGGCGTAAGGGTAGATGTCATTAAAAAAGAACTGGCAGATTGGCTTGAGGCAATTGAAAAAAATTACGGAGTGGTTCCTGTTATTTATACAAACATTGACTTTTATAAAAATTATCTTGAAAAAGATTTTGCTGAATATCCTGTATGGATTGCGCATTACTTACAGCCCAATAAGCCAAGGCTTGAACATAAATGGATCTTCTGGCAACATAGTGAAGCCGGAAGGGTTAACGGAATTACTTCACCGGTAGATTTTAATGTGTTTTCCGGAGACAGCACCGAGTTTAATACTTTTCTAATCCGATAGCAGTTAAACTATTTTAATACCGCGTAATTTTATGGTATGAGCGAAATGGAACCTGAAGTAAGAAATTTCTTATCAAAAATTTTATCTTCTATTTCTATGACTTTGTTGTGGTTGCTCATAAATTCTACGGTTGGCATTGGTTTCAACTATGCTTTTTTTGAAAAGAAACCTTCTTTGGGAAATTATATTTTTTATGTGTGGTTTGTTGTAAGTTTCTTTTTTCTGCTTCGGTATTTATTAAGGAAATGGAATTTTTCAAAACGGGATTAATTCTCTAAAAGAAATAAACCTACCATCCAAGAACCCATGCAAATATTAAAGGAGCAACAATAGTTGCATCGCTTTCTACAATAAATTTTGGCGTAAGAATATCAAGTTTGCCCCAGGTAATTTTTTCATTGGGTACTGCTCCGGAATAAGAACCATACGAGGTTGTTGAATCTGATATCTGGCAGAAATAACTCCAAAAGGGAACGTCGTGCCATTCAAGATCCTGGTACATCATAGGCACAACGCATATAGGGAAATCACCAGCGATGCCTCCTCCAATTTGAAAAAATCCAACCCCTTTTCCGGAAGAATTTTTTCTGTACCAATCACTCAATTCAACCATGTATTCGATGCCACTTTTCATGGTAGTTGCTTTTAATTCTCCTTTGATAACATAGGACGCAAATATATTTCCCATAGTACTATCTTCCCAACCGGGAACCACGATGGGGATATTTTTTTCAGCGGCAGCAAGCATCCAACTGTTCTTTGGATCAATTTCATAATGCTGTTCAAGGATCCCGCTAAGGAGCATTTTATACATATATTCATGGGGGAAATATCTTTCGCCGGCGGCCTCAGCATCTTTCCATATTTTATGAATGTGTTTTTGAATTCTCCGGAATGCTTCCTCCTC
Organism: Ginsengibacter sp.; assembly: GCA_040007435.1. Classification (GTDB taxonomy): domain Bacteria; phylum Bacteroidota; class Bacteroidia; order Chitinophagales; family Chitinophagaceae; genus Ginsengibacter. The sequence goes on along the minus strand of JBDTUZ010000016.1, from coordinate 41,260 downwards.
GGGTATGCACGTGTCTGTTACCCGGTTGTAATGATTTTCCAGCAGATCCCATTCCTCACGGGGGCTGAGGTCACGGTAATTAGGAACACGTTTATAATGGCTATGTGCAACAAGATTCATGATATCTTCTTCAAGATTTGCACCGGTACAACTTATAATCGAAACTTTATCTTGTCGAATCATTTCGGCAAAGGAAATACCGAGTTCCGCTGTACTCATTGCCCCTGCAAGTGTCACTATCATTTTGCCTCCCTCATCCAGGTGAGTTACGTAACCTTTAGCCGCATCCATTAAGGCGGCAGCATTAAAATGGCGATAGTGATGTTCTATAAAATGTGAAACAGGTCCTTTTTTCATTTGGTAAAATTTATTTTGTCATCTTGAGTTTGTCGGACGGCAAAAATAATTTTTTTTAGGGATAGCCTTTCTTTTGATTCGTATTGCAAAATAAAAGCGCTCTCAATAATTGAAAGCGCTGTTCCGTTCATAACTCTTACCAGGAATTAATTTGCCTTTTTAAAACTTTGCACTTCTTCCATTTCTCTCTTTTCAATTCTGGCAGTAACCTACTCCGGAAATTTATTTTTAGCGTGATGGAGGCAAACCCTCAGAAATTCAATGAAGCTTTATTCCTCCAACCCGGTTACCAAGGTCTTTACCAAGAGACAATCCAATATTAATAGACGGAATATAATGAATACCTCCATAGAATCTTGAGAGCCCGGCCTCTTCAGCCGCAGCAAATATCGTATTGAATGACCTGGGCGCCCAGCCACGAAAATCATAGCTGTGATCTGTAAAAGAAATATGCTCACCCAGAACATTGGTTACTGCCTGCATAACCGAACCGGTTACGAAAGCGTGAGCTGCCGGATATTCAGGATGAGGCGGAGTTACTATGAAGGGAAGCCATGCAGGATCAATTAATTTTTGAATGTATGAAACAGGCCTTATGAGAGTGTAAGTATATTTTGATCTGAAACATAGAATTACTGCATCACGCTCAGCAATACCCGCCTTTGCGTAAGCTTCCGCAGCCGTTCCAAGGTCTGAATGCAATTGCTCTATTATTTGTGTTATAATAAATATTTCATGCCCTCCTGTTGTAAGGCCAACTCCATTGCCGTTGTCAACCCAGTATAGAGCGATATTTTTCTGTTCCGGAGTTAATGATAAAGAAATATCATAAACATCCTTTACCATTTTGTAAAAAGCCGAATTTGTTTCTTCGGAATAAGGAATAGGTGCCGGACCAACGACATTTAAATCAGAAGATAAATAGGGACGTGAACTTCCTATAAAAGGATTTACAGGGGGATTTACATACGCAGGCGGTGTAGGAACCCATGCGCCGGCAAAAACCGGCGGCACATAACCTGCATTTGTAGCATTGAGGTCATCTGTCAGATACCAGTCGTGAATAGCTGTAGCTATGCTTCGTCCGTATGCCTGTGAGCGATTAAAAATTTCAGCGCTTGTGCCTGCAGTTAACTTTTGATTCCATGCATTTTCCAGAGAGTCAATGCTGGTCATGTTTGCAGGCGTTAAGCCTGCGTAAAAACCACGTACCATGGCCGCCATAGCTGCATTGGCGCTTACCTGCCAGTCGTACTTACCGCCATTTTGTTTTGCAGGCATTTCGGGCATTTGGTAGAGTTTGGAAGAGAGGCTGACAGAATTAGGAATTCCATTTCGTACCGCCTCATAAAGGCCAATGCCGATATATCCAAAGTACACCCCGTTCAACGCTGAGTTTCGTTCGAGTAAAATGCGCACCTGCAATTTATACCAGTCAATCGGTACACTGGCATCGGCATTTTTTTCAAATGAAGATGAATGTTTACCAAAATTAATGGCATCAAATTTTTGGCAACTGTTTAAAGCAATCGCTACCGTTATAATTACTAACAGGCAATAAATTTTTTTCATTTTGTAAGTATTTAAAGTGAAGTATACCTCTAAAATATCCGGTGCTGTTTCTTATTTGTGATAATTCGATAAGGGGGAATTTTTGAACATCATTTAACCGAATTAATGCGTGTTTATTAATTCATTGGCGACAAATGCCATTCGTCACCGGAATGCTGTAAACTGTAGAATACATCGCGGAAAACTTTAAAATGACAAAAGCGAAGTATAATTTTAATGAGAATATTACTCTATCCTGAAAAACATGAATGAAATGCCTCCTGCTGAAAATACTTTTTTCTGTTTACCTGAAACTTGCCTTAGGAAAAATAACTATAAAGAAAAAGAAATTTCAACAAAATATTCATGGCCAAACCATTTCCTGAATAAAGGAATTATTATTAAATTATTAATCATGAAAACAATTATCATTACGGCAGTGCTATCTTTTATGCTTATGCATGTGGCGAAATCTCAAGGCTGCATTGCAGTACGAAATATTTCAGGCTTTGGCCAATATAATCTTACAAACAATGCCTTTACAACATCGGTATGGCAGTTGAACATTAATAATCGGTATTTTAAAGCTTATCATGACTTTAAAGGAAAAACAAATCTAAAAACTCCCGCGCCTAATCAAAATATTATTAAATCGTTTTCAACCGATATCGGCGTGACTCGACTCTTTGATAAGGGTTGGTCGTTGGCTTTAAATGTGGCGGTATCTGCTAACAGTCGTTCCAGCACACTGGAGCACGGAGGCCCTAATACTCCAAGACATACAATACAAACTTTTGGAATTGGCGATATAACATTCACCGCTTATAAATGGTTATTGAGTCCCTCAGTAAGCCAAAAAGGAAATATACAAATAGGCCTTGGACTTAAACTGCCGACAGGCGATTATAAATACCAGGATTATTTTTACCGGAATGATACCACAAGAGTACTGTCTGGGGTCAATCCGGCCATTCAATTAGGTGATGGTGGTACCGGAATTATTACAGAAATAAATACCTTTTATTTTTTTAATTCAAAAAGAACGATAGGCCTGTATGGTAATTTTTATTATCTCATAAATCCGAGAGATATAAATGGAACACAATACACACAGGGGAAGCCGCTTGATGCGTTCATGCTCCAAATAGGAGCTTATGAAAACAGTGTGCCCGATGTTTATTCTTTTAGGGCAGGTGTTGATTTTAACTCGAAAAACTGGGCGTTCTCCGCAGGCATCAGGGATGAAGGTTCTCCCGTTCGTGATTTAATCGGGCAAAATAACGGCTCGCGACGTGCAGGTTACACTTTATCAATTGAACCGGGAATAATTTATAAATTTAAGAAGTCTTCAATTTATGTATACGTTCCTGTTACCGTATCTCATTCAATAAATCAAAATCTTATTGACAAAAAAGTTTCTGCACATACTGGTGTTTATACGGTTGGGGCGGGCGGATCGGGGGATTACCAGCTTTTCATAGGTATTCAATTCCAGCTTTAAGAAATTCATAGAATACTGAAGCATTAAAAAATCACTGTAATGACATGGAATGAATTTATATTCTCTGAAAAAACTTCCCGCAGAGTCAGCCGCCATCTTTCCTTGTGGATATGCTTTTGCTTTTATTTTTTTATTGTAAATTTTTTTCCTAAGAATTCAAATGACCTCGTTACTTCGCAAACTTATATAGAGGCTTTCCAGAAAATGATCTATATACCCTTAAGTATTTTTTCGGTGTATGTAGCCAGTTATTTTTTATTGCCGCGGTTTATTTTAAAAGGAAGATATTTTAGCTTTTTTATTTTAGCCTTTAGCCTGTGCTTAATTGATCTTGCAAGCGCATTCCTGATAACAAAATTATTATCGCAGTTTACACAAAAACTCCCCTTTGCTGAATTGCCTTTACAGGTAAGGGTTTTCCAGCCTGTTATTTATGGGGTAGGGCTTGGCCTTACAGCCAGCGGTTTTGCAATTATTATTAAACTATTGAAGGTGCGATACCTTAAGCAAAAAGAAAACGAAAGATTACAACAGCAAAAAATTAATACAGAACTGCAAACGATCAAAACCAATTTTCATCCGCATTTTCTTTCTGACGCTTTAAAAAATATTGCTGATCTCATTCGCAATCACTCAAAAGAATCGCCGGCGACCATATTAAAATTATCAGATTTACTGAGTTTTATTTTGTATGAAAATGAAGAAGAATCCATACCGCTGGAGAAGGAATTATTAATGGTGAAAGATTACCTGACCCTGGAGAAAAGTTTTTACAACAATAAGATCTTGATTCAATTTAAACAACAGGGAGATGTAAGCACCAGAAAGATAGCGCCGTTAATTTTACTATCCCTCGTGCAAAACTGTTGTGAGCGATTTCTTATTTCCTTACAGCAAAAGCTTATTTTAGAAATAGAAACAAAAACAGAAGGGCAGCATTTTATTTTCCAGCTTGGCTGTAATGGCTATTATGAAAATATAAATGGTGTTCCACAACAAAGTACAGGATTGAACTACGCTTTGCGAAGAATACAAATGACCTATCCTGGTAAACACAAGTTAGAAACATATACAGAAAACGGTTTTTTCTCAATGACACTTGTACTTGACCCGGAAGATATTTCAGGAAACAGACAAACAAAAACAGAAGAGAAAGTATTTCATGAACCTGCATAAATTGATTTTTGAAAAGGGCCGGTACAGGCTTCTACGCCATCTTATTTTTTGGATTGCCTGGATTTTGTTTTCATCTACAGTGCAGCTAACAAACTTTAAACCAGGGCCGATAGATTTTGGTGATCTTATTCTTTTTCAACTAACCCGCACTTTAACCCGGCTGCTCTCCATTATTTTCTTCTGTTATGTCACCATCTATTATTTGGTGCCGAAGTTTATTTTAAAAAGGAAATACAAACAGTTCATTATCTTTTTTTTTCTATTTGTGTTTATATTATACTGGTTTAATTATTTTATTTTAACCCCTACTTTTCATGTGCCTGGCACTACTTTCGGGCGCTTTGGTACAGAACCGATAAGCCCATTTATCAGAAAATTTTTCAGTTTTTACTCCAATATAAATTTTACGGGAGCTATACCTGCTTGTTGTGTAATGCTGGCCATAAAATATTATAAAGATTGGTACAAAAAACAAAAGGAAAGCGAAGTACTCATACATGAAAATACACAGGCAGAGTTACAATTACTCAAAGCGCAGGTGCATCCGCATTTTCTATTCAATACGCTTAATAATATTTATTCCTTTGCACTTACTGAATCGCCATACGCTGCAGAACTTGTAGATAAATTATCGGGCATGATTGATTATATGACTACCGAGGGAGAGAAACCTTTAGTTGCATTAGAAAAAGAAATCCAATTGATAAAGGATTATATAGGCCTTGAGAAGGTAAGATATGGAAACCGTCTTAATATGCAGGTTGCAATAAGTGGAGATTATAACAATAAGGTAATTGCGCCTTTGCTCATGATCCCTTTTGTAGAAAATTGTTTTAAGCATGGCGCCAGTAAAATGCGGGGCGAGCAGTGGATAAAACTATCAATAAACATCCATGAGACTTACATAGATTTTAGCATTAGTAATAGCAGGTCTAAAGAAGCTATAACCACTACAAACAAAAAAGGAATCGGGCTTGCAAATGTTCAAAAAAGATTGGAGTTATTGTATCCTTTAAACCATGTTTTGAAAATTGAATCAACCGATGAAACATACCAGGTTTATCTGAAAGTAGCAATTCATGAAAATGAAACCATATCAGTGACGAATCGAATGTTAGCATCAGAACCTCAAACTATATTTTATGGGCAATGATAAAAAAATTATTTGCCTGGCGGTTGACGATGAACCGCCGGCATTAGATATTCTTAAAAAGTATATTGTTTCTGTTCATAATCTTGAACTGGCCGGCACATGCGCGGATGCTATTGAAGCTTTAAATTTTTTAAGACAACAAACCATCGACCTGCTTTTTTTAGATATACAAATGCCCAACCTCCTGGGGACGGATTTGATAAGGACTTTGAAGAATCCGCCTAAAGTTATCTTCACAACCGCTTATCGTAAATTTGCCGTCGAAGGTTTTGAACTGGATGCTGTAGACTATTTATTAAAACCTATTTCTTTTGAAAGATTTTTGAAAGCGGTAAATAAAGTAATGCAGACCAGTTTTAAAGAAAGTGATGCAACTGATGTAAGCGCAGATCATCAAAACGGCTCGTCGCATCCTTTTATAACTGTACGAGCTGATAGGAAAAATTTAAAGATTGCCCTCGATGATATTTTATACATTGAAAGCCTTAAAGATTATATTAAAGTAGTAACTGCCACGAAAAATATAATTACTAAACAGTCTATCTCGTCTTTGGAAGAAGTTTTGCCCAAAAATAATTTTGTACGAATTCACCGGTCATTTATTGTAGCGATAAATAAGATCGAATCTTTCACAAGTGATACTATTGAAATAGCCAAACACGAATTACCAATAAGCAGGATGTACCGGCATGAGGTTGAAAAGATTTTAAGTGATTAGGGGTACAGAGAAATAAAGTAATGCTTCGTAAATTAACTTTGTAGCTGTCTGCCTTTCTCCAGGTGTGGATTGCCCGTGAACAAACACAGTTTTATATTCAGTAAAAGAATTGTTCGGAAATTATTTTGCCATCTTTTGTTTTATATACGCATAATTCGCTATCCGTTTTACGTGCTTCTCCTTTCATTTGTATATCAGTATCCCATACAATGGAAAAATAATCGCCTGATATTACCGGGTCAGAAATGGTAACACCATAAAAATTTTCCACGTGCGACATAAATAATTCAGCTTTCTTTTTTATAGCATCCCTGCCTTTTGCTTCTTTTGGCAGCAGGCCTTCCATAGGTTCTACACTGATAATATCCGGGGCGAATAATTCTTCTTTAGCTTCTTCCACGTTACCATGGCGACACATGTCAACCAACCGGCTGGCTATTTCTTTTGTTGTCATCTTATTAAAATACGTTTTAAGATAAAACCCCTGTTAGGCTCCTTACAAATCATACTTTCTTTTCGTTGCAATTAAACATCCACTGTACTCCAAATTTATCAGTGCAGCTTCCAAAGTAATCGCCCCAAAACATATCCTGCAGATCCATGGTAACCTTTCCATCTGCTGATAATTTATCAAATAATTCTTTTGTCTCCTGCCTGGTATCGGGCTGCAGATTGATATAACTGTTGTTGCCGAAATTTACTTTAAACCCCATTGACTCCGGCGCATCAGTTCCCATTAGTGCATGTGAATTGAGGATCCGCAACTCCACGTGCATTACCATATTACCATCAGCATCCGGCATAGGTGGGTTATTAGGAGATGGAGGAATGTCCTTAAACCGCATAATACCATTTCCAAAAAATTCACCGCCGAAAACAGTTTTGTAAAAGTTGAATGCTTCTTCTGTATTACCTGGAAAATTCAGATACGTGCTTACACTTGCCATTTTTAAAATTTTTAGAAGTTAATAATTGTTATGATTTGGAGAGTTTAAATACAAGCCAAAGATATACTGCATGTATAAATTTTCAGGAGGGTGAAGCTGACATTAATAGGGCAAAATGCGACATGTTTCATTAAAACCAAACTAATTCAATAAATTGTATTTTTACAGTTTATTAATTACCATGCGTATATTATTTACATTTCTGGCAATAATTTTTGCAACCACTTCAAAAGCACAAACAACTTTACCAGGCAGCTTTCAAAATGATATCTACCATAATACTTTTGCCCGCAACAACAATGTGTATGACAGCAGCACGCAAAAGAAATGGTTTATAAGCAGCTACAGCAATATTATAGGGGGCTATAGTTTCTTCCGGAATGGTGGTGTAAGTTTCGTTGGTGCTCCTTTGGGTTTACAATTAAATCATAGGTTGAGCAGTAATGTGTATGCGTTTGCAGGAGTAACGGTAGCTCCAATGTACCTGAATTTTAACCGTGCTTTTCTTGCGACTGATTTGAATAAAGTGAATGCTTACAATGGTTTTCACCAGCCGGGCAATTTTTCAATGTATTCAGCCGCAACATTAGGCCTTATGTACATTAATAATGAAAAGACATTTTCTGTTTCGGGCAGTGTAAGTGTTGAAAGAAGCAATTACCCTTTATACTACAACAACCGGGTGAACACTACGAAGTCAAACAATACGGCTATTTACAGGTAAGGTTATTCCATTTCATAAACCTATTTTCGGACAAGACAATGATCTTTAATTGGATACTAGTCTGTGGAGGCACCGACCATGGAGCTGAAAAATGCGAGAGACTATAATCCATGTTTTGTGACTTCTAATAAACCATTGAATTATTTGTATAACTCAATCTAAAATGAAATAATGTAAATATAAATGCTGCTATTACAACAATTATGAGAATTACTTTTAGACAATTAGGTATTTCATTCCCACTTTTATCCATAATGCACTTACCTAAAATTAATCTTTACTCCGTTCTCAAATTCTTCGCCGGGGGTGCCAGAGCTGCTCTCGTAGAATGAAACGTAGCAGTTAATACCGCCGTAAGCACAATTACAAGCGCAGATACAATGAACGGAATTACAGATAAGCCACCATTGTACGAAAACACTTTCAGCCATCCGTTCATAAAATAATATGCTACAGGAAACGCGATAGCCGTGGCGATCAATGCAAGCCACAAGTAATTGCGGGTGATCATGCTTACAATTTGTGGGATGCTGGCGCCCATTACCCTTCTTATACTTATTTCTTTTTGCTTTTGCTGCGTGGTAAATGCAGTAAGCCCCAGCAGCCCAAGGCAGGTAATGATGATAGTTAGTATAGAAAATGCAGCGAATATTTTTCCACGTTTCTGGTCGGCGGCATATTGCGAATTAAAATCCTGGTCGAGGAACTTATATTCAAAAGGTAAATTGGGAAAGTATTTTTTCCAAATAGTGCCCACCTGCGCAATTGATGTTTTAAGATTGCCGGTATTCATTTTGAGCTGTATCATATTGCCATTAGGCCCGTAAAACATCAGCAGGGGAGCGATAGGATTGTACAATGATTTTTGATTGAAGTTTTTTACAACGCCTACTACTTCGAGGTAATTGCCGGAAGTGTCTCCGGGAAATTTTACCCGCTTGCCAATGGCTTCTTTCCATCCAAAATGCTTTGCCATCGCTTCATTCACCACAATACCATGCAGTGTATCTGCAAGGCTTGAAAAATTACGTCCTTTTACTATTGGAATATTTAATGCAGGCAAAAAGTTTTCATCTATAGCATAGCATTCAACTGCTTTATCTACATAACCGTTGTCAGTTTGTACTGAAAAAAGATTCAGGTTGAGATTGGTACTACCAGGGTAGGAATTTCCGGTGCCCACAGTTTTTACACCAGGAAGGCTGCGAAAATCATTATCCATTGCATTTATTTTGCCACGCTCATCCTGCCCGGTATTTACTGTTACAGTCATCACCTGGTTTTTATCAAAGCCCAAATCTTTCTTCTGCAAGTAGGAAAGCTGGGAATAAACCACCCATGTGCAGATAAGCATGATCATAGAAATAGAAAACTGCAATACAACCAGTGTGCGCCGAAGATTTACGTTACCGGACGCTTTTGAAAGAGATCCTTTCAATATACTCACTGGCTGAAAAGATGAGAGATAAAAAGCGGGATAACTGCCACCAACAAGCCCGGTAAACAAACCTATGCCCAGCAATAAAAGAATGTTGATCGGCTGAAATAATGTGTGAAATGTAAAAGCTTTGCCGGATATTGTATTGAAAGCCGGTAATAATAACAGCACCAAAAGGAAACTTAATATTACGGCGATCAAAGCAGTAAGAACAGATTCACCCAGGAATTGTAACACCAGTTGTTTTTTTGTAGAGCCCGTTACCTTACGAATACCAATTTCTTTCGCCCTGCGTGCAGACCTTGCTGTGGTGAGATTCATATAATTGATAGAAGCAATCAGCATCATAAAAAATGCGACTGCGGAAAATATCCAGATGTACGACATGCTTCCCAATTCTTCCGGCTCCTGCTCCAGTTTTGAGTGCAGATGGATATCCGTAATGGGTTGTACACCATAATGCATGGTCACATTGAACTGTGCAAAAATCGGCGCCATATATTTATCATACATCGGCTCCAGTTTTTTATTAAAGGCAGCGGCACTTGTACCGGGCTTCAGCAATACATAGGTGAAGTTGCCGAAGTTCCCCCAGTTTTCATTGCTCCGCTGATTTTGTGATATCGATGACCATGATATAAGCATATCAAAACGAAAGTGTGAATTTTTAGGTACATCTTCTATTACGCTGGTTACTTTATAAACATCGTAAACGGTCTTGAGCGTCTTACCAATTGCAGGAGTATTTTCCCCAAAATATTTATCTGCAAGTGATTTTGAAATTACAATGCTGTTGGGTTCATTCAAAGCATGGGTGGCATTGCCCTCTACAAAATTGTAAGTGAAAATATTGAAGACAGTACTGTCGGCATAAAAAACTTTTGTTTCATAAAAACTATTCTCCCCGTTTTTAAACAAAGTGCGCTCTTTGCCCGAAAACCGGCCAGCTTCTTCCACTTCCGGGTAATCTTTTTGCAGGGTTGCAGCAAGAGGCGCCTGCGTAATGGTCCAGTCGGTATTTTTATCCTTTTCCTGTATGTAAGAAACGATCCTGAATATGCGGTCGACCTTTTTATTATAGCGGTCATAATTCAATTCATCCTTTATATAAAAAATTAAAAACAGGCTGAAAGTAATGCCGATAGTGAGCCCTACAATGTTTAGAAGGCTGTACCATTTGTCCTTTTTAAAATTGCGAATAGCAATTACCAATAAATTTTTTATCATAGCAATCGTTTGTTGTTTTAAGGTTTTCGTTGAATCCCATGGCCACCGTTACTCACCCCATGCTAAAGGGTTGATTCTTGTGACGCATTTGTGCGCATTTTTGTTACAGGAAAATTTGTCAACCCGGTAGTCTTCAAATTTGGTGAACACAATACAGGAACTCTCCCTGGAGAGTGAACAAGTGATATGCCACTACATAACGCTTTGCTGCGCAAGGGTTTTAAAAAAATGTGATTGTGTAAGTGTTCGAAACCGAACAGTGTCTGTACGAATACGAATCAAACTTCCAGGTTGAATAAATGTTGTTAAGCAGGATTTTCTTTTCTTTATACAAAATTACTATCACCATGAAAACTATATTAGTAGTACTGGTTCTTTTTTTTACCCATGCGGTTTTTGCTCAAACCATCATTGACCGTGATCCTGAAATCTTTCAAATGGTTGGTGAAGTGTCATCCGATTCTTTACAATCTTATATCAAGACATTAGTTGCTTTTGGAACACGAAATACATTAAGTACACAAGCAGATCCAAAACGTGGGATTGGTGCGGCAAGGAATTATGTGCTGAGAAAGTTTAACGAGTTTGCTAAAAATTCAAATGGAAGATTAAGCGCAATTATAGATACTACCACATTACAGCCCAATGGAAAACGAGTGGATGTGCCATTGGTGTTGGGAAGTGTGATGGCTACCTTGAAAGGAACTGATCCCAATGATAATAGGATATTTATTATAAGCGGTCATCTCGATAATATGCGGTCAAATGTAATGGACAGAACAGGAGACGCACCGGGTGCAAATGACGATGGCAGCGGGACTTCAGCAGTTTTGGAATGTGCAAGAATTATGAGTAAACATTCTTTTCCTGCAACAATAATCTTTGTAGCCGTAAGTGGCGAGGAGCAGGGTTTATTGGGCTCTACGTATATGGCTGATAAAGCAAAAAAAGAAAACTGGAATATTGAAGCAGTCCTCAACAATGATATCATGGGAAGCAATAATAGTAATGAAACAAATATTATTAACAATACAAAAGTTCGCGTTTTTAGCGAAGGATTGCCTGCGTATGAAACAGAAAAAAATGCAGCAAAGATCCGGGCGCTGGGTTTAGAGAATGATGGGAAGTCGCGTCAGCTTGCCCGTTATGTAAAGGAAGTTGGCGAACGTTATGTTGATCATCTCGAAGTGGTAATGATATACAGGAACGATCGTTTCTTAAGAGGTGGAGACCATACACCTTATGTAGAAAAAGGTTTTGCAGCCGTAAGAATTACAGAAATGAATGAAAACTATACCCGTCAGCACCAGGATGTGAGGACTGAAAGCGGAATCAATTATGGCGATCTGCCCGAGCATATTGATTTTGAATATTTGAGAAAGAATACGGCAATGAATTTATCTAACCTGGCCAATCTTGCCAAGGCTCCTGCGATGCCGCAAGAAGTAAAAATAGAAGTAAAGAAGCTGACCAACAATACATCACTTTCGTGGCAGCCTCCAAAAACAGGTATAGTAAAAGGCTATTATGTTTTAATAAGAGAAACGACAAGCCCTGTTTGGCAAAAGAAAATATACACAACAGATAATAAGATGCTCTTGCCTTATTCAAAAGACAATTATTTTTTTGCAGTGCAATCTGTGAGTGAATCGGGTAACGAAAGTTTGGCTGTGGTGCCGATGCCATAGACAGCAACCGAAATAAACTAATAGAATATCTATCTGGAGCCTTCAGGCAATGCTAAATCTCTTTTCAACATGTTTTCCCTGTTGGCAATATCCCATGCTGTGAGGAAAATTAAACGCACCCTTTTTGTCATAAGATCGAAATTGATTTTGTCAATCGTATCTGTTGGCTTATGGTAATCTGCCAGCAGCATACCATCATAAAAAAACAATATTGGAACTCCTTTACGGGCAAAATTATAATGATCGCTGCGGAAGTAAATTCTATTCTTATCCTCCGGATCATCATATTTATAGTCCAATGTAAGGTTTGTAAGTTTCTTGTTTGCCGCTTCGTTTATTACCGGCAGGTCGGTACTTAGTTTATCATGGCCTATTACATAAATATAATTCAAGCTGTCGCTCGTTTTGCGTTCGGTATCAATTCGCCCAACCATATCGGTATTCAAGTCAACTGATGTATTCTCTAATGGAAATACAGGATGATCGGAATAATATTCTGAGCCCCATAACCCCTTCTCTTCTCCACTCACGGTCATAAAAACCACCGATCTCCTGGGGCCATTGCCATCAGCTTTTGCTTTTGCAAATGCCCGGGCCATTTCTATTACACTTACCGTACCGCTGCCATCATCATCTGCACCATAATAAATTGCATCTCCTCTTTTCCCAAGATGATCATAATGCGCTGTGAGGAAAACATACTCATTTTTTTTATCAGTGCCTTCAATATAGCCAATTACATTACTCGCTTCTGACAGTATATTGATTTTTTTATATTCTAATTTTGTTTTGATTTTCTTGTTGAACGAGAACTTGTTTAATGGAGCAAGAGATTTGCCTGAGGAAATAATGATAGCGAATTCCTGGTTGCTCATAATATTTTCCGATACAGAATTTGTTATTAGTACAACGGGGACTTTTGCATTTGATGAATCATCAGCACGCACAAGAGATAAATTTGATCTCCTGGAATTGTTCGCAAGTGAAGAAGTTAAAGTATCCATTGCCGGATTGATAACTAACAAAGCCACGGCGCCTTGTTTGCTGGCAAGTACCGCTTTTTTTGATAAGTCGAACGTCCACCTCGAAAGTTTATTGGTTCCTGAAATAAGGTATTTGCCATCTACTTTTGGCTCACCAGATAATACTACTACCACTTTGCCTTTTACATCTTTACCAGCATAGTCATCATAATTTTTATCTGTAATACCATAGCCTGCAAAAATTATTTCTTTTGATTTAAATTCATTGCCCTCACCCGAACCCGGAGTTACGATATAATCTTTGCCAAATACATATTTGATCTTCCCGATCTTTAATATTTTTGGAATAAGAGTATCTTTTTTTAATGGATATGTTTGAATATACCCATTGAGTGAAGACGGAGGAAGTAAGCCGATTTCTTTAAACTGGCCTTGAATATAATCAGCGGCTTTTTGTTGCCCCGCGGTTCCGGTTTCCCTTCCCTCCATTTCAGAAGAGGCAATAATAGTTAGTTGTTTTTTTAAACCTGCCTGCGTTATATCTTTTGCATACTTTAAAGCAGCATCTGTTTGAGAAAATAAATATCCAGGGGAAAAAAATAAGATAGAAATTAGAGGTAAATACCTTTTCATGAACGAATGTTTTGCAAATGGATTGCAAATATATAAGGTTTTACCTATGGCCGTTTTCCGTTCATACAAGATTAGCAGAGGCGCATGCAATTTTATTTACACGATTTTGATGGCGGCCCCCTTCAAATTCTGTATGCATAAATCGCTCAATCATTTCTTCAACAAGTCCTTCTCTTACAAACCTGCCGGGAATACAAATAACATTTGCGTTATTATGTTTACGCGCAAGCTCTGCAATTTCTTCTTCCCAGCAAACTGCCGCTCTTATATGTTGGTGTTTATTAGCAGTTATGGCCACCCCGTTAGCGCTGCCGCAAATTAATATACCAAAACAAGCTTCACCATTTTCTACTGCAATAGCAACGGGGTGGGCAAAGTCAGGATAATCTACCGACTCAACTCCAAAAGTTCCGAAGTCCTTCCAGGTAACGCTTTTGCCATCTAAAAAGGAGATGACATCTTCTTTATACTCAAACCCTGCATGGTCGCAACCAATAGCTACAGGTTTTGATAAATTGAATGGAGACATAACAAAGTATTTAGGTACCTATAAAGGTAAATAAATACCACCGTTACTTCTGAAAAAATTGATTTAAAAAATGTGTTACGCTATAACATTATTGTCTTGAAGCTTTGATTAATCAATAGCATCATACACAAGCCCTGCTGCAACAGCGTAAACGAGGTGGTGAAAAATATCTGCAGCAATATCTTTCGTTTCCCATTCTTTAATGGGTGGGGCAATATCGAGCTTTGGTTCTATGGTAATAGCAGTACCCCAAATTGCAGTCATGTGAATGGCAGTAGCTGCAAAACCATTAATGCCGGCCAGCGAAAGTAATCCCCGCAATGTACCCCATGAGGTTCCATAAACCCAATGCACTTCATTAGAAAATTCTTCCTTATTGCCCGGACTAGCCTCGATGTGCAATGTTTTTTTCACCGCCTTGGCTGGGGCATTGCTGGGCTTTCTTTTCGTGATCCTCATTTCAATGAGCTGTGACACAGTCATGGCAAGGGTTCAGGCGGCCCCTGCTATTAGTCCCTTTCCAATAGCAGCGCCTAAAGCACCTAAAGCCGTTGATTCATGTGAATTACTCTTCATTGGTTAATTAAATTTAGTTTTCAAAATGATTACCTATAGAACTTATGCGTACCGCAATTCCCATTCCCAAAACTTATAACAAGAGCAATTAAGTTGACTGGCGTTTCTATTGTTTACTTCTAAGCTTTTTGAGAAGGATATATATTTTTCTTTAGTTAAAAAGATATTGGCAAGATTTTCTATTACATTATATCTTATAGATCAATGTGCATTTCATTAAAGAAGTTACCCGAAAACAGCCTGGATTTGAGAGACAATAATAGTTTAACCCGAAAATGTAAGTACATTGTAAGCTTAATCGCTTGACCAGTATAGGAAAGCTTACACCATTTAAACCCTCAAAATTTTAACCTTAAATAAAATCTACAATGAAACAATTATTTGATTATCTAAAATTATCGGTATGTGCATTATCAGTCATTTGCTTTGTGTCATGCAATAGTGGTACCAGCGACACGGAAGCAACAACAGGAAACAGTGATAGCACTGGAATGTCAGATAACAGCGCCATGGCAATGGATTCAACACATAACATGGCAACGGATACAGCGATGCAACATGCAGCAGCGGTTGTGACAGGCGTGTTTCCCGACACAACAGTTACCGGCAATGTGCAGTTTGATAAGCAGGACGGTAAAGTAAAAATGAAATTAGAACTTTCTATTCCTGCAAAGGCTAACAAAAGTGTTGCGGTTCATATTCATGAAAAAGGTGACTGTGCAGACATGGGCAAAGCGGCAGGCGGCCACTGGAATCCAACAGGAGCCAATCATGGTAAGTGGGGCAGCAGCAGCTTTCACTCAGGAGATATAGGCAATGTAAGTCTTGATAGCAAAGGCAATGGCAGCATGGAAATGGAAACAGATTTGTGGACCATTGGGGGCGATGAAAAAACAAACATACTTGGTAAATCCATCATTGTACATGGAGGCGTGGATGATTATACATCGCAACCATCAGGCAATGCCGGCACCAGGATCGCCTGTGGAGTTATTAAATAGAAAAACTTAAAATAAAACCCCGTTTTGTGATAGCAATGCGGGGGTTTTATGTTTTAAACTTTTGATGGAAAGCCGTAGTAATTATGCAGGTCTTTTGAATAATCGATTTCTACAGGCCTGGAAGAATCGTAATGCGGGCTATTCTTCACAGCTTCAGCGCTCACCTTTATTACAACCTCCTGCGTATTCCATTTTACTTCTTGGATCCATAAAGGAGATATCAGTACTTTATCATGAGAAAAGAAGTTGCCTGTTTTCACTACAATGAAAGTAATTTCCCAGGTTTCTTCGTTTAAAATGAAATCTGAAACTTGTCCAATTTCACCATCCATCGCGTGAATATAATATCCATGCACTTCCTGCGTACTCCGGAGATGTGTTTTTATTTCAGGTTCTTTTTTCATCTCACCTTCTCCCCCTGTGTTTTCGTTTGGAAATGGGATCAATGGAAAAGTTTCCATCATTCCTATTCCATCCCCATATAACCCTGCATTATAATAGCTTTGCCAGGGATAATAAGTGAAAAGCCTTTCTTCTTCCTGTCTTGAAATTGGTTTATCGGTATCAATGTCCGGACTGTTTTTTACCTGGCTTCTTGTAAGATTTACAGGAATTATTTTACTTTCCCAATCGGGTACAAGAATGGCTTCAGGCGATATGAGGACTTCTCTGACGGTGAGCCATCCGCCGGTTTTTACAATCATATATCTTACCGTCCAGGTGGTGTCATCAAAATAGAATTCTTCCACTTTCCCTATGTCTCCATCGGTAGCTCCTATTGTAAATCCAACCAGGTGATTTATACTTCTTAGCATATTAATTGTTTTGAGAAAAATTGCAACTTTTGAGTGTCTATATAAAGTTAGGAAACTTAAATTGTATGGTGATCTTTCAGGTATTTTTGACTATAAAATGTGTAGCAATTTTTAATAATTTGTCATGCCATTGACAATAAAACATTTTACCAGTTACACGTACATTATATGCTTTAGCTTTGCTAATTCACTCCCTTTCAAAAAAAATTAAACCACAATCTATGTTACATAAAATCGCCGTAGGTATAATTTCATTGACTACTTTTTTTTCATGCTCAACCAATAATGAAAATGGTAAATCAAATCCTGTAATTATTAAGGTAGGTGGAGATAACCCAAATGATTCATCGGCAAAGAACTTACCCGGCAAGCAATTTAAATATGAATTAAATAAGCCTGCGCATAATTGGACTTTGCCTTCGCAATTAATTGAGGTTTCAGGAAACACGTGGGTAGATGAGAATCACCTTATTCTTATTGAAGACCTTAATCCCATTTTATATTTAATAAAACTTGATGACAAAACCGCCACGCTTGAGAAAGAAATAAGATTTAAAGATGAAGACAAAGACAAATTTGATATAGAAGATGTAACTATTGTAAATGATGTCGTATATGCATTGTGGAGCCATGGTGTATTATTTAAGATTTCTGATTGGAGAAACAAGCCACAAGTAGAGGAAATTAAAACTTTTTTAAAAAAAGAGAATAATACAGAAGGTTTGTGTTATGATCCCGTAACCAATAAGCTATTGCTTGCCTGCAAAGATGAATCCAATGTGCCCGATGAAAAAAAATCAACACGAGCTATTTATGATTTTGATATGTCTTCGGAAAAATTAGATGATCAGCCTTTTATGTTGATTCATAAAAAAGATTTTGAAAAAGTAGCAGATGAAAAGCTCGAATTCAACCCATCAGCCATTGCTGTGCATCCGGTAACGCATGATATATATATTCTTTCAACAAAAGATAATAAATGTATGGCGGTGTATTCCCACGACGGTAAATTAAAAGATTTCCAGTTTATTGATAAAGATCTTATGCCACAGCCAGAGGGAATATGCTTTTCACCGGAAGGGAAACTTTATATAAGTTCAGAAGGCAAAAATGGCGAACCGGGAAATCTATTCAAATTTGATGCGTTATCCGGAAAATAAAATTTGTTTAACGTTCCCCTCGTTCCAAAATGACTGCTTCCTGTCTGTCATGTATTACATTATACTTTTTATGATTAGGTATAAGTTCAATTTATGAAATAAAAAACTGAAATAATTGACAGAGCCGATCTGGCATTTTTTAGAAAAAGATTTTGTTTAAAGAGAATTACAGAAATTAATTGTATTTATTACACATAATCGCAAAATAAATTCATCAAAATAAATTTAATATGAGAAAAATTAAAAATTGGTGAGTAAATAAAATTGGAATAATAAAAATATTTTTTAATTTTAGCCTATATTATCCCTGCTTTGTGAAAAGATTGCAAATCATACCCTACATTAACGAATCGAGATTAACTAATAGACAGCAAACAAATTGCCCTATATGTTCTTCTTGCAGGCATTCCGAAACTAATTTGGTTTAATAAAAAAA
This sequence comes from Ginsengibacter sp., assembly GCA_040007435.1. Classification (GTDB taxonomy): domain Bacteria; phylum Bacteroidota; class Bacteroidia; order Chitinophagales; family Chitinophagaceae; genus Ginsengibacter. The sequence goes on along the minus strand of JBDTUZ010000016.1, from coordinate 22,647 downwards.
ATGATTATTCCCTTTATTAAAAAAATTTTCCACCATAAAAAATACGTTTTCGATTAATTGTAAATTATACAAGTAATAATAAATATTTACCAACTGCTCTTGCATCATTAACTCCAAAATCAAAAAACTGCGACATGAAAAATTTTACAAAACGCTGCCAGTCTATCATAAATTCATCAAATTTTTCCCCTGGTTTTTTTAAGAGATTGGTTTTTATCAATCTAATTATTCTATTGGGCTTTGGCGCGAGTGCGCAAAATAAAATTCATGTAACAGGTATTGTAAAAGATGACAAAGGAGGCCCTGCGGCTAATGCCAGTGTTGTAATAAAAGGTTCCAAAACCGGCGCAACTACGGATGAAAATGGAACTTTTTCCATTGACGTTCCGAGCCCAAAAACTACCCTGGTAATTTCCAACATTGGGTACCAAAGCCAGGAAGTAGTGGTAGGAAAAGCAACTAATTTTTCTATTGACCTGGTTACTGCTGCCAGCAGCCTGAGCGAAGTGATAGTGGTGGGTTATGGAACTCAGAAAAAAGTCACAGTTACGGGTGCAGTCGCCCAGGTTAAGGGTGCCGAATTGGCCAAATCTTCCAATGTAAATTTATCGAATTCCCTTGTTGGCCGGCTACCAGGGATTACGGCTATCAATAGCAGTGGAGAGCCGGGTTATGATGGATCTGCCATACGCGTCCGGGGCACAAATTCCATTGGAAACTCAGATGCTCTAATCGTAATTGACGGCGTACCAAATCGTGAAGGCGGGCTTCAGCGATTAAACCCGGCTGATATTGAAAGCGTGTCTGTTTTAAAAGACGCAGCCGCGGCTATTTACGGTTCAAGGGCAGCAAATGGAGTTATTTTGATAACAACAAAACGAGGAAAAACAGGGAAGCCTCAATTGTCGTATAATGTCAACTTTGGCTGGGGGCAGCCGACAGTTATTCCTAAATTGGCTGATGCTGTGGAATATGGGGCTATTCGAAACGAGGCTAACGTATTTGAGCAGGTTCCGGTTGATCAATGGAAAGCTGCCTGGGCTGCTTTAAATACAACTGGAACTTATGTAAGAACGGATAATGGTCAGACAGTTAGCTCTCCTGTCGGCTTCTTCCCAGATGACATCGTGAAATATAAAGATGGTTCTGACCCATGGGGCCATCCAAACACAGATTGGTTTGGAGATGCTTTAAAAAAATGGGCGCCACAACAACGTCATAGTCTTCAAGTAAGTGGGGGATCAGAAAATATCAGGTATATGGCTTCTCTTGGTTACGAAAACCAGGACGCCTACTATAAGAATTCCGCAACAGGTTATAAGCAATATGATATTCGCTTAAACATGGATGCAAAGGTTAATAAATACATTAATGTATCTGTAGGGATAACAGCCCGGGAAGAATATCGCTTTTTCCCAACTGAAAGTGCAGGTTCTATTTTTAGAATGTTGATGAGGGGAAAACCAAACGAGCCTGAAATATGGCCCAACGGATTGCCCGGCCGTGATATTGAAAATGGACAAAACCCAATTGTGATTGCAACTAATGCAACCGGCTATGATAAAGATAAGAGGGATTATTTTCAAACAAATGGAAAGATCGAAGTTCTCGTACCTGGTATAGATGGGTTAAAATTAACCGCAACAGCAGCAGTGGATAAATATCAATATAACGGTAAAAGATGGGCGACTCCCTGGTATTTGTATTCGTGGGATAAAGTGTCCTACGAAGCTGACGGTAAAACACCGGCGCTTACCAAGGAATTGCGCTCTACTTTTACCGATCCGAGGCTCAGTCAAAATGGAGAGAATAACTTGAGTATTAATTTATCGGGGTTACTTAACTATGATCATACATTTGGTGATCATACTATTAATTTCCTGGCTGGTGTACAAAAGGAAACCTTGAGTGACGAATATTTTAATGCCTATCGCAGGTATTATATTTCTACAGCAATTGATCAAATCTTTGCAGGCGGAGACCAAGAAAAAAATAATGGCGGCGGCGCTTTCGATCGTGCCCGCTTAAGTTATTTTGGAAAGGTTGGATATAATTATCAACAAAAATACATAGCTGAATTCTTATGGCGCTATGATGGCTCCTATATTTTCCCTCCAGACCATCGTTTTGGTTTCTTCCCGGGTGTAACGGCAGGATGGCGCGTTTCGGAAGAAAATTTCTTTAAGAATAGCATTCATTTTATAGACAACTTTAAAATTCGTGCTTCCTGGGGGCAAATGGGTGCAGAACCATACTTTAATGGCAGTTTAGCAGAGTATCAATTCCTGGGAACTTATGGATTTAGCAGTTATATCATTGATGATGCGGTAGCAAGAGCGTTGTATGAAACGAAAGTTCCTAATCCTAATTTTACCTGGGAAGTAGGAAACAGTATAAATGTTGGCTTTGATGCAGGCCTGTTAAGGAATAGATTAAATATTGAATTTGATTATTTTGTAAATAAGAGAGATAAAGCCTTAATAAGGCAGCAAGGCTCAATACCGCAAAGCTCCGGTATCGCCAGTCTTCTGCCTCCGGTAAACCTTGGAAAAGTAGAAAATAAAGGCTTTGAATTTAAAGTTGGATATAATGATCAGGCAGGTGGCTTTACTTATAGTATAAGTGTAAATGGTGGATATGCCAAAAATAAGGTTACGTTTTGGGATGAACCTGCTGGTGTTCCGGATTATCAGAGAGCGACAGGCCATCCTTATGGAACTAACGGCTTTTCTTTTCTTGCTTACCAGTATGATGGTGTTTTTGTTGATCAGAAAGCAATTGATGCAAACACGATTGATTACAGCGGTGTTGGCGGTGCCACGCTTCGTCCGGGAGATATGAAATTCAAGGATATCAACGGAGATGGAAAGATCACCGGCGATGACCAGGTAAGATTGGATCAGACCCGTGACCCTACATTTACAGGTGGTGTAAATATATCTCTCCAATACAAAGGTTTTGACTGTTCCATCTTATTCCAGGGTGCTACAGGGGGATTGTTATTTATTGGAACAGAATCGGGGGATATAGGAAACTACCTTCAATATAGCTATGACCACCGCTGGTCCATTGATAACCCTAGCAGTGTGGATCCCCGCCTTGCAAACAGAGGTAATACATACTATTCAGGAGGAGGAGCACGTAATAATACATATTGGCTTAGAAGCAGCAATTACCTTAGGTTAAAAAATGTGGAGATTGGTTATAATGTTACGCTGCCTTCTCTTAAGAAAGCAGGAATTAGCAATCTTAGAATATTTGTTGGCGGTGTAAACCTTGTAACATGGGATAAAATGAAAATATATGATCCGGAATCCACGAGCGGAAGCGGACAGTATTATCCCCAGGCAAGAATTATTAACGCGGGTGCATCTGTAACCTTTTAAAAAATAGATTATGAAAAGAAAATTAATATTTATACCGGGATTTATTTTCGCTATAATGTTGTTCAATTCCTGTAATAAGGATTTTCTCAGCACTGTTCCAAAAGATTCAATATCATCAGATGCTGTTTGGGCGGATGGTCCGTTGTCAACTGCTTTTGTAACCGAAATTTATAACGGTTTAGGGGCGGGAGGCTTCGATGAACAAATGCTCTCTTCTCTTTCTGATGAAACAATTTTTGTTCATCCGGGAAGAGGTATTGATGCCATTAATAACGGGAGTTTGAGTCCTAGCAATTTAGGGTGGGTTAATGGCACCTATGAATGGGGTTCAATGTATAGCAGAATAAGAAGCTGTAACCTTGCATTGCAAAATCTTGAAACTGCAACATTTGACGATGATGTTTTAAAAGAAAGATTAAAAGGGGAGGCTCACTTTCTGCGTGCATATTATTACCAACAATTAGTAAGATATTATGGAGCCGTTCCTCTTATAAGTACAATTTATGGCTTAAACGAGGACTATACTGCAGAAAGGGCAACCTTTGAAGAGTGTATAAATTTTATCATTGCTGATTGCGATGCGGCCATACAGGATTTAACCGGCAAATCCCTTGGATTGGGAAGAGGTACTGATCTTGCCGCGAAGGCACTCAAATCCAGGATATTGCTATATGCGGCAAGCGACCTCTACGACATTCCGACTGCAAAGGCAAATTCAAGTGTAATATCCGCATACGCACATCCTGAATACATCGGATATGTTACCGGCGACAGGACAGCAAGGTGGCAGGCAGCAAAAGCAGCAGCAAAATTAGTATTGGATGAAGGTAGTGGCTACAAGCTTGATTTGGTGGCACCTGCGACTGCCACTGAAGCATTTAATAATTATCTTTCTATTTCGATGGGAGGAGGAAGCAAAGCGGCAGGGGTAGATGCTTCTGCATCTGCTGAAATAATTTTTGGACGCTATATAGTACCGGATAAAGACGAATGGGGCGGAGCTTCTGTTGGCTTGTTTAATGGCCCAAATGGATATCACAACTGGGCAGGTAATGCTCCCGTAGGGTTAATGGTGGATGATTATGAAATGATGGACGGAAGTCGTTTTGACTGGAATAATCCCACTGAGAAAGCCGCTCCTTATGAAAATCGTGACCCACGATTTTATGCATCTATTTTATATGATGGAGCAGGCTGGAAGCCTCGCGATAAGATATCAGGTAATGTTGACCCGGCAAACCAGATTCAAACAGGCGCCTATGACTTAAAGGTAGGTGGTGCCTTGACGCTTTTCCAGGGACTTGATACCAGGAACAGCACGATTGAAGACTGGAACGGCACGGTTACCAATTACTATATGAGGAAATTTACCGACCCCGATCCTGGTGTTGTTGACAATAATACGCATCAATACGTTCCATGGCCCTTCTTGCGCTACACCGAAGCCATATTAAATTACGCGGAAGCTTGCATGGAGCTAGGTGACGAAACTGAAGCAAAAATCTGGTTAAATAAAATACGATTCCGGTCGGGTATGCCTGCTATTACAGAATCAGGTTCGGCGCTAAAAGCACGCTACCGGAACGAACGTAGAATTGAGATGGCCTTTGAAGAGCAACGCTATAGTGATGCGCGGCGATGGATGATTGCACCAACTACACTTGGGCGTGATCCTACTTACATATTCCCGCTTGGAAAATTTAAAGCCGGCCAGGAGTTGTCAGGAACGTATCATTTTGACAAAACAATTTACAACTATACCTATACAAATAGCGTTAATACGACGCTTGAAGACCGGACATGGGATGACAAAATGTATTTCAGGCCGATTTCAAGAGATGAAATAAATAAAAATGAAAAACTAATTCAAAACCCAGGGTATGATTAGGATGACTAAATAAAGTCTTAATTGCCTTACAATTTTTTATAGATTATAATATTTATGCCAGTGTAAGCTGGCATAAATATTTTTAATAAATCCTTAATTTTGACCACTTGATAAGGTCCCTTTTATATTGCTCCATATCTTTTTTTATAGGCTTTACCGGTTGTACAAGTAACACCGAAAAGGAAAGCTCCTCACACATCCCAACAGGTCCGCATTTATTCACGCTATTGTCTCCGGATAGCACGCATGTAACCTTTAGCAATACACTCACGGAAGGACCTAATACCAATGTGATGATGTATGAATACTTCTATAACGGTGGCGGGGTAGCCGTTGGAGACCTCAATGAGGATGGGCTGGATGATATTTATTTTACCGGAAATATGTCCGACAATAAATTGTATTTGAATAAAGGAAACATGCAATTCGAAGATATTACAAGTATTGCCGGAGTTGAAAACAGGAAAGCGCCATGGAGAACAGGGGTAACAATTGCCGACATCAATGGAGATGGTAAGCCGGATATATTTGTGAGTTATTCCGGCAAAGTACGTGGTGAAAACAGGATTAGCCAATTATTCATTAACGCAGGAAATGATGACAAAGGAGTTCCCCATTTTAATGAGCAGGCTCAACAATATGGCATAGCGGATTCTTCTTATAACACACAAGCCTACTTTTTTGATTATGATCGCGATGGAGATTTAGATTTATTTTTATTAAATCATAACCCCAATAATCTTCCTGTTTTGGATGAGGCAAGCACTGCTAACTTGCTAAAGAAAAGCAGCAAAACAATTGGCGTGAGGCTATTAAGGAACAATAATAACCATTTTGAAGACATAACTGAAAAGGCCGGGCTTAGCACTTCAGAGTTAACTTATGGTCTTGGTGCAGGCATTGCAGATATAAACGGCGATGGCTGGCAGGATATCTACATAACCAATGATTACAACGTTCCTGACTACCTGTATATCAATAACGGGGATGGGACATTCACTGATAAAATACAATCTATGCTTGGACACACCTCCAAGTCATCAATGGGAAATAATGTTACAGATATAAATAATGACGGGCTGCCTGATATTTATACATTAGACATGTTGCCTGAGGATAATCACCGCCAGAAGTTACTATTTGCAGCAGATAATTATGAGAAGTTTGATATTACGCTTCGCTCAGGCTTTTATTATCAATACATGCGTAATATGCTGCAAATAAATAACGGTGATGGAACCTTCAGTGAAATTGGCCAATTGTCAGGTATTTCTAATACCGACTGGAGCTGGGCGCCTTTATTTGCGGATTATGATAATGACGGATGGAAAGACCTCTATGTAACCAATGGCTATACCAAAGATTATACTAACATGGATTTTCTAAAGTATATGAATGATTATATAAAGACCAAAGGAAGATTAAAACGAGAGGATCTTTTGGAGATGATGCAGCAAATGCCTGCGTCAAATGTGATGAATTATATCTTTAAAAATAATGGAGATCTTGGCTTTACTGACGTTAGTAAGTTATGGGGAATAGATACCGCATCAAATAGCAATGGCGCCGCTTATGCAGACCTGGACAATGATGGCGATCTTGATCTTATCGTAAATAATGTAAACCTTCCTGCTTTTATTTTTAGAAACGATGCAGACAAACAAACACAAAACCACTACTTAAAAATCAAATTGAAAGGAGCTGATAAAAATACAGATGGCTATGGAGCTAAAGTGTTTGTTTATAATAAAAATCAAAAGCAATACCTGGAGCAAATGCCTGCCTGTGGTTTCGAATCTACGGTGTCATCAACCCTGCATTTTGGACTTGGCAAAGAGACTTCAGTTGATTCATTAGAGGTAGTTTGGCTGAGTGGTAAGGAGCAGGTTCTTAGGAATGTGAAAGCCGACCAACTTATTACTCTCAATGAAAAGGACGCAAGAGAAAAATATCAAATTCCACATCCGGTAAAGCCAATATTTGAAGAAGTAAAATCTCCAATAGATTATCGTAATGCCGTAACTAATACCAACGACTTTAAAAGACAACCGCTTCTGGTTAACCCTCTTTCTTTTTCTGGGCCTTGCCTGGTTAAAGGAGACGTAAATGGAGATGGCCTTGAAGATGTATATACAGGTGGAGGAATCGGCCAGTCTGGCGCCTTGTATATTCAACAAAAAGATGGCAGGTTTAGTCAAAAAATACAACCTGCATTTGACGCTGATAAATTAAGTGAAGATGCTGATGCCCTTTTTGTAGATGCAAACAATGATGGTTTCAAAGATCTATACGTAGTAAGTGGCGGCTATGATAATTATGCAGCTACAGATGTCCTGCTACAGGACAGGTTATATATGAATGATGGTAAAGGAAATTTTTTGAAAACCACCAACGCTCTACCTGAAATGCATGTTAGCAAAAGTTGCGTCCGGGCCGCGGATGTAAATGGCGATGGTTTTGTTGATCTCTTTGTTGGTGGTAGAAATATCCCCGGCGACTATCCTGAAACTCCTGAGAGTTATTTATTGATCAACGATGGGAAGGGAAATTTTTCGGATAAAATAGCATCAATTGCACCGGAACTTCGAAAGGCAGGAATGATAACAGATGCCGCATGGGTTGATCTAAACAATGATAAAAAGCCAGACCTTATTGTAGTGGGCGAATGGATGCCTGTAACTGTATTCATAAATGTTAATGGAAAATTGGAAAATAAAACAAAAGATTACTTCAGCAAAGAATACAGCGGTTGGTGGAATAAATTGCTTGTTTCAGATATGAACGGTGACGGAAAAATGGATTTGGTAGTAGGAAATATGGGTTTTAATACACAATGTAAAGTGAGGGATTCGGAGCCTGCCGAAATGTACTATAAAGACTTTGATAATAATGGCTCAATAGATCCCATGCTTTGCTTTTACATACAGCACAAAAGTTACCCTTGCGTAAGCCGGGATGAACTTCTGGACCAGATGAGCAATATGCGTACACGATTTACAGATTATAAAAGCTATGCAGATGCCGGTATAAAAGACATTTTTTCTGATGAGGAGATGAAAGATGCAAAGCACCTGCAGGCAAATTATCTCGGCACAGCATATTTTGAAAGTGGAGCTAATGGTAAGTTTATTGAAAAGCCATTGCCTTTGCAGGCACAGTTTTCACCGGTGTTTACCATCACTTCGCTGGATTATGATAAAGATGGAAAGCAGGATTTACTTCTATGCGGAAATATTAACCAGGCCCGTTTACGCTTTGGAAAAAGCGATGCGAATTACGGTATGCTTTTAAAAGGTGATGGTAAAGGTGATTTTACTTATATTAACCAGCAGCAATCTGGTTTTCATATTTGGGGTGATGTACGCAGCGTGTTAGATATAAACAATAATTTGCTATTTGGCATAAATCAAAAAGATATTAAGGCTTATAAAATGAAATGATTCCTTCATCAAACCAATGGACCATATTTTTTAATCTTTTGACTGCATGATTTTATTGACATGATTAAACATCAATCTTATAATTATTTTAAATTAAATAGCCAGAGATGCAGCCGCATCATACTCACCCGTTCATTTCTATTAATTTTTTTATTTTCCTGCAAACAGAAAAACCAAGAATTCTCACTCAGTAATAATGACATAAGCGATGTTGTTACAAGAATGACCGAGATTATGGTGCATGACATCACGAATCCACCACTGGGCGCACGTTTTTTCTCTTATGCCTGCTTAGCTGGTTATGAAATTGTTTCCCAAAATGATAGTAAGGTAAAGAGTATGCATGGCGTATTAAATGAGTATCCTCAAATTAAGAAGCCGGATTCTGTACAATCTGCCAATTACCATTTGGCTGCATTGCTTGCTATGGTGGAGACGGCAAAAAAAATGCAGCCTTCAGGGAAATTGCTTGATGAATTCGAAGGAAAATTTATCGACTCTTGCAGAAAGGCCGGTGTTGATGATGAGGTGCTTAATAATTCAAAGAAGTATGCGCTTGCCATAAGCAGGCAAATTCTTGCTTATGCAGCAACAGACAGATATAGCAAGATAAGTAATCTTCAAAGATATACTCCTCTCAAAACAGAAGGCTCATGGTATCCCACACCGCCGGGTTTTTTAGCTCCCGTAGAGCCCTATTTTAATACAGTGCGACCGTTTACGCTTGACTCGGCGACCCAGTTTAAACCGGAGCCGCCAGTAAACTACGATCCAAAAAGTGGATCGCCCTATTACGATCTTACGTATGCGGTATATAAAGAAGGAAACGATTTAGAGCAAGACCACAAGCAGATCGCTTCGTTTTGGGATTGTAACCCCTTCGCTATGCAGGATGAAGGGCATTTAATGTTTGGTTTTAAGAAGATATCGCCAGGTGCCCATTGGTTAGGCATCACGGGTATCGCCTGTTTAAACGCTAAAAAAAGCTTTAATGAAACCATGCAAATTTATACGATTGTTTCCATAGGCTTGATGGATGCCAATATAAGTTGTTGGACAGAAAAATACAGGAGCAACCGTATTCGCCCGGAGACAGCAATACGTAAATTAATTGATCCGCAATGGGTGCCATTATTACAAACGCCACCCTTTCCTGAATACACAAGCGGGCATTCGGTAGTCTCTACTACTTCGGCGATATTGCTTACAGATTATTTTGGCGATAACTTTCCATTTAGGGATAGTGTTGAAATAAGTTATGGGTTACCTCCAAGGACATTTAAATCTTTTCACCAGGCCGCAAATGAAGCGGCGATATCGAGATTTTATGGTGGCATACACTATATGGATGCTATTGTACAAGGACAGGAAGAAGGATCGAAAGTAGGTGAATGGGTATTAAAAAAATTTAAGTGATCATTGAGCTTAGAGGTGTTTATTATTTCAAACTATGGCCTGGATACATTTCGGTAAATTTTTACTACAGTTAATAACGATGCTAAATAAAATGCGCATAGCATCTAATAATATAAAACTAACCTTCGCCATTTCTTTAACGCTGCTAATCTTTGTTTTCAATAGTTGCAAAACCAACAACCCAGGTATAGATAAAGATTTCCATTTCACTCTGCTAACCAATGACGAAACCGGCATTGATTTTAATAACAAGCTTACAGAAAGTGATTCGGTAAATTTTTTAACCAATCAATATATATACATTGGCTCCGGGGTTGGCGTAGCAGATTTTAATAATGATGGACTGCAGGATATTTTTTTTGCCGGCGAACAGGTAAGTTGTAAACTCTACATAAATAAAGGCAATTTTAAATTTGAAGATGTAACGGAGAAGGCAGGGCTCCATACTGCTAAATGGTGCACCGGCGTAAGTATTGTTGATATCAACAATGATGGGTTGATGGATATATATGTTTCGGTATCACATTCCAAAGATATTGGGCAAAGAAAAAACATGCTTTTTATTAATGAAGGCAACCTGAAATTTTCAGAGCAGGCAAAAGATTATGGTTTAGATGATGCGGGGTTTTCGACACAGGCAGCTTTTTTTGACTACGACAAAGATGGCGATCTCGATATGTATCTTATGAATCATAACGTGTTTCAAAATCAGCCAAACAATATAGTAGTTCAGGATGCAAAGGGCTCCGCAATAGCTGCCGACAAATTATTCAGGAACGAAGGTATCCCGCCAGGGAAAAATCATCCGGTCTTTAAAGATGTATCCGAAGAGGCAGGGATAAAGGAAATGGGCTATGGGCTTGGTTTAACAGTAAGTGATATTAATAATGATGGCTGGCCCGATGTATATGTTGCCAACGATTTTTTGAGTAATGATTTGTTATGGCTAAACAATAAAAATAACACCTTTAGAAATTGTATTCCACAGGCGATGCATCACCAGAGTTTTAATAGTATGGGTGTTGACGCCGCTGATATGAATAATGATGGCTTACCTGATGTTGCGGTGCTCGACATGCAACCCGAAACCAACTATCGAAAAAAGACAATGTTTGCCGGTACAAATCCTGAAAGGTATGAAATGGCGATAACCCTCGGCGGTTATCAACCCGAGTTTACCCGCAATATGCTTCAGCTTAATAATGGTAACCGGGAAATTGACAGTACCTCAGAACCTTTTTTTAGTGAGATCGGGCAATTGTCTGGCATATCAGAAACAGACTGGAGCTGGAGCATATTAATGGCAGATTTCGATAACGACGGATGGAAAGATGTTCAGATAACAAATGGGATTTCAAAAGATCTTACCAATAATGATTTTCTCTTTTTTAGAAACACTGAAGGGAGCAACGCCATGGAAGCAAACCAAAATGTTACCGGGACCAATATTACTTCTTTGCGCAAAGACCTCGATTCTTATGGCAGTGTAAAACTCAACAATTATTTTTATCATAATAATGGCGATCTTACTTTCAGCAACACGACGCAACAAACAGGGATGGCTGTTCCCTCAGTTTCTCATGGTGCTGTTTACGTCGATTTGGATAATGACGGAGACCTTGACATGGTAATGAATAATATGAACCAGCAAGCATTTGTCTGGAAAAATGAATTAAGACAAAGTTCAAAAGACAGTATACATAATTTTCTTACTATTCAGTTGAAGGGTAACAACCAAAATCAATCAGGTATCGGCGCTAAAGCCACACTTTATGCAAATGGAAAGGTTCAGTTTCTTGAACAATTTCCTGTACGAGGTTATTTATCCTGTATGGATGGAAGGCTGCATTTTGGCTTAGGCAGTGCATCACAAATTGATTCGTTAAAAATTGTGTGGCCTGATGATCGGATGCAATTAATTAAAGCTATTAAAGCAAATCAAAATATTATCGTAGGCTACGCGGACGCTAAAGACACCGTGCTCTATCAGGAGAAAGCCTCTTCACATTTATTTTCTGATTTTACTAAAGATTTAAATCCTGAATTTAAGCACCGGGAGGTTTCATTTTTTGATTACGGTGTTCAACGAATGTTACCGCAAAAATATTCTCAACTTGGACCTCCGCTGGTAACAGGCGACGTGAACGGCGATGGACTCACAGATGTTTTTATAGGCGGCGGTTCTTACCAATCGGGATCCTTATTTATTCAAAATAATGATGGCACATTTTCTTCTCATGACCTTGTACCAAAAGATAAAACAGGCGAAGATGCCGGTGCTGTATTTTTTGATGCCGATGGTGACAAAGACCTTGACCTTCTTATTACAGAAGGCAGCACAGAGTTTGGTGAAAGCGCAACAATGAATATTCCCCGTTTATATAAAAATGATGGGAGAGGAAATTTTACAATAGACGCTACGGCTTTTCCGGCGAATGTTACAACGATATCCCAGTCTGTTGCAGTAGCCGATTATGATGGCGACGGCGACATGGATATTTTTATAGGCGGCCGAATTTTGGCAACTCAATACCCGCTTTCTCCCCGTGGTTATATTTTACAAAACAATAATGGCAAATTTACTGATGTCACAAAAAATGTATGCCCTGCGTTGGAGAAACCCGGAATGATAACAGGGGTAATATGGACTGATTTCGATAATGATAAAAAGATAGATCTTATACTTTGTGGCGAATGGATGCCGGTTCGTTTTTTCAAAAATACAAATGGTAAACTGGCTGAGGTAACTGAAAATACAGGTTTAAGAAATATGAATGGATTATGGCGCTCGTTGCAGGCAGTCGATATAGATAATGACGGAGATATAGATTTTATCGCCGGTAACATGGGCGTTAACAATAAGTTTCACGCAACACCGCAACGCCCATATTGGTTGTATGCAAAAGACATAGATGGTAATGGAACGATGGATTTAATTGCTGCCTATTATATAAAAGACAATGAAGGTTCGTATGATTTGTTTCCCGGCATAGACAGAACCGAACTTGCCGGCCAGGTACTCGTAATTAAAAAGACATTTCTTTTGAATGAAGATTTTGCAAAAATTAATATGCAAAAACTGCTAAATGTAATTGGTGAAAAAGATATGTTGAAACTAAAATGTGAAACGATGGAAAGCGTATGGCTCGAAAACACCGGGAACGGGCATTTTATTTCCCATCAGTTACCGCTTGCGGCGCAGTGTGCTCCTGTTAACGCAATTATAGCAGCAGATATGGACGATGATGGTAAAACTGACCTGTTACTTGGGGGCAATGAATACCAGGTTGAAATAGGCTCCGGGCAATATGATGCTTCTTACGGGCAATTTTTAAAAAATGATGGAAAGGGAGGTTTTACAAGTGTGCTACCGATTGAATCCGGTTTCATTGTAGATGGAGATTTAAAAGGTCTGAAGGAGGTCACAATTAAAAATAATGAGCGACTGATATTTGCAGCGGTTAATGATAACCTGCTTAGATGTTTTAAGATTAATACACGAAGACAAACCCGGAAATGAACTTTTTGGATGCTGCAAAAAACAAAGCATAAGTTTTTTTTTCTTTGTGCGCTTTGTGCCTTGGTAGGATAATCAATGAGATAACTCAACTTTCTTTATTTTATAAAAAACGATAAATAGAACTCCAGTGAAAAATTTTTGTATCGCTATTCTCCTGTTATTGAACATCTCAAAACTTTCAGCCCAATCCCAGGAACCGCCGGCATTTTGGGAGGATGAATTTAAAAATGAGATCAACCGCGAACCCATGCACGCAACTTATTTTGCCTATGAGAATAATCAACTCGCGTTGCAAAATGATCCGGGGCGATCGAAATATTTTCAATCTTTAAACGGTAACTGGAAATTCAAATGGGTGGATAAACCAGCCAACCGTCCATTAGACTTTTGGCAAACTAATTTTGATGACAGTCATTGGGTCGATTTCCCGGTTCCAGCCATGTGGGAAATGAACGGCTACGGTATCCCGATATATACCAACATCCGTTATGACTTTGATTACCTTATAAAACCAGATCCTCCAAAAGTTCCGGAACAATACAACCCGGTAGGGTCTTACCGCAAGGAAATAATGATTGATAAAAGCTGGAATGGCAGAGACATCTACATAAATTTTGGTGCAGTGCGTTCCTGCTTTTATTTGTGGGTAAATGGGCAATGGGTTGGCTATAGTGAAGACAGTAAACTCGCCGCGGAATTCAATATCACAAAGTACTTAAAGTCCGGTCAAAAAAACCTTATTGCCTTCCAGGCATATCGCTGGAGTGATGGCAGTTATATAGAAGACCAGGATATGTGGCGGCTTGCCGGTGTGTGCCGCGATGTAAATATATATGCACGCAACAGGGTTCATATTCGCGACGTGCAAATAATTCCCGATTTAAAAGACAATTATAAAAATGGACAGCTAAATATCAGCCTTGATTTTTTAAATAACAATGATCGTGCTTTAAAGAACTATAAAACCACGTTTGAATTGTTTGATTCATCTGGTGTGTCGATTGAAAAAAAGTCCATAGCGCTCGGCGATTCAACAAAATTTAAGAATGTTGAATTCATTTTAAATGATCCGAAAAAATGGACAGCGGAAGCTCCTTACCTATATAGCGTGTTTATAACGTTAACTGATAGCCGCGGTAAAATAATTGAAGTGATTCCGCAAAAAACAGGATTTAGAAAGGTTGAAATAATAGAGGGAGTGTTATATGTGAATGGTAAAGCCATTTTAATAAAAGGAGTTAATCGCCATGAGATGGATCCCATTACAGGCCAGGTAGTAAGCCGCGAACGCATGGAGCAAGACGTTCGTCTTATGAAGGAAAATAACATAAATGCGGTTCGTACTTCGCATTATCCAAATGATCCGTATTGGTACGAGTTATGTGATAAGTATGGGTTGTACGTCGTTGATGAAGCCAACCTTGAATCGCACGGAATGGGCTTTGGCACTAACTCTTTGTCTAAAAAGCCGGATTGGTTCCTTCAGCATTTTCAACGAAACACCCGTGCTGTCGAAAGGGATAAAAACCACGCAAGTGTGATAATATGGTCGATGGGCAATGAGGCTGGCATGGGAATAAATTTCGAAAAATGTTACGAGTGGATAAAGCATCGCGATCCATCTCGTCCTGTGGAATACGAACCGGCAAGCGCTACCAATTTTTCTGATATTTATTGCCCTATGTATCCTTCGCCAGATGATATGGTGCATCATGTAAAATTTGATAATAAAAGTAATCACAAGCCATTCATTCTTGTTGAATACGCCCATGCGATGGGAAATACTGAAGGTAATTTTATTGACTACTGGGATACAATTCGTAAATACTATCCTCACATGCAAGGCGGTTATATCTGGGATTTTGTTGACCAGGGTTTTCAAAAAGTAACTGATCGCACTGATACCATTTGGGCTTATGGTGGTGACTATGGTATTAACATGCCAAGTGACGATAACTTCAATTGCAACGGTCTGATTAGGCCAGATCGCACATTGAATCCTTCAATGCTGGAAGTAAAAAAGCAGTACCAAAATATACATACTTCTCCTTCCGATTTAATGACAGGAAAGATAAAAGTATATAATGAAAATTTCTTTAAAGACTTAAGCGACGTTTATCTCGACTGGGAACTTATTGCCGATGGAGCGATCATTCAAAAAGGCAAATATGAATCGCTCAATATAGCTGCACAAGACTCTGGCATTGTTGATTTGCATTATCCTCTTCCTAAGGTTGGTTATAAAGAAATTTTTCTCAATGTTTACTATAAGACCAAAAATGGTGAAGGCATGGTGCCCGCAAATTGGGAAATTGCAAAAGATCAATTAACGCTGTACAGCCATTATTCAAATGAGCTTGCTATGCCTCCATTAACAGATTTACAGGTGTCGCTTACTGATAGTTTCATTAATGTTAGCAATAGCAGCGTAGCATTTTCATTCAAAAGGGAAGATGGTTTGTTACATAAATATGCCATCGATGGTACCAACTTTCTTGAAGACGGCTATTTTTTAAAGCCGAATTTCTGGCGACCTCCTACAGATAATGACTATGGTGCGGGCCTGCAGAAAAAATTGCTGGATTGGAAACGTGCAAGCCACAACTGTGCGGTGCTCGGTTTTGACCTTGACGATTCCGATAAGAAAAAGATAAAATTGAATATGCACTATTCTTTGCCTGATGTGTACGCCATGTTAGATATCAATTACGAGATGAATGGTGATGGAATTATAAAGGTGACCGAATCTATGCACGCAGATACTTCCAAAAAAGTACCTATGATGTTTAAATTTGGAATGCAGATGATGATGCCAAAATCTTTTGGACAAATGGAATGGTATGGCAGAGGCCCCTCAGAAAATTATACAGATTGTAAAGATGCCGCGTTGATAGGATTGTATAGCATGAGTGTTCACGATCAGTTTCATGCTTATGTACGGCCACAGGAAACAGCCAACAAGACAGACGTGCGCTGGGTGAAACTTACTAATGCAAATGGAAAAGGATTACTTATAAGCGGAGATACTGTCCTAAACATTTCTGCCCGTCATTTTTTAGATGAAGACCTCGATGAAGGTTTGGAAAAACATAATGCGCATTCCGGCGAGCTAACGGAAAGAAATATGACGGTGCTGAATATTGACCTTAATCAAACCGGGCTTGGGGGTATTAATTCATGGGGCACATGGCCGCTGGAAAAATATAGAATGAACTATAAGGATTATAAATACTCGTTTATGATAATGCCAATAAAATAAAGTAGTGGAAAGAAATTGTTATCCGACAAAAGCATGCGCTATAAACTGGCTAATCATTCCTATCAATATTCCTGAATAAATATCAAAAGGGGTGTGATTGCTCACGATGAGTCTTGATGTGCATACAAAACCTGTTAATAAAATAATAAGCATAGTGGGTAAAAAAATTGCGAATGAAGAACCACTGGAAATGATTACCAGCAATACACCCAGGAAGGAGCCTACTCCCAATGCATGCATACTTATTTTAAAATAATTATTTGCCAGCAGTGCAAAGGACGATGAAAGAAATATCCCGAAAATAAAAGCGGTGAGGATCAGTGGCACATCCGGCTGATTCCTGAACACAAGGTACATCCAGAAATAAAATATGTTGGTAGCTATGTAAGGAATGATACGTTCCCTTTGCGTTCTTAAAAAAATACTATTAATAAACCCAAGGGCTTTCAAGAGCATTATAGTAAAAGCAGGGAAAAAAATAGTATTGTAAGCAACTCTTAATAAGATAAAAAGTTTTTCATTCTTAGGGATGCCGGTAAAATAACCTGCTTGTATAAATGCTAAATACCATGTAACAATTACCGGTATAAAAAGTGGGTGAAATAAATAGGAAAAAATTTGAGCGGGTATTTGCAAACCCAGGCCACACTTATCTCTTTGCAGAGAAGGGGCAGGTTCGTGAGGGCGGTTAAGAAAATCTATTTCCATTATAATTCTTTTCTAAGGCGGGCTACAGGAATATTTAGTTGCTCCCGGTATTTTGCCACCGTACGACGTGCAATATTATAACCCTTTTCCTGCAAAAGCTCCGTCAGTTTTTCATCGCTTAGGGGGTGTTGCTTACTTTCATCATCAATTAGATTACTGAGTATTTTTTTTACCTCACGGGTACTTACTTCTTCCCCTGAATCAGTAACGAGGCTTTCGCTAAAGAAAAACTTTAGGCGATATGTTCCAAATTCTGTCTGCACAAATTTACTATTAGCTACCCGGCTAACCGTTGAAATATCAAGACCTGTTCTTTCGGCAATATCTTTTAAAATCATGGGACGCAAGTCGGTATCATCACCAGTCAAAAAGAATTCTTTCTGGTATTCCATGATCGTTTGCATGGTGCTGAGCAAAGTATGTTGACGTTGTTTTATCGCATCAATAAACCATTTGGCAGAATCAATTTTTTGTTTAATAAAAAGCACCGCTTCTTTTTGCCTTTTATCTTTTTTCGTCCCGCGATCATAATCCTTGAGCATATCCCTGTAGCCTTCGCTTATTCGCAGATCAGGAGCATTTTTAGAGTTAAGTGTCACTTCAAGCTTGCCAAGTGTATTTACCACGAAAAAATCAGGGATCACATAGCTCTGAAGCTTATTAGTTTCTCCTACCTGGCCTCCGGGCTTAGGATTTAGTTTTATAATCTGGTTAATCACATCTTTAATGCCATCATCATCAAGGCTTAGGCCACGCTGTATTTTTTCGTAGTGTTTTTTAGTGAACTCTTCAAAGTAATTTGCAATTACATCAATCGCAATTTTCACCTTTTTCCCTTCAGCCTCTTTTCTTTTAAGCTGCAATAGCAGGCATTCCTGCAAGTCTCTCGCGGCAACGCCGGGGGGATCAAACTGCTGTATCATTTTCACTAGCTCCGCAATCTCCGCTTCCGTGCAATCAATATTTTGCCTGAATGCAAGATCATCTGCGATCGCCGATATTTCCCGGCGCAGATACCCATCATCATCAATACTACCTATTATTTGTTCCGCTATTTTCTTCTGACGGTCATCAAGATTAAGCATCAAAAGCTGCGATTTCAGGGTATCGTAAAATGAAGTTTCTACCTTGTGCGGCACGGTTTTGGTCTCTTCAGGATCTCCATAATTATCGTCACGTAACCTATAATCGCCTACTTCATCATCTCCGTCTTTCACATACTCGCTTATATCAATGCTTTCATAATCTGATTCGCTTCCGTCAATTTCATCTGGTTCATTATTGTCAAATTCGTCTTTTGGCTCATCATAATTTTCATCATGGCCATCCTCGCCCGGCTCCAACGCAGGATTTTCTTCTATCTCCTCTTTAATTCTTTCTTCGAGGTGAGCTGTCGGAACCTGCAACAATTTCATCAACTGTATCTGCTGTGGCGATAACTTCTGTAGTAGCTTTTGTTGTAAACGTTGTCCTAATGACATTTAGCTTTTTTCTTTTTGTAGATGTTGTAAATTCGTGGTGCAAAAATAGCGATATGTTTTTTTGGAATAAAATTTGTGTCACTGGGTTTTTTTTCTTTATATGTTGCGCAACTTCTGCGCAACTTAGGTTTGATAACCATTTGAAAGGAATAGATTTTATTTTAAAAAGTTACGTTAAAACTTCTAATAGCTTTGTACATTTTTTGTCGAGCCCTCCCGCTGATCAAAGTGTTCAAAAAATAAATGCAACTTCATTTTACAACGTGATACCGCAGGATTTTTACACAGCGAATTTTGGATTTTTTTGTAAACAGGAACTGCGGGTTGAAAAAGCTACCAAAATTCCATTACGTCTTCGGCTTGGATCTGTGCAGCAAAGCAATTATTATGAAGGCAAAAGGTGATTTTACCCCATTATTATTTACTTTCCAATGTTTATGAAATATTTCAGTAAAGATAAAAGTGAGAGTTTTATATTTTTGCGTGCATGCTAAAAAAAATTAACCCTTTCGTATTTCCACGGTTACTGTTTCTTTTAATTTTATTTTCGTCATCCTTTTGCGGGAAAGCCCAGGTGTTTGAAGACAGTATCCCTGTGAAAAAAGAAGATACCGTTTTACGAATAAAAAATTTTACACCCTATTTCACACTGCACGTTGATTCAACGCTTGAGTATCATTTTGAAATAAATAGGGATCCCGCCCAATACTATTGGTTTTTAAGAAATTCACCGCTTGGCCTTAAAATAAACAAGGATGATGGTGTGCTGAAGTTTAAGGCTGATAAATCTTTTTTTCTTTCGGGTAAGCTTAAGTATGATAATGAATATAAAGTGACCCTGGGCGTACAAAATCTCAATAGCGATACGGACAGGGTAGATACAACTTTTATACTCGTTTTTTATAATACAGAGATTATTCCATCCAAAGTAAAACCTACTGTAAGTGGCACTCTTAATATTGATGAAGGCGACACGCTTAACTTCAAGTTGCAATGTGAAGAGGGAAGTTTCCCCATAGAATCTATTACTTACTACTCTAATTTCCCGATACGTTCTACAAGCCCGGTAACCAAATGTGGGGACGATTTTGTGTGGAGCCCCTCTTACGATTTTATTAAAGAAGAAGCAAATGAAAAGCAAAAGCTGTTAACATTATATTTTGTTGGAGTTGATAAATTTTTTAACCGGGATACGGCTATCGTAAAAATTATGGTGAGCCAGACCATCAATTTTCCACAAAGACTAATGGAGTACAATTCTATTGTGAGCAATGTAGAAACCTATATAGTCCAGCTAAAGAGCACTTTCAGAATTTTAGATCAAAAAATCAAGCATACAAAAAATACCCGAACCACATTTGATCTTACGTCTGCATCAACTGCATTGGGGGGAACCATTTTTTCTTCATTGCCGGACAATGCCGGTCAGACCACAGGAAAGATACTACCTAGTGTGGGTGTGGCATTGGTACCCGTAAAAGAGGCTGTGGCACCCAACAAAAGTTACGAGCAAAATTCTGCATCATTGGTGAGGAGCGATATTAAGAGATTGCAATATTTAATCACCGACAACATTCTCGTGGGCGATAAAGATCCCGATATAATCAAGAAGACAGCGAGGCTCAAGGAAGAATTGAAACAGGTGCAATTGCAACTTATTGATGTACCCGTTGTTGAGGACAGCACCGATAGTAAAGAGCTTGACGAATACTTTAATAATCCGAAGGTGAATAGAAAATACCGGCTCAAAGGTAAGTAGCTAAGAAATGATCTGCGAGCGTGGCCATTCGATCCACTAAATTATGGATGCAAAAACTTTTCAATAGCGGGAAACAATTTTGCCGGCTCCTCTATTTGCGGGTTGTGGCCTGATTTTTCAAACATGATAAACTCTGCTTGCGGGCAATATTCTTTAAATTTCACTATCATAGAGGGGACAGCAACCCGATCGTAGCGTCCTCCATATATTAAAATGGGCATCTTTAGATTTTTCAGTTCCTTTCTAAAATCAAAATTACCGATGTCACTTCCCACTATAAAATCGCCGTCCTTGCCTACCATCTGGTAGTACAATTTTGAATTGAAGGAGTTTGGGTAGGGCTTTTGGCCACGGCCAATAAAATTTTCAGGATTGTACGCATACAAAAAACCATAGGGAACTTTACCATATAATTCCTGGTGTTTTACATCGCTGGAAATCGCACCGGCTTCACGAATAATTATAAGAGAATCCCACACTTCAGGGTAATTGGTTTTTATTTCATGATTGCTATTGTCATCATTTGCCTGCCACATAATAAAGCTGTGAAATGTATTGGCAAGAATGAGGTGATTAACATGGGAAGGATACTTTACAGCATACCCTTGCGCAACAAGGCCACCATAAGAATGTCCGAGCACATTTAATTTATCAATGTGCAATGCAATTCGTAAACCTTCTACATCCTCTATATCGCGGGCCAGCGAATATTCTTTTACCTCTTTAGCGGTGTCGCTTTTCCCTCTTCCAAACGCATCATAAAAAATAAGCTGGTTATCTTTTGCTAAAGTATCAAACCTCCTGTAGCCCGGATGAGCGCCACCAGGACCACCCGGAATTATTATCAGGGGATCACCACTGCCAACTATTACCACATAAAGTTTGGCGCCATTTACAGTAATGTATTTTCCATCAGTATAACTGTCAGGAAATTTTTGAGCTTTTGCAATTGAAAGTGAAATCAATAAAAAGAAAATGAAATAGAATTTTTTCATAAGAGGAAATTTTGTTCTAAAGAAGGAAAATATTTTTGCACGGTAAATGCTATTGCATTCTTATACCCTTTTTACTTTGCAAAAAAACTATTCACCCAAAGACTTCACCATTATGTTTTTAAAAAATACTTTGCTTTTTGGATCGTGCCCTTGCAATGCAAAAGTTCCGCTGGAAATTTTTCTGCCAGCAGACTCGTCAGTATTTTCAGGTTCGGTATAGTCAACTACTGTTTTGTCGTTTAGCTTAATAGTAACATGTTTGCCCTCTACTTTTATATATTCAGTAAACCATTCGTTGTCTTTTACATAAACTTCCTTTACATCTTCTACACCATACAGGCTGCCCGTCCTGCGCCAGTCTGTGTGCGAATTATTTACCTGCACCTCGTATCCTTTTGACGGCCACCCGCTTTCCTGGTATGCCGTGTGAAAATAAATTCCTGAATTAGAGCCAGGCATGGTCATTACATCTGCTTTGAATTCGAAATTTTTGAAGTTGTGATTCTTTATATCACCATCATAAAATAAATGTTCGGTCTCTCCATTTACAACGATCATTCCGTCTTCAACTTTAAATGTTTCAGTGTGATCACCTACTTTCCATCCATCAAGAGATTTTCCATCAAACAAAGAGATCCATTCGCTATCATTATTTTTCAAAGATGCACTGCAAAGTATTAAGGAAAAAGAAACTGCAAAAAATACGAAGATTTTTTTCATATACATTAGTATTAAAGTGAAAAAGGTTATAATGAAACTACTATTTATTTATTAAAATATTGTAATGAAAAATGC